>NZ_JBJNMB010000006.1:0-403424 GCF_052168755.1 Serratia sp. CY43202
AGGACTTCGGCGATGTCCGCCATGCCCATAGGGGCCCCCGGGTGGCCGGAATTTGCTTTTTGTACGGCGTCCATGCTGAGTGCGCGGATGGCGTTGGCAAGCTCTTTACGAGAAGACATGTTTTACTCCAGGTCGGATAAAAAAAGCAGTCAAGTTCCCTATTTTCTCAGACTCCACATCACAACGGCAATCCCTAATGCCAAATGAGAGCGAGTTCACCACTTATTAGCACGATTGGACGCTTTTTCGGAATAACACTATTCTCGCCTTAGCTGGCGTACACTAGGCTCTTGCGACAAGATTTCCTCAAAGCAAAATGACTCTTTTACCTTGTTACCTTCACAGGAAGATGGCGTTATGAAGATCCGTACCTCTTTGATTGCGTTGGGCATTGCCACCTTGGCAACCGGCTGTCAAAACCTGAATACCGAAACCTTGATGCAGTCCGGCGCGCAGGCGTTCCAGGCGGCGACCCTGAGCAACGACGACGTTAAGGCCCTGAGTGATAAATCCTGCGCCGAGATGGACAGCAAGGCACAAATCGCGCCGGCCGGCAGCACCTACGCCAAGCGTCTCAACAAAATCGCTGCGGCGCTGGGCGACAACATCAACGGCACCCCGGCCAACTACAAGGTCTACGTGACCAAAGACGTCAACGCCTGGGCGATGGCCAACGGCTGTATCCGCGTCTACAGCGGCCTGATGGACATGATGAACGACAACGAAGTGGAAGGCGTGCTGGGCCACGAAATGGGCCACGTGGCCCTGGGCCACACCCGTAAAGCGATGCAGGTGGCTTACGGTACCGTGGCGCTGCGCACCGCGGCGTCCTCCGCCGGCGGCGTCATCGGCTCGCTGTCGCAGTCGCAGCTGGCGGACATCGGCGAGAAACTGGTCAGCGCCCAGTTCTCGCAGAAGCAGGAAAGCGAAGCGGATGATTACTCGTTCGATCTGCTGAAAAAGCGCGGCATCGATCCGAACGGCCTGGCCACCAGCTTCGAAAAATTGGCCCAAATGGAAGCCGGCCGTCAGAGCAGCATGTTCGACGATCACCCGTCTTCCCAAGCGCGCGCGCAGCACATTCGCGATCGCATCGCGGCAGAGAAGTAACAACGAGAACGCCCGGCAACCGCCGGGCGTTTTTTATCGTCTCAATACAGGGTTTTCTGCGGCGGCCCGGCGAAGGTCAGCGGCCCGACCTGCTTCATGTCCACCTCGACCACCGACGGCCCCGGGTAGTTGATCGCCTCGGCCAATACGCCGTTGAACTGCGCCGCCGCCTCGACCTTCCAGGCTTTCAGCCCCATCGCTTCGGCTATTTGAGTAAAGGCCGGCGTATGCAGCTCGTTGTAATACTGGCGCCCGGCGAAATACTTGTCCTGAATGCCGCGCATCACGCCATAACCGCCGTCGTTCATGATCAGCAGGGTGATGTTCACCTGTTCCTGCGCCATGGTCGCCAGTTCCCCCAGGCCCAGCGCCAAACCGCCATCGCCCACCAGCCCCACCACCTTGCGCTGCGGGTTGGCGATCGCGGTGCCGATCGCCATCGGCAGCCCCATGCCGATAGCACCGGCCAGCGAGTGAATGTTGCACAGCGGCGAGATCGCGCGGAACAAACGGCTGCCCCAGACGCTGCCGGAAACGGTGATATCGCGCACCAGCAATCCGTCCTGCGGCAACGCGGCGTCGATGGCGTCGTTGAGTTTGGCGTATTCGCCGGACTGTTGACGCAACGCGCTCTCCGCCTGCTGCACCGCCCCCGCGATCTCGGCATCCCACTCGGCGTTAACCTTCTCGCCGGGGCTCAGCCGCGCCGCCAGCGCCGTCAGCAGCGCCGCACAGTCGCCGTTGATCTGCTCATCGGCCAGGTAGTTGCGGTTGGCCGCCGCCGGATCGATGTCAATCTGCACCAGCGGGCGCGGCAGCGGCAGCGTCCAGGTGCGGGTTTCATTACTGCGCAGGCGCGAACCAGCCACCAGCGTCAGGTCGCACTGCGTCAGGATCGCCTCGATGCTCGGCGAGTTGTGGAACGCCCGCAGGCTGCGCGGATGGCTGTCCGGCAGAATGCCGCGCCCGTGGGTGCTGGAGATCACCGCCACGCCGGCGTCCGCCAGCTTACGCACCGCGTCGCCGCAGGCCAAGGCGCCACCGCCTAACCACAGCAGCGGACGCTTGGCCTGTTTCAGCCGCTGATGCAGCCGCTCCACCGCCGCATCGTCCGCCTTCGGCAGCGGCGCCGGCGCCAACGCTTCGGTCAGCACCGAACGGGAAACCAGGCTACTTTGAATATCGATCGGGATCTCGACCGCCACCGGGCCACAGGGCACGGTTTGCGCATCCAGGATCGCCCGCTGGATCACCGCCACCGCCTGCTCCGGCGAATTGACCCGGTAAGCGCGCTTGGAGCAGGCGCGCAGGAAACCGAGCTGATCGCGGGTTTCATGAATAAAACCGGCGTCGGCGTCCAGATAGGCTTTTTCCACCTGGCCGGTGATATGCAGCAGCGGCGTGTTGGCGTTGAGCGCCTCAATCATCGCCCCCACCGCGTTGCCCGCGCCGGCGCCGGTGCTGGTCAACGCCACGCCCAGGCCGGAGAAGCGCCCGTGCGCGTCGGCCATGGTGACCGCGCCCGCTTCGCCGCGCGCCGGCACGAAGCGAATTTTATCGCGCTGCCCCACCGCATCGGCGATCGGCAGATTATGAATCGAAATGATGCCGTACATCGCCGACACCGCGTACTGTTCCAGAGTCCGGGCTATCGCCTCGCCAACCGTGATTTTATCGCTCATCATCTGCCTTCTTAGGGTAGTCGTTATTAGGGTTATGCGTAGAGGTGTCGGCCTAGTCGCTCCAGCGGTTCACCTGATGGCTCAGCGCCAGATACACGCTTTTCTGCTGCATGTAGGCCTTGATGCCGTTCAGGCCCTTTTCGCGGCCCAGCCCGCTTTCCTTGAAACCGCCGAACGGTGTAGAAATCGAGAACGTTTTGTAGGTATTGACCCAGACGGTGCCGGTTTCCAGCCGCTCCGCCAGCGCCATCGCCCGCGGGAAATCGCGGCTCCAGATGCCGGCCGCCAGGCCGTACACCGAGTCGTTGGCCTGTTCGATCAGCTGTTGCTCATCGTCAAACGGCAGCGCCACCAGCACCGGGCCGAAGATCTCTTCCTGGCAGACGCGGGCGTCATTGTTCAAGCCTTCAATAATGGTCGGCAGGTAATAGCTACCGCTCGCCAGTTGCGGATCGGCCGGCGCTTCGCCGCCGATGATCACCCGGCCACCCTCCTGCCGCGCCAGCGCCACGTAGTCCGCCACGCTTTGCCGATGTTTGGCGCTGATCAGCGGGCCGAGATGCACGCCCGGCACCAGCGGGTTGCCGATACGCAGCCCCGCCGTCAGTTCGGTCAAGCGCGCCAGCAGCGGCTGATACAGCGAACGATGCACGAACAGCCGCGAACCGGCGATGCACGCCTGGCCGGCGGAGCTGAAAATGCCGTAGCAGATGCCGCGCGCCGCCTGCTCCAGATCGGCGTCCTCCAGCACGATGGTCGGCGATTTCCCCCCCAATTCCAGCGAGGTGGGGATCAGCTTGTCGGCGGCGATGTGCGCCAAATGGCGCCCGGTACTGGTCCCGCCGGTAAAGGCGATCTTTTTCACCAGCGGGTGGCGCACCAACGCCTCGCCGATCACCGAACCTTTGCCCGGCAGCACGCTGAGCAGCCCGGCCGGCAGGCCCGCCTGTTCGAACAGTTCGGCCAGCTTCAGCGCCATCAGCGGCGTCGCTTCGGCCGGTTTGAGCACCACCGCGTTGCCCGCCGCCAGCGCCGGCGCTACCTTCTGCATTTCACTGGCGATCGGCGAGTTCCACGGCGTAATGGCGGCGATCACCCCCATCGGTTGATACTGGCTGAGCGTCATCACCTCGGCGCTGCGCGGGGTCGGCAGCTCACCTTCCAACACCTCGCAGGCGGCCGCGAAGTAGCGCGCGGTCGCCGCCGCGCTGGCCACCAGCCCGCGGGTCTCCGCCAGCGGCTTGCCGTTGTCGCGGGTCTGCAGCTCGGCCAGCTGTTCCTGCTGCGCCAGGATCAGGTTGCTGACGCGGTAGAGGATCGAGGCGCGTTGGTGCGGCACCAACCCACGCCACTCCGGCGCGCGCCAGGCGCGTTCCGCTGCCTCCACCGCCTCATTCACGTCCTCGACGTTAGCGGCACGCAGCCGCGCGTTGACGCTGCCGTCAGCCGGGAATACCGAAGCCATCTCTTCGCCACGCCCTTCGCGCCAGCGTCCGGCGACAAAAATATTCAATCGTTCCATGCTCCGCTCCTGCCGTTCAGGCAATAAAACCGCCGTCCACCAGACGGCGGCAGGCTTGTACCGCGCTCAGCGCCGCCAGGGTTGATGTTTTGGGATTGCTCGCCAGCGGGGTGCCGCTCAGCTCGATGTGAAACTCGCCAAAATCGCCGCACACCTGCAGGCGATGGGTATTGCGTCGGGTGGCGGGATCGACCTGCAGGCGTACCCGGGTGGCGTCCATCCCCAGGCCGTTGAGCGCAATGGTGGCCGCCACGTTGGCATTAGCCGGGAACAAACGCGCCGCTTCACGCGCCGACCCTTCAAAAAACACCTGCGCTTCACTCACCGCATCGAGATCGATCAACTGTTCCGCCGGGCTGCCGCGCCAGCTGGCCGGGCTTTTACTGGCCTGATAGGTCACGCTCTCCAGCCCGCCTTCGCGCGCCGACGCCAGCCCGTCCATCCCCGCCACCGCGCCGGACAGCACGATCAGTTGCCCGTGATGGCGGCGGCAAACCTGCTGCAGCCGCTGTTGCAATGCGGCGTCCGCCAGCGCGCCGGTCGAGATCAGCGCCAGCGGCCAGCCGCGCTGCAGCACCGCTTCGCCAAACTCCGCCACCGCCTGCTGGCTGGCGCACTCCAGCACCAGATCCGGCCGCTGCGAACACTGCCCAGGATGGGCCAGCGCCTGCACCCGCCCGCCAAAAGCCTCGGCGATCGCCGCATGATGAGCTGCGCGCGCCAGGATCCAACCGACCTCCACGCCTTCCGGCAAACGGGCGATCACTTCCTTCGCCATCGCGCCGTAGCCAATCATCATGATCTTCTTCATCTTTTTCGGCCCCTGCTACACATGGCGGTTAAAGCCGCCGGAAACGTCCAGCGCCGCGCCGGTGGTAAAAGAAGCCAGCGGCGAAGCGAGGAACAGCAGCGCCTGCGCCGGCTCCTGCGGCTTGCCCAGGCGCTTCATCGGGATGCCGCGCCGTTCGGCGATCGCCGCCGTCCACTGCTCCCAACTTTGATCTTTATCGCTGCGCTCTTCGAAACGGCGGCGCCACTGGCCCGACTCCACCATCCCCAGCAAGATCGAGTTAACGCGAATACCTTTGTCCACCAGCTCTTTCGATAGCGTCAGCGTCATGTTGAGCAGCGCGGCACGCGCCGCCGAGGTGGCGATCATGTGTTCTTCCGGCTGCAGCGCCAGCAGCGAGTTCACGCAGGTGATAGACGCGATCGCCGATCGTTCCAGCGCCGGTAAGAACGCCTGCACCGGGTTGATCACGCCGAACAGCTTCAGCTCGGCCTCATGCAGCCAGGCCTCGCGCGGCGTCTGGTCAAAATGGGCGACGAAGCCCTGACCGGCGTTGTTGATCAGCAGATCCACGCCGCCGAAACGCGCCGTCACCTGAGCGGCGAACTGCGCCACCTGCTGCGCATCCAGCACGTCGCAGCGCAGCGCCAGGATCTCCGCCTGCGGGAAGTCCGCGCGCAGGCTGGCCTCCGCGCCGGCCAGTTTGTCCGGATCGCGGCCGCAGAACGCCACCTTCGCCCCTTCGGCCAGCAGCAGCTTCAGAGTTTCGAAACCGATGCCCGACGAGCCGCCGGTCACCACCGCCACCCGATCCTCAAGCTGAAAATTCATCGTTGGATTGCTCCCGTAAAATCCCGCAGATAGCGGTTGAAACACGCCGGCGCGTCGAGGTAGCTGGCATGACCGGCGGCGGCGATCAGACGCAGCGTCGCGTCTTGCTCACGCGCCAGCTCGGCCGCCTTCTCCGGCGGCGTAATGCGATCCTGTTCACCGCACCACACTTCCAGCGGGCCGCGATAGCGCGCCAGATAGCGACCGATGTCGTCGTTGGCCAGCATCCAGGCGGCACTCAGAAAACCGTCGGGATCGAGCTGTTGCATGCCGTTGCGCACCCAGGCAATGTCCTGCGGATCCGCCTCTTCATGCAGCAAGGCCGCCGCCCGCTGCTCGCCGTAGCCCACCGGCCCCAGCGTCTCTATCATCTGTTGGCGCTGGCCGTATACCTGCCGGCGTTTTTCCTCCGGCGCCGTGGCATAGCCCTGCGCCGGATCCGCCAACACCAGCCCACATAGCCCGTCCGGATAGCCGGCGGCGTAGGCGCTGCCGATCAGCGCCCCCAGCGAATGGCCGACGATCAGGGGCTGCGCCAGCTGCAGCTCAGCAATCAGCGCCGCCAACGCCGCCGCATAACCGGCGGCATCGGCCTGCGGGTCCGCCAACGGCAGGCTGCCGCCGTAGCCCGGCGCGTCCCACGCCAACAGACGGTGACCGTCCGTCAGGCCGCTGTCGTTAAACTGCTTGATCCACGAGGCGGACCCGGAACTGATGCCGTGCAGCAACACCACCGGCCGCCCCTGCCCGGTCTCGCGCCAGCTCAGGGTGTACGCCCCGCAGCGCGCCAGTTGGCGTTGCGCCAGGCCGTTCATCAGTTGCGCTTCACTTTGGACAGCGGGTGATCCGCCGGATAGGTCGGGATCTCCGGCTTGGCGGTGCCGAGCATCACGCACATCAGCGCCTCTTCCTCGCCGTGGTTGAACAGGCCGCGGTACACGCCCGCCGGCACCGAGATCAGATCGCGCTCTTTCAGCCTGGTTTCGTAATACTCTTCCCCATCCTGGATCATCAGCGTGATGCTGCCTTTCAGCATGAAGAACACTTCTTCCACGTCGTCGTGCAGGTGCAACGGGCCCTCGCACTTCGACGGCAGCACCATGGTGGAAAAGGTGAAGTTGCCCGCCGGAATGGTGTTGGCGTCGCTGGCCACGCCGGTGGCGCCGGTGCCGATATAGCGCATCTGCGCGCGGCGGTATTTCGGGTCAAAGTCGGCCTGGAATTTCAGCGCGTTCCAGTCGTATTTGCGGCCCTCGAAACGGGCGATGCGCGACTCTACCCAGTTTTCCATCGACAGATCCTGCGGCTTGACGCCGGCTTTGTTCTCAACCTGAGACATGTTGTCACTCCTCTGTTGAATCAAATGGTTATCCCCTTCGTCTTTCACGCTGTGGCGTTGTTGGCTGCATTCGTTCACACCAGTCACTTACCGCAGTAAGCTCCTGGAGACTCACGAACTTGCCGCCTAGCCACAGCATGAAATCCATTGGGCTTAGCAATTGTTAATTCAGTACTTTCTCAGCAACGGCAGCAGAATGAGGCAGCCGACGAACGCCATCACCACCAGGAACAGCAGGCCGTTATCCATATTGCCGGTGGCGGCGATCAACGCCCCCATCAGCACCGGCGCCAGCGCGCCGGCAAAATTGCCCAGTCCGTTGAAAATGCCGCCGGCGGTGGCGCTGACCTTGCTGCTGGTCGCCTTCGCCAACAGCGCGAAAATATTCGGCGCGCCGGCGCCCCACATAAAGGTGCTGAAGGCCATGGCCGCAATCACGCTGTAGGTGCCCTGCAGGTGCAGCACCACCGCCAGGCCGAGGCCCGCGCCGCACAGCGACAGGAAGCAGGCCAGCGCGCGCCGATCCAGCTTGTCCGACAGCCAGGCGCCCAGCACTTCGCCGAGCAGCATGGCGATGAACGGCAGCGAAGAGAGGTAACCGGCATGCTCCAGATGAATGCCTTTGCCCTTGATCAGGTAGCTCGGCAACCAGCCGTTCATGCCCCACAGGTAGGTCAGGAAGGCGATATTGAACAGGCAAATCATCCAGAAATGCGGGCTGCGCAGCAGCTCGCGGCGGTGCTGTTTGCGTTCGGACACCGCCGGCTTGGCCGCCGCCGCCGGGCGCGAGACGTTCAGGTGGCGCATGCCGAACAGCACCAGCAACATCACCGGCAGCGTCAGAAACGCCATAAAGAAGAAGGTGGTCTGCCAGTCGAAGGTATTGAGGATGTACAGGGTGACCGGGAAGCCGAGCGCGGCCCCGAGCGGCGTGCCGAGCAGCCACAGCATGGTGGCGCGCGCCTGCAGCTGCGGCGGAAAGGCCTGACGAATAATGGCGTAGGCCATCGGCAGCAGCGGCCCTTCGGCGATGCCGAGCAGAATGCGCAGCGTCATCATGGCGTGATAGGAACGCACCAGCCCCATCAATACCATCAGCACGCCCCACACCACCATCATGCCAATCAATACTTTTACCGGGTTAAGCCGATCGCCGATGCCGCTGAGCAGCATCGAGGAGATGCCGTAGGAGAACAGAAACGCGCTCATCAGCAAGCCCAGCCGCGCCGGGTCAAAGCCGATCCCTAACGCCTGCTGAAACTCGGCGTCGGAAAACAGCGCCGCGATGCTGATCTTGTCGAAAAACGCCAGCAGCACGCAGGCGAACAGCGCGATCGGCACCGACCAGCGCACCCGTTGCTGCGGATTTTCGGCAACGGCTTCCCCCGCCCGTCCAGCGCGGGCGTCAATGTCTTGCGTAGTCATAAAACGCTCCCGAGGTTCGGGCGTTATTTCAACGCCATCAAAGAAAACTCCGCATCCGCCAGCTGCTGCGGATCCAGCACCCGGCCGCTCGCCAACCAGCGTTTGCCGAGCTTGATGGTGCGCGCGTCGTTGAACGCCACCATCTGCACCAGCTGCCGATCGGCGTTCAGCGTGAAGAACACCTGCGACTGCAGCGTGCGGCGCACCACATGGTGCACGCCGCCGCTCGGCACGCCGAGGATCTGGATATTGACGTCATATTGATCCGACCACAGCCAGGCCACGTCGTCATACGGAGCGGCAAAGGCGTCGAGCATCGCGCAGGCGGTGCTGATGGCCTGATTTTGCGCGTAGGCCCAGGACTGCAGGCACAGGCCAAGCGTCGGGTGGCGCGCCACGTCGCCGGCGGCGAAGATCGCCGGATGGCTGGTACGCCCTTGGCCGTCGACCACGATGCCGGACTCGATCGCCAGCCCGGCGCTGCGCGCCAGTTCGAGATTCAGCTCGACGCCGATCCCCACCACCACCAGATCGAAGGCCTGCGGATCGCTGACTTCGCTGCCGATCCAGGCGGCGCCGTCGCGATCTTCCAGCGAGATCTCGCCGCAGCCACACAGCACCGTGACGCCCTGCCGGCGATGCAGTTCGAGCAACGCCTGCGAGACATCGGCGCCGACGCTGCGCATGCATAGCGCGGGCTGGCGTTCAAACACCGTCACCTCGGCGCCGAGACGGCGCGCAGAAGCGGCGATCTCCAGCCCGATCCAACCGCCGCCGACGATCGCCAGACGGCGGCAACCTTGCAGGCCCTGCCGCAACCGGGCCGCATCGTCCCAGGAACGCAGCGTCATCACGCGCGGATGCTGCGCCCAGGCGGCGCCCGGCACACGCGGCCGCCCGCCGGTGGCGATCAGCAGCTGCTCGAACTGCAGCCGTTGCCCGTCGCTGAGCGTGACGATTTGCTGTTCAGCGTCGATGGACTCGGCGCGCAACGGGCGACGCCAGTCGATGTTCAGCTCCGCCACCGCCTGTTCGCTGAACAGTCGACTGAGGGGAGCCGCGGCATCCAGCAGCGCCGCTTTCGACAGCGGCGGCCGCTCGTAAAAATCGTAGGGCTCGTCGCTGACCACCGTCAGCCGGCCGCTGTAACCGCGGTCGCGCAGCGTCTTGGCCGCCCAGCCGCCGGCCTGGCCGCCGCCGACGATGACAATGCCCGTCTGTTCTGGCCGGTTCATAACGCTTGCGCCTTTTTATGCTGGCGGCGCGTGTCGTGATCGATGCCGCCCTCTACCGCCCATTCGGTGAAGGAGACCAGCGAATGCTCCAGCTCGCGCGGCTGCCAGTTTTCCGTCAGATAATCGTCGTTGGTGTAATACTCGAACGCACCGCCGGTCGGGCTGTTGACGTACCAGAAATAGGCCGAGGAAATAGGGTGGCGGCCGGGGCCGATAAAGGTGCTCCACTGCTCTTTGTTCATGGCGATGCCGCCGCCGATCACTTCATGGATATCGCGCACGGTGAACGCCACATGGTTCAGGCCGCGTGGGCGGTTAGGCAGCTTCAGCAGGAACAGGTTATGGTGGCCGCCGCGCGCCTGGGTGCGCAGGAAGACGGCGCGATCGATATAGCGATCGGAAACCTGGAAATCCAACAGCTCGCGATAGAAACGCTCGGTCGCCGCCAGATCTTCAACGAAGAACACTACGTGGCCAATATTGATCGGTTGCGCCTGCGAATAGACCGGGCTGGGTTGATCGATGCGGCGCACGTCGCCCCATTGGTTGATCGGCGTGACCGGCACCTCAACCGCCTGCTGGCGGCTGACGACGAAGCGCAGCGTCATGCCGTTGGGATCGAGGCATTCCAGCTCTTCTCCCACCTGACGGAAGCCGGGCATCAACGCCAAACGCGGCTGCAGGCGCGCCAGATCGGCGGGTGAGCCCACGCCCCAGGTCATGCGGCGCAGGGTAGAACCGCCTTCAAACGCCGCAGGCAGCGCCGCGCTTTGCAACGGGTACAGGACAACCTGCGCCCCGCTCAGGGTGGTGAATTCGCGCTGCGGTTCGCCCCAATGTTGCGTGGCGGGCTGCAGGCCGAAGTCTTGCATGAATTTTTCGCAGGTTGGCAGATTTTCGACGCCAAATTCCAGTTTTTCGATTCCGATTACGCTCATTGTTCAGCCTCACGTTCTCGCTGCATACGGTTTTCAGGCATGAGTGAACCCCGGCCCCTGTTTGCTGTGGGCCTTATCCCTGCCTGAGTGAAAGAGTCGGTCCTGTCGGTTAGCCGACGTTGGCCTGCGGCGGCGCGCCGAGGAAGCCAGAAATTTTCTCCGCCGCGTCGCGCACTTCCATGCGCAGCCGCTCGCGATCCGCTTTCGGGATCTCATCGGACGGCACCATGATGCTGACCACCGCCTCGACCCGCTGCTCGCGGTTGAAGATCGGGTAGACGATCGAGGAGATGCCGTGGCGGAAGAACGATTCGCCGATCACATAGCCGCGCGCCTTGTCTTGCTGCACCATCTGCCACAGCGTTTCGCGATCCGCCGGGGTGCCCGGCGCGTTGCCCGGCAGCTGCGCGTCCGGATAGAGTTGTTCGAACTCGCTGCGGGTGGCGCTGGTCAACAACATGCGGCCGAGCGAGGTTTGGTGCACCGGCAAGCGGGTGCCGACGCTGACCTGATTGATCTGTGAACCGGCGGCGCTGACGCGGGCGATATAGATCACGTCGCGCCCGTCGCGGATCGCCAGATGGCTGCTGCACTGGCTGCGATCGCGCAACTGCTCGATCACCGGCTGGCCGGCCTGCGCGACGTCCAGCGACGCGATGTATTCAAAACCGAGACGCAGCACCTTGATGCCGAGCGCAAAGGTGTTGGTGCGCGGATTGCGCTCCAGGAAGCCCAGGTGCTCGAGCGTCTGCACCACGCGGTAGGCGGTGGCCTTCGGCATATCGACCAGGCGATGCAACTCGGCGAAGGTCATTTCCTTATGCTGCTCGCCAAACGCCAGCAGCAACTGCAACCCGCGATCCAGTCCCGGGATCAGATACTTACATGCTTGCTCGTCCGCCATCTCTCGCTCCTGCGCTGTGCGCCAGCCCTGCGGGCCTCAGTTGAATACGAAGCCGCCGTTGACCGGCAGCAGTTGGCCGGTGACGAAATCCGCCAGCGACGACAGCAGATAAAGTACCGTACCGTTCACATCGTCCGGGTGCTGCGCCCCGGCCAGCGCGCGCCCCTGCTCGTACAGCTGATGGCGCTCGGCGGGCACATACTCAGTGGCTTCCACTCGCGTCAGGCCCGGCGCGATGGCGTTGACGCAGATACCCTGCGGGCCCAGCTCGCGCGCCATCGATCGGGTCATCGCGATCACCGCGCCTTTACTGGCGACATAGGCCATCAGGCGCGGCGCGCCCCACAGCGCGGTGTCCGACGCCACGTTGACGATCTTGGCGTGCGGATTGCGCGCCAGCAGCGGCACCGCCGCCTGGCTCACCAGCCAGGTGCCGCGCACGTTGACTTGCATCACGCGATCCCACAGATCGATATCGTATTCCATCATGGTTTTACCGCCGACGCCGGTCGCCAGCGCCGCGTTGTTCACCAGACCGTCGATCCCGCCGCCAGCGGCGATCTTCTCGAACGCCAAGCGGATCGAATCCGGTGAGGCCAGATCGATCGTCTGCGTTTCCACCCGAGCGCCCTGCTCGCGCAGCGCGGCGCCGCTCGCCGCCAGCTCATCCGCCAAGATGTCGCACATCACCACCTGCGCGCCGGCGGCGGCGATGGCGGCGGCAAAGCTGTAGCCCAGGCCGCGCGCCGCACCGGTGACCACGATGCGCTTGCCGTCCAGCAAGCCGTTCACTGCGCCGCCTCCCGCTCGCGCAGCGTCGCCAGCTGTTTCTGCGCCTCTTTCTGCATCAGGCGGCGCAGGCGAGAAAGACCGACGTCGTGCTGGTACAGGTATTCGCGGCCGCGGGCGTTAGGCGCCATGTTCTCGAGCACGATGCGATCCTGCTCGAGCACGTCCCAATGCAACGATTCCAGGCGATTACGGTACATGAAGCGCCACATGTCGCGCTGCCAGTCTTTGACCTTACGGATGCGCCAGAAGAACACCCGGCAGTGATCCTTGTCTTCCGGCACCACCATGCCGATGATCCAGAAGTGACCACCCGGCCCAAAGCGCTTCTTGTACGGGATCGACAGGCGCATCCAATACGCGCCGCTGCTGCCGAATTCCACCCAGTCGAAGTTAACCCCGATCTGTCCGTTCTTTTTGAAGATAAACCCGCTGTCGGTCGGCTCCAGCCCCATATCCGCCTTGCGATCCCCTTCCGCCATCGAGTGTGAGGAAGAGTGCAGGTAGGTGCCGTGCATCGGATCCATCACGTTTTCCAATGCGTACTGGTAGTTGCAGTCCCAGCTGGCGGTACACAGAAAATTACTGTACGACGCTTCGTCCGCCAGCTCTTGCGGGAAAGTCAGCACCGCCGGCGCTTCATCCGCCGTCACGCCGAAATAGAGAAACACTGCGCCGTAGGCTTCTTTGGCCGGGTAAGACCGCAGGCATTTTTGCCCCACCAGCGGGCAGCGATCCACCGCCGGCACGTCTTTCACCGTTCCGTCGCCGCCGACTTCCACCCCGTGATACCAGCAGGCGATACGATCGCCGAGGTTCCACCCCATGGAAAGCCGCGCGCCGCGGTGCGGGCAGCGATCTTCCAACGCGTGGATCTGGCCTTCACCGTCGCGCCACACCACGATTTGCTGCTCGAGACGGGTGATGCCGACCGGGTTGTTGCCCACTTCCCAACTGGCCAGCACCGGATACCACATGCCGCGCAATCCCTGGTCAAGATAGTCCTGCAGGCTCTGTTCGGAGGATGTTGTGTTTGCTGTCATTGTCTTCTCCCGGATGTGGCTCAGAAACCGTTAACGTGAAGGAATTCGCGGAACGTCGCCTCATTCCACGGTTGGCCGCTGCGATCGAACAGGCGGCGCTGATTCAACGCGCTGACGATCTGCTCCAGCTCTTCCGCCCCCTGATCGAAGATCGTTTCCAGCGCCGCCACCAGCGCGGTTTCGAAACCGTCCGGCACCCGGGCGCGGTTTTGCCAGATGACATTGCGGAACTGGCCCGGCTGATGGATTTGGCCGTTGCCGCCTTCGCGGGCCGGCGTCACCTGTTGGGTGTCCGGCAGCCAGGGATTGAAATCGGTGATGTGCTGCATGATTACTCCTCCGCGATAAAGGTGATCTGGATTTGGTTGTCGACCACCCGGGTGGGATAGGTTTGCAGATCGCGGCCGCCTGGCTCGCGCAGGCACTGGCCGGTGCGCACGTCAAACAGCGCTTCGTGCAGCGGGCACTCAACCTTACCGTCGTCTACAAACCCCTGGCTGAGCAAGGCATAAGCATGCGGGCAGACGTCTTCCAGCGCGTAGTAGTTACCGTCGAGCAGGTACACCCCGATCTCTTTTCCTTCCACTTTGCCGGAGAAAGGAAAATCTTCTTTCACCTGAGACACTTCGCACACATTCTTCCAGCTCATTGCTTTTATCCTCTATCTGATTGTTTCATATATGAAACTCAGTTTCTTATTTAATACAGCCACTATAAGTCTGGCGAAACTTTCGTCAAGCGAGCGGAACGGCAAATGTTAATGAAAGGTTGTTTAAAAATGACAAATGCGGGAGGGATCACGAAATCATGCACCGATATGAAAAACCTATGTCAGTTGTGCGCTCTTCCGCTAATTTATGGCAAAAAATGCGTTGATCCCGGCAGCGCATTGCGCGTAAAAGTGTTTTCTCACTGTCTTTTACACTCAATTTAATAACAATTAATTTACATTGATCAGCCTCGTCCCCCGCGTTTGCGCGTAATGGCCTCCGCGGGCGAGTTTACTGCTGCCTGAATTCGTCAACCGCTCGCACTGAGGAACGCGCCGTGCAACAACGTCAACGCTGGTTTGGGGTGATCGCCCTGCTGTTTCTGATCGTTATCGCCTATGCGGATCGGGTTAATATCGCCGTGATGTTGGTCAATCCCGACTTCCTGCAACACTTTCAACTCGGCGGCGACCGCGCCCATCAGGGCACGCTGATGACGGTGTTTTTACTCGGTTACGGCCTGTCCGCCATGTTGCTGACGCCGTTTCTGGAAACGCTGATGGGCTACCGCCGCGCGCTGACGCTGAGCGTGGTGCTGTGGGCGCTGCTCACCGCCGCCTCGCCGCTGGCGGGATCGCTGATGCTGCTGTGCGTAGTGCGCGCGCTGCTTGGCGTCAGCGAGGGGCCGCTGTTCTCGCTGAAGACCATGTACATCAGCGATCATTTCGCCGCCGACGAGCGCGGCAAGCCCAACGCGGTCAGCACGCTGGGCGTTTCATTGGGGCTGGTGCTCGGCTTTCCGCTGGTGAGTTTTCTGATGGCGCATTTCGGCTGGGTGATGTCGTTTCACCTGCTGGCGCTGCTCAACCTGCTGCTGGGGCTGGCGCTGGTGCGGCGGTTCGTTCATCCCCTCGCCCTGTCTTCACCCTCGCGCCCTGCTGCTCCGCAACCGGTGCTGAGCCGCGTCAGGCACACCTTTACGCTGGCCTGGCGCACGCCGATGCTCGGCTGGATCCTGCTGATCGAGATCGCCACGCTCAGCTATCTGTGGGGCTCCAGCTCCTGGTTGCCGGCGTATCTGACCGATGAAAAGGGGTTCTCCATCAAGCAGATGGGCTGGATGGCCGCGCTGCCTTTCATCGTCAGCATCGCCTCCAAATACCTCGGCGGCGTGTTGCTCGATCGTATCCGCCCTTATCAAGCGCCGCTGATCTTCGTCTGCGGCGGCGCAGCGACCGCGCTGTGCATCTATGGCGTGATGAACAGCCATCAGCTTGGCTGGATCGCCTTCTTCCTGCTGGCGGCCAATGCCTGTTGGGGCGCGCAGGGCGCGGCGATCCCTACCCTGCTGCAACATTATGCGCGGCCGGAGGCGGTCGGCAGCGCCTATGGGCTGATCAACGGCATCGGCAATCTATTCTCGGCGTTTGTGCCGATGGCGATGGGCATGGTGATGGCCAGCCAGGGCAAGGTGTCCTCGGGCTTTGCGGTACTGATTGCCTCACAGCTGCTGACGCTGCTGGCGGGCGGCGCGCTGTTTAGCCGCATGTTGCTGGCGCGCCAGGTGAAACGGGCATAAATCCGTTTCACCGTGTTCTACGGCGGCAAACCGAAAGCGTTGAGAGGGTGCTCATGGATCTGGACGCCAACAACCAGCAGACGGGGGCCCCCCCGTCGCCGGGTTGCCTTACCGTTCGGATTCGTAAGCCAAAATGGCCGCAACCTCCGTAGTGCCCGATCGGATCCGCAGCTCGCACAGCGTGCTGCGAGTTATCCATGCCAGTGATATTACCGTGGCACAAATAACCACCAGTTTTAACAGGCTCCGTTTGTTCGGCATCATGCCTTCTTCTCCTTGCCTCGCGGCGGGTAAGAGGCTAACTTAACGTTGCTGGCGTTAGAGTAGGCCTCGGGTTGATGAATATCGACTCGGGGCTTTTCTCTTTGTACCTTTCACGCAGGCTCTAGATACAAAGATCCAGAGCACCCGCGCGCAGTATATTCATCCTCCCCGTTATCCCGATTCCTTTTTACTGACTCCGTTTCATTTCTGCGCAAAATTGCGCAAAGGCGTTGCAACAGACTGAAAATCGCCGCACGGATGGCGAAAAATGAAATAAAAAAAGCGCCCCCCATACGATGAGAGCCGCTTTTTCAGCGAGGCGTGGCCAAGCGTCAGGCGTGTTTCTTGGCCGCCTGCAGGTACAGCATCTCCAGACCCAACGTCGCCGCGGCCAGCGCGGTGATCTCGGACTGGTCATAGGCCGGCGCCACTTCCACTACGTCCATGCCGACGATGTTCAGCGACTGCATGCCGCGTACCAGTTTCAGCGCGCGATCGGAAGTCAGGCCGCCGATCACCGGCGTGCCGGTGCCCGGTGCGAACGCCGGATCCAGGCAGTCGATGTCGAAGGTCAGGTACACCGGCATATCGCCGACGATGCCCTTGATCTGGGTCAGCAGGTCGTCCACGCTGCGATCGTTCACCTGCGCGGCGTCCAGCACGGTAAAGCCGTTGTCGTGATCGAACTCGGTGCGAATGCCGATCTGCACCGAGTGGTGCGGATCGATCAGACCTTCGTTCGGCGCATGATAGAACATGGTGCCATGGTCGAACTTGCTGCCGTTGGCGTAGGTATCGGTATGGGCGTCGAAGTGCACCAGCGCCAGCTTGCCGAAATGCTTGGCGTGCGCGCGCAGCAGCGGCAGGGTGACAAAGTGGTCGCCGCCGAACGATAGCATGCGCTTACCGGCTTTCAGCAGTTTCTCCGCGTGCGCCTGCAGCTTGTCGCTCATGTCCTGCGCATCGCCGAAGTTGAACACGATGTCGCCGCAGTCAACCACGTTCAGGCGATCGCGCAGATCGAAGCTCCACGGCCAACGGTTGCCTTCCCAGGCCAGGTTGGTGGACACCTGACGGATGGCCGCCGGGCCATGGCGGCCGCCGGCGCGACCGGAGGTCGCCATGTCAAACGGAATGCCGGTGATGACCCACTCTGCATCGCTGTCGTAAGGCATGAAGTTCAGCGGAAAGCGCAGGAAACCAAAGGCGTTGGACACTAATGAATTATCGGACTGATGGCCTAAGGTGCTCATAGTAAACCCTCGTAGTTCAACAAGTTGCCGGGCGCAGACGCCGGGCCGTTACAAAAAAAAATCCCTCCCGCGTCGTTAGCCCGACGAGAAAGGGATTTATTCGATGTGTGTTTCGGTGCTACCGATACGGCAGATTATGGCCGCATTTTGTTCATGCTTCAAGGGGGTCAACAGCGCCCCCCTGAAGAGGGCGGTTACTCGTCTTCCAGATACGTATAACCGTACAGACCGGCCTCAAACTCTTCCAGGAACTGCGCCTGCAGCTCGCTGTCCAGATCGGTTTCTTTGACCTGATCGCGGAACTTGGACAGCAGCGCGCTCGGATCGAGCTGCACATACTCCAGCATGTCCGCCACGGTATCGCCCTCGTCGGACAGCTCGGTCTCGACGCTGCCGTCCGGGAACACGTACACATCAACCGAGGCGGTGTCGCCGAACAGGTTGTGCATGTTGCCAAGGATCTCCTGGTACGCGCCGACCATGAAGAAGCCCAACGCCGGCGGGTTCTCCGGATCGTACGGCGGCATCGGCATGGTGGTCGCCACGCCGTCGCCGTCGACGTAATGATCGATGGTGCCGTCGGAGTCGCAGGTGATGTCGAGCAGTACCGCACGGCCTTCCGGCGGCTTATCCAGCCCTTCCAGCGGCAGCACCGGGAACAGCTGGTCGATGCCCCATGCATCCGGCATCGACTGGAACAGCGAGAAGTTGACGTAGAACTTGTCCGCCATGCGCTCTTGCAGTTCGTCGATGATAGGACGGTGCGCGCGGTTGCTCGGATCGAGCTGCTGCTGGATCTTGTTGCAGATGTTCAGATACAGCTGCTCGGCCCAGGCGCGCTTGGTCAGGTCCAGCATGCCGTGCGCGTATTGGGTATGCACGTCGTGCAGATCCATCTGGCTGTCGTGCAGCCATTCGCGCAGCGAGCGGCGGTTCTCCGGCTCGTTCATTTCCAGCCAGGTTTCCCACATGCTTTCCAGCGCGCGCGGCGCGTCGGCTTCCGGCGGCTGCGGTTCGCTGAACTCGTTGCGCTCGACGCCAATCACGTTGGAGACCAGCACCGTGTGGTGCGCGGTCACGGCGCGACCGGACTCGGTGATCACCGTCGGGTGCGGCAGGCCGTGTTCGTTACAGGCGTCGCCGATGCCCCAAATCACGTTGTTGGCATATTCGTTCAGGCCGTAGTTGACCGAGCAATCGGACTGCGAACGGGTGCCTTCGTAGTCGACGCCCAAGCCGCCGCCCACGTCGAAGCACTGAATGTTGACGCCCAACTTGTGCAGCTCAACGTAGAAGCGCGCCGATTCGCGCACGCCGGTGGCGATGTCGCGAATATTGGCCAGCTGCGAACCCAAATGGAAGTGCAGCAGCTGCAGGCTGTCGAGGCGGCCCGCTTCACGCAGGGTCTCCACCAGCTTCAGCACCTGCACCGCCGCCAGACCGAACTTGGATTTTTCGCCGCCACTCGACTGCCATTTGCCGGAGCCTTGCGATGCCAGACGCGCACGCACGCCCAGGCGCGGTATGACGTTCAGCCGCTCGGCCTCTTCCAGCACCAGGTTGATCTCGGACATCTTCTCGATCACCAGGTACACCTTGTGCCCCAGCTTTTCCCCGATCAGCGCCAGACGAATATATTCACGATCTTTATAACCATTACAGACGATCACCGAGCGGGTCATGCCGGCATGCGCCAGCACCGCCATCAGTTCGGCCTTGGAGCCGGCTTCCAGCCCCAGCGGTTCGCCGGAGTTCACCAGCGATTCAATCACGCGGCGGTGTTGGTTCACCTTGATCGGATACACCAGGAAATAACCGCCCTGGTAGCCGAAGGATTCACGCGCGCGTTTGAACGCGGCGTTGATAGAGCGCAGGCGATGCTGAAGGATCTGCGGGAAGCAGAACAGCGCCGGCAGACGTTGGCCGTCTTGCTGGCGCGTTTTCACCAGTTCTGCCAGATCGACGCGCGCCTGCGGGACATCCGGATCCGGGCACACGCTGATATGGCCCAGCTCGTTGACGTCATAGTAATTGTTGCCCCAGTAGGCGACGTTATAAGTACGCAGCATCTTGCTGGCATTACGATCATTCATGGCAACCTCCTGCATGGAGCGCAAAGATAAAGACTCGCCCGCAACCGGCGGACGGTGAATCAACAGATCATCAGACATGGTTCGCCTCACATTCCCTACTGACGAAACCGTCAGCCACTATCGCAGCTACAACCCGCGAGAACAACCCAACAAGCCGCGCCGGCGGCAGCGAAGAGAACTGCCGTTCGCGGTCAGCGATCGGTTTATCACTCATATAATTGTAAGACACCCTGTTCAAACCTCGTGAATCGGGCCAAGAAACATCCCACAGGAAGGCTGCAGGCTACCCTTGTTCAGTTCTTCAGACGACCGTTAGCCGGCCCGAGAATCCTGAGTAGCGGCCAAGTGTTTATCGCACCTGGTAAGTGACAGAGAGACAAGACGGGAAATAGCAGAAGAATGTGCGCCAGAACGGCACTGCTGTTGAGAACCAACAACCGGTAGACAACGGATCATTAATCCAACCACCTCCACGCGCGCCGTTCGGAGTGAACGACCCAGCCTCTAAATATAGTGTAAGAACGTGACCGTTCGATGAAGCGGCGAACGCCCGCGACGGATAATAGCGCAACGCTGGCGAATGCAAAGCGGAAGTTTATCGCTCCTTCCCCCACGCCAGACCGCCGTACTGTGCAGCAAATGAACCGCGCGCGCAGTTTATACCGGTAAGCAGGTGAAAAAGCAAAATGAAAATTCGCCGAAAACTGTTTCAAGCGATGAAAATGGCGCCAACCCGTTTGCGCAAAAGAGCGAAAGCGCAAAAAATTACTGGCAATCTGGCTAAACCCTGACCTAAAATAGACGTCCAGATGTTAATCCATCTATACTGGTTAACTGATAAACTGCTTAACGGCTTTGCCTGAGGGGCGTTGCAGGATGCATCTCGCGCCATCAGCGGAAGACCCTTCGCTTCGATGCCGGATCTCCAGCGCTGTGCAGTAATTTCTAACCCGTCTTATGCAAGGTAAAGAACACAATGGCTAAACACCTCTTCACGTCCGAATCCGTCTCCGAAGGACATCCCGATAAAATCGCCGACCAGATCTCCGATGCCGTCCTCGACGCCATCCTGGAACAAGATCCGAAAGCGCGCGTCGCCTGCGAAACTTACGTGAAAACCGGTATGGTGCTGGTCGGCGGTGAAATCACCACCAGTGCCTGGGTCGATATCGAAGAGATTACCCGCAAGACCGTGCGCGAGATCGGCTACGTTCATTCGGACATGGGCTTTGACGCCAACTCCTGTGCAGTCTTGAGCGCCATCGGCAAACAATCCCCGGACATCAATCAGGGCGTTGACCGTACCGATCCTCTCGAGCAGGGCGCCGGCGATCAGGGCTTGATGTTTGGCTACGCCACCAACGAAACCGACGTGCTGATGCCTGCACCGGTCACCTACGCGCACCGTCTGGTGCAGCGCCAGTCCGAAGTGCGCAAAAACGGCACCCTGCCGTGGCTGCGCCCGGATGCGAAGAGCCAGGTGACCTTCCAGTACGACGACGGCAAAATCGTCGGCATCGACGCCGTGGTGCTGTCCACCCAGCACTCAGAAGACATCTCGCTGAAAGATCTGCAAGAAGCGGTGATGGAAGAGATCATCAAGCCGGTACTGCCGGCGGAATGGCTGACGGCGGGCACCAAATACCACATCAACCCGACCGGCCGTTTCGTTATCGGCGGCCCGATGGGCGACTGCGGCCTGACCGGCCGTAAGATCATCGTCGACACCTACGGCGGCATGGCTCGCCACGGCGGCGGCGCCTTCTCCGGTAAGGATCCGTCCAAGGTTGACCGTTCCGCGGCTTACGCGGCGCGCTACGTGGCGAAAAACATCGTTGCCGCCGGCCTGGCCGATCGCTGCGAGATTCAGGTGTCTTACGCTATCGGCGTAGCGGAACCGACCTCCATCATGGTGGAAACCTTCGGTACCGAGAAAGTGCCAACCGAACAGCTGACGCTGCTGGTGCGCGAATTCTTCGATCTGCGCCCATACGGCCTGATCCAGATGATGGATCTGCTGCAGCCGATCTACCGCGAAACTGCCGCCTACGGCCACTTCGGCCGCGAGCACTTCCCGTGGGAAGCGACCGACAAAGCCGCACTGCTGCGCGATGCCGCCGGCCTGAAATAAGCCCCGACATCAACATGAAAACGGCGAGCCTGGGCTCGCCGTTTTTTTTGAGCAGATGGGTGCTCCTGGATCAACGCATCGACTGCCGGCCAGCGGAGGCAAAGCCCCCGCCGCCGGGTTGCCTTACCGTTCGGATTCGTAAGCCAAAATGGCCGCAACCTCCGTAGTGCCCGATCGGATACGCAGCTCACACAGCGTGCTGCGGGTTATCCATGCCAGTGATATTACCGTGGCACAAATAACCACCAATTTTAACAGGCTCCGTTTGTTCGGCATCATGCCTTCTTCTCCTTGCCTCGCGGCGGGTAAGAGGCTAACTTAACGTTGTCGTGCGTTAGAGTAGGCCTCGGGTTGATGGATATCGACTCGGGGCTTTTCTCTTTGTATCTTTCACGCAGGCTCCAGAGACAAAGATCCAGAGCACCCGCCCGCAGTATATTCACCTCCCCCTCTCTTCCCGCGTTCCTTTTCACGTTAAATGTCTTTCTTGCGTAGCGGCACGCAACGCCTTGCAAGGCGTTGAAAAAAGGCCCAGCAACGCTGGGCCTTTGATGGCGGAGAAAGCAAAGTAGGGCTGAAGCTTACGACGTCTGCTTACGCAACAGATAAACGAAGTACGGCGCACCGATAAAGGTCGCCAATAACCCGGCGGGGATCTGATACGGGAACAGCAGCATACGCCCGCACCAGTCGGCAAACACCATCAGCAAGCCGCCCAGCAGCGCGGCGATCACCATCTGCGGCAGCGCGCGGCGGAAGCCCAGCATACGCGCCATATGCGGCGCCATCAGCCCGACAAAGCTCAGCGGCCCGACGGTCAGGGTCGCCATGGCGGTCAGGGTGGCAGCCAGCAACAAAATGGTCAACCGCGCCGGCGTCAGCGCAATGCCCACCGAGCGGGCGGTGGCGCCGCCGAGCGGCAGGATGGTCAACCAACGGCGGCACAGCGGCGCCAATACCATCAGGCCGGCGGCCACCAGAGCGGTACGCAGCGCCTGCGCCGGCTCCACCGAATAGGTCGAACCGGAGAGCCAGGTCAGCAAGCCCCCCATACGCGGATCGCCGCTGGCCAACAGCAGGAAGATGACGGTAGTAAAGGCGGTGCTGAGCGCGATACCGGCGAGCAGCATGCGTTCCGTCGAGAAACCGCCGCGGCCTGCGGCGATCATGATGATCAGCAGCGTAGCGGCCGCTCCCAAACTGCCGGCGGGCAGCAGCCAAACGAAGGCGTCGCCCGGCACCATAAACAGCATCATCACGACGCCAAAAGCGGCGCCGGAGCTGATCCCCAACACTTCCGGGCTGGCCATCGGGTTGCCGGTCAATTTCTGGATCAACGTGCCGGCGACCGCCAGCATCATGCCCGCCGCCAGCGCCGACAGCACCCGCGGCCAGCGCCACGGCAGCAGGGAATCCAGCTCCGCACCCAGGCTCCAGTGCCAACCGCCGGCATTTTTGCCCAGCATCAGCGCCAGCGTCAGACCGATCAGCAATACGAGGCCACCCAGCAGGATCCAGCCGGACAGATTCCCGCGCTCGGCAGGCACCTTGTCGCCAAGGTTCATCGGCGGCGGCGTGGTGGCGCTGCGCAAACGCGGCAACAGCCACAGCAGCAGCGGTGCGCCGAACAGCGCAGTGGCCGCGCCGGTCGGGATCTCACGCCACACCTGCGTCACCCCGAGCATCACCTGATCGGTCAGCCACAGCAGCAGCGCCCCCAGCAACGGCGCCAACATCATGCGGTGCGCCAGGCGGCGCGCGCCCAGCATCTTCGCCATCAGCGGCGCAAACAGGCCGATAAAGCCGATAATGCCCACCGCACTCACCAACATGGCGCTGAAGATAATGGCCAGCCCCAAGGCGCAGAAGCGCGCCATCGATAGCCCCAACCCCAGGTTGCGCGCCACGCCGTCGTCCAGCCCCAGCAGCGTCAGCGGGCGCAGCAACAGCGCCGCCAGCAGGCCTGCCACCAGCAAACGCGGCAGGAGGAACTGTACGGCGCTCCAATCCTGTTGGTTCAGCGCACCGGTGCCCCACAGGAACATGCCCTGCAGCTGATCGTAATGAAACAGCGCCAACAAGCTGTTGACCGCGCCGCAGTACAGCCCCAACACCAGCCCGGCCAGAATCAGCGTCACCGGCGACATCCGCTTGCCCCAGGCGACGCCGAACACCAGCCCGCCCACCACAATCGCACCCACCATAGCGGCCAGCTGGCGGGTAAATTCGCCCCCCGGCAGCACCCACAGCGTGGCGATGGTCAGGCCGAGCTGCGCACCGGCGGCCACGCCGAGCGTCGACGGTTCCGCCAACGGATTGCGCAACACCTGCTGGAACAGCACGCCGACCAACCCCAGGCCGGCGCCGGCCAACAGCGACACCGTCAACCGAGGCAGCAGGCTGTAATGGAACAGCATTTGCCGCACGTCGTCGATGTCCGGCGCGCTGAGCGCCCGCGCCCATTGCGCCGGCGGCAGCTGCTGCGTCAGGTTGTATATCGTCAGGCCACCTGCCGCCGCCAGCAACAGCAGGATCAGCGTCAGCGGCAATTTCCGGATGCCCGCATTCATGACGCACTCTCCTGAGCCTGTGCCAACAGGCGGCAAAACCGCATCGTCGACAGCGTAGCACCGTAGAACCACACCGCCGGCACCTGCCACAGCTGGTTTTGCCGCACGAAGGGCAATGACTGCCACAGTGGCGTCGCGCTGACCTTGTCCATCATCGCCTGATTGCCGTGATCGAGATAGATGACTCGGGCGTTACGCACCGTGGCCAACCGTTCAATCCCCACCACCGCCGTGCCCCAAAAGTCGGTTGGCTCCTGCCAGGCATTGCGGATGCCCAGTTGGTCCATCGCTTCCTGGAACAGGCTTTTCTGGCCGATGATCAACGCATGGCGCGTGTCTATCAGGGAAAACAGCAGCAACGGTTGGCGGGTGTAGCTTTGCAGGCGCTGACGGGCGTCCTGCATAAAGCGGTCGAACTGCGCCAGGTGGTTTACCGCCCGGCTTTCTATGCCCAACCGCTGGCCCAGCGCCAGCAGCGACTGGCGGGCGACGGTCAGCGGTTTGCCGCTGCCGTCGTTGAAGCCGAAGCTCATGGTTGGCGCGATGGGTTGGATTTTTCGCGGCGTCGGGCCATAGCCCTGCGACAGCAACACCAGCGAAGGCTGGAGCTGCTGCAGCAGTTCGAGATTCGGTTCGGTGCGCTGGCCGACGTCGACCACCTTCGCCGGCAGCTTCGGCTCCGCCACCCACAGGTTGTAGTTATGCACATCGGCCACCGCCAGCGGCGTCACGCCCAATGCCAACAGCAGCTCGATCGGCAGCCATTCCAGCGCCGCAACGCGCGCGATATCCGGCGGCGCCTCCGCCGCCCGCCCGGGCAACGAACCCAACAGCGGCGACAGCGCGAGCGCCATCAACAAACGGCGGCGCAGCGGATCGTGAGAAGAAGTGAATGCAGAGGACATCAGTAGACAAAACTCACCGGCGCGCCGCCGCTCGGATGCGGCAACGTGCCCATAGGAATACCGTAAATTTGCTCCAGCACCGGCCCCTGCATCAGCTCCAGCGGGCCGCCCTGGGCGATCATTTCACCGCCGCGCAGTGCCACCAAATGGTCGCAGTAGCGCGCCGCCATGTTGATGTCGTGCAGTACGGCGATCACCGTGAGATCGCGTTCGCGGCTCAAGCGCTGGATCAGCGCCAGCACCTCGACCTGGTGCGCGATATCCAGCGCCGACGTCGGTTCGTCAAGCAGCAGGCAGCGGCTGTCCTGCGCCACCATCATCGCTAACCAGGCGCGTTGGCGCTCGCCGCCGGACAGGCTGTCCACCAGCCGATTGGCGAACGGCTTCAAGCCCACCAGCGCGATGGCCTCTTCCACCTGTTGACGATCGTTGGCGCCAAAACGCCCCAGCGCGCCATGCCACGGATAACGGCCGACGGCCACCAGCTCGCGCACCGTCATGCCTTCCGCCGCCGGCAACTGCTGCGGCAGGTAGGCCACCTGGCGGGCGAAGGATTTGCTGTCCCACTGCGCCAACGGCTGCCGATTGAGCAAGACCTGGCCGCCGCTGGGCGCATGGTGCCGCCCGAGCAGTTTCAACAGGGTGGATTTACCGGAACCGTTATGGCCGATCAGGCCGCAGACTTTGCCCTGGGGAAAACTGAGCGACAGCGGTTGCAGCAGCACCCGGCCGGGGACGGCGAAGCTGGCGTTATCCAGCGCAAAGGCCGCGCCGGGATTAAGAAGTTTGTCCTGCATAGATCCTGCTTTGTCCGGGGCGACGCGGCGCCGCCCCGGCTATCCGGTTAGAAACGGAAGGTTGCGGTGGCGACCACCTGGCGTTCTGCGCCCCAGAAACAACCATATGTAGCAAAGCAACTGGACACATATTGCTTATCAAACAGGTTGTTCACGTTAAGAGCGATCGAAGAACCCGGCAAGTTAAAACGAGCCAAGTCATACTTAAGTACGGTATTCCACACGGTAGAAGCCGGTACTTTAAAAGTATTGGCTTCATCACCGAATGATGACCCCGTATAACGAACACCCGCACCAAAGGTTAGACCGCTCAACGCCGTCTCATGGAAAGTATAATCTCCCCACAGAGATGCCATATGTTTAGGAATGATAGCTGGCGTATTACCTTTATTCGTGGTGTCCTCGGTATACTCTGCATTGGTATAAGTATATGAAGCCAATAGGTTAACGTTGGCATTCAATGCAGCTTTGCCTTCCAACTCAAGGCCCCGTGAACGAATTTTCCCCGTTTGCTGCTGATACCAGCCTTCATTGGCGTGTTGAACGTCCGTTACCAGATTGTTCGACTTAGTCAGTTGATAGATCGCGATGGTTGCAGAAACTGGTTTATCTTTAGGCATGAACTTCAAGCCAGCTTCATATTGCTCCCCTTTGGATGGAACAAAAGCTTTACCGCCATATGCAGCTCCCACGTTTGGCTCGAAGGACTGTGCATAGCTGACATATGGAGAAATGCCATTATCGAATAGATAGTTAAGACCAATACGGTTTGTAGACTGGTGATCTTTTTGCTTACTGTAACTGTCTGCGACACGATCTTCGACCGTACTTTTGGCCCAATCGTAACGAGTGCCGGCTGTCAGAACCCAATTATTCCATTCGGCCTGCTCTTGCATGTAAATACCGATTTGCTGTTGCCCATCGACTTTACTAGTACGATTCAATGCACCTTTTGTATAATTACCGAATTGTGGGTTGGCAAGGTTAAGCGTACTTGCAACACCCCAACCGCCCTCAATATCATTGCTCATGCGCATGAAATCTACGCCACTCAGTAACGTATGTTCCACCTGGCCTGTAGCGAACTTAGCCTGAGCTTGAGTATCCACACTGAAGTTGTTCAGCCGCTCATTAGAAACGATATAGTTACGGTTTAAAGTAACGTTATCGGCTGCAACTCCATTACCATAGACATTATTTTGATTGGTATGCAGTTGCATATACCGTAAGTTTTGACGCACAGTCCAAGTATCATTTAAGTCATGATAGAAACTGTAACCAAACATTCGCGTCTGGCGGGAATAAAAGTTGCTCTTCTCACCCTCATTGAAATTAGTGGGCAGCTTGCCATAAGGTGCAGGTTGCACCGTTCCTTGCATTGGCAGCCAACCGTAGTAGCCCATATTAGGATCGTTTTGCAGGTAAGAATATAAGGTTAAATTAGTATGATCATCTGGCTGCCAACTGAATGATGGTGCAACAGCATAGCGTTTGACTTTAGCCATGTCCTGCTGGTCATTAGCATCTTTCGCCAATCCAGTCAGACGGAACGCATATTTGCCCTCTTCATCTAACGCATCGCTGAAGTCGAAACCAGTTTGGAACAGGCTGTCAGTGCCCATTTTAAACTGCACTTCACGAATAGGCTCATTCGTTGGACGCTTACTCACTAGAGAAACGATTCCGCCAGGGCTGCTCTTACCATACAACACAGAAGAAGGGCCACGTAAAACTTCTGCACGCTCCAGGAAATAGGGATCAATAGAGGCTTCGTTAAAGTAGTCCCCCTGCAGCTTCAATCCATCCAGATATTCATTCTGGTTAACTGAACCAAAACCGCGAATGTAGACTGCATCATATACGTTGGAACTACCGCGGCTACCGACCATCACCCCAGGTGTGTACCCCAGAGCTTCCTTGACGGAGGTTGGCTGTAAAATGTCCATCTGCTCACGTGTCACAACCGACACTGACTGCGGTGTTTTTACCAACTGCGTATCGGTTTTGGTGCCGGTGGCGCTGTGTTTGGCGACATAGGTGCCGACCGGCCCCCAGGCGCTTTCCTGCTGGGCGGTGTTGCTACCGCCCACAACGGTAATCGTGTCTTCCTTGGCGGCCGGCTTGGCGTCGGCGGAAAAAGCCGGCATCGCCAGCGTGCCCAACGCCGCAGCGACGGTGATCGCTAACGCGCTGACGGGGGTGCGGCCCTGCTTGGCCGCGGATGATGAAAGACGCTTGGTCGGCATAGTTGATTTCTCTGATGAATAATTAAATGACGAATGTAAACGATAATAATTATTATAAGCGTCGCATTTTATGCAGAAGCCAAATTAAACTGCAAGCCGAATTCATAGGGCAAATAGGTTAAGGATTAGGCGCTTAGCCATGTAGTTAACAGGGAAATAAAACGAGCGGAAAAACAAAAAAGCCCGCAACCACGGTTACGGGCCTAATAACAAAGAAAAAATTTTCACCGGGGCCGACGCCCCGGTAGCGATTACTGACCGAACATATCCTTGATCCAGCCGGCGACGCCATCGCCATCTTTTTGCTCACCCGCCGCCGGTTGCTGCTGTTGCTGCACCGCCGCCTGGCTGGCCTGGCACAATCCCTGCGGATTGTCGGTCCAGACCGGGATGGTGCGCCAGCTGCCGCCGCCGCAGATAAAGTTGCCGGCAGAGTCGATGCTCATCTGGTTTATGCCTTCCGGCGGCTGCAGCATCAGCGGCAGCGGCGTCTGGTTTTCCAGATAGCGGCGATACAGGGTCAACGCGCCGTTGGCGCCGGTCAGCTTGGCCGGGCCGTTGTTGTCGCGCCCCACCCAGGCGATCGCCACTTCCTTGCCGTCGATGCCAGCGAACCAGCTGTCGCGCAGATCGTTGGTGGTACCGGTTTTCGCCGCCAGGTTGTAGTTCGGGAACTTCACCGACAGCGAGCGGGAGGTCCCGCGCGCCACGCCCTGCTGCATCGCGTACAGCGTCAGGTAAGCGGCCTGCGCCGGCACCATGCGCTCCGCCTGCGGGAAGCTCTGGTACAGCACCGTGCCGTCTTCGGCGATCACCGAACGCACCGCCGACAGCGGCGCACGGTTACCGCCGCTGGCGATGGTCTGGTACTCCTGCGCGACTTCCATCGGCGTCAGGCCGATCGCCCCCAGCAGCATCGAAGGCACCGGATTGATCTCCGCTTTCGGGATCCCCAGGCGTTGCAGCGTGGCGCTGATCTGATCCAGCCCGACCGACAGGCCGAGGTTCACCGTCGGCACGTTCAGCGAGTTGGCCAACGCATCCACCAGCATCACCTGACCGCGGAATTTACGGTCATAGTTGTTCGGCTGCCAGACGGCGCCGTTCGGCTGTTTCAGCGACAGCGGCGCATCCGCCAGCCAGGTGTTGAGGCGGTATTTATCCGGTTCGGACAGCGCGGTCAGGTACGTCGGCGGCTTGGCCAGCGAGCCGACCAGGCGTCGCGCCTGCATGGCGCGGTTGAAGCCGGCGAACTGCGGGTTGGCGCCGCCGACCATGGCGCGTACTTCACCGCTGAAGCGATCGACGATCACCATCGCCGCTTCCAGATCCTGCAGGTGACGCGCAGCGCGCAGCGCCGGGATGCCGTCTTCGACCGCTTTTTCCGCCGCGTCTTGCGACACCGGATCCAGCGTGGTGAAGATCTTCACGCCGGACAGGTCATTGACCTTATCGCCCAGCTTGGTTTGCAGTTCCTGACGCACCATCTGCATAAACGCCGGCTGTGGCGTAATGACGCCGCCTTTCGGCTGCACGCCCAGCGGACGCGCGCTCAGCATGTCATACAGCTCGCCGTCGATCACGCCCTGGTTCTGCAACAGTTTGAGCACCAGGTTGCGGCGCTCCAGCGCCAGTTTCGGGTTGCGCCACGGGTTATACAGCGACGCGCCCTTGACCATGCCGACCAGCAACGCCTGCTGATCGAGGCTCAGCTCGTCCACCGGACGGCCGAAGTAATACAGGCTGGCCAGCGGGAAGCCGCGGATCTGGTCGCTACCGCTCTGGCCGAGGTACACCTCGTTCAGATACAGCTCCAGGATGCGGTCTTTGCTGTAACGGTAATCCACCAACAGCGCCATATAGGCTTCGTTGGCCTTACGCCACAGCGAACGTTCGTTGGTCAGGAACAGGTTCTTCACCAGCTGCTGCGTCAGGGTACTGCCGCCCTGCACCGCACGACCGGCGGTCAGGTTGGCCAGCACCGCGCGGCCGATGGAGTACGGGCTGATGCCGTCATGCTCATAGAAATGGCGGTCTTCCGTGGCGATCAGCGTGTCTACCAACAGATCCGGGAAACCGGAACGCGGCACGAACAGGCGCTGTTCACCGTTAGGCGACTGCAGCATGGTGATAAGACGCGGATCGAGGCGGAAGAAGCCGAAGCTGCGGCCGCTGTCCAGATTTTCGATCTTCGCCAGGCGGTTGTTCTGGAAATCGAGGCGGGCGCGGATCTGCCCTTCTTTACCATCCGGGAAGTCGAACGGGCGGCGCAGCATTTCGATGCTGTTGGCCTGCACGGTAAACTCGCCCGGGCGCGTCATGCGGCTGACCTGGCGATACTGCATGCCTTCCAGCAGGTTGACCATCTCCTTCTTGCTGTACGGCATACCCGGTTCCAGGTTGACCATGCGGCCGTACACCGCCGCCGGCAGTTGCCAGACTTTACCGTCGATGCGGCTGCGGATCTGCGAGTCCAGGTAGACGCCATAGATTGCCAACAGAACGGCGATCACCAGGATCAGTTTGATAAACAGGCCGAGCCAACGGCGTTTTTTACGCGGCGGAGTCGCTTTTACCTTACGCGGCATGCGTTCCTCCTCCTCTTCATACTCATCATCGTCATACTCGTCTTCTTCGTAATCGTCATAATCGTCGTCTCGGCGACGGCGCGGCGGCTTGCGCGACGCGGTGCTTTTTGGTTGTTTTCCTTTGCGCCCGATGGGCTCGCGGTCATCCCCAGCCATGGCTGTTGTTCTCCGAGCTTGCCGACACTGCCGGCCATGATTAGTCGCTTAATCTGTGCCTACGCCGCAGCGCTGACCAGAAGAAACATCTGAATTCCAAACCTTAAATGATCGCGACCTACTGATATTTCTTCGTTCGGCGCGTCGGTACCGCCGTGGCCGGATCGTCCGGCCAAACGTGTTTAGGGTAGCGGCCCTTCATCTCTTTTTGCACCTCGCGATAGGCGCCTTGCCAGAAGGCCGCCAGATCGCCGGTGATTTGCAACGGCCGGTGCGCCGGTGAGAGTAACTCAAGCACCACCGGGATGCGACCCTCCGCCAACATCGGGCTGCGCTGCTCGCCGAACACCTCCTGCAAACGCACCGCCAGCGCCGGCGGTTTACCCGCCTCATAACGGATCGGTAAGCGGCTGCCGGTCGGCACAGTGTAATGAGTGGGTAGCGCATTATCCAGCCGCTGCTTTTGCTGCCAGTCCAGCAGACGGGACAGCGCCTCGGCGATGTTGACCTGCTTCAATCCGCGCAGATCGCGCACGCCGTTCAGCGACGGCAACAGCCACTGCTCCAGCGCCGCCAGCAGCGGCTCTTCATCCATCGCCGGCCACTCCGCCTCCGGCAGCCAGGCTTGCGCGCACTGCAGGCGCACCCGCAATTGTTCAGCGGCCCCCTCCCAGTTGAGCACCGCCAACCCCTGTGCGCGCACCCAGTCGAGCAGCGCCTGCTGCAGCTCTTCGTCCGCCGGTTTGGCCAGCGGCTGAGCGCGCAGCGTCAGACGACCGATCTGCTGGCGCTTCCAGGCGCGCAGCGTGCCCTTCTCTTCATCCCATTCCACCGCCGTGCGCTGCGTGACGATCGCCGGCAGCTGCGCCGCCAGGGCTTCGATGTCCGCCGGCAGCGCCAGCAGGATACGCGCATCGGGGCTGTTGTGGCTCTGCAACAGGCTGGGAACAATAAGCCAGGGGGCGCGCGACAGCGCCTCGTCCTGGTTCATCGCCGCGCCCAGGCCGTTGGCCAGCAGGTAGCGGCCGTCCTGGCCACGGCGCTGGGCGATGCGATCGGTAAACGCCTGCGCCAACAGGCGCGGCGCCAGATCGACGTCGACTTGCCCCGCACGTTGCGGCAGGCGTTTGGTCAACTGCGCGGCGCGCTGCCGCCAGTTCGGTTGCGGGCGGCTCAGCCAGTAGCCGATATCCATCTGCCCGCCGCGCGGCGGTTCTTCCAGCAATGCCGCCAGCAACGCCGCCGTCGCCAGGCCGTCGGCGCTCAGTGCCGCCCCGGCGACCAGCATCGCCGCCAGCCGCGGCTCGCACCCCAGCGCGGCCATCTGGCGCCCCGGCGCGGTAAGTTTGCCGCCGTCATCCGTGGCTCCCAGCCGGTGCAACAGTGCCCTGGCCGCTGCCAATGCCGCCGCCGGAGGCGCATCAAGCCAGGTCAGCTGCGCCGGATCATGGCACCCCCACTGCAACAGCTCGAGCCAGAAGCCGGTGAGATCGCTCTGTAAAATTTCCGGTTCGGCATGTTCCGCCGCGCGCTCCGCCTGTTCTTTGGCGAACAGATGCCAGCAAATGCCCGGCTCCAGGCGCCCGGCGCGCCCGGCACGCTGCACCATTGAGGCCTGACTGATGCGCTGCGTCGCCAGCCGCGTCAAACCGTTGCGCACGTCGTAACGCGCCACGCGTTCCAGGCCGCTGTCCACCACCAGCCGGATACCCTCGATCGTCAGGCTGGTTTCGGCGATGTTGGTCGCCAGCACCACCTTGCGGCGGCCAGGTGCCGCCGGCTGAATCGCTTTTTGCTGTTGCGCCAAAGGCAGGGCACCATACAGCGGGCAAAGATCGGTATCGCTCGCCACCTCGCCGGTCAATCGCTCCAGCACCCGATTGATCTCCGCTACGCCCGGCAGGAACAACAGCAAAGACCCCGGCTGTTCGGCCAGCAGACGCTTCACCGCCGCCGCTACGCCATCCTCCAGCCGCTGATGGCTGGCCAACGGCTGATATAAACGTTCAACCGGAAAGCTGCGTCCCTCTGACACCACCACCGGTGCCTGCGGCAACAGCTGCGTCATACGGACGTTGTCCAGCGTGGCCGACATGATCAGCAGTTTCAGATCGTCGCGTAGCCCTTGCTGCACGTCGAGCAGCAGCGCCAGCGCCAAATCGGCCTGCAGACTGCGTTCGTGAAATTCATCGAGGATCACCAGCGACACGCCCTGCAGCTCGGCATCCTGCTGCAGCATGCGGGTGAGAATGCCTTCCGTCACCACTTCCAGCCGGGTCTGCGGCCCGCTTTTACTTTCGGCGCGCATGCGGTAGCCCACGGTCTGGCCTGGCTCCTCCCCCAGTTGCTGTGCCAGGCGGTAAGCGACGTTTTTCGCCGCCAGCCGCCGCGGCTCCAGCATGATAATGCGCCCCGGCAATCCGGCCTTAGCCAGGATCTGCAGCGGCAACCAGGTGGATTTACCAGCGCCGGTCGGGGCGTGCAACAGCACCTGAGGAGCGGACTGCAGCGCAGCCAGCAACTCATCAAGCACCGCGCTGACGGGCAATGAAGACACTGAACTCTCCGTGGTGGTTAACGTTAAACGGCGTACAGTGTAGCATTAGCTTTGCCCCCGTAGCCTTTCAAACTGCGGCGTCGTTAGCTATAGTACGGAGCTCATCCATGCGCCCCGCTTCGCGCGAGACCGTTGCAAACCGCATTCAAGTCTGTTCCTGACGGATTTGTCATTATTTACCGAGCCCCCATGTCCAATTCGCGCCGCCTGTTTTTCGCCCTGTCTTTGCCTGATGCCCTGCAACAGCAGGTGATCCGCTGGCGCGCCGAGGCGTTTGCGCCGGAGGCCGGCCGACCGGTGGCGGCGGCCAATTTGCACCTGACGCTGGCGTTTCTTGGCGAGGTCACCGCGCAGAAAGAGCTGGCGCTGCGCAAACTGGCCGGCCGCATCGTTCAACCCGGCTTCAGCATGCGGCTCGACGATCTCGGCCATTGGCCGCGCCCCGGCGTAGTCTGGCTCGGCACCCGCCGCGCACCGCGCGGGCTGCTGCAGCTGGCCGAGCTGCTGCGTTCGCAGGCCGCCCGCAGCGGCTGCCACCAAAGCGCGCTGCCGTTCCATCCGCACATCACGCTGTTGCGCGCCGCCACCCAGCCGGTGGCCATCCCGCCGGCGACGCCGGGCTGGGCGTTCAGCGCCGACGCCTTTTCCTTATATGAGTCGGTGTTCGAAAACGGCCGCACCCGCTATCAACACCTCGAACAGTGGCCGCTGGCCAAGCAGGCATCCGCATGATTTTCTCTCCACCGCTGCGTTCCGCCACGCTGATCAAACGTTACAAGCGCTTTCTGGCGGACGTGATCACCCCGGAAGGGGAAACCTTTACGCTGCACTGCGCCAATACCGGCGCCATGACCGGCTGCGCCACGCCCGGCGATACCGTTTGGTACTCCACCTCGGACAACCCCAAACGTAAATACGCCCACAGCTGGGAGCTGACCCATACCCAACAGGGACACTGGATCTGCGTCAACACCCTGCGCGCCAACGCGCTGGTGCGCGAGGCGATTGAACACAATTTAATCAATGAATTATCCGGTTACAGTAAAATTAGTGGCGAAGTGAAATACGGCGGTGAAAACAGCCGTATCGATTTGTTATTACAGGCAGAAAATCGGGTTAACTGCTATATTGAAGTTAAGTCAGTCACATTACTGCAACAACAACGTGGTTACTTTCCTGATGCGGTAACGCTCAGAGGGCAAAAGCACCTGCGTGAGTTGCTCAGCGTGGTTGAAAGCGGGCAACGGGCGGTGTTGTTCTTTGCCGTGTTACACAGCGGTATTGAGCAGGTCGCACCGGCACATCATATAGATGAGCGCTATGCGGCGCTGTTGGCACAGGTCCGGCAGTTGGGAGTGGAAGTGGTTTGCTATGGGGCAAAATTATCACCTGACGGTATTTATCTCTGCGATAAGCTGCCGTTTTTTATCGATTAGCGCAGTCGGGTCCCTATAAATAGACAACCGGCCAGCACGATCGCCAAATACGCCCTCCTTCACACGATTGTCAAGCGGGCGACAGGAATAATTGCCAACCTACCTTCCTTCTGTTATTTATAGCGGCCTGTTTTTCCCCCGCATTGGGGATTCGATAGTGCGTGTGTATGTAGGAGAAGCAACATGCAAGAAGGGCAAAACCGTAAAACCTCGTCCTTGAGCATTCTCGCCATCGCTGGGGTGGAGCCGTACCAAGAGAAGCCGGGCGAAGAGTACATGAACGACGCCCAGTTGTCGCATTTCAAGCGCATTCTTGAAGCGTGGCGCAACCAGCTCAGGGACGAAGTGGACCGTACTGTATCGCATATGCAAGAAGAGGCAGCCAACTTCCCTGATCCGGCCGACCGCGCTACCCAGGAAGAAGAGTTCAGCCTTGAACTGCGTAACCGTGACCGTGAACGCAAACTGATCAAAAAGATCGAGAAAACGCTGAAGAAAGTGGAAGACGATGATTTCGGCTACTGCGAATCTTGTGGCGTGGAGATCGGCATTCGTCGCCTCGAAGCGCGTCCGACCGCCGATCTGTGCATCGACTGCAAGACACTGGCTGAGATCCGCGAAAAGCAGATGGCCGGCTAATACCGTTGTTACCGCTGCGGCGTGCGCACCTGCGTGCGCCGCACAGAGAAAAGGGAACCTCTCCCCTCTGATATGCAAGAAAGTCATTATGTGGGGCGCTTTGCCCCATCGCCTTCCGGGGATCTGCATTTCGGTTCGCTGATTGCCGCTCTGGGAAGCTACCTTCAGGCTCGCGCCCAACGCGGGCAGTGGCTGGTTCGCATCGAAGATATCGACCCGCCGCGCGAAGTCCCCGGCGCCGCCGCTCGCATCCTGTCCGCGCTGGAACATTATGGTCTCCACTGGGACGGCCAGGTTATCTATCAATCCCAACGTCACGACGCCTATCGCGCCGCGCTGGATCTGTTGCAGCGCCAGGGGCTCAGCTATTACTGCACCTGCACCCGCAGCCGCATCCAGCACATCGGCGGATTGTACGACGGCCACTGCCGCGATTTGCAGCTCGGCCCGCAGGGTGCCGCCATCCGCTTGCGTCAGACCGCCCCCGTTTACCGGTTCCACGATCGCCTGCAGGGAGAATTGCACGCCGATCCGGCGCTGGCGGGGGAAGACTTTATCATTCGCCGCCGCGACGGGCTGTTCGCTTACAATCTGGCGGTGGTGATCGACGACCATTTTCAGGGCGTGACCGAGATTGTCCGCGGCGCCGATCTGATCGAACCGACGGTGCGCCAAATTGCCCTTTACCGCCAGCTGCAGGCGCCGGTGCCCACTTATGTGCATCTGCCGCTGGCGCTGGGTGCCAACGGCATCAAGCTGTCGAAGCAAAACCATGCGCCGGCATTGCCCGCTGGCGATCCGCGGCCGGTGCTGATCGCCGCGCTGAAATTTCTGCGCCAACCGCTGCCGGAAAGCTGGCAAGATCTTGACCTGCCATTATTATTGAGCTGGGCGATCGAACACTGGCGGTTGGAAAACGTGCCGCGTCAGGAGGCTATCCCTCTGGATGAAAACACGCCGGCATTCTCAAAGGAGCCATGGTGAGCTATGATTAGCCGCTATTTTTTGTTAGCTCCATTTTTATCAGTCACTATCGAGGTGTACCATTTTTACCCGAGTAGCCAACTTCTGTCGTAAGGTACTGACCCGCGATGACAAGCTGCCCCGCGACGACGCGGCGGCCGGCGATAAAAACGTAGTCCGCGAAGAGCGTGCCGCGGCGCCAAGCCGCCCTGCGCCGCAGCCGCGCGCCGCCGATAACGGCAGCAACGCCCCTGCCCGCCGCTCAACGCCGCGCAAGCGTCCGCCTTTTCCTATCGCCGAGAGCAACGACTCGATGACCGTGATCCCGCGCGAACAGCACTCGATCTCCCGTAAAGACATCAGCGAAAATGCGCTGAAAGTGCTTTATCGCCTGAACAAGTCCGGCTACGAGGCCTATCTGGTCGGCGGAGGGGTGCGCGATCTGTTGCTCGGCAAAAAGCCGAAAGACTTCGACATCACCACCAACGCCACGCCGGAGCAAGTGCGCAAGCTGTTCCGCAACTGCCGCCTGGTCGGCCGCCGTTTCCGCTTGGCGCACGTGATGTTCGGGCCGGAGATCATCGAAGTGGCCACCTTCCGCGGTCACCACGAACAGAATCAGGAATCCGACAAGAACTCGTCTCAGCAGGCGCAAAACGGCATGCTGCTGCGCGACAACATCTTCGGTTCGATCGAGGAGGACGCCCAGCGCCGTGATTTCACCATCAACAGCCTGTACTACGGCGTGGCGGATTTCACCCTGCGCGATTACGTCGGCGGCCTGAACGATCTGAAGCAAGGCGTGATCCGCCTGATTGGCGATCCAGAAACCCGCTACCGCGAAGATCCGGTGCGCATGCTGCGCGCGGTGCGCTTCGCCGCCAAGCTGGATATGCGCATCAGCGAAGAGACCGCCGAGCCGATCCCGCGCCTGGCCTCGCTGCTGCACGAGATCCCGCCGGCGCGCCTGTTCGAAGAATCCCTCAAGCTGCTGCAGGCGGGTTACGGTTTCCAGACCTACCTGAAGCTGTGCGAATACCAGCTGTTCCAACCGCTGTTCCCGCTGATCGCCCGCAACTTCACGCCGAACCACGATACGCCGATGGAGCGCATTCTGGCGCAGGTGCTGAAGAACACCGATCACCGTCTGCAGAACGACATGCGCGTCAACCCAGCCTTCCTGTTTGCCGCCATGCTGTGGTACCCGCTGCTGGAGCACGCGCAGAAGCTGGCGCAGGAAAGCGGCCTGGCGTACTACGACGCCTTCGCGCTGGCGATGAACGACGTACTCGACGAGCAGTGCCGCTCGCTGGCGATCCCGAAACGCATCACCACGCTGGTGCGCGATATCTGGCAGCTGCAGCTGCGCCTGTCCCGCCGTCAGGGCAAACGCGCGCACAAACTGATGGAACATCCGAAATTCCGCGCCGCCTATGATTTGCTGGCGCTGCGTGCGGAAGTGGAAGACAATCAGGAGATGCTGCGTCTGGCCGAGTGGTGGGGTGAGTTCCAAGACGCCACGCCGGCGCGGCAGAAAGCCATGCTGAGCACCCTGGGTGACGATCCGGCGCCGCGCCGCGCGCGTCAACGCCGTCCTCGTCGCCGGGCACCGCGTAAAGAAGGGGCATAATGATCCGCGTTTATATCGCGCTGGGCAGCAACCTGGCGCAGCCGCTGCAACAGGTTAACGCCGCGCTGGAGGCGCTGGAGCATCTCCCGCGCACCCGGCTGGTCACCTGTTCTTCGTTTTACCGCACCAAGCCGCTGGGGCCGCAAAACCAGCCGGACTTTCTCAACGCGGTGGTGGCGCTGGATACCCTGTTGCCGCCCGAACAGCTGCTCGACCATACCCAGGCGATTGAACGCAATCAGGGGCGCGTGCGCAAGGATGAACGCTGGGGGCCGCGCACGCTCGATTTGGACATCATGCTGTACGGCGACAAGGTGATCCATACCGATCGCCTGACCGTACCGCATTACGGCCTGAAAGAGCGCGAATTCATGCTCTACCCGCTGGCGGAAATCGCCCCCGACCTGATTTTCCCTGATGGCGAACCGCTCGCCAGCTGCCTCAAGCGCGTGCCGGAAAACGGCATGGCGCTGTGGCACTCGCCAAAACCGAAATCCTGACCTACCTACAGCGCCAACCGCGCAACGAATCCCCCCGCCGAGCGATTGGCGAAACTGATCTGTAAACCATGCAAGCCGGCAATACGCTGCACGATAGATAACCCCAGCCCGCTGCCGGTTTGTTCCTGTCCCGGCGGGCGATAGAAACGTTCTCCCAGCCGCGCCAGATGCTCCGCGGTCACCCCCGGGCCGTCATCCTCTACCGTCAGCGAACGTTCGCTCAGCGTCACGGTGACGACGCCGCCCTGCGGGGTATAGCGCACCGCGTTGTCCAGCAAGTTGCGCAATAGCAGCGACAACAGCAAGGTTTCCCCCTGACGCGGCGGTGGCGTTCCCCGATGTTCATAGCGCAGCGTCACACCCGCCGCATGGGCTTGCCGATCCTGTTCCGCCAGGGTCATCGTCACCAGATCGTTCCAGTCGATAGGCGCCAGCTCGGCCAGATCCGACAGCGAATCCAGCCGCGACAGCGTCAGCAGTTGATCCACCAGCCGGGTCGCGCGATCGATGCCGACCGTCAGATTGTCCAGCGCGTGCTCGCGCATCGGCGCATCATCCCCCGCCAACTGCACCACTTCGGTCTGCACCCGCAATGCCGCCAATGGGCTGCGCAATTCGTGCGCGGCATCGGAGGTGAAGCGTCGCTCTCGCACCAGCAAAGCGTTGATGCGAGCGAACAGCGCATTGAGCGCATCCACCAGCGGGCGCACCTCGGTCGGCACCTGGCGCGCATCCAGCGGCGTGGCGTCATCGGGTGCACGCCGACGCAAACCGGCGGCCACCGCACGCAGCGGCCGCAGCTCGCGCCCAACCATCAGCGCGATCAGCAGCATCAGCACCGGCAGCGTCGCCAGCCAGGGCACCAGCTGGCCCGTCACCATGCCCAGCGCCATATCGCGCCGGTAATCCCACTCCTGCCCCACGACAATGCGATAGCGCCCGTCGGGGCTGGTCAACCATACCAGGCGCCAGCTGTCATCATCGCCTTTGCGCTCACCGTCGGTAAAACCTTCACGCTCCCCGTCAAACAGGAAATCAGCGCCGTTCTCACCGTCGTTGAGCAGCATCTTGCCGTCGCGATCGAAGATGGCGAACGCCAGCGCGTCGTCGTCCTGCTCGCCGCGCTTGCCATGATGCACCAGCTTCTTGGTTTTCGGCAGGCTGCGCGCACTTTCATCGGCCAGCAGATCGCCGAGGTTGGCGGTCGCCAGCCGTTTGGCGAACAGCATCTGTTGGGTGTCGAACACTTCGTTGATGGTGTTGCGCGACATCACCCAGGCCACCACGCTGGCGGTGCTCCAGGTCAGCAGCGCCAGCAGGCTGAAGATCAGGATCAGGCGCAGCCGCAGGCTGAGACGCTTCACGGCGCATCCCCCAGCGTATAACCCACGCCGTGGATGGTACGGATGAAGCCGTTGCCCAGCTTGCGCCGCAGGTGGTGAATATGTACCTCCACCGCGTTGCTGCTCACCTCGTCATCCCAGTTGTACAGCTTCTCCTGGATCAACGGCCGCGCCAGCACCCGCCCCTTGTTGTGCAGAAACAGCTCCAGTACCGCCAATTCGCGCGGCGTCAGCGTCACCGGCTCGCCGTTGCAGCTCACGCTGCGGGTGGCGCTGTCGAACACCACGTTGCCGTGCGTCAGCTGTGGCATCAGTTGGCCGTGGCGACGGCGGATCAGCGCCTGCAGGCGCGCCGCCACTTCGGCCAGCGCGAACGGCTTGCACAGGTAATCGTCGGCGCCGCTTTGCAGCCCGCTAACCCGCTGCTCCAGCGCGTCGCGGGCGGTGAGGATCAGGACCGGCACGTCCTGCCCGGCCTGGCGCCATTGGCGCAGCAGATCCAGGCCGTCGAGGCCCGGCAGGCTGAGATCGAGGATCACCGCGTCGTACGGCGCACTGTCCAGCGCATTTTTGCCGACGGCGCCGTCGGTGAACCAGTCCAGATTGAAGCCGAGTTTGGTCAGCCCGGCCTTGATGCCGTCACCGATCAGTTTGTCATCTTCGATCAACAGAATTCGCATGAGTATCCCTTTTGAGTCTTGGCGCCATTGCACCACAAGGTTCTTAAGAACCGCTTAAGCATGGCGATCCGCGCTACCCACCCCGATCGGGTTACAGTAGAATGGCTGCACTTTTTTGCAGCCTGGGCCTGCGTAAGCCGCACGGCCCGTTTCAGGAGACGTTGTGATGAAACCCACCACCGTGACCCATTTGCGCCAGTGGAAACAGGAGCAGCGCAAGTTTGCTACCCTTACCGCCTACGATGCCAGCTTTGCCAAACTGTTTGAAGAGCAAGGCATCAAAGTCCTGTTGGTGGGCGATTCGCTGGGCATGACGCTGCAGGGCCACGACTCCACGCTGCCGGTCACCGTCGCCGACGTGGCCTACCACACGCGCGCCGTGCGCCGCGGCGCGCCGGCCTGCCTGCTGCTGGCCGATCTGCCGTTCATGAGTTACGCCACCCCGGAACAGACCTTCGCCAACGCCGCCGAGCTGATGCGCGCCGGCGCCAACATGGTGAAACTGGAAGGCGGCAGTTGGCTGTGCGACACGGTGAAAATGCTCGCCGAGCGCGCGGTACCGGTGTGCGGCCACCTGGGCCTGACGCCGCAGTCGGTCAACGTGTTCGGCGGCTATAAGGTGCAAGGGCGCGACGAACTGGCCGCCAAACAGCTGTTGCAGGACGCGCAGAATCTGGAACTGGCCGGCATTCAACTGCTGGTGCTGGAATGCGTGCCGACCGAGCTGGCGCGCCAGATCACCGAAGCGCTGTCCATTCCGGTCATCGGCATCGGCGCCGGCAACGGCACCGACGGCCAGATCCTGGTGATGCACGACGCCTTCGGCATCACCGGCGGCCACACGCCGAAGTTCGCCAAGAACTTCCTGGCGCAGAGCGGCGATATCCGCACGGCGGTACAGCACTACATTCAGGAAGTGGAGCAAGGCCTCTACCCGGCGGCTGAACACTCTTTTAACTAAGCGATGGTTCCAGGAGTCACCCAATGATTATTATCGAAACCCTGCCGATGCTGCGTCAGCAGATCCGCCGCTGGCGCCAGGAAGGCAAACGCATCGCGCTGGTGCCGACCATGGGCAACCTGCACGACGGCCACATGACGCTGGTCGATGAAGCGCGCGCCCGCGCCGACGTGGTGGTGGTGAGCATCTTCGTCAACCCGATGCAGTTCGATCGGCCGGACGATCTGGCGCGCTACCCGCGCACGCTGCAGGAAGACAGCGAGAAGCTGACCCGCCGCGGCGTCGATCTGGTGTTCGCGCCGGCCCCGGCCGCGGTCTATCCGCAGGGGCTGGAGCAGCAGACCTACGTCGACGTGCCCGGCATCTCCAGCATCCTGGAAGGCGCAAGCCGGCCGGGCCACTTCCGCGGCGTTTCCACCATCGTCAGCAAGCTGTTCAACCTGGTGCAGCCTGATTTGGCCTGCTTCGGCGAGAAGGATTACCAACAGCTGGCGCTGATCCGCAAAATGGTGGCGGACATGGGTTACGACATCGATATCGTCGGCGTGCCGACCGTGCGCGCCAAAGACGGCCTGGCCCTCAGCTCGCGTAACGGTTACCTGACCGCCGAAGAGCGCAAGATCGCGCCGCAGCTGAGCAAGATCATGAACGCGCTGGCGCAGCAGTTGGCCAATGGCGAACGCCATGTTGAAACGCTGTTGGAGCAGACCGCCGAGCAACTGCGCGCCGCCGGCTTTACGCCGGATGAGCTGTTTATTCGCGACGCCGATAGCCTGCAGCCGCTGACGGTAGATAGCCAGCGGGCGGTGGTGCTGATGGCCGCCTGGCTGGGCAAGGCGCGTCTTATCGACAACCAGCAGGTTGACCTGACGCTATAAGCCGTTTTTTATACTGTCGTCACCATGAAGCCTTGGCCATTGGTAGACAATGGCGGAGCAATCGGTGACGATAGAGATTGCAGGGATGCAGGAGAGATGTTCAACCCCAGCGCCTGTGAAGGCCGATATTCAGTTAGGTAAAGCTATGATACGTACTATGCTGCAAGGCAAGCTGCATCGCGTCAAAGTCACTCAGGCTGACTTGCACTATGAAGGATCCTGCGCCATCGACCAGGATTTTCTGGAAGCCGCCGGCATTCTGGAATATGAAGCGATCGATATTTACAACGTGGATAACGGCCAGCGCTTCTCCACCTACGCCATTGCCGCCGAGCGCGGTTCGCGCATCATTTCGGTCAACGGCGCCGCCGCGCGCTGCGCCTGCGTGGGCGACAAACTGATCATCTGCTCCTATGTGCAAATGACCGACGCCGACGCCCGCCAGCACCACCCGAAAGTCGCCTATTTCGAAGGTGACAACAACCTGCAGCGCAAGGCGAAAGCCGTGCCGGTTCAGGTCGCCTGACAATAAAACGGGCGCCTTACGCGCCCGTTCTTCCCTACTGCACCACCACCGTACCCGGCTTGTTGGCTATCCGATCCGCCATGGTCTGGATCGAGTCGGTGCGCAGAATATACAGCCGCTTCAGCGTATAGGGGTTATCCCCCGGCTTCACCTTGCCCTGCACCGTGGTCACCGCCAGATGGAACCCGGCGTCCTGCGCCGCCTGAATCGCCCGTTGGTTATAGCCGCCGAACGGGTAGGACACATACAGCACGTGCGGGTTGAACTGCGACAGCGCGCGGCGCGAGCGCTCAAAATCGAACTCGATATTGTGCAACGAACGGCTCAGCAAAATCGGCTGGCGGTTGCCGTCGGTGCGGTGCAGAAAATGGGTATGCGACTGCACGTCGAACACGTCCTGAATCTGCTTGAGCTCCGAAACGCTCATAAACTGCAGCGAGTCCGGGTTCCATTTCTGCGGGTGGCGTTTGATGCGCGAAGAGATGATGAACGCCGTGGCGCGGAAACCGTAATCCTTCAGCACCGGGTAAGCGTAGCGATAAACCGACTTCAGCCCGTCGTCGAAGGTCAGCACGATCGCCTTGCCCGGCAGGTTGATCTGATTTTTCAGGTAGGCTTCCAGCTGATACAGCGAAATGGTGTCGTAGCCCGCCTGCTTCAGATAGGTCATTTGGTTGCTGAACGCCACGTCTGAGGTGGTGGTCGAGGTGTGGCGGAAGCGTTTGTTCTCTTCGTTTTTCAGCAGGTGGTGGTAAGTCAGTACCGGTATGCCGTTATCGATCTCGCAGTCCAACTCATTAATGAACCCCAGCCGCTCGCCGATGTTGACCTCGTACCAGGTGTTGTTCAGGCGATCTTTCAGCTTGCCGATGATGGGATAGCGCAGGTTGCCTTCCAGCGTGCCCAAGACCTCGCTGTCCTTGTCCGCTGCGGTGTATACGTCTATCGTTTTTTGCGTGATCAGATTCTGGTTGGTCAGCGGTTTGTTCAGCTCGCCCAAATCGTCTTGCACCTTGCGCGACTTCTTCAATTCACGCACGTCGTCTTTATCGATAAAGCCGGTACCGTGCCCGAATTTGAATTCGTAGTATTCCGCATCCGCCGGGAAGACTTGGATCAGCTGCCCGCGCTTCACTTCCCCTACCGGGATCACATGCTCGCCCACCAACGCATAAACTTCGCTATCGCGCTGCGCTTCCATGTATTCAGATTTAACCGCGCCGTCTTCCGACAGCAGATTAGCCAGGCTCACAGGGGAAACCAACGACATCAGAATGCCGAGTAACCCAGCCGTTAACGTGTATTGAGACCGCATGATGATGTTCTGCTTACGAGTGCGTAATGACAAAAGTGAAGGAAATGTGGAGCGCCAGCATAGCACGATTTGAACAGCGGGGAACTAGCGGTTATTTGAGCAATTCTATTGATTTACGCGCCGCCTGCGCCAAATCAAGAAAGGCGCTCCCGCCGGGAAAGCGGGAGCGTGATATGATCAGCTGCGCAGGCCGCGGCCGCGCTCGATCAGATACCAGGACAGCAGATAGAACACCGCGATAAACGCCACCAGCACCGCCATGGTGAACGCCAGCGGCACATCGTTGATGCCGAGGAAGCCGTAGCGGAAGCCGCTGATCATATAGACGATCGGATTCAGCTTGGACACCGCCTGCCAGAATGGCGGCAGCAGCGACAGCGAGTAGAACACCCCGCCCAGGTAAGTCAGCGGCGTCAGCACGAAGGTCGGGATCAGGCTGATATCATCGAAAGTGGTGGCAAACACCGCGTTGATCAGCCCCGCCAGCGAGAACAAGATCGCCGTCAGCAACAGCGTCAGCGCAATCACCCACCAGGCGTGTACCTGCAGCGGCACGAAGAACAGCGAGATGATGGTCACCAGCACGCCGACGCAGATACCGCGGGCCACGCCGCCGCCGACATAGCCGGCGATCACCACGTGGGTCGGCACCGGCGCCACCAGCAGTTCCTCAATGTTGCGCTGAAACTTGGCGCTGAAGAACGACGAGGCGACGTTGGCATAGGAGTTGGTAATGACCGCCATCATGATAAGGCCGGGCACGATGAACTGCATGTAGCTGAAGCCGTGCATATCACCGATACGCGAACCGATCAGGTTACCGAAGATGATGAAGTACAGCGTCATGGTGATCACCGGCGGCACCAGGGTCTGGATCCAGATGCGTGCGAACCGGTTTACCTCTTTGGCCCAGATGCTTTGTAAGGCCACCCAATACAAACGCGTCATGCTTTTTCTCCATTGCCGTTAACCAGGGTGACAAACAGCTCTTCCAGGCGGTTCGCCTTATTGCGCATGCTCAGCACCTGCACGCCCTGCGCGCTCAGCTGGGCGAACAGGCCGTTCAGCCCCTGCTCGCGCATCACCTCCACTTCCAGCGTCGAGGTATCCGTCAGGCGGCTGTGGTAACCATCCAGCTTCGGCAGCGGGCTCTTCGCCGCCAGATCGAGGATGAAGGTTTCCGACTTCAGCTTGGCCAGCAGCCCCTTCATCGAGGTGTTTTCCACCAGTTCCCCGTTCTGGATGATGCCGATGTTGCGGCACAGCATTTCCGCCTCTTCCAGATAGTGGGTGGTGAGGATAATGGTGGTGCCCTGGGCGTTCAGCTCTTTCAGGAAGCCCCACATCGAGCGACGCAGTTCGATATCCACCCCGGCGGTCGGTTCATCGAGGATCAGCAGCTTCGGTTGGTGCATCAACGCGCGGGCGATCATCAGGCGGCGCTTCATGCCGCCGGACAGCATACGGGCGCGCTCGTTGCGCTTGCCCCACAGATCCAGCTGATTGAGGTATTTCTCTGCGCGCGCCATCGCTTCACGCCGCGTAACGCCGTAGTAACCCGCCTGGTTCACCACGATCTGCAACACGGTCTCGAACGGGTTGAAGTTGAACTCCTGCGGCACCAGGCCGAGCTGGCGCTTGGCGTTGACGATGTCTTTATCGATGTCATAACCGAATACCCGCACGCTGCCGGCGGTTTTGTTCACCAGCGAGCTGATGATGCCGATGGTGGTGGACTTTCCGGCGCCGTTTGGCCCCAGCAGGGCATAAAAGTCCCCCGCTTCGACGCTCAGGTCGATGCCGCGCAGCGCCTTGACGCCACCGGCGTAAGTCTTGGTCAGCTGCGCTAATTCCAGTGCATAATTCATATGTAAAATAGTACCTTATGACGATGAGTATGCCGCCGCGCCCCTGTTTGCGAGGCTTGAAACACTAACGATAATCCTAGCATCGACGGCGTTTTCACTGCGTCGAATCCGTGCGGTAAATGAGGTTGCACCACTGTTCCGATTTCCAAATTGTGACGCTTACCCTATATTACTCCAACGCAATCTGTTCGTTACGGGTCAATCACCTTCATGAAAGAAATCGAAGAGCTTATCGCCAACAACCAGGCCTGGTCGGCCAATATCAGTCAGGAAGACCCGGAATTTTTTGAACGTTTAGCCCAGGCGCAAAAGCCCCGCTTCTTATGGATTGGTTGCTCTGACAGCCGCGTTCCCGCAGAACGCCTGACCGGCCTCGAGCCGGGTGAACTGTTCGTCCATCGCAACGTGGCGAACCTCGTTATCCACACCGATCTTAACTGCCTGTCGGTGGTGCAGTATGCGGTAGATGTGCTGGAAGTCGAACACATCATCATCTGCGGCCACCTGGGCTGCGGCGGCGTGCAGGCGGCGGTGGAAAACCCGGAACTGGGGTTGATCGACAACTGGCTGCTGCACATTCGCGATCTGTGGTACAAGCACAGCTCGCTGCTGGGCGAGCTGCCGCCGGAACAGCGTTTCGACATGCTGTGCGAGATCAACGTCATTGAGCAAGTGTACAACCTGGGCCACTCCACCATCATGCAGTCCGCCTGGAAGCGCGGCCAGAAGGTGATGATCCACGGTTGGGTGTACGGCATTCAGGACGGCCGTCTGCGCGATATGGAAGTGCTGGCGACCAGCCGCGAGAGCCTGGAGATGGGCTACCGCAAAGCGATAGCCAAACTGAAGCAGGATAAAGGCGTATAACCCCGCCGCGGGCGCGGCTTGCCGCGCCCCACATCCAATTACTCGTCCAGCAGCACCACTTTGCCGACGTACGGCAGGTGACGGTAGCGCTGAGCGTAGTCGATGCCATACCCCACCACGAACTCATCCGGGATCGAGAAGCCGACATATTCGACCGGCACCTGCACTTCACGGCGCTCAGGTTTGTCCAGCAAGGTACAAATCGCCAGCGATTTCGGCCCGCGCAGAGCCAAAATCTCGCGCACTTTGTTCAGCGTGTTGCCGGAATCGATGATGTCTTCCACGATCAGCACGTCTTTGCCGCGAATGTCTTCGTCCAGATCCTTGAGGATCTTCACGTCGCGGGTGGTGGACATACCGCTGCCGTAGCTGGAGGCGGTCATAAAGTCGACTTCGTGCGGCACGTCGATCGCGCGGCAGAGATCGGCCATGAACATGAAGGAGCCGCGCAGCAGCCCGACCAGTACCATGTCGCTGCCGCTGTCGCGGTAATGTTCGGTGATCTGGCGGCCAAGTTCGGCGATACGGGTCTTAACTTCCTGCTCGGAAATCATTACGTCTACAGTGTGTTTCATAGTATTCAGGTCAGTTGCCGGAAGAAAGGCGCAGAGTTTAGCATAGGCCGTTACGACTTGCCTCTCTCCCGGACAGGGGAGTTTTCTTTATTAAGGGTATTCCTGACGAGCGTGCAGGACACTCACTATTTCAATATGTGCAGCCAGCACGCGGTAAACCACAATGTAATTAGGATGAACAACCATTTCACGAGTCCCGTTCACCCTGCCAGGCCGGAATAGATAAGGATGTTCCGCTAACGGGATAACCGACTCTTCGATACGTTGCAACAAAGCCTCAGCGGCAAGTGGATTTCGCTCAGCGATAAAAGCCAGCAGCGTATATAAACCCGTTTTTGCTTCGTCAGTCCATTTAACGGTTAACATAAGGGTCAGGCCGATTTTCTTTTGGCTTTCGCCTGCTCGATAATGTGACGAGCACCAGCCATGACTTCATCATGGGGGATACGGGGGGTGTCGCTATTGACGGAAGATTCCACGGTGCTTCTGAACCAACGATCGTAGCTATCAGCCTGTTCTTGAGTCTCAAACTCAGAGACGATGGGATCCAATTTTGTCGGCATGACGCGCTCCTCAACAGCTGATATTTTAATCAGTATAACGGCTTCCTTTCATTGAACCAAGCGGTGGCGACGCGAGCGCACCGCCACCTGAGCGATGAACCGCGATCAGTCGTCGACGGTAAAGCCCATCATCATGCCGGTATCTTCATGCTCCAACAGGTGGCAGTGGGCCATATACGCATGTTCGCTGCTTGCCGGATGATCGAAACGCACCAGCACTTCGCTGCGCCAACCTTCGACGCGCACCGTGTCCTTCCAGCCGCTGCGATGCGCCGCCGGCGGTTTGCCGTTTTCCGAAAGGATACGGAACTGGGTGCCGTGAATGTGGAACGGGTGCAGCATCATGTCGCCCTCACCGGAAATGGTCCATTTTTCATACTGGCCCCGTTTGGCGGCAAACATCGGTTTGTTCATGTCGAAGGCCTTGCCGTTGATCATGTTGCCGTGGCTGAAATCGAACGGTTTGGCTTTGCTCTGCGCGCCGCCGTGATCCATCCCGGCCATCTTGCCATGATCCATGCCCTTCATGTTGCCGTGGTCCATGCCCTGCATGCCGCCCTTCTCCATGCCTTTCATGTCTCCAGCGCCCGTCGCGCCATGATTCATGCTCATGCCGGCCATCGCCTGGTGACCATAACGATCCATCAGCGCCTGCATGCCGAGCATATCCAGCTGCGGATCCATCATCAGCTGCAGCCAACGCTCCTGGATACCAGTGGTGGCAGGCAATGTCGGCAGCTTCACCAGGCTGTCCGGCATGGTTTTGATACCCTGTGCCAACGACGGCTGAATGCGCAACACCGGCAGCGGCTGATCGAACGGAGCCAGCGTCATGCCCATCTGTTTCACCGGCAGCGTCACGATATCGAACGCTTTCCCGTCGGAGGCATCCACCAGCACTTCAAAGCGTTCGCCCATCAGCATCGGCAGCTCGGTCAGCTTCACCGGCTCAGCCAGGAAACCGCCGTCGCTGGCGATAACATACAGCGGACGGTTGTCACTGGCCGCCAGATTCAACGAGCGGGCGTTGCAACCGTTGAGAAAACGCAGACGCAGCCAGCCGCGCGGCGCCAGATGTTGCGGATACTGCGCGCCGTTGGTGAACATGCGATCGCCAAACCAGCCTACCGCCGCGCTCATCACGTCCAGGCGGTATTCGATCTGCGCGTCTTTACCCAGCCGCTTATCCTGCAGGATCACCGGAATATCATCCTGCCCCCAGGTTTTCGGCAGCGGCAGTTTGGCGCTTTCATCGTCTTCCAGCAGCACCAACCCCGCCAGCCCCATCATCACCTGGCTGCCGGTTTTACCGTGCGTGTGCGGGTGGAACCAGCAGGTAGCGGCCGGTTGTTCGACGGTGAAATTCACCGTGCGCGTCGCGCCGGGGTGGATCAGCGCCTGCGGGCCGCCATCGACGTCGCCGGGAATTTCCAGCCCGTGCCAGTGGACGGTACTGGCCTCCGCCAGGCTGTTTTTGATATCGACCGTCACCGGCTGGCCACGCTGCAGCTTCACCGCCGGCCCGAGCAGCGCGCCGTTGAATCCCCAGGTTTTGGTGGCGGCACCGGGCAACCAGCGGGTTTCACCCGCCTGCAGCGCCAGCGCAATCTTTCCCTGCGCGTCCGGCATCAACAGCGGCGGTACCGGCAAGGCCGGCCGATCGGCCGCCCAAGCGGCCCTGCTCCATAACGGCAATGCGCTCGCCGCGCCCAGCGCAGCGGTTAATTTAATAAAATCACGGCGTAACATCGCTGACTCCCTTTTCTCAGTGACATAACTCAATGCCGTCAGCCTAAACCTTCCCCCAGGCGGAAGGTCAAGCCTTTCCTGGCGGTATTTTAAGCTATGCCTCACAATCAAGAGAGTATGACCGGCACGCGCGACGCCGGCCCGGCAGCAATAAAATTTGGTGCCTTTACAGGCAAGTGTGGTAACGTCAGCAGACGACAAACAGGCCTATTTCATGATGAAAAAAACAACGTTATCGATGCTGTTGCTGGCGATGCTGGGCTTCTCCAACGCCAGTCTGGCGCTGAATGAATCCGAGGCGGAAGATCTGGCCGATCTGACGGCGGTATTTATTTATTTGAAAAATGATTGCGGCTACAACGATTTGCCAAATGCGCAAATCAAACGCGCCATTGTCTATTTCGCGCAACAAAACCGCTGGGATTTGAGCAACTACAACAGCTTTAACATGAAGGCGCTGGGCGAAGACAGCTATCGCGATCTCAGCGGCATCGCCATTCCAACGCCTAAGAAGTGCAAATCGCTGGCGCGCGACTCTTTGAGCCTGCTGGCCTACGCCAACTAATTCCGCCCCTCTCCCCCACCCGCCTTTCGCTCTCTCTGTCTGAAATTCAACCGTGCATCGCCAGACAGAGTTAGCTATGATGTTGCGCCGATTTTTCATGGCTGTTATTACGGAGTTTCCCGCACATGACCCAGAAAGAAATTTGGTACGAAACGCTGCATACGGGCTTCGGCCAGTATTTCTCGGTAGAGAAGGTGCTGTACCGCGAGAAGACCGATCATCAGGATCTGGTGATCTTCGAGAACCCGGTCCTGGGGCGCGTGATGGCGCTCGACGGCGTGGTGCAAACCACCGAGCGTGACGAGTTCATCTATCACGAAATGCTGACCCACGTGCCGCTGCTGGCGCATGGCCAGGCGAAGAAAGTGCTGATCATCGGCGGCGGCGACGGCGGCATGCTGCGCGAAGTCAGCCGGCATCCTGGCGTGGAGCAGATCACCATGGTCGAGATCGACGCCGGTGTCGTCGAGTTCTGCCGCCAATACCTGCCCAACCACAGCGCCGGCGCCTATGACGATCCGCGCTTCAAGTTGGTGATCGACGACGGCGTCAACTTCGTGAATCAAACCGACGAAACGTTCGATGTGATCATCTCCGACTGCACCGATCCGATCGGCCCCGGCGAAAGCCTGTTCACCTCAGCGTTTTATGAAGGCTGCGCCCGCTGCCTGAATAAGGGCGGCATTTTCGTTGCGCAGAACGGCGTCTGCTTCCTGCAACAGGACGAGGCAATCAACAGCCACGCCAAACTGAGCCGCTACTTTACCGACGTCAGCTTCTATCAGGCAGCGATCCCGACCTATTACGGCGGCATCATGACCTTTGCCTGGGCGAGCCAGAACCCGGCACTGCGCCAGATCGATCTGCCGACTCTGCAACAGCGCTTTAACCAAAGCGGCCTACACTGCCGTTATTACAACCCGGCAATTCACGTCGGCAGCTTTGCCCTGCCGCAATATTTGCTCAATGCCCTGAACGTAACACGTTAAGCGAGAAGATAAAGGAGGTGGCCTAAATTGCATAAGCTAAAACTGCACGGCTTCAACAACCTGACCAAGAGCCTGAGTTTTTGTATTTACGATATTTGTTATGCCAAAACCGCGGACGATCGCGACGGCTATATCGCCTACATAGACGAACAATATAACGCCAACCGGCTGACCGAGATCCTAAGCGAGACCTGCTCGATCATCGGCGCCAATATTCTGAACATCGCGCGTCAGGACTACGAGCCGCAGGGCGCCAGCGTCACCATCCTGGTCAGCGAAGAGCCCATCGATCCGAAAGACGTCGATACGTCGGAACACCCAGGCCCGTTGCCGAATACGGTCGTCGCGCACCTGGACAAAAGCCATATCTGCGTACATACCTACCCGGAAAGCCATCCGGAAGGCGGGCTATGCACCTTTCGCGCCGATATCGAGGTCTCGACCTGCGGCGTCATTTCGCCCCTCAAGGCGCTGAACTACTTAATTCACCAGCTGGAATCCGACATCGTCACCATGGACTATCGCGTGCGCGGTTTTACCCGCGACGTGAACGGCGTGAAACATTACATCGATCACGAGATCAACTCGATCCAGAACTTTATGTCGGAAGACATCAAGGCGCTGTACCACATGATGGACGTGAACGTTTACCAGGAAAATATCTTCCATACCAAGATGTTGCTGAAAGATTTCGATCTGAAGCACTACCTGTTTAACGCGGAGCCGGAGGCGTTGAGCGCAGCCGAACGCAAGCAGATCACCGATCTGTTATGGAAAGAGATGCAGGAAATCTATTACGGCCGCAATATTCCGCATCTGTGATGGAAAGGGCGCGGCACGCCGCGCCCTGATGCTTAGTACTTCAGCATGAAAGAACGATAGGCCTTCAACACCAGCAGGAAGTCCTCAACGCCGCAGAATGAGAGGCTTTCTTCGTCGTAGTAGTTCATCCCCTCTTCCATTTCATCGCCCTCGAACTCCAGCTGATTGGCACGGATCATCACTTCTTCACCATCCATCAGCAGCGTATATTCATGGCCTTCCAGCTGCCATTGACGCTCGCTGCCTTTGACCTCGGCCGCACCGGCTTCAATCCGGTCCAGCAGGTTGAAATCGCCTTTAACTTCTTCGTTGATCCAGTGGCCAATCGCTTCATGCCCCATCGAAAATCTGACGATCACCTGACCGGTGACGTCACGCAGAAATTCGTAATCCATAGCATGCCCTCCTGAGCCCTTTTTCTTAGTGTAAACATAAATGGCGGACTAACTCAGTGAGCGCTCGCAAAGTTGGCAACTGAGCAAAATAAAACGGGAGGCCAAGGCCTCCCGTTAAACAGTTGCGCAATATAGCGGCTTACACGGCGGTTTGGAAGATCACGCCGTCGGCTTTTTCGGTGTACTGCCCCAGCTGGTCAAAGTTCAGGTAGCGGTAGGTATCCGCCGCCGTCTTGTCGACCTGCGCCATATAGGTCTGGTACTCGTCCGGCGTCGGCAGGCGGCCCAACAGGGACGCTACCGCGGCCAGTTCGGCAGACGCCAGATAGACGTTGGCACCGGTGCCCAGACGGTTCGGGAAGTTACGGGTCGAGGTGGAGACCACCGTCGCGCCGTCCGCCACGCGCGCCTGGTTGCCCATGCACAGCGAGCAGCCCGGGATCTCGATACGCGCACCGCTCTTGCCGAAGACGCTGTAGTAGCCTTCTTCGGTCAGCTGAGCCGCATCCATCTTGGTTGGCGGCGCCACCCACAGACGGGTCGGCAGCTGGCCCTTGTGCTGATCCAGCAGCTTGCCGGCCGCGCGGAAGTGGCCGATGTTGGTCATGCAAGAACCGATGAACACTTCATCGATTTTGCTGTTGGCCACGTCGGACAGCAGGCGTGCATCGTCAGGATCGTTCGGCGCGCACAGGATCGGCTCTTTGATCTCGTTCAGATCGATGTCGATCACCGCTGCGTATTCCGCATCCGCATCGCCTTCCAGCAGTTGCGGATCCGCCAGCCATTTTTCCATGCCCTGAATACGGCGCTCCAGCGTACGGCGATCGCCGTAGCCTTCGGAGATCATCCACTTCAGCAGCACGATGTTGGAGTTCAGATACTCTTCGATCGGCGCCTTGTCCAGCTTGATGGTACAACCGGCGGCGGAACGTTCGGCGGACGCATCGGTCAGCTCAAACGCCTGCTCGACCTTCAGGTCCGGCAGGCCTTCGATCTCCAGAATGCGGCCGGAGAAGATGTTTTTCTTGCCCTTCTTCTCGACGGTCAGCAGCCCTTGCTGGATCGCGTAGTAAGGGATGGCGTGCACCAGATCGCGCAGGGTGATGCCCGGCTGCATTTTGCCTTTGAAGCGCACCAGCACCGACTCAGGCATATCCAGCGGCATCACGCCGGTCGCGGCGGCAAACGCCACCAGGCCGGAACCGGCCGGGAAGGAGATGCCGATCGGGAAGCGGGTGTGGGAATCGCCGCCGGTGCCGACGGTGTCAGGCAGCAGCATACGGTTCAGCCAAGAGTGGATCACGCCGTCGCCCGGACGCAGCGAGACGCCGCCGCGGTTCATGATGAAGTCAGGCAGCGTGTGGTGCGTGGTCACGTCGACCGGTTTCGGGTACGCGGCGGTGTGGCAGAACGACTGCATGACCAGATCGGCGGAGAAGCCGAGGCAGGCCAGGTCTTTCAGTTCATCGCGGGTCATCGGGCCGGTGGTGTCCTGAGAACCGACGGAGGTCATCTTCGGTTCGCAGTATTCGCCAGGGCGAATGCCGGCGACGCCGCAGGCGCGGCCGACCATTTTCTGCGCCAGCGAGAAGCCTTTGCTGCTCGCGGCAACCGGTTTGGCGATACGGAACACGTCGCTGTGCGGCAGGCCCAGCGCTTCGCGCGCCTTGGTGGTCAGGCCGCGGCCGATGATCAGCGGGATACGGCCGCCGGCGCGCACTTCATCCAGCAGCACGTCGGTTTTCAGCTCGAAGTTGGCGATCAGCGCACCGGTCTCGTGGTTGCGTACTTCACCTTTGTACGGGTAAACGTCGATCACGTCGCCCATGTTCAGCTCGGACACGTCCACTTCGATCGGCAATGCGCCAGCATCTTCCATGGTGTTGAAGAAGATAGGTGCAATCTTGCCGCCCAGCACCACGCCGCCGCCGCGCTTGTTCGGCACGTGCGGGATGTCATCACCCATGAACCACAGCACCGAGTTGGTGGCGGATTTACGGGAGGAACCGGTGCCGACCACGTCGCCGACGTAGGCCAGCGGGAAGCCTTTCTTGTTCAGCAGCTCGATCTGTTTGATCGGGCCAACGCTGCCCGGCTGATCCGGCACGATGCCTTCACGTTCGTTTTTCAACATCGCCAGCGCGTGCAGCGGGATGTCAGGACGCGACCAGGCGTCCGGCGCCGGAGAAAGGTCATCGGTGTTGGTTTCGCCGGTGACTTTGAACACGGTGACGGTGATCTTTTCCGCCAGCTCAGGGCGCGACAGGTACCATTCGGCATCGGCCCAGGACTGCATGATCTGCTTGGCGTGCGGGTTACCGGCCTTGGCCTTATCTTCCACGTCGTAGAAGTTGTCGAACATCAGCAGCGTGTGGGACAGCGCTTTGGCGGCGATAGGCGCCAGCTTTTCGTTGTCCAGGGCATCGATCAGCGGATGAATGTTATAACCGCCCTGCATGGTGCCTAACAGTTCAATGGCTTTCTCGGGGGTAACCAGGGGGGATGTCGCTTCGCCTTTGGCGATGGCCGCCAGGAAACCTGCTTTAACGTAGGCGGCTTCGTCGACGCCCGGTGGAACACGGTTAATCAGCAGGTCTAACAGGAATTCTTCTTCGCCTTTTGGCGGATTCTTCAGTAGTTCGACCAGCGCGGCCATTTGGGTGGCGTCTAGCGGCTTAGGGGCGATGCCCTCAGCAGCACGCTCGGCTACGTGCTTACGGTATTCTTCTAGCACGACGTTCTCCTCGCTCTCATTGTCATTTATTGTGCCTGGCGTATATGCAAACCGGGTTTATACCCTTGGGGTTTCACTCTGTGGCTAGGCGATCGGCCCGTAAAGGCCCCGAAACGGTGATTGGGGCAAACAAGCACGGTCAAACAGCGTTACAGCATGAAAGACTGATGGGTAGAGCGCACGGCGATATTGATGCCATCTATCCTGACGGGGCACTGCTGTCGATGTCCTGGACTGTAAGGTACAGTGCCCGGTTCCGCTCAGCCAGCATATCAGGATTTGAAACGGTTGTTAATTCGTTCACATAAAAGCAACATTAAATCTTTGCTGAATCGTTGAGCGCAGCGTAATCGGCTGCCGGACTAGCAGGGCATTATATCCATACAATTAAAATGGATATAAGCATGAGGATCGGAATTTGGCGCAGCGGCCACAAAAATACCGCTTGGTGCATCTGAGCAAAAAAAAACGGCCCCTTCTCAGGAGCCGCTTGTTAACCGGTCAAACCAGCAGAATTACTTCTTCTTGGCTTTCGGGTTAGGCAGGTCGGTGATGCTGCCTTCGTAGATTTCCGCCGCCAGGCCCACGGATTCGTGCAGGGTCGGGTGAGCGTGGATGGTCAGCGCGATGTCTTCCGCGTCGCAGCCCATCTCGATAGCCAGACCGATTTCACCCAGCAGTTCACCGCCGTTGGTGCCGACAATCGCGCCACCGATGATGCGGTGAGTTTCTTTGTCGAAGATCAGTTTGGTCATGCCGTCTGCACAGTCGGAAGCGATCGCACGGCCGGAAGCCGCCCACGGGAAGGTGGAGGTTTCGTAGCTGATGCCTTTCTCTTTCGCTTCTTTCTCGGTCAGACCCACCCATGCCACTTCCGGCTCGGTGTAAGCGATGGATGGGATCACTTTCGGATCGAAGTAGTGCTTCATGCCGGCGATAACTTCTGCGGCAACGTGGCCTTCGTGCACGCCTTTGTGCGCCAGCATCGGCTGACCGACGATGTCGCCGATAGCGAAGATGTGCGGCACGTTGGTACGCAGCTGTTTGTCGACGTTGATGAAGCCACGCTCGTCAACTTCAACACCGGCTTTGCCGGCATCCAGCAGTTTGCCGTTCGGCACGCGGCCGATCGCCACCAGCACCGCGTCGTAACGCTGTGGTTCTGCTGGCGCTTTTTTACCTTCCATCGTGACGTAGATGCCGTCTTCTTTGGCTTCTACCGCGGTCACTTTGGTTTCCAGCATCAGGTTGAACTGCTTGCTGATACGCTTGGTGAAGACTTTCACCACGTCTTTATCTGCCGCCGGAATAACCTGATCGAACATTTCAACGACGTCGATCTGTGAACCCAGTGCATGGTATACGGTGCCCATTTCCAGGCCGATGATGCCGCCGCCCATAACCAGCAGACGCTCTGGGACGGTTTTCAGCTCCAGCGCATCGGTGGAATCCCACACGCGTGGATCTTCATGAGGAATGAATGGCAGTTGGATCGGACGAGAACCTGCAGCGATGATGGCGTTGTCGAAGTTGATGGTGGTTGGGCCGTTTTCGCCTTCCACAACCAGGGTGTTAGCGCCGGTGAACTTGCCCAAGCCGTTGACCACTTTCACTTTACGGCCTTTCGCCATGCCAGCCAGACCGCCGGTCAGCTGAGTGATGACTTTTTCTTTCCAGACGCGCACTTTGTCGATGTCGGTTTTCGGCTCGCCGAAAACGATGCCGTGTTCGGCCAGCGCTTTGGCTTCTTCGATCACTTTGGCAACGTGCAGCAGTGCTTTGGAAGGGATACATCCCACGTTCAGGCAAACCCCGCCCAGAGTGGAATAACGTTCAACCAGAACGGTTTCAAGACCTAAGTCAGCGCAACGAAAGGCTGCAGAGTAACCTGCCGGGCCCGCCCCAAGTACCACGACCTGAGTTTTAATTTCAGTACTCATCATGACCTCTTAATTGATTGTCCGGCGGGTCAGACGTCATTTTTATTGCTAATCGATCTCATAACGCCCTTCATCCACCGGGACGCTTACACCGCGAGCAGTTTACAGAATTGTTAATAATCTGCAAAGCGTGTTCGAGTGACCCGTGTCTCAACAATTTTGTCGAGTTGTGCAAAATCCGACAAAACTGCTACAGAATCATCAGGGGCGCAGCATGCTGCGCCCCTTTTGCATTACATCACCAGACGGCGAATGTCGGACAACATGTTGTTGATGATGGTGATGAAGCGCGCACCATCGGCACCGTCGATAACGCGGTGGTCGAAGGACAGCGACATCGGCATCATCAGGCGCGGCATGAACTCTTTACCGTTCCAGACCGGCTCCATCGCAGACTTGGAGACGCCCAGGATAGCCACTTCCGGCGCGTTGACGATCGGCGCGAAGTGGGTCGTCCCGATGCCACCCAGGCTGGAGATGGTGAAGCAGCCGCCCTGCATCTCGCCCGCGGTCAGCTTGCCGTCGCGCGCTTTCTTGGAGATGGCCATCAGTTCGCGAGACAGCTCGGTGATGCTCTTCTTGTTCACGTCCTTGAACACCGGAACCACCAGGCCGTTCGGGGTATCTACCGCCACGCCGATGTTGATGTATTTCTTCAGCGTCAGCTTCTGGCCATCTTCGGACAGCGAGCTGTTGAAGCGCGGCATCTGCTCCAGAGCGGCAGCAACGGCTTTCATGATGAACACGACAGGCGTGAACTTCACGTCCAGCTTGCGCTTGGCCGCTTCTTCGTTCTGTTGCTTGCGGAACGCTTCCAGATCGGTGATGTCGGTTTTGTCGAAGTGAGTCACGTGCGGGATCATCACCCAGTTGCGGCTCAGGTTCGCGCCAGAGATCTTCTGGATGCGGCCCATTTCGACTTCTTCGATCTCGCCGAACTTGCTGAAGTCCACTTTCGGCCATGGCAACATGCCTGGCAGACCGCCGCCGGCAGCAGCCGGAGCTGCTTCAGCGCGTTTCACCGCGTCTTTCACGTAAGTCTGAACGTCTTCGCGCAGGATGCGGCCTTTACGACCGGTGCCTTTCACTTTCGCCAGGTTAACGCCGAATTCACGCGCCAGACGACGAATGACCGGGGTCGCGTGCACGTATGCCGCGTTCTCGGCGAACTCGCCTTTGTCGTCAGCTTTCGCAGCCGGAGCGGCGGCTTTAGCGGCGGCCGGCGCCGGCGCAGCGTCCGCTTTAGCGGCTGGAGCGGCGGCAGCGGCAGGCGCAGCGCCTTCCACTTCGAACACCATGATCAGGGAGCCGGTTTTCACTTTGTCGCCGGTCGCGATCTTGATCTCTTTCACGGTACCGGCGAACGGCGCAGGCACTTCCATGGAGGCCTTGTCGCCTTCCACGGTGATCAGAGACTGCTCGGCGGCAACCTTGTCGCCCACCTTAACCATCACTTCGGTCACTTCGACTTCGTCACCGCCGATATCCGGCACGGCGACGTCTTTGGCCGCAGAGGCCGCAGGCGCTGCAGCGGCGGCAGGAGCTTCAGCCGCAGCCGGGGCGGCAGCGGAAGCGGCGCCAGCCACTTCGAACACCATGATCAGGGAACCGGTTTTCACTTTGTCGCCGGTCGCGATCTTGATCTCTTTCACGGTGCCCGCGAACGGCGCAGGGACTTCCATGGAAGCCTTGTCGCCTTCCACAGTGATCAGGGACTGCTCGGCTTCCACCTTGTCGCCCACTTTCACCAGGATCTCGGTCACTTCGACTTCGTCGGCGCCGATGTCCGGCACGGCAACGTCTTTGGCCGCAGCGGCGGCCGGGGCAGCTGCTGCCGCCGGTTTTTCTTCCGCTTTCGCCGCCGGTGCAGCTTCCGCTGCGCCTGCCGCTTCGAAGATCATGATCAGTTTGCCGGTTTCGGTTTTATCGCCGACCGCCACTTTAATCTCTTTCACCACGCCCGCCTGAGGGGATGGCACTTCCATGGAAGCCTTGTCGCCTTCCACGGTGATCAGCGATTGTTCCGCTTCAACTTTATCGCCGACCTTCACCAGAATCTCGGTGATTTCGACTTCATCTGCACCGATGTCCGGTACGTTGATTTCGATAGACATTATTCAGTACCTCTTAGGCCAGACGCGGGTTAACTTTTTCCGGGTTGATGTCGAATTTCTTGATTGCATCAGCAACCACAGAAGCTTCGATCTCACCGCGTTTAGCCAGTTCACCCAGAGCAGCAACCACCACGTAAGATGCATCGACTTCGAAGTGGTGACGCAGGTTTTCGCGGCTGTCCGAACGACCGAAGCCGTCGGTGCCCAGTACGCGATAATCGCTGGCCGGCACATAAGTACGAACCTGTTCAGCGAACAGTTTCATGTAGTCGGTAGACGCTACCGCTGGCGCGTCGCTCATCACCTGAGCGATGTAAGGCACGCGTGGCGTTTCGGTTGGGTGCAGCATGTTCCAACGCTCGCAATCCTGGCCGTCGCGCGCCAGTTCGGTGAACGAGGTCACACTGTAGGTGTCGGAACCCACGCCGTAGTCCTTCGCCAGGATCTGCGCAGCTTCGCGCACGTGGCGCAGGATAGCGCCGGAGCCCAGCAGCTGTACCTTGCCTTTGCTGCCTTCCAGCGTTTCCAGCTTGTAGATACCCTTGCGGATACCTTCTTCCGCACCCTGCGGCATCGCAGGCATGTGGTAGTTTTCGTTCAGCGTGGTCAGGTAGTAGTACACGTTTTCTGGGTTGTCGCCATACATGCGCACCAGACCGTCGTGCATGATCACCGCCACTTCGTACGCGTAAGCCGGATCGTAAGAGATGCAGTTAGGGATGGTCAGAGACTGAATGTGGCTGTGGCCATCTTCGTGCTGCAGACCTTCGCCGTTCAGGGTAGTACGGCCCGAGGTCCCGCCGATCAGGAAGCCACGCGCCTGTTGGTCGCCCGCTGCCCAGCACAGGTCGCCGATACGTTGGAAACCGAACATCGAGTAGTAGATGTAGAACGGAATCATCGGCAGATCGTTGGTGCTGTAGGAAGTCGCTGCGGCCAGCCAGGAAGAGGCTGCACCCAGTTCGTTGATGCCTTCCTGCAGGATTTGACCTTTCTCGTCTTCTTTGTAGTAAGCAACCTGCTCACGGTCCTGCGGGGTGTACTGCTGGCCGTTCGGGCTGTAGATACCGATCTGACGGAACAGACCTTCCATACCGAAGGTACGCGCTTCGTCGGCGATGATTGGCACCAGGCGATCTTTGATCGACTTGTTCTTCAGCATCACGTTCAGGGCACGCACGAAGGCGATAGTGGTGGAGATCTCTTTGTTCTGCTCTTCCAGCAGCGAGCTGAAATCTTCCAGCGCCGGCATTTCCAGCTTCTGGGTGAACTCCGGCAGACGGGTTGGCACGTAGCCTTTCAGCGCCTGGCGACGTTCGTGCAGGTATTTGTACTCTTCGGATTCTTTCTCGAAGGTGATGTACGGCAGTTTTTCGATGTCAGCATCGGCAACCGGCACATTGAAACGATCGCGGAAGTGGTGAACCCCTTCCATGTTCATTTTCTTCACCTGGTGAGCGATGTTTTTACCTTCCGCGGTTTCACCCATGCCGTAACCTTTGATGGTGTGGGCCAGGATAACGGTCGGTTTGCCTTTGGTGTCCTGCGCTTTTTTCAGTGCAGCGAAGATTTTCTTCGGATCGTGACCACCACGGTTCAGCGCCCAGATTTCGTCGTCGGTCATGTCTTTGACCAGCGCCGCGGTTTCCGGGTAACGGCCGAAGAAGTGCTCGCGCACGTAAGCGCCGTCTTTGGATTTGAAGGTCTGGTAGTCGCCGTCCAGGGTCTCGTTCATCAGCTGAACCAGTTTACCGCTGGTGTCTTTGCGCAGCAGCTCATCCCAACGGCCGCCCCAGATCACTTTCAGCACCTGCCAGCCTGCGCCGGAGAAGATACCTTCCAGTTCGTTGATGATCTTGCCGTTACCAGTGACCGGGCCGTCCAGGCGCTGCAGGTTGCAGTTGATGACGAACACCAGGTTGTCCAGCTTCTCGCGAGTCGCGATGGTGATGGCGCCTTTGGATTCCGGCTCATCCATCTCACCGTCGCCCAGGAAGGCGTAAACGGTCTGCTCAGAGGTGTCTTTCAGGCCGCGGTGTTCCAGGTATTTCAGGAACTTCGCCTGATAGATGGCGCTGATTGGGCCCAGGCCCATGGATACGGTCGGGAACTGCCAGAATTCCGGCATCAGCTTAGGATGCGGGTAAGAGGACAGGCCGTTGCCGTGCACTTCCTGACGGAAGTTGTTCATCTGTTCTTCGGTCAGGCGGCCTTCAAGGAAGGCACGCGCGTAAACGCCCGGAGAGATGTGGCCCTGGAAGTACACCAGGTCGCCGCCGTCTTTCTCGTTGCGTGCGCGGAAGAAGTGGTTAAAGCAGACTTCATAGAAGGTCGCGGAAGACTGGAAGGAAGCCATGTGGCCGCCCAGCTCCAGGTCTTTTTTGGATGCGCGCAGAACGGTCATGATCGCGTTCCAACGGATCGCAGAGCGAATGCGGCGTTCCAGATCCAGGTTGCCTGGGTAGGCCGGTTCGTCTTCTACCGCGATGGTGTTGACGTAGTTGTGCGCTGCAGCACCGGCCGCAACGTTAACGCCGCCTTTGCGGGCTTCTCCCAATACCTGATCAATCAGAAACTGAGCTCGCTCAACACCCTCTTCACGGATGACCGATTCGATCGCCTGCAGCCAGTCGCGGGTTTCGATCGGATCCACGTCATTGTTTAAACGTTCTGACATGGTGGTATTCCTTATCTGTCTAATGGTTTGTTTGGAGCCTGTCTTCCTGTGCTCTGTGCAAAAACACACGAAGACAGGCCCATCAGTTTAGTTGCCGCTTAAGTACTTAACTAAGTACCTCGAACTTAACCCCCGCAGGCTGGTGTACCCTGAAGAGGACAGCTCTTAATCCTTGCGTTGCTGGAGACGCCGTAGCGATCTCTCGCGCCGAGTATGCTCCCGGCTGAGATCCAGCAAGATTTCCTCGATAAACGCCAAGTGGCGATGCGAGGCTTCACGGGCCTTTTCCGGCTCGCGTGCCACAATCGCCTCAAAAATTCCGGCGCGGTGGCTGCTCACTTTTGCCAACATCTCACGGCGCGAGTAGAGCAATTCAAAGTTCTGACGCACGTTCTGTTCCAGCATCGGCCCCATGCAGCGTAGCAGGTGAAGTAACACAACGTTGTGAGCGGCTTCAGTCACGGCGATTTGATACTGCATGACCGCATCGGCCTCGGCGTCGAGATCGCCGCTGTCTTGAGCCTGTTGAATCACGATGTGGCAATCGCGGATGCGCGCCAGATCTTCATCGGTGCCGCGCAGCGCCGCGTAATAGGCGGCAATGCCTTCCAGCGCGTGACGGGTTTCCAGCAGATCGAACTGTGATTCGGGATGGTCGGCCAGCAGCTCGGCCAGCGGATCGCTGAAGCTCTGCCACAGATTAGTTTGCACGAAGGTGCCGCCGCCCTGACGGCGCAGGAGCAGCCCTTTCGCTTCAAGGCGCTGAATGGCCTCTCTCAGAGAAGGACGGGAGACATCAAATTGTTTCGCCAGCTCGCGCTCCGGAGGCAGTTTTTCGCCTGGGCGCAGTGTCCCCTCGAGGATCAGGTATTCGAGCTGTTGCTCGATAACATCTGACAACTTGGGTTGGCGGATTTTGCTGTAGGCCATGAGTGAATTCTTCTCTGCGAATGGCGCGGAGTCAATTGGTAATACCAATTTCAAAAACGTGACGGTAAAGTAACAAAGTATTCACCTCCTGTCCATACGGGCCTTGATCGAAATCAGGTTACCCGCACATTTTAACACCCCGCTGAAAACCCCGCTGCAAACCGGTAACGCCGTGATGGTATTACCATTTACGCGATGGGTTTGGGATTTAACTTTTACCAAACCTTACGCAAGGCAGAGTGCAAACTTTTTGCCCGAGTTTCATTGCATGGTTATGACGCTTTAATGAATGACTATTTGGCGAGCAGCGCAACGGCGGTTCGTTCATTATTTGAACGCACCCCACCGTTCAGATCTACGTTATTTTTGCGCATTATGTGATTTGTTGCTTATTTCATGCACTGAATCCCCCCCGCCGTCACACAACCCGCATTTTGTTTCCTAAACTGCTGCAATCTTAATCACTCACACGACAAAGCAGGTGCAAACCGACGCGCATAACATTATTCTCTGCCAAACGGTAGCGGCGCCGTGGAATTAATAGCTATAACGCCGTAAATAAAACAAAACACACATCGTAACCACTGCTTTACAGGCAGGTGGGCATTCACAACGACAGAGGGTTAGATTGATGGATGGTCAACAGCAGGGTGACCAGCTGAAACGCGGCCTGAAAAACCGCCATATTCAGCTCATCGCCTTAGGTGGCGCAATCGGTACCGGGTTATTTCTCGGTATCGCTCAAACAATAAAAATGGCCGGCCCGTCAGTGCTTCTCGGCTACGCCATCGGCGGCTTCATCGCGTTTCTGATCATGCGCCAGCTGGGGGAAATGGTGGTGGAAGAGCCGGTCGCCGGTTCCTTCAGCCACTTCGCCTACAAATACTGGGGCAACTTCGCCGGCTTCGCCTCCGGCTGGAACTACTGGGTGCTGTATGTCCTGGTGGCGATGGCGGAGCTGACCGCGGTCGGCATCTACGTGCAGTACTGGTGGCCGGAGATCCCGACCTGGGTCTCCGCCGCGGTATTCTTCCTGGCGATCAACGCCATCAACCTCGCCAACGTTAAAGTTTACGGCGAGATGGAGTTCTGGTTCGCCATCATCAAGGTGGTGGCGATTATCGGCATGATCGTGTTCGGCGCCTACCTGCTGTTCAGCGGCATGGGCGGCCCGGAAGCCACCGTCACCAACCTGTGGGCGCAGGGCGGGTTCTTCCCGAACGGCGTCATGGGCCTGGTGATGGCGATGGCGGTGATCATGTTCTCCTTCGGCGGCCTCGAACTGGTTGGCATCACCGCCGCCGAAGCCGACAACCCGCAAAAGAGCATTCCGAAAGCCACCAATCAGGTGATCTACCGCATCCTGATCTTCTATATCGGTTCGCTGGCCATTCTGCTGTCGCTGTACCCGTGGGGCAAAGTGGTCGAAGGCGGCAGCCCGTTCGTGCTGATCTTCCACGCGCTGAACAGCAACCTGGTGGCGACCGTGCTGAACGTCGTGGTGCTCACCGCCGCGCTGTCGGTGTACAACAGCTGCGTCTACTGCAACAGCCGCATGCTGTACGGTCTGGCGCAGCAGGGCAACGGCCCGAAAAGCCTGCTGAAGGTCGACGGCCGCGGCGTGCCGGTGGTGGCCATCGGCATCTCCGCCCTCGCCACCGCGCTGTGCGTGCTGATTAACTACCTGATCCCGGGCCGTGCCTTCGAACTGCTGATGGCGTTGGTGGTGTCGGCGCTGGTGATCAACTGGGCGATGATCAGCCTGGCGCACCTGAAGTTCCGCGCCGCCAAAAACCGCGAAGGCGTGGTGCCGAAGTTCAAAGCGTTCTGGTACCCGTTCAGCAACTACCTGTGCCTGCTGTTCATGGCCGGCATCCTGGTGATCATGTACCTGACGCCGGGCATTCAAATCTCGGTGCTGCTGATCCCGGTATGGGTGGCGATCCTGGCCGTCGGTTACGCCATCAAACAGCGCAGCCAACGCGTCGACGGCGTCACCAGCCGTTGAATCCCGTGACCGCGCAATAAAATGGCCCGCAGATGCGGGCCATTTTTTTCGTCTGAACGCCGCTTACTTGCGCAGCGCTTTCACCTGCTCGGCGGTGACGTCCGCCGGCAAACCGCCCCAGGTCACCCGCAGGTAATTTACCAGTTCCGCCACGTCGGCATCGCTCAGACGCTCGCCGAAGCCCGGCATGCTCTGCATGCTTTCACCGTTCGGGAACTGCTGGGCCGGCAGGCCGTCCAGCACCGACACGATCAGGTTCTTGCCGTCCGCCTGGCGCAGCGTGGCGTTATCGCGCATCGCCGGTGCGACGTGCGGTTTGCCTTCGCCTTCGCGCGCATGACAGCCGGCGCACTGATCCAGATAGGTCATGCGCCCGGCATCGCTGCCCTGCCCCATTTTCACCGGCACCGCCGCTGGCGGCTGCTCGCCCATCAGATACAGCGCCAGCGCCTGATGGTCTTCTGGCGTCAAATGACGGGTGCTGAGATCCACCACCATATGCATCTCACTGAAGGCCGAACCCTGCGGCGCGAGGCCGGTGCCGAGGAAGCGGCTGACGTCCTGCGGCGTCCAGCCGCGCTGCGCCAGGCCGTGCGGCGTAATGTCCGGCGCCATGAAGCGGCCGAGATCGCCGCCCTGCATCGGCTTGCCGAGATCCATCTGCCCCAGCGCGCCGCGCGGCGTGTGGCATTCGCCACAGTGGCCCAGCACGTCGGCCAGATAGCGGCCGCGCTGCCATTGCGGCGAGTTGCCCTGCGAACTGGCCGGCAGCGGATCCTGGCTGCGGAACAGCAGGTTCCAGCCGATCAGCGCCATGCGCTGGTTGAACGGGAACGGCATCTCGTTGGCCGGAATGGTCACGTCCACCGCCGGGCGCGTCATCAGGTAAGCGTAGATGTCGTCGGCGTCCTGACGCGACATGCCCTTGTACGAGGTGTAAGGCATCGCCGGGTACAGGTGCCGCCCGCCCGGCGCCACGCCCTGCGTCAGCGCCAGGAAGAAGTCGTCCTTGCTCCAGCGCCCGATGCCGTGGTCGGCCGACGGCGTCAGGTTGCTGCCGTAAATCGTGCCGAACGGCGTGTCCAGCGGATAGCCGCCGGCCAACGGTGCCCCGCCGCTGGCGGTATGGCAGGCGGCGCAGTCGGCGGCCTGCGCCAGATAGCGGCCGCGCGCGATCTGTTCGGCGCTGGCGGTCACCTGCTGCACCGGGCCGTCGTAACGGCGGTTTTCCCGCCACCACAGCAGCGCAATCACCACGATCGCCACCAGCACAATCAACACTGCGAGACGTTTTTTCATTGCGCCGTCTCCTTCAGCAGGCCCGGCGTTTTCAGCACCACGTCGCGCACCGCTTCGTAGTAGCGCACGTAGCCGGTGCAGCGGCAGATGTGGCTGTCCAGCGCCTGCTCGATGGCGTTTTCCAGCTGTTCGCGGGCGATCGGCTCACGCTTGAGCTTTTCCACGAAAATGGTGGCGGCGTTGACGAAGCCCGGCGTGCAGTAGCCGCACTGGAAGCTGTAGTGCTCCAGAAACGCCTGCTGGATCGGCGACAGTTCAACCACCTCGCCCTGCTCGTCCACCTTGGCATGGCCTTCGACGGTACGCACTTTCTTGCCGTTGAAGAAATGCGCGCCGGTGATGCAGGTGCGCACCTCTTCGCTAGTGCCGCTCGGGTGATCGACGATCGCCACGCAGGCGTGGCAAATGCCCTGCCCGCAGCCGAGGCGCGAACCGGTCAGGTCAAGGTACTCGTGCAGGAAATCGATCATCATCAAGCCTTCCGGCACCTCGATCGGGCCGTACTGCTTTTCGTTGATGGTCAGGGAAATCGGCTGGGTTTTAATGCTCATTGTAATACCTCACGAATATTTTCTGCACGAACGGGCAAATCACGGAAACGGTGGCCGGTGGCGTCGGCGATGGCGTTGACCAGCGCGGCCACGATCGGGATCATCACCACCTCCGCCATGCCTTTCGGCGGATCGGTTTCCGACAGCGCCGGCAGGATGTCGCCGCTCTGCTTCCACACCGCCACGTCACTAGCGCGCGGCAGGTGGTAACGGTTGAAGTTCCAGGTGCCGTTGCCCGGGCCGTCTTCGTACAGTGGTAAATATTCGTGCAGCGCATGGCCGATCCCCATCGCCAGCCCGCCCTGCAGTTGGCCGGAAACCAGTTCCGGCACGATCAGGTTGCCACACTCCATGATCGAGTGGTGATTCAGCAATTCCACCTGGCCGGTGGCGATATCCACCGCCACTTCCGCCAGCGTGCCAACGGCGCTGTAGTAGGTCACCGCCGCATTGTTGCGCTGGGTCGGCGGATAATAGACCTGCCCGCGCGCCAGCGGTTTGAATTCGCCGCCGGCGTTGCGCAGCGCCATGCCGTCAACCGGCAGGCGCTCGCTTTTGCCGTTCAACGTGAAATCGGCCTCCGCCCACTGCCAGCGGTTGAACACGTGCACCGCCGCGCCGGTGACGCCGCCCATCTGATAAGCCGTCTTGGCCAGCAGCTCGAGGCTCAGCACCGACATGCCCGCCGCCGTCAGGCCGCCTTCGACCCAACGCGCATCTTCGCGCCGCACCACCAGCGGCGCCGCCTGGCCGCCGCCGATACCGGCCTGCCACAGCGCCATCGCCGCCGGCCACAGGCCGTGATCGAAGATCAGGCGCGCCGCTTCGCGGGTGCTGTGCGAGAAGTAATAGGCCGAATTGCTGGCGCTCGACGGCGAACAGTAGCTCGGCGTCCAGTTGGGGTTGGTTTGCAGCTTGTCCTGCTCTTCTTGCGACATCAGGTAAGGATCGCCGCTGGTGACCATCGGCAGTACCGACCAGTCGGTGACCGAGAAGTGCGCTTCGTCGGCCGGTTTGCCCAGCCACTGCGCGCACAGTACCGACTGCGAGGTCGACATGCCGGTGCCCATCTCCGCGCCGCTGTGATGCAGGGTGATGCGCCCGTCTTCGCTCAGCTCCACCCGGGCGAACGAGGTTTCCGCCCCGGTGCCGAAGTCTTTCTGCACGCAGCCGAAGCCAACGCCATAGCGCTTGCCGGGATAGTGGCTCTCAAACTCGGCCTTGCGTTCGGCGCGCTTGAGCCACATCTCATGCTTCGCCGCCTTCTCCAGCACTTCATCGGCGCGGATCGCACCGGCCGGGATCGCCCCTTGGGTATTTTTCATGCCGGATTTCAGCACGTTGCGCAGGCGGAACTCGATCGGGTCGATCTTCAGCTCGGCGGCCAGCTCATCCACCATCATCTCGGTGGCGGCCATGCTCTGCAGCGTGCCGTAACCGCGCGCCGAACCGGCGTCGATGGCGCGTGAGGCCAGCCCGACCGACGACAGATCGCTTTTTGGGAAGTAGTAAATCGACTGGGCGGCGGTCGCGCCGACCATCACCACCGAAGGGGTAAAGTTGCTGCGGCCGCCGCCGTCCGCCGTCATGTCACCGAGGAACGACTGCATAACGCCGGTCTGGCGATTCACCGCGATGCGATAGTTCATGTCGAACGCGTGGCGCTTCAGCGCCGTCTGGAACTGCTCGAAGCGGTCATTGGCCAGGCGCACCGGGTGGCCGTCGCCGTACATCGCCGCCACTGCGCCGTAATAGGGGAAGTTGTAGTGATCTTTCGAGCCGTAGCCCACGGTGTAGCACGGGTGCAGGATCAGCTGTTTCACCGGCGGGTTGCGCTTGGCCAGCATGCGCGGCATCTCGTCGGCCACTTCCTGCGGCGACTGGGTCGGCACCACCAGATGCAGGGTTTGCGTCTGCGCGTCGAACCAGCCGTTGGCGTTGTCCGGCTCCAGCGCCGAGGTATCGATCGACTGCGTGGTGTAGCGGCGTGACATCACCAGCCAGTCGGCCGGCGGGTTGGCCATCTCGTCGGCGATCTGGCCCGCATAGCGCATGCCTTCCTGATCCAGCTTGCCGCCCTCGCGCCCTTCCGGCCACACCGGCAGGTGCTTTTTCATCGATACCGGGAAGATTGGCGTGTCCTTCAGGCTGGAGAAGCGATCGTCGTCGAACGGTTGATCGCCCCCCACCCGCACATAGCGGAAGCTGCCCCAGGGATCGCGCTCCAGCGGGCCGGTGACCGCGCCGAATTTGATGGTCTCTTCACGGAATTTCAGCTTGTCCTTGGCAAAGCGGAATCGGGCGAAGTCGTGATAGATCAGGATCGCCACCGCCTGGCCGAGGTAGGCCGGGGTTTTGCCGCTCGGCAGCAGCATGTCGTCACCGTAGAAGGCCGGGAAGGCCAGGCCATCGCGCGCCAGATCTTCCGCCGTCACCAGGCGATCCGGCTGCAGGTCGTCCCCCAACAGCGACAGATCGACCCCTTCGAACAGCCGGTCGGCTTTGGTGACGCGCAGAATGAAGGCGTGCGCCTGTTTCTGCGGCCAGTGCGGCATGTCCACCGCGCGGATATCGCGCGCGAACACCTTCTGCCCCATGACCTTGGCGCGGCCATCGATGCGGAAACGGACGCGTTTGGTCTGCGGATCCCAGTTAGGCGACTGGAGGATTTTTTGCTCGAACAGCGCGGCGTAGGCGCGGCTGTACAGGGGGGCTAGGTACACGGAGACCCCCGCAATCACGGCGCTTTTGATAAAGCGGCGCCGCGACGGGTTGAAATTGCTCATAAATAAGTCCTTCACGTCTTTCTTGTAATTGGTTTTTGTTCGCGGTGTTGTTGCGCAAACGCTGACGACCTTGCCGTAGACGTCATAAGCATATGCTTATAACTAAAATTATGTGATGATTAACAGACTGTTTTCAACAAAAAAACATTTGCAAAACACAGGTAGTTTGTAGGCTAATAAATAATTTGCGCAAACGCGGACTTCAACCATGACCACGGGCATTGTCATTACCGCCGCCGGACGCGGGGAGCGCTTTATCCAGGCCGGCGGCCAGGGCAACAAATTGAACGCCGGATTCGCCGATGCGGCGGGCGAGCAGCGATCGCTGTTCGAACACACTCTGCGCCAGGCGCTGGCTTCCGGCCTGCCGGTACAGGTGGTAACCCGGCCGGATAATCTGCCGGTGCTGGCAGCCTGCGCCGCCAAGCAAGTACCGGTCACCCTGCTCACCAGCGCGGGCCTCGGCGACTCGATCGCCGCGGGCGTTGCGGCCACGCCGCACTGGCAGGGCTGGCTGATCCACCTGGCCGATATGCCGTTCGTCGGCGCCGACGTTTTCCGACAGGTGGCGGATGCCTTACGGCAGCACCCGATCGTGCGCCCCTGCTATGCGCAACAGCCCGGTCACCCGGTCGGCTTTTCCGCCCGATTGCGCAAACCGCTTTGCCAACTGCGCGGCGATAATGGCGCGCGTGAACTGCTGCAAGGCGCGGCGGTACACCTGCTGCCGCTTGAGTACCCCGGCGTCGTGCAGGATATTGATCTTCCATCGCAACTCCCGGCCAGCGAGTAAACTCACCTATGCAACATCTTGATGTCACCGTGGTCAGCCAGGCGATAAGCTGGCTGCAGCAACAGCCGGTCTGGTTATGCACCGTGCTCAGTACCTACGGCTCTTCGCCGCGGTCGCCGGGCGCGTTGATGGCCGCGACCCGAGACGGCCGCTACAGCGGTTCATTGTCGGGCGGGTGCGTGGAGGAGGACTTTCTACGGCGCGTAGCCGCCGGGGAGTATCAGGCGCCCAGCCAGGTGATCCGTTATGGCGAAGGCGGCATGACGCCCAACGTGGCGCTGCCCTGCGGCGGCGTGCTGGACGTGCTGATCGAGTATCTGCCGGCGGGAGAAGCCAGCGTCGCTTATCTGCAACGCATCGCCGGCGCGCTGGAAGGGCATCACGCGTTGATCAAACGCCTGACGCTGCCCCACGCCTGCCACAGCCTTGAGCAGAGCCACTTCACCAGCGCCACCCAGGTCGAACGCCGGCTCGAGCAGATCACCCTGCACATCGCGGCCGCGCCACGCCTGCTGATCGCCGGGTTGTCCAGCGTGGCGCTGTACTGCGCCGACTTCGCCGTGGCGCTGGGGTTTGAGGTGCTGGTGTGCGAGAGCCGCCCGGAGGCGCTGGATAACTTCGCCGCCGAGCTGAAACCGGGCGTGACGCTGCTGCGCCAGTTTCCGGCCAAGTTCATTGAGGACGGCGGTTGCCACGCCAATACCGCCGTCGTGGCGCTGACCCACGATCCGCGCATGGACGACCTGACGCTGATGGAAGCGATCCACACCCCGGCGTTTTACATCGGCGCCATGGGCTCGCTCAGAAACAGCGCGCGGCGGCGCCAGCGTTTGCAGCAGATTGCCGAATTCACGCCGCAGGAGCTGGAACGCATTCATGCGCCGATCGGCCTGCCGCTGGGCAGCAAAACCCCGGCGGAGATCGCCCTGGCAGTGATGGCGGCGATCGTGCAGCAGAAAAACCGGCGGCCGGCCGCCGACGGGATCAGTGCAACGGCACCACCGGCACCAGATGCTGCAGCTCCAGATACAGCTCCTCTTTCCCGCTCAGCGAATAGCTGAACACCGTCATGTCCGGCCCGTCACCGCGGGCCAGCCCCATTTCGGGTAGCACCTGCGTGTAAATTTTAATGATGTGGTCGTTGAGCGCCACCGGCTTGCCGGAATAGCGAAAACGGCAAAACTCGCCGTGGATCTCCGGCAGCGGCTCCAGCGCCACGCCTTCGCGCAGCGGGTAGTCCGTCGTCACGCCCAGGGTATAGTCGACCCTGACCCGCTCGCCGTCCGGCACCAGTTGGGTAAACGAATAGGTTTGTGCCGGGCGCTCGCCCAACAAGGTGTAGAACTGCGCCCGAAGCGCGCTGCGCTGCGGCAGGTGCGACTTGTCCAGCTTCTCGATATCCAGATGGTACGCGTAATGTTTGCCGTGAAAGGCATATTGCCCTCTGGCGATGCTGACGCGTTCGACCTGAATATCGCCGGGCTGGCTGGCCGCCAGCGAACGCACCAGATTGCTGAAGTCCTGCTTGCGGGCATGGCGATACACGCTGGGCGATTCGGCGAAGTGCTTTTTGAAACAGCGCGAGAATGTCTGCTGATTATCGAATTGATATTCAACCGAAATGTCTAGAATGCTCTTCTGCGTGAAGCGCAAGGCGAAGGCGGCGAGGTAGAGGCGGCGAGCGCGGATATACGAGGCTAACGATAATCCGGTCTGCTTTTTGAACATGCGCTGCAGGTACCATTTCGTGTAGCCTGACTTGGCAGAAACGATATCCAACGACAGCGGATTGGTCAGGTTATCTTCAATCCAGACCAGCAATTCCTTGATGTGACTTTCCTGCGTTCCCATGTGCTTGCCGAACCTTCTGTTGCCGATATTCCATTAGTCGAATTTTAGTGCTACCCGCGTAGGGTATACAGGTTAAAACTCGACGTCCAGCAAGCTACAGGACTTTACACACTCCCCTTCACCGCCCGCGGGCGGCGAAGGGGGCAGCGATTATTTCAGACAGCTGGAGCACTGACCGGCCTGAATCTTCTGGAAGAAGTCATTGCCTTTGTCATCCACCAGGATAAACGCCGGGAAATCTTCCACTTCGATTTTCCAGATCGCTTCCATGCCCAGCTCAGGGTACTCCACGCACTCCAGGCTCTTGATGCTCTGCTGCGCCAGCACCGCCGCCGGGCCGCCGATGCTGCCGAGGTAAAAGCCGCCGTGCTTGTGGCAGGCATCCGTCACCTGCTGGCTGCGGTTGCCTTTCGCCAGCATGATCATGCTGCCGCCGTGGGATTGCAGCAGATCGACGTAGGAGTCCATACGCCCGGCGGTGGTCGGCCCCAAGGAACCGGACGCATAGCCTTCCGGCGTTTTAGCCGGGCCGGCGTAGTAGATCGGGTGATCCTTGACGTACTGCGGCAAGCCTTCACCGCGATCCAGGCGCTCTTTCAGCTTGGCGTGCGCGATATCGCGGCCGACGATGATGGTGCCGCTCAGCGACAGGCGGGTGGAAACCGGGTACTGCGACAGCTGTTTGAGGATCTCGGCCATTGGACGGTTGAGATCGACTTTGATCGCCTCGCCTTCCCCGGCCTGGCGCAGCTCCTGAGGAATGAATTTACCCGGATTGTGCTCCAGTTTTTCCAGCCAGATGCCGTCGCGGTTAATCTTGCCTTTGATGTTGCGGTCTGCCGAGCAGGAAACGCCCATGCCGACCGGGCAGGACGCGCCGTGGCGCGGCAGGCGCACCACGCGGATATCGTGCGCGAAGTATTTGCCGCCGAACTGCGCGCCCAGCCCCAAGTTCTGCGCTTCTTGCAGCAGTTCCGCTTCGAGTTCCAGATCGCGGAACGCCTGACCATGCTCGTTGCCTTCGGTCGGCAGGCCATCGTAATACTTGGTCGAGGCCAGTTTGACGGTTTTCAGCGTCGCTTCCGCCGAGGTGCCGCCGATGACGAACGCCACGTGGTACGGCGGGCAGGCCGCAGTGCCCAGCGTGCGCATCTTGTCGACCAGGTAGTTTTTCAGCTTGCCCGGCGACAGCAGCGCCTTGGTTTCCTGATACAGATAGGTTTTGTTGGCAGAACCACCGCCCTTGGCGATGCACAGGAATTTGTATTCTTCGCCGTCCACGCTGTAGAGATCGATCTGCGCCGGCAGGTTGCTGCCGGTATTGACCTCTTTGTACATATCCAGCGCGGCGTTCTGCGAATAGCGCAGGTTCTCTTCGATGTAGGTGTTGTACACCCCGCGCGACAGCGCTTCTTCATCGCCGCCGCCGGTCCAGACGCGCTGGCCCTTTTTGCCGACGATGATCGCCGTGCCGGTATCCTGGCAGGTCGGTAAAATACCCTTGGCGGCGATTTCTGAGTTACGCAGAAATTGCAGCGCAACGTACTTGTCGTTTTCGCTGGCGTCCGGATCGTCGAGGATATCGGCCACCTGCTGTTGATGCGCCGGGCGCAGCATGAACGAGGCGTCGTGGAACGCATGCTGGGCAAGCAGGGTTAACGCTTCAGGGGCAACTTTCAGTATTTCCTGGCCTTCAAACTCGCTCACGGAAACGTGGTCGCGGCTCAGCAGATAATATTCGGTATCGTCTTTCTTCAGCGGGAACGGATCTTGATAGTGGAACGGTTTATTCGACATTGATCTCTCACTTGCAACATCAGCTGCGTTAAATTCACACTTGTGGCGCGCGAGGCGGCGCCTTGTCAAAAAACTGCCTCCACCTTACGTATTTTTAATCAGTCAGTTATTGCGCCAAATCGCAAAATAACCGCTCTTTGCGTAAGGGATTACCACAGGCGGCGTTTCAACCTTGCTCGGTGAGAACTGCGGGTACAGGCTCATCATGCACGCATTATTATCCCGCAGTTAACACATTGATTACAATCCATCGACGGCGATCGCTTTATCAATGTGGCGAAAAAACGCGGATGCGGATTTGCGTCGGAGCATATTGTCAGCCGCCGTGCCATTGCTTAAGCTAGCCGCAATGAACAAACCAAGAATCCCCATCGCGCTGCAACAAGCGGTGATGCGCTGCCTGCGAGAAAAGCTGCAGTTGGCACGCCAGCATTTTGCCGTCGAGTTCCCCGAACCCAGCATCGTCTATCAGCAACGCGGCACCAGCGCGGGCACCGCCTGGCTGCAAAGCTGGGAAATCCGTCTGAACCCGGTGCTGCTGCTGGAAAACCAACAGCCGTTTATCGATGAGGTGGTGCCGCATGAGTTGGCGCACCTGCTGGTGTTTCGCCAATTCGGCCGTGTGGCGCCGCACGGCCGCGAATGGCGCTGGATGATGGAAAGCGTGCTACTGACCCCCGCCAGCCGCACTCACCGTTTCGAAACCGCCTCGGTGCAAAGCAAAACCTTCCCCTACCGCTGCGGCTGCGGGCAGCACCAGCTCACCATTCGCCGCCATAACCGCGTGCTGCGCGGCGAAAGCGAATACCGCTGCCGCCGGTGCGGCGAAAAACTGAAATTTCTTGCTAGCGAGAGCCTTTAGTTAAACGATTTATACGTTAAAACAAGCAAATATCGCCATTTGCCACTGCCGGCAAGTTCCGTTACCCTGCCTGCTTTTCCAATTTTGAGCTGTTTTGGAATATGCTTCGCAGAATTTTGTTTATGGCGGTTTTCGCCGCAGGCGCCGTACAGGCGCACGGCATCAATAACTTCTCTCAGGCCAAAGCGGCGGCGGCCAAGATTAATCAGGATGCGCCGGGCAGCTTTTACTGCGGCTGCCGCATCGACTGGCAAGGCAAGAAGGGTATCCCGGATCTCGCCGGCTGCGGCTATCAGGTGCGTAAAAACGTCCAGCGCGCACAGCGCATCGAATGGGAACACGTAGTGCCGGCCTGGCAGTTCGGTCACCAGCTGCAGTGCTGGCAGGACGGCGGGCGCAAAAATTGCAACAAGGACGCCACCTATCGCCAGATAGAAACCGATCTGCACAACCTGCAGCCGGCGATCGGCGAAGTGAACGGCGACCGCAACAACTTCATGTACAGCCAATGGAACGGCGGTGCAGGCCAGTACGGGCAATGCCCAATGAAGGTGGACTTCAAGAATAAACAGGCGGAGCCGCCCGCCCGCGCCCGCGGCGCCATTGCCCGCACCTACTTCTACATGCGCGATCGCTACCAGCTGCGGCTGTCACGCCAGCAAACCCAGCTGTTCGAGGTGTGGAACCGGCAATATCCGGTGAGCCAATGGGAATGTCAGCGTGAAGCACGTATCGCCAAGGTGCAGGGCAACCACAACCCCTATATTCAACAGGCTTGTCAGCAGCGGAAAAGCTAACCTACTATAGCCTTTATCTTTCATGGCGCCGCCAACCCGCGGCGCCGTTTCGTCAGGATCAGACTACCCATGCGCATACCCCGCATTTACCATCCGCAGCCGTTGACCGATCGGGCGGAGATCGCCCTCAGCGAGGACGCCGCCAACCACGTCGGGCGCGTGCTGCGCATGAGCGCCGGCCAGGCGCTGCAGCTGTTCGACGGCAGCAACCAGGTGTTCGACGCCGAGATAGTCCGGGTGGACAAAAAGAGCGTGCTGGTGCGCCTCGGCGACGGCCGCGTGGAGGACATCGAATCGCCGCTCAACCTGCATCTGGGCCAGGTGATCTCGCGCGGCGAGAAGATGGAGTTCACCATCCAGAAATCCATCGAGCTGGGCGTCAACGTCATCACCCCGCTGTTTTCCGAGCGCTGCGGCGTCAAGTTGGACGGCGAGCGTCTGGCGAAGAAAATCCAGCAATGGCAAAAGATCGCCATCGCCGCCTGCGAGCAGTGCGGCCGCAACCGCATTCCCGAAATCCGCGAGGCGATGTCGCTGGAGGCCTGGTGCGCCGAGCAGGACGGCAGCCTGAAGCTCAACCTACATCCGCGCGCCAGCCACAGCATCAACACGCTGCCGCAGCCGGTAGACCGCGTCCGCCTGCTGATCGGCCCGGAAGGCGGTTTGTCCGCCGACGAAATCGCTATGACCACCGACCACGGATTTACTGATATTCTGCTGGGACCACGCGTTCTGCGTACCGAAACCACAGCGCTCACCGCCATTACCGCTCTGCAGGTCCGCTTCGGCGACCTGGGTTAAAGGAGAAAAGATGATTAAGCTCGGCATCGTGATGGATCCTATCGATTCCATCAACATCAAGAAAGACACCAGCTTCGCCATGCTGCTCGAAGCGCAGCGCCGCGGTTACGAATTGCACTACATGGAGATGAACGATCTCTATCTGCACGCCGGCGACGGGCGCGCCCGTACCCGCCTGCTGAGCGTGAAGGAAGACAAGGAGAGCTGGTTCAGCTTCGGCGCCGAGCAGGATCTGGCGCTGCACGATCTGGACGTGATCCTGATGCGCAAGGATCCGCCGTTCGATACCGAATACATCTACGCGACCTACATTCTGGAGCGCGCCGAAGTCAAAGGCACGCTGGTGGTCAACAAGCCGCAAAGCCTGCGCGACTGCAATGAGAAGCTGTTCACCGCCTGGTTCTCGGAACTGACGCCGGATACGCTGGTCAGCCGCAGCGCCGCACACATCCGCAAATTCCACCAACAGCACGGCGACATCATCCTGAAACCGCTGGACGGCATGGGCGGCGCGTCTATCTTCCGCGTGAAGCAGGACGATCCTAACCTGTCGGTGATCATCGAAACCCTGACCGAACACGGCAGCCGTTTCTGCATGGCGCAGAACTTCCTGCCGGCGATCAAGGACGGCGACAAGCGCATCCTGGTGGTGGACGGCGAGCCGGTGCCTTACTGCCTGGCGCGCATTCCGGCGCAGGGCGAGACCCGCGGCAACCTGGCGGCCGGCGGCCGCGGCGAAGCGCGTCCACTGAGCGAGAGCGACTGGAAAATCGCCCGTACCGTCGCCCCGACGCTGAAAGAGAAAGGGCTGATCTTCGTCGGCCTGGACGTGATCGGCGATCGCCTGACCGAAATCAACGTGACCAGCCCAACCTGCGCGCGCGAGATCGAGGCGGCATTCCCGATTTCGATTACCGGCATGCTGATGGACGCGATTGAAAAGCGCCTGGCGGCGAAGTAATGCGTCATGCGGGCGGCATGCCGCCCGCTATCCTGTATCGCGCCCGCCAAAGCCCGCCTTTCCGGCAGCGGCTTGAAAGGCGGCGGGTATAGCCGCATACTGGCGGCTGTTTATTTTCTCACCCATTGATTACCTTATACTAACGCCATGAATTTACAGCACCATTTTCTGATCGCCATGCCAACGCTGCAGGATCCTCGCTTCAAGCGCTCGGTGATTTACATTTGCGAGCACAATGAAGAAGGCGCCATGGGTTTGGTGATCAATAAACCGGTGGAGCAGTTCACGGTAGCCACGGTGCTGAGCAAGCTGAAGATCATGCCGCCTGCGCGCGATCCGGCCATCAGCCTGGACAAGCCGGTGTTCGCCGGCGGCCCCCTGGCGGACGATCGCGGGTTTATCCTGCATACGCCGCGCCACGGCTTCGGCGCCAGCATTCAAATTTCGCCCAACACCATGATCACCACCTCGAAAGACGTGCTGGAAACGCTCGGCACGCCAGAGCAACCGGACGACGTGCTGGTGGCGCTGGGTTATGCGGGCTGGGAAAAGGGCCAGTTGGAGCAGGAAGTATTGGAAAACGCCTGGCTGACCATCGAAGCCAACACCGACATTTTGTTCCGCACGCCGATCGCCAGCCGCTGGCGCGAGGCGGGGAACCTATTGGGTATCGACATTCGCAGCATCGCCAACCACGCAGGACACGCCTGATGAGCAACCGCACCATTATCGCCTTCGACTTCGGCACCAAAAGCATTGGCGCGGCCATCGGCCAGGAGTTGACCGGCAGCGCCCGCGCCCTGCCGGCCTTCAAAGCGCAGGACGGCTCGCCGGACTGGCTGAAAATTGAAAAACTGCTAAAGGAGTGGCAGCCGGATTTGGTGGTGGTCGGCCTGCCGCTGAACATGGACGGCACCGAACAACCCGTTACCGCCCAGGCGCGCAAGTTCGCCAACCGCCTGCACGGCCGCTTCGGCATCCAGATCGATCTGCATGACGAGCGCCTGAGCACCGTGGAAGCGCGCGCCAACCTGTTCGACCGCGGCGGCTTCCGCGCCCTTGATAAAGGCAGCGTGGATTCCGCCTCCGCGGTAGTGATCCTCGAGAGCTGGTTCGAACGGCAGCTGGGCTAAACACCCGTTCCCTCCCCCGCACAGTCCCCCAACACACCGGCGTCAATCCGCTGCTGCAAACCTTGCTCAAAGGTTTGCATGCCGGACTGTGCGCCGGTTTGCAACACGCTCGCCAACTGATGCGTTTTCCCTTCGCGGATCAGGTTGCTGACCGCCGCCGTCGCCGTCAGCACTTCGAAGATCGCCACGCGTCCGCCGCCGGGCCGCCTCATCAGCTTTTGCGCGATCACCGCCTGCAGACTGCCGGCCAGCTGGGCGCGCACATAGGGTTTTTCTTCCGCCGGAAACACGTCCACTAACCGTTCCACTGCCTGCGACGCGCTGCGGGTGTGCAGCGTCGCCAGCACCAGGTGGCCGGTCTCCGCCGCGGTGAGCGCCAGCCGGATGGTGGTGGTATCGCGCAGCTCGCCCAGCAGGATCACATCAGGATCTTCGCGCAGCGCGGCGCGCAACGCCGCATCAAAGCTGTGGCTGTCGCGGCCGATCTCCCGCTGCTGGATCAGCGATCGCCGGCTGCGGTGCAGGAATTCAATCGGATCCTCCAGCGTCAAAATGTGCCGCTGCTGGTGCCGGTTGATCTCGTCGATCATCGCCGCCAGCGTGGTGGACTTGCCGCTGCCGGTGGCGCCGGTGACCAGGAGAAGCCCATCGTCGCGCCGCAGCAGCGCCGGCACGATGGCCGGCGCTGCCAGCTCGGCAAGCGAGGGCGACTGCCCGGCGATGCGCCGCAACGCGAGAGACATCCCCGCGCTTTGCTGAAAAACGTTGGCACGCAGCCGCTCTCCACTCGGCCTGTGCAGCGCCAGATCGACCTGCCCCAGCCGCCGCAGGCTCTCGCGCTGCTGCGCATTCAGCAATCCGTCGCAGAGGGCCTGCACGCCTTGTGCCGTCAGCGTTGGCGCCGCCGCCAGCGGCTGCAGTTCACCGTCGATGCGCAACATCGGCGGATGACCGGCACAAAGGTGCAGATCGGAAGCATTATGCTTTACACTAAGGGCCACGAATTCATCGATATCCATATCACTCTCCCGGGTCAATAATGAGCACTATCCAACAGAACCTGCAGGATGTCAGAAACCGCATCGCGGCCGCCGCGCAAAACTGCGCGCGGGCGCCAGAAGAAGTTGCTCTGCTTGCAGTCAGCAAAACCAAACCTGTGGCGGCGATCGAAGAAGCCATCGCCGCCGGCCAGCGCGCCTTCGGCGAGAACTACGTGCAGGAAGGGGTAGACAAGATCCGGCATTTCGCCGAGTCGCCTCAGGGCGGTGAGTTGGTGTGGCACTTTATCGGCCCGCTGCAATCCAATAAGAGTCGGCTGGTGGCGGAACACTTCGCCTGGTGCCATACCGTGGATCGGCTGCGCATCGCCCAGCGCCTGAGCGATCAGCGCCCGGCCGACCTGCCGCCGCTCAACGTGCTGATTCAAATCAACATCAGCGATGAGCAGAGCAAATCCGGCATTGCATTAAGCGAACTGCCGGCGCTGGCCGAGGCGCTCGCTGCGCTGCCGAACCTGACGCTGCGCGGCCTGATGGCCATCCCGGCGCCGGAAGCGGATTACCAGCGGCAGTTGGCGGTATTCAACCAGATGAACGACGCCTTTCTCGCCCTGCGCCAGCGTTATCCGCAGGCCGATACGCTGTCGATGGGCATGACGGACGATATGGCGGCAGCGATTGCCGCAGGCAGCACCCTGGTGCGCATCGGCACCGCAATTTTTGGCGCCCGCGACTACTCGCAGGCCTGACAAACAGACGAGGGATTTGATGCAACATCGCAAGATTACCTTTATCGGCGCCGGCAACATGGCGCGTGCAATCATCGCCGGCCTGGTGGCGGGCGGCTATCCGGCCAAATCCATCAGCGTCTGCGCCCCTTCGCCGAAAAACCGTGACGCGCTGGCGGCGGACTACGGCATCGTCAGCAGCGGCGACAACGTCGCCTGCGCGCGTGAAGCTGAGGTGGTGGTGCTGGCGGTCAAACCGCAGATGATGGCCGACGTGTGTCAGCCGCTGCGCGAACAGGTCGATTTCGGCGGCAAACTGGTGCTGTCGATCGCCGCCGGTATTCAGGTCAGCCGTTTCTATCAGCTGCTCGGCGACCAGCTGGACATCGTGCGCATCATGCCCAACACCCCGTCGCTGGTCGGCAAGGGCATGAGCGGGCTGTACGCGCCGGAGCAGGTCAGCCAACAGGATCGCGACTACACCGGCGATTTAATGGCGTCGGTCGGTAAAGTTTGCTGGGTAGATGACGAAAATGGCATCAACGGCGTGATCGCCGCAGCGGGCAGCGCCCCGGCTTATTTCTTCCTGTTTATGGAAGCGATGCAAAAAGAGGCCGAACGCATGGGCTTCGACAGCCAGACCGCGCGCGATCTGGTGCAGCAGGCCGCTTCCGGCGCCGCCGCGCTGGTGGAAGCCAACCCGGATACGCCGCTGGGCACGCTGCGCGAGCAGGTGACTTCCAAAGGCGGCACCACCGCCGAAGCGCTGCGGGTGTTCAACGAACGCCAACTGCCGGAAACCGTGGCGCAAGCGATGCAGGCCGCCGTTTCTCGTGCCCAAGAGATGGAAAAATTATTTTAAATAACCATGAGTTAAGGAGAAGGACCACTTCATGCTAACGCTGACTTTCCTGGTCAAGACCGTTATTGATCTGTACGTGATGGTGCTGTTGCTGCGCATTTGGATGCAATGGACGCGCACCGATTTTTACAACCCGTTCTCGCAGTTTGTGGTGAAGATCACTCAGCCGATCGTCGGCCCACTGCGCCGCATCATTCCGTCGCTGGGGCCTATCGACAGCGCTTCGCTGCTGCTGGCGTTCCTGCTGATGACCATCAAGTACCCGCTGCTGCTGCTGATCCAGGGCGGTGCGATGTCGCTCAGCCCCTATAACCTGCTGTTTGGCCTGATCTCGCTGGTGAAATCCGCCGGCTACCTGATCTTCTGGGTGATGATCATTCGTGCGCTGATGAGCTGGGTAAGCCAGGGCCGCAGCCCGATCGACTACGTGATGTACCAGCTGACCGAACCCTTGATGGCGCCGATCCGTCGCATCATCCCGGCGATGGGCGGTATCGACTTTTCCGCCATGGTGGTGATCCTGATCCTCTATCTGATCAACTACCTGGGCATGGATCTGTTCGGCGAGATCTGGTTCCTGCTGTGAGTGCAGTCACTCCGGTGCTGGACGGGCTGGCGATCAGGCTATATATTCAGCCGAAAGCCAGCCGCGACCAAATTATCGGCTTGCATGGCGACGAACTAAAAGTCGCCATCACCGCCCCGCCGGTCGACGGCCAAGCCAACGCCCATTTGATCAAGTTTATCGCCAAGCAGTTCAAAGTGGCGAAAAGCAACGTCACCATCGAGAAAGGCGAACTGGGGCGGCATAAACAGTTACGCATCGTGAATCCGCAACAGATCCCCGCCGTGGTCGCGGCGCTCATCGAATAATTTTCAAGGTAGTCATTATGCAAAAAGTCGTTCTTGCCACCGGTAACCCGGGCAAAGTGCGCGAACTTGCCGACCTGTTGGCCGATTTCGGCCTGGACGTGGTCGCGCAAACCGATCTGGGCGTGGAATCCGCCGAAGAAACCGGGCTGACGTTTATTGAAAACGCCATTCTCAAAGCGCGCCATGCGGCACAGGTCACCGGCCTGCCGGCGATCGCCGACGACTCCGGCCTGGCGGTCGACGCGCTGGGCGGCGCGCCGGGCATCTACTCCGCACGCTATGCCGGTGAAGACGCCGACGATCGGCAGAACCTCGACAAGCTGCTGGCGGCGCTGAAAGGCGTAGCGCCGGGCCGGCGCGGCGCACAATTCCACTGCGTGCTGGTCTATCTGCGCCATGCAGAAGATCCGACGCCGCTGGTGTTCCACGGCAGCTGGGCCGGTGAGATCACCGAACAGGCCGCCGGCGAAGGCGGCTTCGGTTACGATCCTGCCTTCTACGTGCCGGAGCTGGGCCGCACCGCCGCCGAGCTGAGCCGCGACGAGAAGCGGGCGATTTCGCACCGCGGCAAAGCGCTGAAGCTGATGTTGGAAGCCATGCGCAATGCTTAAGCTGCCCCCGCTAAGTCTCTACATTCACATCCCGTGGTGCGTGCAGAAATGCCCGTACTGCGACTTCAACTCCCATGCGCTGAAGGGTGACGTGCCGCATCAGGAGTATGTCGATCATCTGTTGGCGGATCTGGATGCCGACCTGCCGCTGGCCGGCGGCCGGGAGATAAGCACCATCTTCATCGGCGGCGGCACCCCCAGCCTGCTGAGCGCCGAGGCGATGCAAGCCTTGCTGGACGGCGTGCGGGCGCGCATTCGCGTCACCGACGACGCCGAAATCACCATGGAGGCCAACCCCGGCACCGTGGAGGCCGATCGCTTCAGCGGCTACCAGCGCGCCGGCGTCAACCGCATCTCCATCGGGGTGCAAAGCTTCAGCGCCGAGAAGCTGACCCGCTTAGGGCGCATCCACGGCCCGGAAGAGGCCAAGCGCGCGGCAACGCTGGCGACCGGCCTCGGCCTGCGCAGCTTCAACCTCGATCTGATGCACGGCCTGCCGGATCAGTCGCTGGAAGAGGCGCTGGACGATCTGCGCCAGGCTATCGCCCTGAACCCGCCGCACCTGTCGTGGTATCAGCTGACCATCGAGCCGAACACCCTGTTCAGCTCACGCCCGCCGGTTTTACCGGACGACGACGCGCTGTGGGACATCTTCGAGCGCGGCCACCAGCTGCTGAGCGCCGCCGGCTATCAGCAGTATGAAACTTCGGCCTATGCCAAACCGGGCTACCAATGCCAGCACAACCTCAACTACTGGCGCTTCGGCGACTACCTGGGGATCGGCTGCGGCGCGCACGGCAAGGTGACCTTCAGCGACGGGCGCATCCTGCGCACCGCCAAGACCAAGCACCCGCGCGGCTTTATGCGCGGCGACTACATGGACAAGCAGCATGAGGTGGCGGCGGCAGATCGGCCGTTCGAGTTCTTCATGAACCGCTTCCGCCTGCTGGAAGCCGCGCCGCGCGCCGACTTCGTCAACTACACCGGGCTGGCGGAAAGCGTCATTCGCCCGCAGTTGGACGAAGCGCTGGCCAAAGGCTATCTGGAAGAAACCGCGGAGCACTGGCAGATCACCGAGAAGGGCAAACTGTTCCTCAACTCGCTGCTGGAACTGTTCCTGGCGGACGACGAGTAAAAAAAAGCGCTGAATAATCAGCGCTTTTTTTCATGTTCAGGCGGCATTATGAGGGCGGTGCGTCACGTCGCCACGCCCCTTCAGCAATCCCTCAACGGAAACATCCTCGTCCAACGCGTCCCAATGGATGCCGCGAGCGCTGAGCTCATACCCCGCCCGCTGTTCTTCCGTCGCGTTCAACAAACGGGGAAACCAGGCCAGCGGCACGCCAATAATTCTGGCGTCACTTAGTTCGACCCACATCGTCGTATCGTCAAAGCTGACGCGTTTAGCCGAAATACTCATGCCAAGCCTCCAAAAACAATGCCTGATAGGTATCAACCAGACCAGCCAACTCTTTTAGCGTTCTGGCGTTAAAGCCATCATTACGCGCCAACTGCACGCCAGGAACCAACCAAAATTTCGCTTCAGCCTCAGCGTCTCTGATATGAACATGCGGCGGCTCAAGCGGGTCACCCTCATTTGAATAAAAAAAGAACCTATAGCCTTTATAACGGAATATCACTGGCATCAATGCAAAATCCTTTTGCCGATTGATTATAGTTTAGCCAGTTTCTCAGATAGCCGTCGTGAGGTCAAAGAACGCACGGCGGCTATGCCTATCCGTTACTTCAACGCCTTCAGCAGATCCTTGCGCTGGGTTTCCAGTGCGGTGACGCGGTTGCACACGTCATGACCGAAGTTCTGGAAGTCCTGCTCCTGGTTGTTCCATTCGTTCTGGATCGCCTTCTGCAAGCCGCCCAGGTTGCCCATGATCGCCTGCAGCGGGTTGCCGCCGCTGTTGGCGGCCTGTTTGACGCCCATCTCGTTCAGGCTGTCCTGCAGCACCCCGCCCATGCTCTGCTGCACGATGTTGCGGCCGTCCTGTTCCACCTGGTCAATCGCCTGGTGGTGGAAGGTCAGACCGTCGCTGCGGTGTTCGATGATGCGGTTCATCTGCTGTTTCAGTTGGCCATTCAGGGTGGTCAGCCGGTTGCGCACGTTACTGTTGCTGCCCAGCTCTTTAACGATCACCTTATCCAGCGCCGAGCGGGCTTTCTCCAGGTGTTTCTGCGCGCCGTCGTCGATCCACGGCAGCTGCTTGCGCAAGGCGCTCTGGTAACTGAAGGCTTTCTGCCGCTGGCTGTCGTTCAAGCTTAGCGCCTGGCCGTTGCGGATCACGTCGCCATCCGGCGATATTTGCAGGTCGCCACTGGCGCCTTTCACCTGCACGCTCTGCGGGCTGATGATCACATCATCCTGGGGTTTAACGCTGCATTGGTACTCAGCGTGGGCCTGTGCGGCAGTCGCCGCCAGCAGCAGTAAGGCTAACCCGGTTTTCTTCAACATAGCTTCTCCTGACTCCCATCCAGATTGGGATTAAAAAATCGAACGACCGATACGTTGAGACAACAGTTCCAGCGCCGCAGTTCCCGCCAGTGAGTTGCCGGAGGCATCCAGCTCCGGCGACCAGACGACGATCGACAGCTCGCCCGGCACGATGGCCACGATGCCGCCGCCCACGCCGGACTTGCCCGGCATCCCCACCCGATAGGCGAATTCGCCGGCGCCGTCGTACATGCCGCTGGTCATCATCAGGGCGTTGATCTGCCGGGCCTGCAGCGGGCTGATCACCGCCTCGCCGCTGAGATCGCGGCCGTGATTGGCCAGATAGACGAAGCTGCGCGCCAGCTCCACGCAGCTCATGCGCAGCGCGCAGTAGTGGAAATAGGTTTGCAGCACGGTAATCACATCGTTCTCGAAGTTGCCGAACGACTTCATCAGATAGGCGATGGCCGCATTGCGATCGGAGTGTTCGAACTCGGAGCGCGCCACCCGCAGGTCATAGGCCAGGTCGTCTTCACCGGCCAACTGACGCACCACCTCCAGCATGCGCTGTTTGGGGGCGCTGAGCCGGGTTTGCAGCATGTCGCACACCACCAGCGCGCCGGGGTTGATAAACGGATTGCGCGGTTTGCCCTGCTCCATCTCCAGCTGCAGCAGCGAGTTGAACGGCAGGCCAGAAGGCTCTTTGCCGACGCGCCGCCAGATCTCAGGCTCCTGATAGCGCGTCAGCGCCAGCGTCAGGCTCAGCACTTTGGAGATCGACTGAATGGAGAAGCGCTCCGCGGCGTCGCCGGCCTGGAACAGTTCGCCGTCCACCGTGCAGACGGCGATCGCCAGCCGATCGGCGGGCACTTCCGCCAACGCCGGGATGTAGTCGGCCACTTTTCCCTGGCCAATCAGCGGACGCACCTGTTGCAGGATCTCTTCCAGCAACGCATTATCCAATGTTGTTACCACCTCGGTCACACTCCGGGCAAAACAAAGGCGCCGTTAAGGCACCTTAAATCCATCCCCGTCATACTTGAATCCGCATCTGTGTTGGCTGCGCAGTTACTCGGCCCATCCGTGGGCCTCACCCCTTCGGGGCCGCTGCAAGCAGCGTTTAAATCTGCTCCCGGCAGATTTTTCACCCCAGTCACTTACTGAAGTAAGCTCCTGGGGACTCACACTCTTGCCGCCGTGATGCAAATCCAATTATTTAGGGGGAAATAAGCGGCGCGAAGCCGCGCTCATCGGGCAAGCGCGATCAATCCCACCAGATATCGAACAGATCGCTGACCTTAACGTCGGACAGTTTGCGCGCTTCCAGCCAGTTTTTCACCAGTTCGCGATGCTCGTCGGTGCAGTGGCCGATCTTCTGCAGGCAGATCAGACCTTCCCACTGCAGGTAGCCGCTGCCGTCAAACGCCAGACCGTTCGGCTCGATCACTTCATCGATGAAGGTATCCAGCGTGCTGTCGATATCTTCCACCGACGTGCCTTCGGCGAAGCGCCAGGCTACGGAGAAACCCAGCTCCTGAAATTCTTCAATGTGCAACTTTTTACGTAAACGACGACTGCGGTTCTTAGCCATTATTCTTTCCTCTCAAACATCAAGTCCCAAACGCCATGTCCCAGGCGCTGGCCGCGTAATTCAAATTTCGTCAGTGGGCGCGAATCCGGACGCGGCACGTAATCATTATCGCTGGAAAGATTACGGTAGCCTGCGACCCCGTTCATAACCTCTAACATATGTTCCGCATAAGGTTGCCAATCGGTGGCCATGTGGAAGACGCCGCCGGTCTTCAGCTTGCGCAGCACCAGTTCGACAAACGGCGTTTGCACGATGCGGCGCTTGTTGTGGCGCGCCTTGTGCCACGGATCGGGGAAGAACAGCTGCACCATGTCCAGCGAGCCGTCCGGGATCATGTTTTCCAGCACTTCAACCGCATCGTGGCACATCACGCGCAGGTTGCTCAACTTCGCCTCGTGGGCGTCGGCCAGGCAGGCGCCCACGCCCGGCGAGTGCACTTCGATCCCTAAAAAGTTCTGCTGCGGGTTGTTACCCGCCATGGTCACCAGCGAGGCGCCCATGCCAAAACCGATCTCCAGCACCGTCGGCGCTTCGCGGCCAAACAGCGCGGTGAGATCGACAGCGTCAGTCTGATACTCCACGCCCATCACCGGCCAATAGTTCTCCAGCGCGTGCTGCTGGCCTTTGGTCAGCCGCCCCTGGCGGCGGACAAAACTGCGGATACGGCGCATCGCGCGGCCGTTCTCATCAAATTCCGGGGAGATGACGTCATTAATCATAGTGCTTTCTGTCTGTTTGGCTGCCAATTAGGGAAACGCGCATTATGCAAAGATACATTGGTTTAGCAAGTGTTCATCTTCTGTACCCGCCGTGCGGCGTCGGAAAGTTCCGGTTTACAGCACCATGACTCTATGCTGCAATCTCGCTTCATTTTCTGCCGGATAACGACGCTGCTCATGATGCAAGCACAACAATTCGCACAGGTGGTGCTTGACTGGTACCAGCGCTACGGCCGCAAGACCCTGCCATGGCAGCTGGAGAAAACCGCCTATCAAGTATGGCTCTCCGAGGTGATGTTGCAACAGACCCAGGTTGCCACCGTCATTCCTTATTTTCAGCGCTTTATGGCCCGTTTTCCTAACGTGCGCGCGCTGGCGGAGGCCCCGCTGGACGAAGTGCTGCATCTGTGGACCGGTCTCGGCTATTATGCCCGCGCCCGTAACCTGCACAAGGCGGCGCAGACCATTGTCTCACAGCACGGCGGCGAGTTCCCGACAACCTTCGCAGAAATCGCCGATTTGCCGGGCGTTGGCCGCTCTACCGCCGGCGCGGTGCTGTCGTTGGCGCTGGGCCAACACTATCCGATCCTCGACGGCAACGTGAAGCGCGTGCTGGCCCGCTGCTACGCGGTGGAAGGCTGGCCGGGCAAGAAAGAGGTCGAAAACCGGCTGTGGAAAATCAGCGAAGAAGTCACCCCGGCCCAGGGCGTCGGCCAGTTCAACCAGGCGATGATGGATCTGGGTGCCATGGTCTGCACCCGCTCCAAGCCCAAGTGTGAACTCTGCCCGCTCAACGTCGGCTGCCTGTCTTACGCCAATCACAGCTGGGCCAACTATCCCGGCAAGAAACCCAAGCAGACCCTGCCGGAAAAAACCGCCTACTTCTTATTGCTGCAGCACGGCAACCGCGTGTGGCTGGAGCAGCGCCCGGCGGTGGGCCTGTGGGGCGGCCTGTTCTGCTTCCCGCAGTTCAGCGCGCGCGTGGATTTGGAACTCTGGCTGCAGCAGCGCGGTCTGAAAGGCAAGCGCCTGGAACAGCTGACCGCGTTTCGCCACACGTTCAGCCATTTCCATCTCGATATTGTGCCGATGTGGCTGTCGCTCGACGCGGCGGGCAGCGGCATGGATGAGGGCGCGGGTCTCTGGTATAACTTAGCGCAGCCGCCGTCGGTCGGGCTGGCAGCGCCGGTAGATCGCCTGTTGCAACAGCTGGCGAAGCAGCCCCCGATCCAACAAAACTTATATGGCGATAGCGCCATCGATGAGGAATTAGCATGAGCCGCACCATTTTTTGTACTTTCCTGCAGCGCGACGCCGAAGGCCAGGACTTCCAGCTTTATCCCGGCGACGTCGGCAAGCGCATCTACAACGAGATCTCCAAGGAAGCCTGGGGCGAGTGGATGAAGAAGCAGACCATGCTGATCAACGAGAAGAAGCTGAACATGATGAACGTGGATGACCGCAAGCTGCTGGAAGAGGAAATGATCAAGTTCCTGTTCGAAGGGCACGACGTACACATCGAAGGCTATACGCCGCCGAGCGAATAATGCTGTTGGGGCCAGGCGCTGGCCCGCTTCAATCCTCTTATACTTCTTCCAAACGGCTTTAAGATGAAGAAAATTTTAGCTTTGCTCGTAATAGCGCCTTTGCTGATCTCCTGTTCCGGCAAAAAAAGTGAAGAAATCAACGAAGCCTGGATCAAAGATACCAACGGCTTCGACATTCTGATGGGCCAATTTGCCCACAACATCGAGAACATCTGGGGTCTGAATGAAGTTCTGATCGCCGGGCCGAAAGACTACGTTAAATATACCGACCAATACCAAACCCGCAGCCACATCAACTTCGACACCGGCGCCATTACCATCGAGACCATCGCCACCACCGATCCGGCTGCGCACCTGCGCCAGGCGATCATCAGCACGCTGCTGATGGGTGACGATCCGGGTTCGATCGACCTCTATTCCGACGCCAACGATATCCAGATCAGCAAAGAGCCGTTCCTGTACGGCCAAGTGCTGGATAACAAGGGCGCGCCGATCCGCTGGGAATGGCGCGCGGCGCACTTCGCCGATTACCTGCTGCAGACCAAGCTGCAAAAACGCACCTCCGGCCTGCACGTGATCTACTCGGTCACCATCCAACTGGTGCCGAACCACCTGGACAAACGTGCGCATAAATACCTGCCGATGGTGCGCAAGGCGTCGGAAAAATACGGCGTGGACGAGTCGCTGATCCTGGCTATCATGCAGACCGAATCGAGCTTCAACCCGTATGCGGTGAGCGGTTCGGACGCACTGGGCCTGATGCAGGTGGTGCAGCACACCGCCGGTAAGGATGTGTTCCAGATGCGCGGCAAGTGGGGCACCCCGAGCCGCAGCTACCTGTTCGATCCGGAGAACAACATCGACACCGGCACCGCCTACCTGGCTATCCTGCAGAACAACTACCTGGGCGGCATTCAGAACCCGACCTCGCGCCGCTATGCGGTGATCACCGCTTACAACGGCGGCGCAGGCAGCGTGCTGCGGGTGTTCTCCAGCGACAGAACGCGTGCGGTGGGCATCATCAACGGCATGCAGCCGGGCGACGTGTACCAAACGCTGACCACCAAGCACCCGGCCGCCGAGTCGCGCCGCTATCTGGTGAAAGTAAATACCGCGCAGAAGAGCTACCGCAGAAAGTAACGCTTCCCGCGTGGATAAATGAGAAGGGCCGGTGCGAACCGGCCCTTTTTCTATGGCTTGATCATATAGCCGAAGATGCGCTTCCAGCCGTGATCTTTTTTCTCGATGTAGACCCCCTGCAGCTCCGGCGAGAAGCCCGGCAGGCGGTTGATGCCCTCTTCCAGCGCCAGGAAATAGCGCTGCACCGCACCGCCCCACACTTCGCCCGGCACCACGCACAGCACGCCCGGCGGGTACGGCAAGGCCCCCTCCGCCGCGATGCGCCCTTCCGCCTGGCCGATCGGCACCAGCTCGACGTTGTCGCGGATAAACTCCACGTTGGCGTCCTGCGGGTTCATCACCACTGGCGGGAAATGATCCTGGCGGAACATCTCTTTTTGCAGCTGCTTGACGTCGAAGCTGACGTACAGATCGTGCATCTCCTGGCACAGCCGGCGAATGCTGTAGCCACGATAGCGCTGCTCGTTCTTGCGGTACACCGTTGGCAGCACCACGCTCAGCGGCGCGTCTTCTGCAACATAGCGCTCGAACTGCGCCAGCATCTCCACCAGCTGTTCCATCTTGGCCGGGTTTTCCGCCGGAGTCAGCAGGAACAGGATCGAGTTGAGATCGCACTTCTCCGGCACGATGCCGTTCTCGCGCAGGAAGTTGGCCAGAATGGTGGCCGGCACGCCGAACTCGGTGTATTGGCCAGTCGCGGCGTCAATCCCCGGCGTGGTCAGCAGCAACTTGCACGGATCCACCAGATACTGATCCTGGGCATAGCCTTCGAAGCCGTGCCACGTTTCCCCCGGTACGAAGGTGAAGAAACGCGCGTCGTTGGCAATCAGATCGGTATCGTAATCCTGCCAGTCCTTGCCCGCCACCTGCAGCGGAATAAACGGCTTCAGCTGCGAGCAGCGCGTGAGCAGCTGTTTACGCGTCTCGATGCCCAGCTTGACGCAGTCCATCCACATGCGACGTCCGGCGGCGCCGGCATGCATCTTGGCGTTGACGTCCAGCGCGGCGAACAGCGGATAGAACGGGCTGGTCGACGCATGCAGCATGAACGCATTGTTCAGATGCTTATGGTTGCAGTGGCGCTTCTGCCCTTTGATATGGTCGTCTTTCTTGTGGATCTGCGAGGTCTGCGAGAACCCCGCCTGCTGTTTATGCACCGACTGGGTGACAAAAATGCCCGGATCGTGCTCGTCCAGCTCCAGCAGCAGCGGCGAGCACTCTTTCAGCATCGGAATAAAGCCTTCGTAGCCCACCCAGGCGGAGTCGAACAGGATGTAATCGCACAGGTGGCCGATGGTGTCGATCACCTGGCGAGCGTTGTAAATCGTGCCGTCGTAGGTACCGAGCTGAATGATCGCCAGCCGGAACGGCCGTGCCGCTGCGGCTTTCTCCGGCGCCACTTCGCGGATCTGCTCGCGCAGGTAGCGTTCGTCGAAGCAGTGCGCATCGATACCGCCGATAAAGCCGAACGGGTTGCGGGCGGTTTCCAGATAGACCGGCGTGGCCCCAGCCTGGATCAGCGCCCCATGGTGGTTGGATTTGTGGTTGTTGCGATCGAACAGCACCAGATCGCCACGGGTCAGCAGCGCGTTGGTCACCACCTTGTTGGCCGCCGAGGTGCCGTTGAGCACGAAGTAGGTTTTATCGGCGTTGAACACCCGCGCCGCGTGCTTTTGCGCATCCTTGGCCGATCCTTCGTGGATCAGCAGATCGCCCAGCTTGACGTCGGCGTTGCACATATCGGAACGGAACAGGGTTTCACCGTAGAAATCGAAGAACTGCCGGCCGGCCGGGTGTTTGCGGAAGAACTCTCCGCCCTGATGCCCCGGGCACGCAAAGGTCGAGTTTTCCATTTCGACGTAGGTCTTCAGCGTTTTGAAGAACGGCGGCAGCAGCGCCTGCTCGTAGGCGTCGGCGGCGGCCTCCAGCTGCGCCATGTAGAATGGCTTGCTGGCGCCGGCCAGCAGCGCGAAGACCCCGCTGACAAACGGCAGATAATCCGGGGAAAGATGCTCGTCCCCTTCCACCGCTACGAAGGTCGGAATATCGAACCCCGTCGCCTGCAAGCGCGCCAGAATGCCGGCGTCCACGTCGGCGACCGACACCACCACCGCCGCCACGTCAGTGTAGTCCGTCTGCTCTACGCGCACGATCTGGCGCAGCGTCTCAATGGTGGCGACCAGGCTGGCGCTGGTCGCGATTTTCAATTCTTTCATCATGCTGACTCTCAAACGGTGAAGGATGAGGGTGTGCCACCGGCACGGTAATGAGATAACGCGGTTATCCCGGTAAAAGCGATACCCGGGCACGGCAGCATAAGCGGCGTGCGTGACCGGCTCATGATCGGGGGATCATCAGGCGGCTATCGGGGGAACTGGTCTTGGCAGCATCCGACAGGCATCAGTAAAATCAGGGCAGAAGCGCTGGCTTTACGCATGCCTAACAGCGAGCATCAGGCGGCCTTACCGCATGGCCGGCAGGCGTATTCGGGCGGAGGACGTGCGGAGGAAACAACGACGGAACGGTGACGGCGTCAGATGTCTGGTGCGCAGCAGCGCTTGAGCAACAAAACCAGTCATGCCAATAACCCTCTGGCTTATAAGAAGCGGGAACACCGTCAGGGAACGGAGAGTGCTAAAATTTGCGCAATGATTGCATGATTCGTTGCGGGGTTCAAGCAAGAATCGTCTTGATTGAACGCCTATTAAACCAAGCATAACTAATTGTTATTTAATTTAAAAACAAGAAATCACGCATTTTAAAGTGGTATAAATACACGTTTTATATGCATATTTATTGAGTAGCGTTGGCTCCCTGCGCCACTCCCCTTTTGGTTATCTGCCTGAAAATAGAGCAACCGATCGGCTTTGTGACAGAAAGCGATTGACGCCATCCGGCCAATACGGTTTAATGCGCCCCGTTGCCCGGATAGCTCAGTCGGTAGAGCAGGGGATTGAAAATCCCCGTGTCCTTGGTTCGATTCCGAGTCCGGGCACCATATTCAGAAGAACCCGCCTATGGCGGGTTTTTCGCTTTCTGGGGTACGGACTCTCCATCGAACTGCGTTCGATTATTCGGTCTGAGACCTCACCCTGCGGGCCAGCGCTGAAGCGCTGTTCAACACGGCGCCAGCGCCGGTTGTCCGAGTCCGGGCACCATATTCAGAAGAACCCGCCTATGGCGGGTTTTTCGCTTTCTGGAGTACGGATTCCCCATCGCTTCATCCGATGGGGTGTAACTTCGCATTACAGGTGGGCTCTCTCGAAAGAGCGCCCCTAATCCCCGACTATCCGAACGTCAAACGAACGCGCTCATATTCCGTGTTTATTGGGTGTTTTATTGTCGAACGGTGGTGGGATACAGTTACGAACATATAACCGTATCCAATTGTTAAATAATAATATATTGCACAAAAACTAGGAACATTCCGAATAAAAACGACATTACTGTCAATTCATTCATATAGGGCTATGCTGAATTTTACCCATTGATAAGGCATTTTTAACCTATTCCGCTGCCAACACGAAATAATGGAGGATCCGGCGACAATGGCCATTGATATGTATATGAAAGTTGAAGGAATGACGGGCGAGTCCCAAGACAGCAATCATAAAGGATGGACCGACGTACTTTCGTTTAACTGGGGCGCTTCACAGCCAGGAAATATGGCTGTTGGCGGCGGGGGTGGCTCCGGAAAAGTGAATTATCAAGACCTCCGTATTCAAGCCCTTATCGACAAATCTACGCCCGCTATTCTCAAATATTGTTCCAGTGGAAAACATGTCGCGAAAATCGAGCTTTCCGTATGCAAAGCGGGCGGCAACCAGGTGGAGTATTCCAAAATCGTTCTCGAAGACGTTCTGGTGACGCAAACCGATTTTAACGGTGTAGGCCAAAATGATGCGATCGTGGTTGATTACGCCTTCCAGGCGTCAAAAGTCACCATGAGTTACTGGGAACAAGGCAGCAGCGGCACTAAAGGCGCGGAAAGCAAATCTGGTTGGGATATCAAGCAGAATAAAGAGAGCTAAGCGCATTCTGGCACCTAACAATACGTTAATGATCGGGTGATAAAATCATGGCAATGGATATGTTTTTAAAAGTTGAAGGCATTAATGGTGAATCGAAAAATGCGAATCACAAGCAATGGATCGATGTCTTTTCCTTTAACTGGGGAGCGCGACAGCCTGGCAATATGGCCGTTGGCGGCGGCGGCGGTGCGGGTAAAGTGAACTTTCGCGATCTGACCGTACAGGCTCTGATAGATAAAGCGACACCTGCCTTATTGAAATACTGCTCGGCCGGTAAACATCTCGCCAAGGTGCAGTTGTCTCTTTGCAAAGCCGGTGGGCAGGAAGTGGAATATACCCGCATTACCCTGGAAGATGTATTGGTGACTCATACCGACTTCATCGGTGTCGAGCACGGTTCCACGCTAGGCATTGAGTACTCTTTTCAGGCCGGTAAAGTGTCGATGGAATACTGGGAGCAAGCGAAGCAAGGTAATAAAGGGGCTTCGGTGCAGATGGGCTGGGATATTAAGCAAAATAAAGAAAGCTAATCATATTACGGTGCATATCGTAATGACGGGGGCGTTATGGCATTTCCTAAGTCACATGAAATTCTAGCTCTGACATCGCAACACGAATCGAATAATCGGGTGTCAGCCAACTTTTTGACCCGCGAGATTTTAAATGAGGCGCTGATCCTCGTCAGGTCTCTGTCACCAGAAGAAGTCTTTCGATTAACAAAAACGGAGACCGGCCAGATCGCGTTTACGCTGGGTGAACTCAAAGATGAAAACAACCGCCGGTTGACAGCCAACACTATTGAGTCAGGACAACGACCAGGCGGAAGAATTAATCACCTGGATAACCGAATTAATGTCTCTTTTCCCGGAACCTCATGGCAAATGGGAGCCCGTGTTCAGCATTTTGAGAATATCGCATCGAGTACCGTAGGCGGGGCCGGTCTGGTTTTGATCGCGGGATTATGGACGGGAGCCGGTTCTGGCGTTGGCAGCATTTTAGGCCGAAATGCCGCCCAGCTCGCTGTAGTGACAGGCACTTATTTGGGTAAACGCTTCGTGACCAATAAAACCATGGTCGTGAATCAGATGGCGGCGCATATCAAAAACCTTGCCGATATGTTTAACTCTACCCACAATGCCTTTAATGATTTCAAGTTTGAAAGCACAGCCAAACGCGCACAATACAGCCCCGATCCTCAAGCAGAGTACCCTATTACATTTGAACAAAAAGTCACGGATAATAATGCAGTTCCTGCTAACTATGCCGAGACCATTCAGGCCATCGTGCGCCGTTTTGTAACGGGAACCTACGAGCGTGTAGATATCGTCGGCCAGGGCGATATGTTTATAAAAGTTTTTTTCAGCGATGGGGAACTGGACATTTCGAAAGCCCAGTATGACTATCTCAGCAATTTGAAGCTCCCGTGATTGATCAACCTGGCAGGTCTTCACGCTTGTGGCGCAACGGTAGCCATTCAGTCCAGGGGGCAAAAATGCCTCGAGCTGACCAAAAGATTTTTATTGTCGGTAAGAATGGTCAATGATGATGACAAGGCAGATTGCCGGATCGGATTCAACCGTTGCGCCAGCGTGGCCAGGTTTTTCACACTCGCCTCGAGCAAGCGTCCTCTCCGGCCAGCCTTTGCCCGGCATTAATTAAACGAACCCTAACACCGGTAGTTAACGCGAACCATCCGCGCCCATAGGGTGATGCAACTCGGGGTAAAATATTGCCATTCGGGGGGCAACAAGAAGAGATAAAGGTACAGAAGTGTGCGTATCACCTTAGTGAAAGAGTGTGATACCCTGCCGCAAAAAACAAAATAACACATTGAATTTAATGATAAAAACTAAATCACAACGCGCAGATTTCATAATTTCACTTCCGATTTCATCTTTGCAAAAAGCATCCTGCCTCTAATATCACGTTATTTCACCTTCCCCGTGCCTATTTTAAGGCTATTCTAAGCAACGAATACACCGATCCCGGCAATGCAATGGCATAGACACCAGATAAGCAGATAAGAACTCATACGGTGGGCATCCTCCCTGGTGGCCGTTTTCATGGCTTGATGAATCAGGGAGAGATCGGATTTTTACTTAGGAATATTCATTAAATACACGCGCAAAACCTTCATAGGAATTTTCATGGAAAGAAATACACCCGTAGCCTTTACCTAATGCGCTACCGAATTCTAAACGGGCATTTAAAAGTGCGGTATTTTTGGCCTGCACACCGTTTAATTACATTTAATTCGTGAAGCTTACTTATAAGAAAAAGGCAGCCTGGTTGCTATAAGCCACCCTATCTGCGGCCGTATTTCTGGGTATTATTCTCATTATACTGGAGCTTATTAATGAATCAGCATTTGGATATCATCGGTATTGGCCTTGGCCCGTCGAATCTTAGCCTGGCAGCCTTAGGAAGTGAAATAGAGGGATTTACGGGACAATTCCTTGAACGCAAACCTCATTTCTCCTGGCACCCAGGGATGATCCTGGCGGACTGCAGTATGCAGACCAACTTTTTAAAAGATTTAGTGAGCGCGGTTACCCCAACCAATCGCTACAGCTTTCTCAACTATCTGGTAAAAAACAGAAAATTTTATCGTTTCCTGACGACGGAGCAGCGCACCGCATCGCGCGAAGAGTTCGCCGATTACCTCACCTGGGCCGCCGCCGGGATGGGATCATTGGCATTCAATCAAGACGTTCAGCGGGTCGAATTTGACGATCGGCAGCGCCAGTTCGTGGTGACAACCTCGAATAAGGTCTTCCACGCCAGGCACGTAAGTATCGGTATTGGCAAGAAAATAAAGCTGCCTGATTGTGTGACAACGCAAAGCGATCGCTGTTTCCACGCCAGCGAAATGATGCTGCGCAACCCCGATCTGACCGGCAAACGCGTGGCGATCGTCGGTGGCGGCCAGAGCGGCGCAGACCTGTTCCTCAATATTTTTAAAGGGGAATGGGGGCAACCGGAGCAGCTCGACTGGATATCGCGCCGCAACAACTATAATGCGCTCGATGAAGCGGCCTTTGCCAACGAATACTTCACGCCCGATTACGTCGAGAGCTTTTACTCACTGGATAGCGCGGCCAAACGGCATATGCTGGCCGAACAGAAAATGACCTCAGACGGCATCACCAGTGAGTCGCTGCTAGCGATTTATCGCGCCATGTACCACCGCTTCGACGTCCTGCGCGAGAAATTATGGGTGCGCCTGCTGCCCAGCCGTTCGCTGACGGCCGTGAAACACACGCTGGATAACGCCTACCAACTCGAAACGCGTCATCATCTCGATCACGGCGAAGAAGCCTTCAAGGCGGACGTGGTGATCTTTGCCACCGGTTATCAATCGGCCACGCCAGAGTTCCTTGAACCTTTGGCCCACCGCTTACTAACCACTGCGGAGGGCGAATACCGCATCGCCCCAGACTTTACCTTTGAGTGGGAAGGCCCGGCGGAGAACTGCTTATTCGCCATGAACGCCAGTATGCACAATCACGGCATTGCCGATCCGCAGTTGAGCCTGATGGCGTGGCGGTCGGCTCGCATTCTTAATCGGGCGTTAGACCACAAGCCATTTGATCTGGGAACAACGCCGACAGCCATTCAATGGCGCAGTGAAAGCGCACCACCCGCGTTTTAAATACAAGAACGACTTAATCATTGTCACTACGCTTTGATGGAATTACGTATATGAAAAGACAAGTCATTAAATTTATTACGAAGCAGCTGGCCGTATTGGCCCCCGAATTCAAGGCCAGATTGCTCTACAAAAAAGCATTTGGCAAACCGTTAAACTTGCAGGCGCCGTCCACCTGGAATGAAAAGATCAATCACCTGAAATTGAATGGCTATAGTCACAATGCGTTGGTGAAGCAGTGTGCAGATAAATATGCGGTAAGACAGTACATCAAAGATCAAGGGTGCGAAGAGATCCTTAATGAATTGTACTTTGCCTGTGATTCAGTAAACGATATTCCGTGGGACGCATTGCCGGATAAGTTTGTGATCAAAGGGAATCACGGTTCCGGGTATAACCTGATTTGCCAGAATAAAAAATTGCTGAATATCAAGAGCGCAAAAAAATTGATCGACGGTTGGATGAAAGACGATTATTGGAAAACTTATGTAGAGCTCAACTACAAAGGGATACAAAAAAAGATCATTGGGGAGAAATATATCGAATCGGCCAATGGTCACGGACCTGAAGACTATAAAATCTATTGTTTCCGCGGTGTACCTTACTGCACGTTGCTGTGTGTCGGCAGAGAAACCGGGTCGCCGAAGTATTACTTCTTTGACAAAGATTTCAAGTTTCTGTGCTACAGCGATGACTGCCTGGCCTTGAGCCAGGAAGAAATAGACGCCTTCGTGAAGCCAGAAGGCTACGATGAGCTGTTTGAGTACGCCTCACGCTTGTCCGCGCCCTTCGAGTTTGTTCGCGTTGATTTCTACATCTCCAAAGGCCAGATCATTTTCGGCGAATTGACCTTTACCCCATCCGCCGGGCTGGATACGGATATTCTGCCGCCAACCGATGTTTTGCTTGGCGAGATGTTGACGTTGCAACAGCACTGATTTTCACCTGGTCCCACATCCCACAGTGAAGATCGGCTGCGCCTGAGGATAAATACCGGCCGGCCTTTTTGCAGCCCGCGGGCCGGTATTGCCCTGAGGGATATCGGGCCGATGACCTCGCCTGTTCATGCCACCGTTACAGCAAAATCTCTGCTGCCTATCCCTGGCAGCCCACACCCGACCCAAATGCAATACGCCAGTCAGATCACATAACCATTTGAAAAACAATGGCATTAAATGATTAATAAGAATCACTTACATATTTATAATAAAATGTTCTATATGTATAGGAAGCTATAATATAAGATACAGGAAAGTTTCCCTGGTGTTGTTGTGTGTCTTTGCCCTATTTTATAGGGCTTTTTTCGCTAAAAATCGTTGATAACCGTGTGTTTTTACCTACCTTCACCATTTCCCTCTCCATAAAAACCATAACCATTTCTAATTAATTGTAATCCCTCTTATTCCTGACTTACCAATAATAACAATGAGTTGCTATTAACCTGGCAAAGCAACGGCTGGCAGCGCTTCGCGACCGGAATGTCCGCCCTAAAGGTAGGTTTTTACCGGGCGCGAACGGATGCTACTATCGGCCTTTTTCGAGGATGTTGATCCGCATGTTATTGTCCAACCGGCATTTTATCTCCGCGCTTCTGGCGCTCGCCATCGGCCTTTGGCTGCCGGGCTCCGTGCTGGCCAGGCCCGATTTGGAACGCAAGATTGGCACTACCGTAGCCGATAGCGATACTGCGGATTACCGCTTCAGCGATCTGCGATTCACCTCCGCCGATGGCCAACGGCATTATCGTGTTCGCATCGCCCAACCGCGTCAGGCGCCTGTGCCAGACGGCTATCCAACGGTTTATTTCCTCGACGGCAATGCGGTGCTGATGGAGTTGAACGCCGCCTTACTGGCCAAATTGGCAGCAACGAAGCGGCCACCGGTGCTGGTGATGATCGGCTATGACAACGATCTGCGCATCGATGCCGCCGGCCGCGCCTACGACTATACGCTCCCTCTGCCGGCAGGCATGAAGAAACCGCCGCGGGCCGTCGGGGGCGCGGATGCGTTCCTGCAATTGATTGAGACCCAGATCAAACCGGCGATCGCCGCCAAACTGGCGGTCGATCCTCAGCGGCAAACGCTGTGGGGGCACTCCTACGGCGGGCTCTTCGTTCTGCATACGTTGTTCACCCATCCCACCGCCTTTCAGCGCTACATCGCCGTGGAACCCTCGCTGTGGTGGGGCGACGGCATGATCCTGCAAGAAGCACAGCAGATGACAGAACGGCGCGCGGCGCCGGCGGCCAGGTTGCAACTGTGGGTTGGCCTGGCAGAACGCGATCGGGCTGCCCCGCCCGGCGTGAAGAGCCCCGCTCTGCCGGCGGACGCAACGCGTTTATTGGCCGAACACCTGGCACAGCTCGACGGTCTCACCGTCGGCTATCGCGAATGGCCTGCCCTGGGACACGGCGCCATGCTGGGTGCGGCCATCGAGCCGGCGCTGGGCAGCGTCATTGCAGAGGACTAAATCAGCGGATCAGAAGCTATCGGCCATATTTTCATCTGCGGCGCATATCTTCTGATAAGAAGAGTGTTTACTATCTGAGACAGAGAATGGCGGGCGCGGGTGGGGGCGTCAAAAAACAAAGTGGCTCCCCCGTCGGCAAGTGAGCTTGCTCTATCCGGTGGAGCCATACAGTACTGCAGTTTTCCCGGTGGGGCCCTGGTGAGGCGCAAGTAGGAAAAGATGGTGTTAGCAGGGCATTTCAGCGTTTTAATACCGCCTGTTTCACTATTTTCTTCTCCCTGTGGCACCTACTATAAGCGGCCTCTCACCTGGCGGAAAAGGGTGAAAACCACCCTTGAAATACATTAATGAAAGTGATATTAGAAGCGGTTAGGGCGAAAGCGCCTAGTTCAGTTTTGAATAATTAAATCAGGGAATTATATTAAAAATGAATATTAATATCACCGACAAACCCAACCCGCAGGATGAAGAGTTCGTTATCGACAGCCTCTGGGCTCACAACCATAAAACCCAGCCAGTAGACATTCACCCACTGTTCCTGACCGTCACTGACGACAACCAGCAGATCGTCGGTGGCCTGGTCGCACGCACCTGGTGGGGCGGCCTGGAAGTGCAGTATCTGTGGGTCGGCGATCAATGTCGCAAAAGCGGTTACGGCCGCCAGCTGATGCAACTGGCCGAAGAAGAAGCCCGCAAGCGCGGTTGCCATATGGCCTATGTCGATACTTTCGATTTCCAGGCCCGAGGCTTCTACGAAAAACTGGGCTACCGGGTCTACGGCGAGCTGGGCGACTACGCGCATCGCCACACCCGCCATTACCTGGCTAAAAGCCTGTAACGCGGCCTGAGCGGCGCAGAGGTAGGTATGGATTCATCGCATAAAAATAATGAATCTTATTTTAAGGGCCTCATCACCATGATGGAGCACCTGAGCGAGCCCTGGGGCATCAAAGACCAGCTGTCCCGCCACCTCTATATGAACCGTGCCGCTTATCTCTATACCAATACGCCGCTGAATTTCGACGTCGCCGGCAAATATGACCACGAATTCCCCGCCGACTGGGCCGACTCCGCCGCCGACTTTATCGAGCATGACAAGATGACCGAAGCAGCGCGCGATCGGGTCACGGTCATAGAAACCCACTACTGGTACGGCAAAGACAGCCTGACGCCGTTTATCAGCGAAAAGCTACCGGTGTACAACGATGACAAACAGGTGATTGGCGTGATCTGGAACGCCAAGCCGATGAACAGCCTGTCACCGCTGAAATACATCAATCAGCAAAAACCCAGCGTGTTGACCACCGAAGTCAATAACGAGCTGTTCACCCGTGCCGAACTCGATGTCATTTTTCTTATGCTGCAACGATTTACGGTAAAAGAGATCGCAAAAATCTATAACGTCAGCAATAAGACCATCGAAAACCGCATTTATAACATTTACCAGAAGGCCAACGTGCATACTCAGCAACAATTTGAGGAATACTGCAAATACGCCAATCTGGATAACTACATTCCCGATCGCCTGATAACCAAAGGCATTCAGTTTATTTGAACCGCAAGGAAGATCTCACCGTGATAAAGATCGAAGATTATCCGCTCACCCGGGTGCCGCAGGATAAAAGAGTCTCGTTTTTAAGCGTGGCCATCGTGCATATGGGCATGTTGACCGCGCTGGACCAGTTCATGCTCGGCGCCGTACTCGGCAACTCCATGACGCTGATTGACGCTTTCACCGCCATTTTCGTCGGCAGCCTGATCTTCGGCGTGGTGACCTACGGCCTGGGGCTGGCGGGCATGCGTGAAGGCATTTCCGGCAGCCTGCTGGCGCGCTGGTGCGGCTTCGGCCGTCTGGGCTCGGTGCTGATCGGCGTGGTGGTGGCCGTCAGCCTGCTGGGATGGTTCGGCATTCAGAACGCCATTTTCGCCAAGTCGCTCGACTTCGCGCTCGGCAATAAGCTGGGCTTTGGCTTGGCCGCCGGGCTCTCGGGCACGCTGTTGACTATCCTGGTGGCATTCGGTTTCAAGGCGCTGCGCATCGCCGCACGTATCGCGGTGCCGATGTTCATCATGCTGGTGGCCTTTATTTCAGTGACCGCGCTTTCCGGGCATAACCTGCAGGAGATCATCCAGCTGGCGCCGCCGGGTGAACCGCTGACCATCAGCGCCGGCATCACCATCGTCGTCGGCGGCGCCATCGTGGCCAGCCTGATGACCCCCGATCTGACCCGTTACTCCAAAAACGGCAAGCACGTGCTCGGCGTCACGCTCTTCACCATCATCGCCGGCGAGTTCGTGGTAAACGGCCTGGCGATCCTGATCGCCAAAACCCTGGGCACCGCGGATGTAGTCACCATCATGTCACAAGCGGCCGGCGGCGCCGGTTTGCTGGTAGTGGTGTTCTCCACCCTGCGCGTCAACGATCTCAACCTGTATTCCTCTTCGCTGGGCATCGTCAACGCGGTGGAAGGCATCACCGGCAAAAAGCTGAAGTACACCTACACCACGTTGGTGATCGGGATTCTGGGCACTACGCTGTCGGTGCTGGGCATTCTCGACCGCTTCGTCGACTTCCTGACGGTGCTTGGCGTGGTCTTCCCGCCGATTATCGGCATCATGTTGGTGGACTATTACCTGCTGCGCAGCCACCGCAAGATCCTGGACGAGAGCCGCCGCATGGGCCAGTTGCCGAACGAAACGCCAACCATCGGCTGGGCGGCGATCGTCGCCAGCATCGCCGGCGGCGCCGTTGGCCTGGCGACCGAATGGGGCGTACCGACCATCAATTCCCTGGTAGCGGCCAGCCTGCTGTATTGGGTGCTTAAACTGGCCTTCAGTCGGGCGCAAAAACCGCTGGCCTCGCAGAAGTCTCTCTGATTTTCGCGCACGCGGTAATGCACTCCTCCGGTATCGGGGGAGTGTTTGACGCTCGAAAAGGGGATTCAATGCAAAAGATGGGGCCGATCGCGCAGACAAACGGCCGTGGTGTTTAGGGTCCCTGGTGTCGGTAGCAAGCTATCCATTTATGCTCAGAGTGTGGCAATGCCCCCTCTGAGCTTTTTATTATAAAAACTGTCGGCTTCCGTATTTTGATCGTAAAGAAAAACTTCAGCTTGCATGAACAGTAGCCCATGAAATCGGCTTTGGTCAACATAAAAGTAAACACAAAACCGGCTTTTGTGTTCACTTTTCTATAAGTAAAACCTAATCAATTGATTTGCACGGCTTTATCTTTCTCGCAGAGGAAGCAGGCTACCCCCGCTGACATCACTGCGCTAAACGGCTGACGGTAAACAATAATTACCGCTAATAATCAGTTCGTTACCCGCTCGTCTGCGCCTTTTTATCTGGACAACGCCAATGCGTAAGATATAGTGAAGCCTGCGTAATGTTTGTAAGGACAGCCAATGAAAACCACCAACGCACAGCGCAAAATCAACATCATTAAAAATATTGAATATCTGATGCGTACCCGCGGTGAAACCAAGGCTTCCTTTTCCAATCGCAGCGGCCTGACGCGCACTACCCTCTACAAAATTCTTGACGGAAGAGTGAACAACGTTCAGCAATCCACCGTGAATCGGATCTCCGACTTCTTCGGTGTCTCCTGTGAAGAGATCGAAGACTACGATCTGGAAAAACTGGAGCTGCTCAACGAAACGCTGTCCACCGAAGGCAACAAGAACCCTTCCGCCATTCCGGTGATCCCCCAGTCGCGCTATCTGGCCGTCTCGCAGCGCAAGATCGGGCAGTTGGTCACCGAGTTTCCTCTGACTTATTTCTTCGGCGATGAGTCGAACATGTTGGCAATAAAAATAGAGACCGAAATTAAAGGGTCATTTATTCCCGGCGAGGTCATCATCATCAAAAGGCCGCCGGTACTGATTTGCGATTCACCTTTGCTGTATCACTCGGGAAAACGCGGCTTCTTTGTGGTTGACGACAAAGACAGCGAAAGCATGGACAAACGCCCTCAGGACACCGTGCACTTCCTGGGTTACATCGTTGGAGAAAGGTTATAAATGGAACCGAATCAGAAGTTCAAGCTGTTGGGCTTCACCCGGCATGGCACCATCGCGGCCAATGTCATGGTATTGGCCACCGGCAAAACCATTACCATGGGGCTGAATGAGCTGGCCGACAGCGAAATATCAGAAGATCTGAGCCGGCACGAGCTGCAGGCGCTGTACCGCAAACTCTATGGCGATAACCAACAAAAAACCGCCTACGAGCTCAGCGATCGCCACGAACGCTCCTGGTACGCCTACCTGATTATTACCGTGGCGCTCAGCGTGATTTATATTTTCTCAACGCTGTGCGGCGTCAAGCCGATCCAAATCCCGGTGCTGAATCTCATCACGCCGCCGGCGATCTTCATCTACCCGCTCACGTTCATTCTGGTGGACATCCTTAACGAATTCTATGGGTTGCGGCTGGCTCGGCGCACCATCATCATCTCGTTTATCGCCAACCTGACCTTCGTCCTGGGGGTCTGGGTAACAACGCTGGTGCCGAGTATTCCGCAGTGGGAGTACAGCGAGACCTACAACGGCATCGTGCACAGCATCATGGCGGTGCTGGTGGCCTCGTCGGCGGCCTATCTGATCTCCGAGAACGTCAACTCCTACCTGCTCTGCAAAATCAAAGAGTTGACCAACTCCCGCTACCTGTTTGTGCGCGTGATCACCAGTACCGTAGTGGCGTCGGCCATCGACAGCGTGGTGTTCTGTACGCTGGCGTTCTACAACGTGCTGAGCTGGGACATCATCAAAACCATGATCCTGTCGCAGTTCCTGATCAAGGTGGTTTACGCCCTGCTGGGCGTCGGGCCGATCTACGCCACCCGCAGTCTGTTTAACCGCTACATCAATACCGAACAAGCAAAGGGCAATGAATATGCATATCCAAAAGCAAGATAAGATCACCCATCTTGGCGCGAACTCCGATTATCCGGATCAATATGCACCCGCATTGCTCGAAGCCCTGCCGCGCGCGCGCGGCCGCGATCTGATCGGCGTGGACGAGCAGCAGCTGCCATTCAGCGGCTTCGATCTGTGGACCGCCTTCGAGTTGTCGTGGCTCAACGGCAAGGGCAAACCGGTGGTGGGCATCGGCGAATTTACCTTCCCGCACTCTTCTTCCAACCTGATCGAATCCAAATCGTTCAAGCTGTATCTCAACAGCTTCAACCAAACGCGCTTCGACAGCGTGGAACAGGTGAGCGCCGCCATGCAGAAGGATCTGTCGCAGGCGGCCAATGGCCAGGTCACCGTCAAGCTCTATCCGGGTTTGGAAGGTTACCCCGCGCAGATCGATCGTCTGCCGGGCATCAACATCGACGATCTGGATATCGCGGTCGACGACTTCGCCTTCAAACCGGAATACCTGAGCGGCGCGGCCGATCAAGGGGAGCACGTAGCGGAGACGCTGTCTTCCAATCTGCTGAAATCCAACTGCCTGGTCACCAACCAGCCGGACTGGGGCAGCGTGGTGATCCACTATGAAGGCCGCAAAATCGATCGCGAAAGCCTGCTGCGCTACCTGATCTCCTTCCGCCAGCACAACGAATTCCACGAGCAGTGCGTCGAGCGCATTTTCAACGACATCAAGCAGAGCTGCCGCCCGGAAAAACTCAGCGTGTTCGCGCGCTACACCCGCCGTGGCGGCCTGGACATCAACCCCTTCCGCAGCGATTTCGAAACGGCGCCAGCGCTCGGCCGCCTGATCAGGCAGTAAGCGTTACCCCCCAATGCTCCCGCCAGGGAGCATTGTTTCCTCGCTTTCATCTCCCTGTTATTTTTCGCCATTATCGTCGTCAGCGGCTATCTTCAAAGCACACTGACGGAGATTAACGACGCATGCCTGGCCTTTCTCGCAGAGACCTACTGCGGGCCGCTGCCATTGGATCGGCTTTCACGCTGTTGCCCGCCTCGATTCGCAAAGCGCTGGCCATTCCCGCCAATAACCGCACCGGCACCCTGCGCGACGTCGAACACGTGGTGATCCTGATGCAGGAGAATCGCTCTTTCGACCACTACTTCGGCACCCTGCCGGGTGTACGCGGCTTCAGCGATCGCTTTACCATCCCATTGCCCGGCGATCGCCTCGTCTGGCAGCAGCAGGGCGCCGAGCGGCTGGTGCTGCCCTACCATCTGGACAGCAAACGCGGCAACGCACAGCGCGTCACTGGCACGCCGCACTCGTGGGTGGATGAGCAAGCCGCCTGGGATCACGGCCGCATGAGCGCCTGGCCCACCTACAAAACGCCGGCCTCGATGGGCTACTACCGCCAGCAGGAGCTGCCGTTCCAGTTCGCACTGGCCAACGCCTTTACCCTGTGCGACGCCTATCACTGCGCTATCCACGCCGGCACCAACACCAACCGGCTGTTCCACTGGACCGGCACCAACGGCCCGTCCGCCGCCGACGTGGCGGTGGTGGTCAACGAGTGGGACAGCCCCGGCCCGGCGGAGATCGGCTACCAGTGGACAACCTATCCGGAACGGCTGGAGGCGAGCGGCGTCAGCTGGAAGGTGTACCAATTCCTGCCGGACAACTTTACCGACAACCCGCTGGCGGGCTTCCGCCAATACCGCGCCGCCAGCATTCAGGTGGGCAACCCGGCGCGGCCGCCGAAAGACTTCAACGCCTTCGTGCCCTATCGTGATGCGCTCAACGCGACCGCGCCGCTGTACAAGGGCAACGGCAACACCCTGCCGGCCGCCGACGGCAACGATCTGGACGCCATGCTGGCCGGATTCCGTGCCGACGTGCAGCAGGGCAAACTGCCGCAGGTCAGCTGGATCATCGCGCCGGCGGCCTATTCGGAACATCCCGATCCCTCCAGCCCGGTGCAGGGCGGCTGGTTCACGCAAGAGATCCTCAACGCGCTGACCGATAACCCGGAGGTGTGGAGCAAAACCGTTCTGCTGGTCAACTACGACGAAAACGACGGCTTTTTCGATCATATGCCTTCGCCTTCTGCACCGTCGCTGCGTGAAGACGGCAGCTTCGCCGGTAAATCGACCGTGCCGTTCGACACCGAGATCTTCCAGCACGTGGCGCCGCCCGGCTCGCAGGATCAACCGCCGCCGGACGGCCGCATCTACGGCCCCGGCCCGCGGGTGCCGATGCTGGTGCTATCGCCCTGGAGCCGCGGCGGCTGGGTCAATTCGCAGGTCTTCGATCACACCTCGGTGCTGCAATTCCTGGAAAAGCGCTTTCAGGTGCATGAACCCAACATCAGCGCCTGGCGCCGCGCGGTGTGTGGCGATCTCACCTCAGCGTTCAACTTTGTCGACCCTAACGGCGAAGCGCTGCCAAGCCTGCCCGCCACCAGCCGCCACGCCGCCGATGGCCTGCGCCAGCGCCAGGAACAGCTGCCGCAGGTGCCGCTGCCATCGCCCGCCCACCAGCGTTTGCCGCACCAACGCCGCCTGGCGCGCCCTTCCCGCGCACTGCCCTACCAACTGCACGTCGAGGCCACCGTCGCGACCGAGCAGCGCCGCGTGACGTTGAACCTGTTCAATACCGGCGAGCAGGGAGCGGTATTTCACGTCTACGACCGGCGAGACCTGACGCAAATCCCGCGCCGCTATACCGTCGAGGCCGGCAAGGCGGTCAGCGACGACTGGCAGGCGGACAATGAGTACCATCTATGGCTGCTCGGCCCCAACGGCTTTCATCGCGAGCTGCGCGGCGTCCTGAGTCGGCCGCAGCCGGAAGTGCGTTTGCGCCCAACGGGCCGCAGCCTGCAGCTGCAGTTGAATAATCCGGGCACCGAAGCGATAGCGGTCACCCTCGAACGCTGCCCTTACACGCAGCAAGGCCCGTGGCCTATTACGCTGCCTGCGGGCGGCAGCCACCACCAAACGTTTGACGCCCGCACCAGCGGCGGCTGGTATGATCTTACGCTGCGAGGCCCCGGCTGGCTGCGTCGCCTGGCGGGGCGGCTGGAGGACGGTGAGCACAGCGTCAGCGACCCGCTGATGGGCCAGGGATGATCTATCGGCATCAAGGGAGTTCAAAAAGCGAAAGGATATCGCTTATCATTGCGTTCTCGTTCTTCGCCGATTACCCAAGGATCTTCATGCCCGCTGTTCTTATCGCTAAAGCCGGCCGCTGGTTGGCCGCCTGTGTGTTGCTGTTGGCCGGCACCGCTCAAGCCGCGCCGATCGTCGTCACCGATGTCGCCGGCCGCCAGGTCACCCTGCCGCAACCGGCCAAACGCGTTATCCTGGCCGATGCCCGTGCGCTGCTGGCGCTGAATATTCTGCATCCGCAGGAGCCGCTGAAAAACATCATCGCCTGGGACAACTCGCTGAAGGTCAAAGCGCCGGATCTGGTGGAGGCCTACGCGAAAAAATTCCCGCAGGTCATGCAGATCCCCACCTTCGACAACCCCTACACCAGTGATTTCAGCGTGGAAAGCGCGGTAGTGCGCCAACCGGATCTGATCATTTTCGACATCGGCCTGCTGAGCAAATTGAAAGACAGCGGCGTGCTGACCCAGCTGGAAAAAGTCGGCATCCCAGTGCTGATCATCGATTTTCGCCAGCAGCCGCTGACCAACACCGTCGCCAGCATGGCGCTGTTGGGAAAAGTGTTTGACGAGCAGCCCAACGCCGATGCTTTTATCCGCCTCTATCAGCAACGCCTCGAACTGGTGCGCCAGCGGGTCGCCACGCTGAAACCGGAGCAGCGCCCCAGCGTCTTCATCGAGCGCAGCGCCGGCATCAAAGGCGAACAGTGCTGCAACACCTTCGGCAAAGGCAGCTTCGGCCAGTTCATCGATACCGCCGGCGGCAACAATATCGGCAGCAAGCTGTTTTCAGACATGGGCGGAGAAGTGAACGTCGAGCAGGTGATCAGCAGCAACCCGGATTTCTATCTGCTGACCGGCGCCGACTGGAGCCGTGGCCATCGCGGCACGCTGGCGGTACCGCTGGGTTACACCACCGATATGGCCACCAGCCAAAAGAAACTGGCGCATCTGCTGGATCGTACCGGTATTAACGTGCTGAAAGCGGTGAAAGAAAAACGCGTGATGGCGATTTATCATCAATTTTACGACACACCGCTCAACTTTATCGCGGTTGAAGCGATCGCCAAATTCCTGCACCCGGCGCTGTTTAAAGATATTGATCCGCAAGCGGATATCGAAATGGTGCACCAGAAATTCACCGCGCTGGATTACAGCGGCGTCTTCTGGCTTACGCCACAATAACCTCCCGCAGGGCCCGCCAGTCGGGTCCTGTTTCCCGCATTCATTATTTAGTTACCCACTTAACTATCCCGTAACAATTCTATTTACTTGCCAATAATTATCATTAAGATTGTCTTTTCTAAAAAAACACATCCGGGTCTGAAACTCTTAAGGCATTATTATGTCACCTCTTTTTCGGCTTTCCCTGCTGACGGCTTCCATCGCCATCGCATTCCCTGTCCTTGCTACTGATAACTCATCTCAGAACGATACCGACACCGTGACCGTCGTCGGCAACTGGCTGGACAACCCTGATACCAGTTCGGTGCTGCTCAACCATCCGGGCGCGCGTTCCATCGTCACCCAGCAGCAGATGCATGAGCAAGGCGACCAAACCATCGCCGACAGCCTGCGCGGTGTGCCCGGCGTGCAGGTGCGCGACAGCAACGGCACCGGCGGCAGCGACATTTCGCTCAACGTCGGCGTGCGCGGCCTGACATCGCGTCTTTCTCCGCGCTCCACCATTCTGATGGATGGCGTCCCGCTGGCGGTTGCGCCTTACGGCCAGCCGCAGCTGTCGATGGCGCCGCTATCGATCGGTAACCTGCAATCGGTGGACGTGGTGCGCGGCGGCGGTGCGGTGCGCTACGGGCCGCAAAACGTCGGCGGCGTGATCAACTTCGTTACCCGCGACATTCCCAAAACGTTTGGCGGCACCGCCAGCGTACAAACCCAGGGCGCCAGCCACGGCGGCCTGAAGACCCTGACCAGCGCCTCCGTGGGCGGCACCGCAGACAACGGCCTCGGCGCCGAGCTGCTCTATTCCGGCCTGCACGGCCAGGGCTACCGCGACAACAACGACAACACCGACATCGACGATTTCATGCTGAAAACGCGTTATGCGTTCACCGATCGCGACGAACTGCTGGCCAATTTCCACTACTACGACGCCAAAGCCGGCATGCCGGGCGGGCTGAGCAGCGCGCAATACGCGCAGAACCCGTTCCAGTCCACGCGGCCGTGGGATCAGTTCGAAGGCCGCCGCAAGGATATGTCGTTCAAATACAAACATCAGGAAGACGACAAGCAGTTCGAAGTGTTGACCTACTTCACCGACAGCTACCGCGGCAGCAACATCGAATCGGAAGGCACCGGCAAAAACGCGGGCCAGCGGCGCATGGTGTCCTACCCTCGCCATTATTCGACCTGGGCGATCGAGCCAAGCTATTCGCAGCTGTTTCGCTTCTGGGATATGGCGCACGAGATCACCCTCGGTTACCGCTATCTGAATGAAACCATGGACGAAAAGGCGTCGCGTTCCGCCTGGTATAATCCGGCGAATATCGGCTCGACGCCGGATACCCCGGACTATTACCAACACACCTCCGGCGGCACCGCTGCCAACGCGTTCTATATCGACGACACCATCAACGTCGGCAACTGGACGGTCACGCCGGGCTTGCGTTATGAAAGCATTCGCACCCACGTGGACGATTCGTTCAACAACATCAGCCGCGAGAAAAGCTACAGCGAGCCGCTGCCGTCATTGAACGTGATGTACCACCTGTCCGACGCCTGGAAACTGTTCGCCAACGCCAACACTTCGTTCGGCAGCATGCAGTATTTCCAGTTGACCAAAGGCGGCAACGGCAACCAGCCGGCGCCGGGGCTGACGGCGGAAAAAGCGCACACCTATGAGTTCGGCACCCGCTACGACGACACCGTGGTCAAGGCCGAGGCCACGCTGTTCTACATCGACTTCGATAACCAGCTGCAGTACATCAGCAACGACGTGGGCTGGACCAACATGGGCGCCACCAAGCACAAAGGCATCGAGCTGGCGCTCAGCTACGATCTCAGCGAGCTGAACCGCGCGCTCGACGGCGCCAGCGTCTACACCAGCTATACCTATACTAAGGCCAGCACCGACAAGGGCGACTTCGCCGGTAAAGACCTGCCGTTCTACTCGCGCCAGGTGTATACCGTCGGTACGCGTTACGCCACCGGCAGCTGGGTATGGAATCTGGACGGTTACGCGCAGTCCAAACAGCATTCGCCGGGCACCGGGCCGGAGTACGTCACGCAGGAAAGTGCCGATGGTCAGTTCGGCAACATCGCCGGTTACATGGTGTGGAATATGCGCGGGGAATATAATTTCGGGCCGCAGCTGTCGAACCTGACGCTGGGCGCCGGGGTAAAAAACCTGTTCGATCAGCGCTACTTTACCCGCTCCAACGACAATAACTTCGGCAAGTACGTCGGCGAACCACGCACCTTCTTCGTGCAGGGGTCGATCGCCTTCTGATACCCAGGCCCCCGATGGGGCCTCGGTATCACCGACAATAAAGACGAAACAGGCGCGCCAAGTGCGCGCCCATCGGCGTCAGGGTGGTGTCCTTGCGTTGGATAAGATAAAACGTCGCTTTCGGCAGACTCTCTTCCAGCTCAAGCGGCACCAAATGCTTGCCCAGAATCGGATCCGAAATCACGTCCACCGACAGAATGCTAACAAAATCGCTCTGCGCCACCAGGCTGGTACAGGCCATAAAGGTCTCACAGGTTACGCTGATCGACGGCGCCATGCCCAAGTCCCCGAACAGATCGTGCAATAGCCGGTAATAACTGCCTTTCGGCGTCGGCATGGTCCAGTCGCAGTGCTGCAGCTGTTTCAGCGAGGTTGCCCCCTCCATCGGATGCCCTTTGCGCACCACCACCCGATACTCTTTTTCCATCAGCCGTTCGTACTGCAACTCGTTGTCGAGGCTGCTGGGGTAATAGGTATTGACGGTAAAATCCAGCTCGCCCTGACGCAGTTCAGGGATCATCGACACCAGCTGCCCCTCGACGATGCGCACCTTCACGTTGGGATACTCACGATGAAACTGAGTGACCACCTGCGGCATCACAGTACGCGCAATGCTGCCACCAACGCCGATATTCACCGTGCCGCCCGCCAACCCCAGCCGCTGCTGGATATCTTCCTGCGCCACCCGCAGCTCCTCAAGGATCAGGCTGGCATGCTGGAAAAAGTTATCGCCACAGTCGGTCAATACCACACCCTGGCTACGGCGAATAAACAACTTGGCGCCCAGCACCTCTTCCAGCTCCTGAATGGCTTTGGTCAGTGCAGGCTGGGAAAGGCGTGAGGTACGGCTAGCGGCGCGGATGCTGCCCTGGCGGCTAACGTCCACAAATGCACGTAATTGGTGCAATTTTATCGAGGCTGGCATAGGCGAAAGGCGATAACCGTTATTTATCAATAGCAAGATATTGGCATCTTATTTAGCCAGATTCCATTGTGTACATTCGGAAAAAACATAATAAATAACCAAATTCTTATTTCGCTTAATTAAGCGCATTTTCTGCGCCAATAAGCGCCATTCACGGCAGTTAGTAACCAAATACACCTTTTTATTTGCAAGAGCATCACCGTCTGATTTCAGTTCAGAGCATAACTGCTGCCTGGAGCAATCCAGCGCGCGATAACTTATGAGATATCACTATGACTAATTCGCTTTCGATGTTGGTGGCCGATCTGTACCCGCAATTGCAGGCCTGGCGCCGCGACTTCCACCGCTATGCCGAATCCGGCTGGTTTGAGTTCCGCACCGCCACCCTGGTGGCGGAAGAACTCGATCGGCTGGGTTACCGCCTGCAGCTAGGCCGCGAGGTCATCAAGGCCGAGGCGCGCATGGGACTGCCCTCGTCCGATGAGCTGGAGGCGCAGGAACTGCGCGCCCGCAATCAGGGCGCGTTGGAAAAATGGTTGCCGCATTTTTCCGGCGGCTTCGCCGGCATCGTCGCAACGCTCGATACCGGCCGCCCCGGCCCGACTATCGCCTACCGCGTGGATATGGACGCCCTCGATCTCAACGAATTGCTGGAACCCGAACACCTGCCGTTCCGTGAAGGCTTCGCCTCTTGCAACAGCGGCATGATGCATGCATGCGGTCATGACGGCCATACCACCATCGGCCTGGGGCTGGCGCACGTGTTCAAAAGCCTGGAGTCCCAGCTTAGCGGCACCGTCAAACTGATCTTCCAGCCGGCGGAGGAAGGCACACGCGGCGCAAAATCGATGGTGGAGGCCGGCGTGGTGGACGACGTCGATTTCTTCACCGCGGTGCATATCGGCACCGGCGTGCCGGCCGGTGAGCTGGTATGTGGCAGCGACAGCTTTATGGCCACCAGCAAGCTGGACGTTACCTTCCGCGGCGTCGCCTCCCACGCCGGCGCCAAGCCGGAAGACGGTCGCAACGCACTGCTGGCGGCGGCGCAGGCTGCGCTAGGGCTTTACGCCATCCCGCGCCACAGCGAAGGCAGCTCACGCATCAATGTCGGCGTGCTGCAGGCCGGCACCGGCCGCAACGTGATCGCCGATCGGGCGTTTATGAAGGTGGAGACGCGCGGCGCCACCAATGAGATCAATACGTTCGTCTATCAGCAGGCCCTGAACGCCATCGAAGGCGCCGCCAAAATGCACGGCGTCGCCTGCGACATCGCGCTGATGGGCGCGGCGCAGAGCAGCAAACCGACCCAACCGTGGGTGGATTATATCCGCCGCCAGGCGCAGCAGATAACCGAGCTGACCTCGGTGGTCGATCGCCGCGAACAGGCGGCGGGTTCAGAAGACGCCACCTACATGATGGAACGGGTGAAATCCCGCGGCGGCCAGGCCTCATACGTCATTTTCGGCACCGAGCTGAGCGCCGGGCACCATAACGAGAAATTCGACTTCAACGAACAGGTGATGGCGGTGGCGGTGAAAACGCTGGCGTCGCTGGCGCTGAACCTGCCGACATTCGGGAGCGGAGCATGAGCAACTCAGAACTGCAGGCATTTATCGACGACTACATTGACCAACGTCAACCCCGCTTCAGCACGCTGAGCGACGCGATTTGGGATCACCCGGAAACGCGCTTCAACGAGACCTATTCCGCCACGTTGCTGGCCGATGCGCTGGAACAGGAAGGCTTCTCGGTCGAACGCGGTGTGGGCGACATCGAGACGGCGTTTATCGCCAGCTACGGCAGCGGCCACCCTGTTATCGCGCTGCTGGGCGAGTACGACGCGCTGGCCGGGCTGAGCCAGCGGTCCGGTTGCGCCACGCCGCAGCCGCTGGTGGAAAACGGCAACGGCCATGGCTGCGGCCACAACCTGCTGGGCACCGCCGCGCTGGCGGGCGCCTTCGCTGCCAAGGCGTGGATGCAGCAGAACCGGCTGACCGGCACCCTGCGCTTCTACGGTTGCCCAGGCGAAGAAGGCGGCTCCGGCAAAACCTTTATGGTGCGCGAAGGCCTGTTCGACGACGTCGACGCCGCCCTCACCTGGCACCCGGAAGGCTTCAGCGGCATGTTCAACACCAGCACGCTGGCCAACATTCAGGCGGCGTTTCACTTTAAGGGCGTCGCCGCCCATGCCGCCAACTCGCCACACCTGGGGCGCAGCGCGCTGGACGCGGTGACGCTGATGAATACCGGCGCCAACTTCCTGCGCGAACATATCGTGCAGGAAGCGCGGCTGCACTACGCGGTCACCCACACCGGCGGCAGCTCCCCCAACGTGGTGCAGGCCGACGCCGAGGTGTTGTACCTGATCCGCGCGCCGCAGCTCGACCAGGCGCAGGACATTTACCAACGGGTGATTAACATCGCCAAGGGCGCAGCGCTGATGACTGACACTCAGATGGACGTGCGCTTCGACAAGGCCTGCTCCAACTATGTGCCGAACCGCAGTCTTGAACGCGCGATGTATCAAAACCTGTGTGATTTCGGTCTGCCCGAGTACAGCGACGCCGAACGCCGCTTCGCCGAGGAAATCCGCCAGACGCTGAGCCGCGACGATCTGCGCAACGCCAAACTCAACATAGCCCGCACCGGTGGCGCAGCCGGGCGCGAGTGGGTACAACTGCTGGGAGATAAGGTGCTGATGGACGAGGTCGCTCCTTATGTGGAGTCCGACGACCTGCTGTACGGTTCTACCGACGTTGGCGACGTGAGCTGGGTGGCGCCAACCGCCCAATGCTTTAGCCCCTGTTTCGCACTCGGCACTCCTCTGCACACCTGGCAACTGGTGGCGCAGGGCCGCACCGCTATCGCCCATAAGGGCATGTGCCTGGCCGGCAAGGTGATGGCGGCGACCGCCATCGATCTGCTGAGCGACAGCGCCCTGCTGGCGAGCTGCCGCAGCGAGTTTGAGCACCAACGCGCCGAACAGCCGTATCGATGCCCTATCCCACAGGGGGTAAAACCCTCCCCATTGAAATAGCATGAACAGACAGGGCCCGGTTCACCGGGCCACTAAGCATAATTATAAATAAATCAAATAATAACAATCACACAACAGAGCAAACACAGAGGGTAAAATCATGAGTGAGGCCACAACGCCAATCAATAAAAGCCCCGGACGCGTTTTTTACTGGGTGGAACGCATCGGCAATAAGATCCCTAATCCGTTTTTACTGTTCGTCTATTTGATCCTGGTGCTTATGCTGGCCACCGCGCTATTTTCCTGGCTCGACGTGGCGGTGAAAAATCCGGCCACCGGCGAGCTCATCAAGGTGAATAATCTGATGAGCGTGGCGGGCATGCAGTGGATATTTCCCAACATCATCCATAACTTCAGCAGCTTTGCGCCGCTGGGGGCTATTTTGGCGCTGGTGATAGGCGCCGGCCTGGCGGAAAAGGTCGGCCTGCTGCAGGCGCTGATGTACAAAATGGCCTCGCGCGTCAGCGCCCGCTACGCCAGTTATATGGTGCTGTTTATCGCCTTCTTCAGTCATATATCGTCGGACGCCGCGCTGGTGGTGATGCCGCCCCTTGGCGCACTGATGTTCGTGGCGGTGGGCCGCCACCCAATAGCCGGACTGCTGGCGGCGATCGCCGGCGTCGCCTCCGGCTTTACCGCCAACCTGTTGATCGTCACCACCGACGTATTGCTTTCCGGTATCAGTACCGAAGCCACCAAAGCGGTGGATGGCGCGGTTCACGTCAGCGTGATCGACAACTGGTACTTTATGGCCACCTCAGTGGTCGTGCTGACCATCGCAGGCGCGCTGCTCACCGACAAATTTATCGAGCCCCGTCTGCCGAAGTGGCAAGGCAGCGCCGAAGGCAAAATCGCAGCGCTGACCCCGCTGCAAAACCGGGGGCTGATGATGAGCGGTATCGCCGCGCTGGTGTTTATCGCCATCATCGCCGCTCTGGTGGTGCCGGAGGCCGCGCCGCTGCGTGACCCAAACACCGGTTCGGTGATCCCTTCCCCGTTCATCAAGGGTATCGTGCCGATCATCATCCTGTTTTTCTTCACCGTCGCCATTACCTATGGCGTAGTCACCAAACAGATCCGTCGGCCGGACGATATTCCCCATCACTTGCTCGATCCGATGAAAAGCATGGCGGGTTTTATCGTGATGGTATTTCCGCTGTCGCAGTTCGTGGCGTTCTTTAACTGGAGCAACATGGGCAAGTTTATGGCCGTCGGCCTGACCGATATGCTGGAAGCCGCCGGCATGAGTGGCGCACCGGCATTTCTCGGCCTGATGTTCCTCTCCGCCTTCCTGTGCATGTTCATCGCCAGCGGCTCGGCGATCTGGTCAATTTTAGCGCCGATCTTCGTGCCGATGTTTATGCTGCTCGGTTTCCACCCGGCGTTCGCCCAGATGATCTTTCGCATCGCCGACTCTGCGGTGCTGCCGCTGGCGCCGATGTCGCCGTTCCTGCCGCTGTTCCTCGGCTTCCTGCAGCGCTACCGCAAAGACGCGCAGCTCGGCACCTATTACGTGCTGATCCTGCCCTATCCTTTGGTGTTCTTCAGCGTGTGGATTTTGCTGCTGCTGGTCTGGTATGCGCTAGGCTTGCCAATCGGTCCCGGCGTCTATCCGAAGCTGGGCTAAACGCTCTGCTATCTCGCCCCGCGCTGGTTCGCGGGGCAGATTCCCTCCCCCCAAGCCCAGTAGAAAGATTGATCTTCCTCACTGCCCAAGCGGCTCTGAGGATTATTTCATTGCCTTGCTAAATCGGTTCTTCTATTTTAGCTAACCATCTGACAACGACAAAAATAGGGATTAAGCATGATGAATCGCGTATGGGTACTGGGCGACGCCGTGATCGACCTGGTGCCGGAAAATGCCAACGGTTATCTCAAATGCCCCGGCGGCGCGCCGGCGAATGTGGCGGTGGGTATCGCCCGGCTCGGTGGCGACAGCGCTTTTATCGGGCGTGTGGGGCAAGACGGCTTCGGCGCCTTTCTGCAGCAGGTACTGAGCGATGAAGGGGTGGATATCGGTCATATGAGACCGGATCCCGACCACCACACTTCCACGGTGGTGGTGGATCTCGATCTGCAGGGTGAGCGCTCATTCACGTTTATGGTGCAGCCCAGCGCCGATCTGTTTTTGCAGCCCGACGATCTGCCGGCTTTCCAACGGGGCGAATGGCTGCACCTCTGCTCCATCGCGCTTTCACAAGAACCCAGCCGCAGCGCGGCCTTTGCGGCGATGGAACGCATTCGGGCGGCCGGTGGCCAGGTCAGTTTCGATCCCAACATCCGCGAAGAGGTCTGGCGCCAGCCGGAAGCGCTGCGCCCCTGCCTGCAAAAGGCGCTGTTGCTGGCGGACGTGGTGAAACTGTCGCGCGAAGAGCTGGCTTTCATCAGCCACCTTGACGATGTAGAGAACGGCATCCGCTGGATGATGCAAACCTACCCGACACGCCTGCTGCTGGTGACGCTGGGCGGCGACGGCGTCTGCGTACACGATGGGCATCGCCTGCGCCATTTCCGCGCGCCGTCGATCGTGCCGGTCGATACCACCGGCGCCGGCGACGCGTTTGTCGCCGGTCTGTTAGCGGCGCTGGCACGCCTTCACGAATTGCCGCAGGAAACGCAGTGGCCGGCGGTTATCGCCCAGGCTCAGGCCTGCGGCGCACTGGCCACCACCGCCAAAGGCGCCATGACCGCCCTGCCCCGCGCCGAAGAGCTCACCGCTTTTCTGCGCTGATCCCTGCATCCACGGCGATCCCCTGGGCGCCGTGGTCTTTTACCCCCACGATTTGCGCACTCGATCACAATAGCTGAATCGGGTTAGCAAACTTGATTGCCAGCCCGCTTCTTGATCGTTATCTTTCGCCTTGAAAAACCGGTTTAGCAATTTAGCAAAAAATAATAACAACCCTTACCCGGATGATAGACGATGATGAAAAAACTCAGCTATTTGGCGATAACAACAGGGCTTTTCCTCTCTGCTTCCAATGCAGCGGCCTCGGGCAGCGGCAGCATCGAGGCGCGCCTCAACGCGCTGGAACAGCGCCTGGCGCAGGCGGAACGGCGCGCCGCACAGGCTGAAACCCGCGCGACGGCGGCGGAACGCCGGGCGCAACAGCTGGAGCAGCGCACCGCCAACACGGAACGGCAAACCGCGCAGATTGCGCAGCATACCGCCGCGCCGCAAACGCCAATTGCCCCGATCAGCGCACTGAAACTGAATGGATTCAATGATCTGAAACTGTACGGCGACGTGGAGTTCAATCTGGACGGCGCCAGCCGCAGCGGCCAGCTGACGTCGCTGAAAGGCAGCGACCACAAAGACTGGAAGCCTGGCAACAAAGAACGCTGGGATATCAACGGCCGCATTCTGGTCGGGCTGGACGGCTACCGCCGCAATCCGGACGGCAACTTCTCCGGCTTCAGCGTGCAACCGCTGGCAGACATGAGCGGCAAAATGAACCTGGATGACGCCGCCTTCTTCTTCGGCAATGAAAAGAACTGGCAAACCAAAATCGGCCGCTTCGAAGCCTACGACATGTTCCCGCTGAATCAGGACACTTTCATTCAATACTCCGGCAATACCGCCAACGATCTGTACGCCGACGGCTTCGGCTATATCTACATGATGAAAGAAGGCCGCGGCCGCAGCAGCAGCGGCGGCAACCTGATGTTGAGCAAATACGCCGGTGATGTCTATTTCGAGCTGAACACGCTGGTGGAGGACGGCACTTCGCTGTTCCAGGACAGCCGCTATCACGGCAACGCCCTGGACAATAAGAAAAACGTCGCCTATTTGCGCCCGGTGATCGCCTGGAAAAAAGACGCCTTCAGCATCGCGGCGGCAATGGAAAGCAACGTGGTAAATAACGCCTACGGGTATCAGGACAGCCAGGGCCGCTTCGTCGATCAGTCCAAGCGCAACGGTTACGGCATGACGATGAGCTGGAACAACAGCGCCGCCAACCCGGATAACGGCGTGGTGGCCAACCTGAGCACCGCCTATCTGGATGCCTCAGGCGAGCAAGACTTCACCGCCGGCGTGAACGTGCTGTGGCGGCGCTTCGAACTGGGTTATATCTATGCCCATAACAATATCAAAGAGTTCAATACCGCCGGGATCGCCGCCGATATCCACAACCCGCTCAGCGAACCGGGCAACTACGACATCCATACCGTTCACGCGTCGTATCAGATACCTAACATTATGAATATGAAGAATTTCAATCTGTATTTAGGCGCCTATGTGTCGCTGCTGGAAGCCAACGCCGACAACAAGATCGCCAACGGCGACAACGATCAACGTTACGGCATGCGCGCCAGATTCAAGTATTTCTTCTGACATCGATTCACGACGCTGCGTCGCAAACTGCGCGGCGGCATTTTTATTTAGCAAGGGGACAACATGGACATTACCGCAACCGCCAACGCGCTGTTGCCGCTGCTCGGCGGTAAAGAGAACATCGCCAGCGCCGCCCACTGCGCCACGCGCCTGCGTCTGGTGCTGGTGGACGACAGCAAGGTGGACAAAGAGGCCATCGGCAAACTGGACGGCGTCAAAGGCTGCTTCAGCAACGCCGGTCAAATCCAGGTAATCTTCGGCACCGGGCTGGTCAACAAGGTGCATGCGGAATTCATCAAGGCGGCGGGCGTCAGCGAATCCAGCAAGGCCGAAGCCGCCGATATCGCGGCGAAAAAGCTCAACCCGCTGCAGCGCATCGCCCGCCTGCTGTCGAACATCTTCGTGCCAATCATCCCGGCGATCGTCGCTTCCGGCCTGTTGATGGGGTTGCTCGGCATGGTGAAAACCTACGGCTGGGCCGATGCCAACAGCGCGCTGTTCATCATGCTGGATATGTTCAGCTCGGCGGCGTTCATTATCCTGCCGATTCTGATCGGCTTCACCGCCGCACGCGAATTCGGCGGCAATCCCTACCTGGGCGCCACGCTCGGCGGCATTTTGACGCATCCGGCGCTGACCAACGCCTGGGGCGTCGCGGGAGGGTTCCACACTATGAACTTCTTCGGTCTGGACATCGCCATGATCGGCTATCAGGGCACCGTGTTCCCGGTGCTGCTGACGGTGTGGTTCATGAGCCTGTTGGAGAAACGGCTGCGCAAGGTGATCCCCAACGCGCTCGATCTGATCCTGACGCCGTTCCTGACGGTGGTCATCTCAGGCTTTGTCGCCCTGCTGTTTATCGGCCCCGCCGGCCGCGCGCTGGGTGACGGCATCTCCTTCGTGCTCAGCACGCTGATTGCCCATGCGGGGTGGTTCGCCGGGCTGCTGTTCGGCGGCCTCTATTCCGCTATCGTCATCACCGGTATTCACCACAGTTTCCACGCGGTAGAGGCCGGGCTGCTCGGCAACCCCACTATCGGCGTCAACTTCCTGCTGCCGATCTGGTCGATGGCCAACATCGCTCAGGGCGGCGCCTGCCTGGCGGTGTATTTCAAAACCCGCGACGCCAAAATCAAAGCCATCGCGGTGCCTTCCGCCTTTTCTGCCATGCTCGGCATCACCGAGGCGGCGCTGTTTGGTATCAACCTGCGCTTCGTGAAACCCTTCCTGGCAGCGCTGGCGGGCGGCGCGCTCGGCGGCGCCTGGGTGGTGGCCAATCACGTCGGCATGAACGCGGTCGGGCTGACGGCGATCCCTGGCATGGCGATTGTGCAGGCCAGTTCGCTGGTCAGCTATATCATCGGCCTGGCGATCGCGTTTGGCACCGCCTTCATACTCTCCCTCCTGTTGAAATATAAAACGGACGCGCAATGATGGAAGAACTCAGCTTAATCAAACAGGCGATGCAGGCTGTCATGAACGGCCAGCCACGCGCGCTGCGCGATCCGCACCGCCCGGCCTGGCATCTGGCGCCCAGCGTTGGCCTGCTGAACGATCCCAACGGCTTCATCCAGCACAACGGCGTTTATCACCTGTTCTATCAGTGGAATCCGCTGGGCTGCGATCATCGCAACAAGTGCTGGGGACACTGGCAGTCGACCGACTTGCTGCGTTGGGCGCATCAGCCGCTCGCCCTGGCACCAGGTGCCTGTTACGACAGCCACGGCTGTTATTCCGGCTCAGCGGTGGTGGCGGAAGATAAAATCACGCTGATCTACACCGGCAATGTGAAATTCCCCGACGGCTCACGCACTGCCTATCAATGTCTAGCTCAGGAAAGCGATCGGGGCGAATACCGCAAGCTCGGGCCGGTGCTGCCGCTGCCGGACGGCTACAGCGGGCACGTACGCGATCCCAAAGTGTGGCGTCATCAGGATACCTGGTACATGGTGCTCGGCGCGCGTGACTTGCAGGATCGCGGCAAGGTGCTGCTGCTTCGTTCCAGCGATCTGCGCGGCTGGCAACCGCTGGGCGAAATCGCCGGTTCCGGCCTGCACGACCTGGGTGAATTCGGCTACATGTGGGAGTGCCCAGACCTGTTCTCGCTGGAGGACGCCGACGTGTTGATCTGCTGCCCGCAGGGGCTGGCGCCGCAGCCGGAACGCTATCTCAACCGTTATCAGGCCGGCTATCTGCTCGGCAAGCTGGATTACCTGCAGCCGGCCTTCAGCCACGGCCAATTTCGCGAGCTGGACGCCGGCTTCGAGTTCTATGCACCGCAGACGACGCTGGCGGAAGATGGCCGCCGCCTGCTGTTCGCCTGGATGGGCGTGCCCGAGCAAGATGAAGAAGCCCATCCGACGCGCCGTTATGGCTGGATCCACACCATGACCTGCCCACGCGAGCTGTCGCTGCGGCATGGCCGCCTCCACCAGCGCCCGGCGCGCGAGTTGCAACAGCTGCGCGGCGAGCGAGAAGACTGGCGAGGCCGCGCCGATGACGCCCCCGCCTATGCGCTGGGCGCCGCGGAGCTGCAGCTGACGCCGCAGGGCGCGTTCAGCGCCGCGTTTGGCGAGGCAATGACGCTGAACTGGAACGGCGAAAGGCTGCAGCTGACGCGCGCTTCCCTGGCCGACGGCCAGCCGGAGCACCGTTACTGGCGCGGCCCGGTCACGCATCTGCAGTTGCTGTTCGATCGTTCCAGCGTGGAGATCTTCATCAACCGCGGCGAGGCGGTGATGAGCGCGCGCTACTTCCCGGCCAGCGAGCCGCAACTGCGGCTGTCCGGAAGCGCGCCGCTGGCGTTGGAATACTGGCCGCTGACGCCATGCATGCTAGAATGACGCATCCTCCGATGACTTCAGATGGCGTCAGTGAAAAAAAATAAACGCATTACCATCAGTGACATCGCCACGCTGGCCGGGGTGTCGAAATCGACCGCCAGCCTGGTGCTGAACGGCCGCAGCAAGGAATATCGGGTGTCCGACGACACCCGCGACCGCGTTCTGGCGCTGGCGCACGAACACCATTATCAGCCCAGCATCCACGCTCGTTCTTTGCGCTCCAACCGCAGCCACACACTGGGGCTGGTGGTGCCGGAGATGACCAACTACGGCTTTGCGGTGATTTCGCGCGAGCTGGAAACGCTGTGCCGCGAAGCCGGTCTGCAGCTGCTGATCGCCTGCACCGATGAAAACCCGGCGCAGGAGATGATGGCGGTGAACAGTCTGGTACAGCGGCAGGTGGATGGCTTGATCGTCGCCTCCAGCCAGTTGAACGATGCAGAATACCAGAAGATCAACGCCGGGCTACCGGTGGTGCAGATGGACCGCCTGATCGCCGGCTCCGAACTGCCGCTGGTGATCACCGACTCGGTTAATGCGACCGCCGACCTGGTGGAAAAGGTCGCGCGCCAACATCCGGATGAGATCTATTTTCTCGGCGGGCAGCCGCGCATTTCGCCGACCCGCGATCGCCTCGCCGGCTTCCAGCTTGGCCTGGAGCGCGCCGGCATCACGTGCAAACCGGAATGGATCATCAACGGCAACTATCACCCCAGCTCAGGTTACGAGATGTTCGCTCAGCTGTGCGCACAGCTGGGGCGTCCGCCCAAAGCGCTGTTTACCGCCGCCTGCGGCCTGCTGGAGGGCGTATTGCGTTATCTGACGCAGCATCAGTTGATGGAGAGCGACATCCACCTGTGCAGCTTCGACGATCACTACCTGTTCGATTGCATGACGCTGAAGATAGATACGGTCGCGCAAGACTGCCGGGCGCTGGCGCAGCATAGCTTCGACCAGGTGACCGCGCTCATCGACGAGCGGCCGCTGGAACAGCATGCGCTTTATCTGCCGGGCCGTATCCACTGGCGTCATGCCGGTTCCCGGGCGTTGTTGGCCGGGGAGTGATATCTCAGAATCAATAAAAAAGGGCGCCTGAGCGCCCTTTATCGTTGTGCTGCCGCTATTTGGCGGCGCCTTCCATGCCCACCAGCCCCACTTTCAGGTAGCCGGCTTTACGCAGGGTGTCCATCACGCTCATCAGCGTTTCATAGTCCACGCTCTTGTCTGCCTGGAAGAAGATGGTGGTTTCTTTGTTCGCCTGAGTGCGTTGATCCAGCACCGAAGTCAACTGATCGGCATTCACCGGCTGATCGCCGACGTAGAGCTGCTTGTCGGCCTTCACCGACAGGAACACCGGTTTTTCCGGCCGCGGCTGCGGTTTGGCGGAGGAGGCCGGCAGATCGACGCGAATATCTACCGTTGCCAGCGGCGCGGCCACCATAAAGATGATCAACAGCACCAACATGACGTCGATAAACGGCGTCACGTTGATTTCATGCAGTTCGCCGCTGTCGTCCAGATCTTCATTTAAGCGCATCGCCATGACTCACCCCGCCCGCAGTTGGTGTGCGTGCTGTGAGCGCTTGGCTTCCGCCGTTGCGGCCAGATCCAGATCGCGGCCCTGCAGCAGCAAGACCTGCGCCGCCACGTCGCCTACCTGGGCGCGATGGCCGCTGATGACGCGGGCGAAGATGTTGTAGATAACGACCGCAGGGATTGCCGCCACCAGGCCCATCGCGGTCGCCAGCAGCGCCTCTGCGATGCCCGGCGCCACGACCGCCAGGTTGGTAGTCTGCGAATGGGCGATGCCGATGAAGCTGTTCATGATGCCCCAGACGGTGCCGAACAGGCCGACGAACGGCGAGATGGCGCCGATGGTGGCCAGGAAGCCGTTGCCGCGGCCCATGTTGCGGCTGTAGGCCGCCACGCGGCGCTCGAGGCGGAAACCGGTACGTTCTTTGATGCCGTTGTTGTCATTGGATTCCGCAGACAACTCCAGCTCATTTTGCGCATCGTTCAGCAAGACAGCACTGACGCTCTCCGGGGAGAAGTTTTGCGCCAGCTCGGAAGCCTCATCCAGCGAACGCGCTTCGGCCAGCGCCAGCTGCTCGCGGCGCAGACGGCGCTTGGCACGCAGCAGTTCGCTGCCTTTGGCGAACAGAATGGTCCAGGTCACGATAGACGCCAGCACCAGGCCGATCATCACCGCTTTCACCACCGCGTCGGCGTGCTGGTACATGCCCCAAATGGACAGGTCCATGCCGCGGGTTTCCGGTGGCTGGATCGTCGGTGCCGGGTTCACCGGCGTGATGCTCTCCGGCGCGGCGGCTGCAGGTGCCGGCGCGGTGGTCGGCGCAACGCTTTCGGTAACGGCCGGATTGGCCGCCGGCGCTGCCTGCGCGCTGCCGGCCAGCCCCACGACCAGCACCATAGAAGCCATCAGGCTGCGGCCAAAGGCCTTGCCCCACTGCGCCCGGCCCTGGCCGAACGATCCTTGATTTAAATTCTTGCCAGCCGTTTTCACGCTGTGCCTCCACCCATTACCGATCAAAATTAAGGAATAATTCAGCGTGCGATCATATCAAACCAACCGGGGATTGATAGTAGTTCTCATTATTATTTACCAAATAAACGCGAAAATTTTAGCCAGCCCCGCGGCAAAGCGCCAATCCGCGCCCGTTCACCGCCAAACGCTCCTTTTATGGGGTTATTTCGTTACTTTTCTCCCACAACGGTGCAACAAGACCACCCTGCCGAACGACGTCTCGACCGATGAATGGGCTTCTCTCTCGCCGCTCGGCAGAAGGATGAGGCGAGAAATGCGCCGCTGACAGCCAATTATAGCCGTTTCTATATCCAGAAGTTAAAACGTCTGGATGGCTATATCAACTCATGCTAACGTAAGGGCTATCGTAAACGGGCACGTGCAGAGCAACCAGAGGTGAGCCAGGTACCATGACGTCAAAACACATCGAAACCACGCTGATCGGCGCCGGCCGCGGCAAACGCTACACCCAGGGCTCCGTCAATCCCGTCACGCAACGCGCCTCTTCTTTGGTCTTCGACTCAGTCGCCGCCAAAAAGCACGCCACCGCGCAACGCGCCCACGGCGAGCTGTTTTACGGCCGACGCGGCACGCTGACCCACTTCGCCCTGCAAGATGCGATGGTCGAGCTGGAGGGCGGCGCCGGCTGCGTGCTGTACCCCTGCGGCGCGGCGGCGGTGGCCAATGCGATCCTGTCGTTCGTCGGCGCCGGCGATCACCTGCTGGTCACCGGTTCGGCGTACGAACCGACCCAGGATTTCTGCACCCACATCCTCGGTCGCATGAACGTCAGCACCACCTATTTCGATCCGCTGATCGGCGCCGATATCGCCACGTTGATCCAACCCAATACCCGCGTGGTGTTCCTGGAATCCCCCGGCTCCATCACTCTGGAAGTGCAGGATATCCCGGCCATGGTGCAGGCCATTCGTGCCGTGGCGCCGGAGGTGGTGATCATGATCGACAACACCTGGGCGGCGGGCGTGCTGTTCAAGGCGCTGGATTTCGACATCGATATCTCCATTCAGGCCGGCACCAAATACCTGATCGGCCATTCCGATTACATGCTCGGCACCGCCGTCGCCAACGCGCGCTGTTGGGATCGGCTGCGCGAGTACTCCTATCTGATGGGGCAGATGGTGGATGCCGACACCGCCTACATGGCGAGCCGCGGCCTGCGTACCCTGAGCGTGCGCCTGAAACAGCACGAGCGCAGCAGCATTGAGGTCGCCAACTGGCTGGCCGAACGGCCGGAGGTGGCGACGGTCAATCACCCAGCCCTGCCCAGCTGCAAGGGCCACGAGTTCTATCGCCGCGACTTCAGCGGCTGCAACGGGCTGTTCTCTTTCGTGCTGAAAGAGCGGCTGGATGATGCCCAGCTGGCCGCTTACCTGGACAACTTCAGCCACTTCAGCATGGCCTACTCCTGGGGCGGCTTCGAGTCGCTGATCCTGGCCAACCAGCCGGAAGAGCTGGAAGCCATCCGGCCGGCGGGCGGCGTCGATTTCTCCGGCACGCTGGTGCGCATACACATCGGCCTGGAGAACGTCGAAGACCTGATCGCCGATCTGGCGGCCGGTTTCGATCGCCTCAACGGCGTGCGCTAAGGCGGATTCCGGTAATTTTCTTCGTCTCGTTTAATGTCGGCTTAAGCTATTAGCGGTACACTAACCGGATAACTGTCAGATACGGTAACCGCCGCATCCTGGAGAACGTGACCCCGGGCGCAACCGGCATGCAACAGGACATAAAATGGATGTATTACGAGAGATTATTCATGCGCTTTGGCAGCAGGACTTTATCGCCCTCGCCGATCCTAGCGTGATTTGGGTGGTTTATGCCGTGCTTTTCACCACCCTGTTTTTGGAAAACGGACTGCTGCCCGCCTCCTTCCTCCCCGGCGACAGCCTGCTGCTGCTGTCGGGTGCGCTGATCGCCAAAGGCGTGATGGGCTTTGCCCCCACCCTGTTGATTCTGACCGCCGCCGCCGGCCTCGGCTGTTGGCTGAGCTATATCCAGGGCCGCTGGCTGGGCCACACCGGCCTGGTGAAAGGCTGGCTGCTGCAATTGCCGGCGCAATATCACCAGCGCGCTCATAACCTGTTCAATCGCCACGGGCTGACGGCGCTGCTGATCGGCCGTTTCCTCGGCTTCGTGCGCACGCTGCTGCCGACCATGGCCGGCATTTCCGGGCTCAACAGTTCGCGCTTCCAGGTGTTCAACTGGCTGAGTGCGGCGATCTGGGTCTGCGCGCTGGTCGGCCTCGGCTACGCGTTCAGCCAAATCCCTCTGGTGAAACGCTACGAAAGCCAGGTGATGACCGGCCTGATGCTGCTGCCGCTGTTGCTGCTGTTCGTCGGCCTGCTGGGCGCCATGCTGGTGATCTGGCGTAAAAAGCGCGCCTCCTCCTCCTGATCCAGGCGCACTACAGCGCCTTCTCAACCAACGCCAGACTGGCGGGCAACTTGCTCACCAGCGTATCCACCGCCAGCCGCACCTTCAGCGGCAGGTGGGGCGTGTGTGGCCATACCGCATGCGCATCAAAGGCGGCGCCGGGCCGATCGCGCAGTAAGCGCACCAGCGCCCCGCTCAACAGCTGCTCACGCACCAGCCAGCACGGCAGCCAGGCGATGCCGAAACCCGCCGTCGCTGCATCCGCAATCGCCTGCAAATCGTCCATCTGCAACCGGTTATTCGGCATCACGTCCTGCGGTTTGCCGTTCTCGTCCAGCACCCGCCAGCTGCGCCGCGCGCCGGCGCGTATATAGGTCACCGCCTCGTGCTGAGCCAGTTGCTCAATGCTGTGCGGTTCGCCGCACCGCTGCAGATAGGCCGGCGAGGCGCACAGCGTCATGCGGTGATCGCCGATACGACGCGCCACCAGCCCGCTGCTGTTGGCCAGCGTGCCGTTACGGATCGCCATATCGAAACCGTCCTCAATCAGATCCACCACCCGATCGCTGAATGACAGCTCCAGCTCCAGGCCAGGGTGCTCACGCGTCAGATCGGTCAGCAACGGCGCAATACACATGCGGCCAAACAGCACCGGCATCGACACCCGCAGCCGGCCGCTGACCTGCCGCTTGCCCGACTCCAGCAACGTTTCCGCGCTGCGGATCTCCTCCAGCGCCCGCAGGCAGCGCTCATAGAACAACGCACCGTCGTCGGTCAGGCTCTGGCTGCGGGTGGTGCGATGAAACAGCCGCACGCCCAGCCGTTGTTCCAGCCGGGCGATGGTTTTCCCTACCGCCGAACGCGACAGGTGCAACCGACTGGCCGCCAACGCAAAACTGCCCGCCTCCACGGCGGTGACGAATACCGAAATGCCGCTCAATCGATCGCTCATGATTTGTCGCTCTGAAAGAAACAATCTGCGGAAATCTTATCGCCACTGGCGAACCTCTATCAACGATATTATCGACAGGTCGTTAATCGCTGACTTTGGAGAACATCATGACCGACACGATGCAACGCTGGACGATGGACGCCCTGGGGCGTGAACACCTGCAGCTGACCACCGACGCGATCCCGCAGCCGGGGCCACACGAAATCAGAGTGAAAGTGAAGGCGGTAGCGCTCAACTACCGCGACAAAATGATGATTGAAAGCGGCATGGGGCTGACGCTGCCGCAGTCGTTCACCCCCGCCTCTGACATGGCCGGCGAGGTCGACGCTATCGGCCCCGGCGTCAGCCGGTTCCAACCCGGCGCCCGGGTCATCTCCACCTTCAGCCCCGGCTGGCTCGACGGCCGGCAAAAACCGTACGGCGATGCGCGCCAGGTGCCTTACCACACCCTTGGCGGCTTCTATCAGGGCGTACTGGCGGAATACGTGATTTTGCATGAAGACTGGCTGGTGGCGGCGCCGACGTCGCTGGACGACGCGCAGGCCAGCTCCCTGCCGTGCGCCGGGCTGACCGCCTGGTTCGCGCTGGTAGAGCAAGGCAAACTGCATGCCGGCGAGACGGTGCTGGTGCAAGGCACCGGTGGCGTGGCGCTGTTCGCGCTGCAGATCGCCAAAGCGCACGGCGCCGAGGTGTACGTGACCTCCGGCAGCGATGAAAAGCTGGCGCGCGCCCGGGCACTGGGCGCCAGTCACGGCATCAACCGGCTGAACGGCGATTGGGTGGAGGCGGTTTATGCGCTGACGCAGGATCGCGGCATCGACCATGTGATCGACACCGTCGGCGGCCCGAATCTCGGCAACTCAGTACGCGCCGTGGCGGTGGGCGGCCGCATCTCGGTGATCGGCGTGCTGGCGGGCGCCGAGATTTCCGCGCCCGCCGGCCTGCTGCTGCTGAAATCGGCGCAGATCCAGGGCATCGGCGTCGGCCATCGCCGCGCGCTGGAAGATCTGGTGCGCGCCGTGGACGCCGTCAACCTGCAGCCGGTGATCGATCAGGTATACCGCTTAGACCAGCTGCCGCAGGCGTTGGATCATCTCGATCGCGGGCCGTTCGGCAAGATCGTTCTGACCCCGTAAACGCGGCTCAGCCCTCCAGCAGCAGCGGATTGGCATCGCGCAGCCGGGCGACTTCATCGCTCGGCGTCATGCCGAACAGCCGTTTGAATTCACGACTGAACTGCGACGCGCTCTCGTAACCGACGCGGATCGCCGCCGTGCTGGCCTTCAGACCGTCATGCACCATCAACAGGCGCGCCTTATGCAGCCGGTACGATTTCACGTACTGCAGCGGAGAGGTGTTGGTCACCGCCTTGAAGTTATGGTGAAATGCCGACACGCTCATGTTGACCTCGCTGGCCAACTGCTCGACGTTGAGATTGTCGGCATACTGATTTTCTATGCGCCGCAGCGCCTTGGCGATCTGGCTGAAGTGGGTATGCCGATTAACCAGCTCCTGCAGCGACGCACCGCAGGTGCCGCGCAGCACATAGTAGAGGATCTCGCGCACGATCTGCGGCCCCAGCACCCGGGCGTCGAGCGGCTTGGCCATCACGTCCAGCAGGCGTTCAGTGGCACACAGCAGCGCTTCCGTCAGCTCGGCCAGATTTACCCCGTTGCTCTCCGCCCGCGGCTGCATCAGGTAGTCGTCGTCGCCGATGTCGATCAGCAAATCCTGCAGCATTTGGGTATCGATATTGACCGCCAACCCCACCAGCGGCAACTCCGGGCTGGCGAAGGTTTCGCACTCGAACGGCAGCGGCACCGTCATCAGCAGGTAGTTGCGCGGATCGTATTGGAACACCTTGTTGCCGCAATAGCCGACCTTGTGCCCCTGAAAGATGATGACGATCCCCGGTTCGTACATCACCGGTTGGCGCGGGCAGTGGCGATCGACATACAGGATCTTCACCCGCGGCACCGGTGAGGACGTGTAGCCATTGCCGGTGGCGATAGCCATCGCCTGGCGCGCCATGCGGCTGCGCAGCGCATCGATTTCAGTCACGGAAACACCCTCTTACAGTCAGAACGATTCGGCATAAATCATAATTTAAAGCTCTCCATTTCTACAGGCAGTTGTAGAAATAGGCAAGAACCAAACAGGAATGTGCATTGTGCGTTGCCGCCAGGTTCCTGACAATACGGGCCAGACACCTTTGCGCCGCGTTGGCGCCCGCCTGACAGAAAGAGAGAAATCAACCATGCAAAACTTCATTCTGCATACCCCAACCAAAATCCTGTTCGGCAAGGACCAAATTGCCGACGTGGCCGGCCAGATCCCAGCGGACGCACGCATCCTGATCACCTACGGTGGCGGCAGCGTGAAGAAAAACGGCGTGCTGGATCAGGTGTACAGTGCGCTGGCCGGCCGTGACGTGCGTGAGTTCTCCGGCATCGAGCCGAACCCGACCTACGAAACCCTGATGAAAGCGGTCGAGGTGGTGAAAGCGGAAAACATCGATTTCCTGCTGGCGGTCGGCGGCGGTTCGGTGGTTGACGGCACCAAGTTCATCGCCGCCGCGGCCCGTTATACGGCCGACAGCGATGCCTGGCATATTCTGCAGACCGTCGGCAGCCACATCACTGACGCGGTGCCGATGGGCTGCGTGCTGACGCTGCCGGCCACCGGTTCCGAGTCCAACAGCGGCGCGGTGATCACCCGGAAGAGCAGCGGCGACAAACAGCACTTCTTCTCGCCGCTGGTGCAGCCGCGCTTTGCCGTGCTGGATCCGGTCGTGACCTACTCGCTGCCGCCGCGCCAGGTAGCCAACGGCGTGGTCGACGCCTTCGTACACACCCTGGAGCAGTATCTGACCTACCCGGTCGACGCCAAGGTGCAGGATCGCTTCGCCGAAGGCCTGCTGCTGACCCTGCTGGAAGACGGCCCGCGCGCGCTGGCCGAGCCGGAAAACTATGCGGTGCGCGCCAACGTGATGTGGAGCGCTACCATGGCGCTGAACGGCCTGATCGGCGCCGGGGTGCCGCAGGACTGGGCGACCCACATGCTGGGCCATGAACTGACCGCCATGCACGATCTCGACCACGCACAAACGCTGGCCATCGTGCTGCCGGCGCTGCTGCACGAGAAGAAAGCGCAGAAGCGCGAAAAACTGCTGCAGTACGCTGACCGCATCTGGGGCCTGCGCGAAGGCAGCGAAGACAGCCGCATCGACGGCGCCATCGCCGCCACCCGCGCCTTCTTCGAACAGATGGGCGTACCGACCCGCATGGCGGATTATCAGCTCGACGGCAGCAGCATTCCGGCGCTGCTCGACAAGCTGCATCAGCACGGCATGACCGCCCTGGGCGAGCATCAAGACATCACCCTGGACGTCAGCCGCCGCATTTATGAAGCGGCGCGTTAATCGCAAAACGGCGATTTTTTGCTAGGCTTTAGTCTCCGTCAGCCATTTTTCGCCGCATCCGGCGCCCGGCCGATCGCCGGGCGTCGTCGGGCGCCTCAGCGCGCCGCCGATCGTTTCGCACCCCTCGTCTTACCGCTCATTCGCAGGGAGAGCGGGGAGAGAATCGCCCTCCCGCCACCGCTGAAATTAGGCTGGCAAACCCGGCAACCGCCCACTTTGCCAACTAGAATTTATCTATAGCCGTTTCGGTGCCGCAGGCGCCGCAATCCGTACACAAGGAGATGCGCATGACAACGCAACAACCCATCATCAAACTCCACGATGGTAATCTGATGCCGCAGTTGGGTCTCGGCGTTTGGCAGGCGAGTATTGAAGAGACCACCCACGCGGTCAGCAAAGCACTGGAGATCGGTTACCGCTCCATCGACACCGCCGCGATCTACAAGAACGAGGAAGGCGTCGGCGCCGCGCTGCAGTCCAGCGCGCTGCCGCGCAGCGACCTGTTCATCACCACCAAACTGTGGAACGACGATCAGGGCGATCCGCTGGCGGCGCTGGAAACCAGTCTGGAAAAGCTCAAGCTGGACTATGTGGATCTGTATCTGATCCACTGGCCGCGCCCACAGCAGGATCAATACGTCTCCGCCTGGCGCGAGCTGATCAAACTGCGCGAACAAGGCCTGGTGAAAAGCATCGGCGTGTGCAACTTCCATACGCCGCACCTGCAGCGTCTGTTGGATGAAACCAACGTGGCGCCGGTCGTCAACCAGATCGAGCTGCACCCGCTGCTGCAACAGCGCCAACTGCGCGCCTGGAACGCTACGCACCATATCGCCACCGAATCCTGGAGCCCGCTGGCGCAGGGCGGTGAAGGGGTATTCGACCAGCCGCTGATCAAGGCCCTGGCCGAGAAATACGAGAAAACCCCGGCGCAAATCGTGGTGCGCTGGCACCTGGACAGCGGTCTTATCGTGATCCCGAAATCCGTCACGCCGTCGCGCATTCGCGAAAACTTCGAGGTATTTGATTTCAAACTCGATAAGGACGAACTGGGCGAGATCGCCAAGCTGGACGTCGGCAACCGCCTGGGGCCGGATCCGGATACCCTGTAACCCCACGCTCAAGCCCTCTCCCGCCGGAGGGGGCTTTTCCTTCCCACACATTGCTCCTTTGCGCCGCCTGACGTTATGATGACGACGCCGGAGGCTCCGGCCACCGGTTAACGCCGTTAAAAAAACAGACAAGCACGGAGCACCATGAAATTCTCTTTCTCACACGGGTCACGGCTGGGCATGCTTTGCATCATGCTGGTGCTGGCGGGTTGCGCCGGCAAGAAACAGCGCGTCAGCTACGATCGCCACGCCTTCGATAGCGCCATCAAAGACGCCGCCAGCGAATACGGCGTGGACGCCAAGCTGATCACCGCCATGATCCAGGTGGAGTCCGGCTTCAACCCTTCCGCAGTGAGCAGATCCAATGCGATCGGCCTGATGCAGCTGAAAGCCGATACCGCCGGCTGCGATGCCTACCGCTACAAAGGCAAACGCGGCTGCCCGGACGACGATGACCTGCGGGATCCCGACACCAATATCGATCTCGGCGCCGCCTATCTGGCCACCTTGCAAAAACAACAGCTTAAAGGGATCGCCAATCCCGTCACGCTGCGCTACGCCACCATCATCGCCTACGTCAACGGCACCGGCGCGCTGCTGCGCACCTTCTCCAGTAACCGCCAGCAGGCGATCGCGATGATCAACAACCTGTCGCCAGAAGCCTTTAACTGGCACGTGCGCAAATACCATCCCGCACCGCAGGCGCCGCGCCATTTGATGAAAGTGGAAGCCGCTTACGAACGGTTGTAATTAGCTAAAGTAAAAAGGAGAACCCGGGGGTTCTCCTTTTTGTTTGCGCACGCGGCGTGGTCGTTACGGCTTGGCCTTGCGAATCGGCTTGCGCGGCGGCCGGTTGGACGGCGTGCGCTGCCGATTAATATCGGTATGTTTGGTCAGCGCCGGCCGGGTGTGGCGCTGCAGCCGTTTCGCCTCGCGCTGCTCGTCGATGCTCGGCGCCGGCACCAGACACTCGCGGCGGCTGCCGATCAGGTGCTTCAGCCCCATCTCTTCCAGCGCGGTGCGGATCAGCGCCCAGTTGGCCGGATCGTGGTAACGCAGCAGCGCCTTATGCAGGCGACGCTGGCGCTCGCCGCGCGGCACCACCACGTCTTCGCTCTTGTACCCCACCTTGCTCAGCGGGTTTTTGCCGCTGTAATACATGGTGGTGGAGTTGGCCATCGGCGAAGGATAGAAGTTCTGCACCTGATCGAGGCGGAAACGGTTCTTCTTCAGCCACAGCGCCAGGTTCACCATGTCTTCATCGCGGGTGCCCGGGTGCGACGAGATGAAGTACGGGATCAGGTACTGCTCTTTGCCCGCCTGCTTCGAATAGTGATCAAACAGCTGTTTGAAGCGATCGTAGCTGCCCATGCCCGGTTTCATCATTTTCGACAGCGGGCCTTCTTCGGTGTGCTCCGGCGCGATCTTCAGGTAGCCGCCGACGTGGTGGGTCGCCAGTTCCTTGATATAGCGCGGATCTTCCACCGCCAGATCGTAACGTACCCCGGAGGCGATCAGGATCTTCTTGATGCCCTCCAGCGAACGCGCGCGGCGGTAAAGCTTGATGGTCGGCTCGTGGTTAGTGTCCATATAAGTGCAGATCTCCGGATACACGCACGAGGCGCGGCGGCAGGTCTGCTCGGCGCGCGGGTTAGTGCAGCGCAGCATGTACATGTTGGCGGTCGGGCCGCCCAGATCGGAGATCACGCCGGTAAAGCCCGGCACCTTGTCGCGGATCTCTTCGATTTCGCGAACGATCGAATCTTCCGAACGGCTCTGGATGATGCGCCCTTCATGCTCGGTGATCGAACAGAACGAACAGCCGCCGTAGCAACCGCGCATGATGTTCACCGAGAAACGGATCATGTCATAGGCCGGAATGCGATCCTGGCCATAGGACGGGTGCGGCACACGCTGATAAGGCAGGGCAAAGACGCTGTCCATCTCCGGCGTGGTCAGCGGGATCGCCGGCGGGTTGATCCACACGTAGCGGTCACCGTGTTTCTGCATCAGCGCGCGGGCGCAGCCTGGGTTGGTTTCATGGTGCAAAATGCGCGAGGTGTGCGCATACAGCACCTTGTCGCCCTTCACTTTCTCAAAGGACGGCAGCAGCACGTAGGTCTTCTCCCACGGCTTCGGCTTGGCGGCGCGCACCGTGACAGGCTTGGCTTCCGGCTCTTTCGGTTTGGCGCCGTCGGCGCACGGCAGATCCTCGCCGTACGGGTTCGGGATAGGTTCGATGCGGCCCGGCTTGTCGAGGCGGGTGGAATCCACGCCGCTCCAGCCCGGCAGCGCTTCTTTGCGCATCACCGCGGTATTGCGAATATCGTGGATATCGCCGATCTTCTCGCCGGCGGCCAGACGGTGCGCCACTTCTACCAGCGGGCGTTCGCCGTTGCCGTAGATCAGCATGTCGGCTTTGGAATCCACCAGCACCGAACGGCGCACGGTATCCGACCAATAATCGTAGTGGGCGATGCGGCGCAGACTGGCTTCGATGCCGCCCAACACGATCGGCACGTCTTTATAGGCTTCTTTGCAGCGCTGGCTGTAGACCAGGGTGGCGCGATCCGGGCGTTTGCCGCCGACGTTGCCGGCGGTGTAAGCATCGTCGTGGCGCAGTTTGCGATCGGCGGTATAGCGGTTGATCATCGAGTCCATGTTGCCGGCGGTGATGCCGAAGAACAGGTTCGGTTTCCCCAACCGCATGAAATCTTCTTTGTTGCTCCAGTCCGGCTGCGCGATGATGCCGACGCGGAAGCCCTGCGCTTCCAGCATGCGGCCGATGATCGCCATGCCGAAGCTCGGGTGGTCGACATAGGCGTCGCCGCTGATGATGATCACGTCGCAGCTGTCCCAGCCCAGTTGATCCATCTCGGCTCGCGACATCGGTAAAAACGGCGCGGTGCCATAACATTCCGCCCAATAAGGCTTATAGGAAAACAGTTCACGATCGGGTTGGATCAGGCTGGTGGTGCTCATTCTGCCGCTCTTTTTACAGGTTAATTAATCGCCGGGCGGCGATTATACGCACTAGTGACAAAAAGAGCATGGTTATTTCGCTAACCATTCACCTCGAATTCATAAACATCGCTGCGGCACAAGATATCACTGTACTCCAATGCCTCGCCCCGGGCGTTGCGGCTGGTCTGGATGATGTGCAACAACGGCGCGCCGCACGGTACGTTGAGCAGTTCGGCGACCTCGTCGCTGCAGGATACCGCCTTCAACAGAAAGTGTTTATCTTCAGGCACGATGCCGCGCGATTGCCATAGCGCATACAGCGAATGTTCCAGCTGCCCCGGTTCTGGCAGGAAGCGCGGCGGTATATAGGTGGTTTCCAGCGAGACCGGGCTGCCGTTCAGCAAGCGTAACCGCCGCAGTTTAATCACCTCGTCTCCCTCCGCCAGCCCCAGCGCCGCCGCGGCCTTGGCCGGCGCGCCGACCCGGGTGCGCAGCAGCCATCGATTGCTGACGCGGCTGCCGTGGCGCAGCGCCTGAGCGGTGAAACCGCTGTCCTTATCGAGGGAATAACCAATGTGCATCGCCACGCGGGTACCAACGCCCTGCTGCCGCGAAATCAGCCCCTTCTCCTCCAGCAGCTTCATCGCCTTGCTGACGGTGACGCGCGACAGCGCCAGGCCTTCCGCCATCTGCCGTTCCGGCGGCAAAAACGCCTCCGCCGCCAACACCTGCTGCCTGATTGCAGTTTCTATCGCCGTCGCCAGCTGAATATAACGCGGCGCTACCGCCCCCTGCGCCAGATGGCCACGCAGCCAGGCCATAAAATCCGTCATTCGCCCGCCCTCCTGCTTATGCCATTTGTCTGAATTTCATTTTTATCCTATCGCCTGTCCGGCGATAAGCCCCTCACCTTAACTAAAATATCGCTAATGTTTTCAGAGTGGCATCACAATTTTTGCCTAATGGACTTTCATTGGATCTAGATCGCGCGTAATCTGTGCTTATTGATGTTGATACATCAATAGCACCAACACCAGGGACCCACTTTAAAAACAATAAAAAACCCGCTGCCAGCCCTAAAGGATACCCTTGATGGCCGGCAGCGGGCATATACTGCCAGCAAAAACGGCCGATAATAAGCAACGGAGCTAATGGATAGCTTGCTCACGGCTCATAGCCGCGTCACAGGATCCTATCGCGTGAGCGAACCGGACTGATGTCGGCAAATAGAAACGTACCCGCTTCGCCAACCCCCGCTGCAGACCCACTCTTTGGCTACACTCATTGGCGCCGTGCGGCCGACGTGCCTCACCCGATAAGGCGGATACCGCCCTCATTTTGACAGACCTGGCGGTCTCAGCCGCTACACACTGCGCGGAATCGGTGTCGTCCCCCGACCACGGGATAGCCAGTCTCAACCGCGCCAACGGAATCGATTTTCAGTCAACTGCGGCGGCCCTCGCGGCCCTGCGCAACAGGGATCATTTGCTATGACCGATATCAATCGCAATGAAGCATGGAAGGTAGAAAGCACCGGTATCGACCGGGTGCCGGACGCGGAGCAGACCGGTAAGCCCATCGAGCTGTTTTGGATCTGGTCGGCGGCCAATATCGGCATCCTCGGCGTAGTGTACGGCGCCATCATCGTCGGCTTCGGCTTATCCTTTCTGCAATCGGTGCTCGCCGCGCTGGTCGGCGTCGCCAGCTTCGTGCTGGTCGGCCTCACCAGCTTCGCCGGCAAGCGCGGGCGCACCTCTACGCTGACGCTGTCGCGGGTGATTTTCGGGCTGAAGGGCAACGTGGCGCCCACCCTGTTCAGTTGGATCAACCTGATGGGCTGGGAAGCGGTCAACGTGATCACCGGCACCCTGACGCTGGCGGCGCTGTTCGAGGCCTTCGGGTTGGGGGCCAGCCACCTGCTGACCGCGCTCAGCCTATTGTTGTTCGGCGGGCTCACTGTCGTCGTCAGCCTGCTGGGGCAAAATACCGTGGTCTGGATGCAAAGCTGGTTCAGCCGCATCTTCGGCACCATGACGCTGATCGTGGTGCTCTATATCCTGTTCAACACCGAATGGAGCCAGGTGCTGGCGCTGCCTTCCGGCAGCTGGTTGACCGGCTTCCTGCCGGCGGTATCGGTGATCGCCGCCGGCACCGGCATCAGTTGGGCGATCGCCGGCGCCGATTACAGCCGCTATCAAAGCCCGAGCTCGTCGAGCAAAGGCATTTTCGCCGCGGTGATGGGCGGTGCCTGTTTGCCGCTAATGCTGCTGATGCTGGCCGGTATTCTGCTTTCCGTGCAGCTGCCCGATCTGGCCAGCGCCGCCAACCCCATCGCGCTGATTGGCTCGGTGCTGCCCGCCTGGATGGCGATCCCTTATCTGCTAGCCGCCACCGCCGGCATCGTCACCATCGCGGTGCTCAGCCTGTATTCCGCCAGCCTTAATCTGCTGACCATCGGCGTGCAGGTCAAACAGTGGTTGGCGGTATCGATCGACGCGGTCGTGGTGCTGGGCATCGCCCTGTATGTGCTGTTCATCTCCGGCGACTTTATGGGGCCGTTCATCTCCTTCCTGGTCTTCTGCGGGGTGTTCCTGGCGGCCTGGGAGGCGATTTTCCTGCTCGATTACCTGTGCCTGCGCCGTCGCCACGGGTATGATGGCAACGCTTTGTACGGCCTGCATGGCCAGAACCGCGGCGTGCGCAAAGCCCCGCTGTTTTGCTGGTTCCTCGGCGCCCTGTGCGGCCTGCTGGTCACTAAAACTGGTTTTATCGACGGCCCGCTGGCCAAAGGCTTGTTTGCCGATTCCAGCCTGGGGCTGTTTGTGTCGTTTGCGGTGAGTCTGATCGCTTACGGTCTGTACCTGACCCAACGCAGAGAACATCAATGAGTGAGTGGGAAGCTGTAACACCTGTCCTGGTGATTGGGGGCGCGGTCGGCGATCTGGTGATGACGCTGCCCCGCCTGCCGACCAGCGGCGAAGATATCGAAGCCCAGCCGCAGGCGCGGCAAATCGGCGGTTGCGCGTTCAACGTGGCGCGCGCGCTGACGCGCCTTGAAGTGCCGGTGATTAACGGCATGCCGGTTGGCAACGGCGAATGGGGCGCGGCTGTCGAAGCCGCCATGGGCGAACTGGGGCTGGAGGTGCTGTTGCGCCATGGCCAGATGGACAATGGCTGGTGCCTGGCGCTGGTGGAGCCGAACGGCGAACGCACCTTCATCACGGTTTCCGGTTGCGAAAGCCAATGGAATAAAGCGCAGCTGGCCACGCTGCCGCTGACGGAACACACCCTGATCTACGCCAGCGGCTACGAGCTGGCGGGCGAAAACGGCGAAGCGCTGCGCGAGTGGCTGACGCGCATGCCGTTCGACCAACCGCGTCTGATCGATCCCGGCCCGCGCATCGCCCAGCTCAGCGAAGATTTCTTCGCCATGCTCAGCGACAGCCACACCCTGCTGACGCTCAACCGCGACGAAGTGGCCGCGCTGTGCGGCGCAGGCGACGCCGTGGAGGCCGCGCAACGCTATGCCGCCGCCCGTAACCTGACGCTGATCTGCCGCCTGGATCGCGACGGCGCGTGGATCTGCGACGGCCGCACACCGCCGCTGCACGTTCCCGCCTATCCGGTAGACGTCATCGATACCATCGGCGCGGGCGATGCCCACTGCGCCGGTTTGCTGGCGGGCCTGTCCGCCGGCTGGCCGCTGCCGCAGGCGGTCGATTTGGCCAACCGGGTCGCCGCCTGCGTGGTGGCCAGCCTCGGCGCCGCCAATCCGCCGGACCGGCATCACCTGCAACAACGCTTCCCGCAGGCCTGACGTTTCAAGGCGCCGTCACTCGGCGCCTTCTGCCTTAGTGCGCCGCCGCCGCGCTCTCCTGCGGCGAGTGGCGATAGTTGAAGCTCAACGCGAACACAATCCCCAGTACCAGTGTATACAGCGCAAACACCAGCCAGATGCTCTGCCAGTCTTTCACGCCGTCATGACTGAAGAAATCCACCACTTCGCCGCTGGCGAGCGCACCCACATAGGCGCCCAACCCGTTCACCATGGTCATGAACAGCCCCTGCGCGCTGGCGCGGATGCGGTGATCGGCCTCTTTCTCGACGAAGATGGCGCCGGAGATATTAAAGAAGTCGAACGCACAGCCGTAGACGATCATCGACAGCAGCAGCAGAACGAAACCAAAGCCGACCGGCGTGCCGTACGCCAGGAACAGGAAACGCAGCGTCCAGGCCGCCATGCTGATCAACATCACCTGCTTGATGCCGTAACGGCGCAGGAAGAAGGGAATGGTGAGGATAAAGAACACTTCGGAGATCTGCGACAGCGACAGCAGCACCGCCGGATACCGGACGCTGAGGCTGTCCTGATACAGCGGATTGAGCGACAGATCGTGCAGAAACGGGTTACCGAAAGTATTGGTTATCTGCAGCGCCGCGCCAAGCAACATGGCGAACAGGAAAAACAGCGCCATGCGCCGCTGGCGGAACAACACCAGCGCATCCAGCCCCAGCACGCTCACCCAGCTCTTCGACTCGGCCGCGCGGTTGGTCGGGCAGCGCGGCAGCGTCAGCGAATAGGCGGACAGCAGCAGCGACGCCGCAGAAGCCAGATACAGCTGCAGATTGCTGAGCTCGATTTGGCTAAAGCCGACCAGCCACATTGCCAGAATGAATCCCACCGTGCCGTACACCCGCACCGGCGGAAAGTCCTTCACCGTGTCAAAGCCGTGCTTCTCCAGGCAAAAATAGGAAATGGCGTTGGAGAGCGCGATGGTCGGCATATAAACCATGGCGTTGAACAGCATCACCCAGAACATCAGCATCGGTTGCTCGACCTGCGCCGCGCAGTACAGCGCCAGCGCCCCGAACAGGTGGCAAAGCGCATACAGGTAGTTGGCCTTCATCCATCGATCGGCGATGATGCCCGCCAGCCCCGGCATGATCAGCGCGGCGATACCCTTGGCGCTGTAAACCATTCCCACCTGCATACCGCTGAAATGCAGCGTGTTGATCATGTAGGAGCCCAGCGTCACCAGCCAGGCGCCCCAAATAAAGAACTGCAGGAAAATCATGACTTTTAATCGTGTTTTTATCGCCATCGCCATCACCTTGTTATTATGTTTTCAACGATGATTGGTGCAGCAGGCCCCCTGCAGCCCGCCGCCGGTTTGCTTGCGGTGTTACAGCGTTTTGAACAGCTCGCGGATAAGGCGCATGAAATCGTCCGCCGCCAGCGCCGCGCAGCTGAGCGTTTGTTCATGGGAGAGCGGCGTGTCCGACAACCCTTCGGCGTAGTTGGTCATCGCGGACACCACCAACACCTTGAGACCGCAGTGGCGCGCCGCCAGGACTTCCGGCACGATCGACATGCCCACCACGTCGCAGCCCAGGGTCTGCATCATGCGGATCTCCGCCGGCGTTTCGAAATTCGGCCCGGTGTAGGCGGCGAATACCCCTTCCGCCAGCGGGATGCCCGCGCTTTCGGCCACCGCCGCCAGTTGGGCGCGCAGATCGCGATCGTAGGCGTTCGCCAGGCTGAAGAAGCGCGGCCCGAAGCGCTCGTCGTTGGCGCCGACCAGCGGCGATTCCGGCATGAAGTTGATGTGATCGGTAATGGCCACCAGGCTGCCCGGCGCCACCGAGCGGCGCAGCGAACCGGCGGCGTTGGTCGCCAGCAGGAATTCGCAGCCCAGCAGTTTGAAGGTGCGCACTGCGGTGGTCATCACCTGCATGCCGCGCCCTTCATAGAAATGACCGCGCCCTTTCATGCACAATACCGGCACGCCCTCCAGCTTGCCGGCGACCAGTTGCCCGGCGTGGCCGGCGACGCCGCTCACCGGGAAACCCGGCAGCTCCGCATAGTCGAGGGTGACGGTTTCGGTCATCACCTCCGCCAAAGCGCCGAGCCCGGAGCCGAGAATCAAGGCCGCTTTCGGCTGGAAGCCCGGCAAACGGGTGCGGACGACATCGGCGCAGGTAAAAGCATCTTCTTGATTAAACATCGTATTCTCTCTTTCAGCGGGGGATAATAATCCCCATAGTAGAGAGCGAGGCGCGGCCGAGACCAATACATTCTTGGCGGCCGATTTATTCCATTTACCTATAAGTTGAGCTGCGTCACAGGAGGCGTTACCCCGGATGAACCCGCCCCAAGCCCTGCCCGATCCCGGCCGGATTAACTTCCGCCTGCTGCACTATTTCCGCGTGGTGGCGGAAGAGATGAACTTCACCCAAGCGGCGCGACGGCTGAATATGTCACAGCCGCCGCTCAGCAAGCACATCAAGGATCTGGAAAGCCAACTCGGGGTGGTGCTGTTCAAACGCACCACCCGCTCCATGACGCTGACGCCGGCCGGCCGCACGCTGCTGCGCAACGTCGAGCGACTGCTGGATCAGGCCGACAGCGCGCTGCATCAGGTGCAACAGATGGGGCGTGGCGAAGGCGGCCATATGGTGGTCGGTATGGTCGGCACCTCGGCCTGGGGCGGGCTGATCGCGGCGCTGCGGCGATTCAGCGAGCGGAGCGCCGGCGTCACCTGGTCGTTGAACGAGCTGACGCCCAGCCAGCAAATCATCGCGCTGCAAAAGCGGCATATCGACATCGGGGTCTGGCGAGAGGCACAGCAACAGACGCTGCCGGGGTTGACCTGCCAACGGTTGGCAAGCGAAAGCATCGCCGTGGTGCTGCCGCTTGATCATCCGCTGGCGCAGCAGGAAAACATTCCGCTGGCGGCGCTGCAGAACGATAGCTTCATCGTGCTGCCGCCGCATGAGGCCAGCCTGGGGCTGTATCTGCACAATCTGTGCCTGCAGCAGGGATTTTTGCCGGACGTCGCTTATCAGGTTAACGAGCCGCAAACCCTGCTGGCGCTGGTGGCGGAAGGCTGCGGCATTACGCTGCTGCCGGACAGCTACGGCCGCATTCCGTGGCCCGGCGTACGCTTTTGCTCGCTGCAACAGGCGCCGCCGGCGGATCTGTACGCGGTTTACCGCGCAGACAGCGTCACGCCGGTGGTGCAGGCCTTCCTGGAGATGCTGCGGGCGCCCTAAGCGGCCCGCAGAGCGGGTTACATTGTCGGCTGCACCATCAGCTGGCCGGCGGTGCCGCGATCGGCCATCTCCAGCGTCTGGCTGTAATACAGGAACGGGAAGTGTTCGGAGGTCGGTTGGTTGAAATACACCAACAGCTCGACGTCGCCATCGACCCAGACGGTGTCCTTCCAGCCGCGATCTTCCGCCATCGGCTGCGCGCCGTTGACGCGTTTGATCAGGAACTGCACGCCCTGAATATGGAACGACTGCGGCGTATCCGCATGAATGTTCCAACGTTCCCAGGTGCCTTGCTGTGCCTGTACGTCGATGCGGTTCATGTCCCAAATCGCGCCGTTGATGCCGGCGCCGCCGTCGCCCAGGCGGAAATCGCGGGTGCGGCTGGCGCTGCCGTCCAACAGCTGATCCGCCAGCAGGCGCATCGGCAGGTTGTCGGTCACCAGCGGCAGCAGGCCGGTCGGGCGCAGCGTCAGCACCTGGGTGGACACCAGAATGCTCGACGGCTCGAACAGGCCGCGCAGGCGATCCATGATGCCCGCCGCTTCACCGGCGGTGATGGTCACCTCCTCGCCCTTCGACATGTCGATCAGCACTTCCCGGCGTTCGCCCGGCGCCAGCGAAAGCTGTTGCACCGCGACCGGCGCAGGCAAGAAGCCCTGATCGCTGGCGATCACGTTGAACGGCCGCCCGTCGCTGAGCTGCAGGGTATAACGCCGCGCGTTGGAGGCATTTAGAAGGCGCAAACGCACCCAGCCGCGCGATACGTCGACATACGGGTTTTGCACGCCGTTAACCAACAGCGTATCGCCGACGAAGCCGCCTTGCGACGGCGCGTCGTATTGTGGCGTGCCGAAGTTATCGAAGCGTTTGTCTTGAATGATCAACGGGAAATCGTCGACGCCATAGTGGTTGGGCAGCGGCAGCGCTTTGCTGACGGCATCCTCCACCAGCCACAGCCCGGCCAACCCGTTGTAAACGTGCGGCGCCATACGGTTTGGGGTGTTGGCGTGGTACCAGCAGGTAGCCGCCGCCTGACGGATGGGCAGCACCGGCGACCAGTCAACGTTGGGCGACATCATGCGCGGCGCGCCGCCCATCAGGGTGCCCGGCACCTGCAGACCGCTGATGGTCATCGCCACCGGCTCCTGCAGACGGTTGCTGTAAATCAGTTTGACGTCGTCACCGCTGTAAACCCGCACCGTCGGCCCCAGGTACATGCCGTTGATGCCCCACACCGCCGCTTTGCGGTTATCCATAAACGCCCAGTGGGCGCGCTGCAAGGTCAGGAACAGCGGCTGACCGCGGCGAGACTCCAGCAGCGGAGGAATGGGTAACGGGGTCTGCGTTCCGCTCGCTTCAGCCCTCAGCGGCACGGCGCCCGCGCACAGCGCCAGGCCCGATGCCTGTAAAAACTGACGTCGACTGAGTGACATATCTTCTCCATGAAAAGCAATAACTAAACCGTGTGCAAAACCCAAACGCCCGCCAATCAAGATTAGCAGGCGTTCAGGCGTTAACGGCGCTGAACGCCAATTAAAAACGTATTCTTTGAAGCCGGTAGACTCTTATTTTTTGGCGGCGTTGCGCTGGGCGACTTCAGCGTCCAATTCGGCGATTTTCGCCTCCATCAGCTCGCGGCAATGGGCCGCCAGCTCGCGCACGTTTTCTTTGCCGTATTTGCTGGTATCCACCGGCGCCAACATCTCGACGATCACATGCCCGTTATTCCAGCGATTAAGATTTATATTACCGCTGGTGGTGGATACACAGATCGGTACAATCGGCACGCCGGCGGCGATGGCCGCGTGGAACGCGCCGGTTTTAAACGGCATCAGCCCACGGCCACGGCTGCGGGTTCCTTCCGGGAACATCCAGATAGAAATGTCTTTCTTTTTGAACTGCTCCGCCACCTGGGCGATGGTGCCGTGCGCCTTGGCGCGATTATCACGATCTATCAGCAGATTACCGGTCAGCCAATACAGCGGGCCGAAAAACGGGATCCATACCAGACTTTTTTTACCGACGGTCACGGTGCGCGGCTGCACAATATTAGAAGCCGTCACCATGTCGTAGTTATTTTGGTGGTTGGCGATATAGATGCACTTGCCGTTGTTGGCCGCATCGGCCGGCACACGGGTTTCAACCTTGATGCCGAACAGCGTCGACAGGCGGCCGAAAAGATGGCCGAAGGTCGCCACATGGCGGGGGTTGCGCGGGCTGAACAAGCAATAAATAGAACCGAAAATACACACCAGAATACAGAAGAGAGTGGCGAGAACGGCACGCAAAATCAATAACATAACAACCTCATTAGCACACTGCCAACGCAGTTTACTTCGCTGCGCAGATTCCTTTACTCATTATTTGCCGGCCGGGCGATAAGCACGCCCATGTCGCCCGCATTTCTCGCTATTTTCCTGCCAGGCGGCAGTACGCACAATAATTTTATGCGCAGAAATGTTAACTATTTGGAAAATAAACGCCAGCAAAAATAAATAAGGCGGCCACAGCATGCTGCGACCGCCCGTTAACGCTAGCGCCAACGCTTACTCTTCGCTGTCGCCACCCGACGCCCGCACCGGCGCATCCACTTCGACGCGATCGATGCGCTGCAGGCCACGCGGCAGCTGGGTACCCTTGCGGCCGCGCTCCGCGCGGAACTTCTGCAGATCTTCCGGGCGCAGCGTCAGCTTGCGTTTGCCAACGTGCAACGTGACGGACGCCTGCGGCGGCAGCACGAACAGCCAGGCCAGCTTGTCTTCACCGGCTGCGGCCTGCGCCGCCGGAATGGAGACGATCTTGTTGCCCTTGCCCTTCGACAGCTGCGGCAGATCGGCGACCGGGAACATCAGCATGCGCCCGGCGGCGGTGATCGACAGCAGCATATCGTCTGCGCCGTGAATTTCCATCGGCGGCAGCGCTCTGGCGTTGTCCGGCAGCGTGATCATCACCTTGCCGGCGCGGTTGCGCGCCACCAGATCGTTGAAGGTACAGACGAAGCCGTAACCGGCGTCGGAAGCCATCAGCAGCTTCTGGTCGTCGGCCGCCATCAGCACCTGCTCAATGGTGGCGCCCGGCGGCGGTGTCAGCTTGCCGGTCAACGGCTCGCCCTGCCCGCGTGCCGACGGCAGCGTCATCGGATCGAGCGCATAGCTGCGCCCGGTAGAATCGATGAACACCACCGGCTGGTTGCTCTTGCCGCGTGCCGCACCACGGAAACTGTCGCCGGCCTTGTAGCTCAACCCGGCAGGATCGATATCGTGGCCCTTGGCGCTGCGCACCCAGCCCATTTCCGACAGCACAATGGTCACCGGCTCGGACGGCACGAAGTCATGCTCGCTCATCGCCTTGGCTTCCGCACGCTCGGTCAGCGGTGAACGGCGATCGTCGCCATAGGTTTGCGCATCGGCCTGGATCTCTTTCTTGATCAGCGTATTCAGCTTGCGCTCGGACGCCAGCAGCGCCTGCAGCTGATCGCGCTCTTTCGCCAACTCATCCTGCTCACCGCGGATCTTGACCTCTTCCAGTTTGGCCAGGTGACGCAGTTTCAGCTCGAGGATCGCTTCCGCCTGGGTATCGGAGATGCCGAAACGCTGCATCAGCACCGGCTTCGGCTCATCCTCGCTGCGGATGATGTGGATCACCTCGTCGATGTTGAGGAACGCCACCAGCAAACCTTCGAGGATATGCAGACGCTTGAGCACTTTCTCGAGGCGGTAGTTCAGGCGGCGGCGCACCGTATCGCGACGGTAGGCCAGCCATTCGGTGAGGATCTCCACCAGCCCTTTCACCTGCGGGCGGTTGTCCAGACCGATCATGTTCATGTTGATGCGGTAGCTGCGTTCCAGATCGGTGGTGGCGAACAGGTGATTCATCACCTGCTCCAGATCGATGCGGTTGGAACGCGGCACGATCACCAGACGCGTCGGGTTTTCGTGGTCGGATTCATCGCGCAGATCCTCGACCATCGGCAGCTTCTTGGCGCGCATCTGGCTGGCGATCTGCTCCAGCACCTTGGCGCCGGAAACCTGATGCGGCAAGGCGGTGATCACCGCGCTGCCATCCTCTTTCTTCCACACGGCGCGCATGCGCACCGAGCCGCGGCCACTCTGGTAAATTTTGCGAATCTCATCGCGCGGAGTGATGATCTCGGCTTCGGTCGGGAAGTCCGGCCCCTGCACGAACTCGAGCAGATCATCGAGCGAGGCGCCCGGTTTGTCGAGCAGCGCCACCGCCGCGGCGGCGACTTCACGCACGTTGTGCGGCGGAATGTCGGTCGCCATGCCGACCGCGATGCCGGTGGTGCCGTTCAGCAGGATGTTTGGCAGACGCGCCGGCAGCATCTTCGGCTCTTGCAGCGTGCCGTCAAAGTTCGGGATCCAGTCGACCGTGCCCTGGCCCAGTTCGGCCAGCAAGACTTCGGCGTATTTGGACAGGCGCGATTCGGTATAGCGCATCGCCGCGAACGACTTGGGATCGTCCGGCGCGCCCCAGTTCCCCTGGCCGTCCACCAGCGGATAGCGATACGAGAACGGCTGCGCCATCAGCACCATGGCTTCATAACACGCGCTGTCGCCGTGCGGGTGGTATTTACCCAGCACGTCGCCCACGGTACGGGCGGATTTCTTGAATTTGGCGCTGTTGTTCAGCCCCAGCTCAGACATGGCGTAGATGATACGGCGTTGTACCGGCTTCAAACCGTCGCCAATGTACGGCAACGCCCGATCCATGATGACGTACATGGAATAGTTCAGATAGGCGTTTTCAGTGAATGTGTGCAGCGGTAAACGCTCTACACCGTCATGAGTCAGATCACTCATTACTCAATTATCCTCAGACCGTGGCTTGGCAATCCCTTGGACGACAAAAGGCATCGCTTGTCGATTCTGCCCGCGATAGTAACCCATCTGCGGGGTAGCTGTCACAGTTGGCGCAAGGATCGCCGGCGACGGCCAATTCCGCGATGCGGTTTATGCAAAATTTCGCTACCTGGCGGCTTCTTTATTGACTGGCAGTCAACACTGTTGTGCGCCGGATCGCATTTTTACTTGCCTGACTAACGATTACACTCGTCACCAGCGAAATGGTTTCCGCCTTTTCGGCGGGAAGCATGCCATATCTTAACTCTGACGGGAGCCGCGAAAGATGAGCAATATCCTGATTATCAACGCTAAAAAACAATTCGGCCATTCCAGCGGCGAACTCAACCAAACCCTGAGCGACGTGGCGGAAAGCTTCCTGCGCGATCTGCAGCACGATGTGCAGGTCACCGTGGTCGACGACGGCTATGACATCGAAGCCGAAGTACAGAAATACCTGTGGGCCGACGCGGTCATCTATCAGATGCCGGGCTGGTGGATGGGCGAACCCTGGATCCTGAAAAAATACATCGATGAAGTGTTCACCGCCGGCCACGGTAGCCTGTATGCCAACGACGGCCGCTCTCGTTCTGACGAAAGCAAAAAATATGGCTCCGGCGGCCTGATCCAGGGCAAAAAATACCTGCTGAGCCTGACCTGGAACGCCCCGCTGGAGGCCTTCACCGATCCCGATCAGTTCTTCCACGGCGTCGGCGTCGACGGCGTTTACCTGCACTTCCACAAGGCCAACCAGTTCCTGGGGATGGAAGCGCTGCCGACCTTCATCTGCAACAATGTGATCAAAGAGCCGAATATCGCGGACGACATCACGCGTTATCGCGAGCATCTGGCGAAAATTTTTGCTTAACTGACGCAGAACATTCTCATCAACGAGGTAAGCATGATCACCGTAATCGCAGAAATCAAAGTGAAACCCGGCCACCGCGCCACCGTACTGCAAGCCATTGAAAAGCTGGTGCCACTGGTGCTGGCGGAAGACGGCTGCGGCGAATACACGCCGATGGTCGACAGCAATACCCAGGCGCCGTGGCAGAAGCGGTCGCCGGATTCGGTGTTCATGCTGGAGAAATGGGAAAGCATGGCGCATCTGGAAAAACACCTGGCCATTGAACATATGCTCAAACACCGCGACACCCTCAAAGACAGCGTGCTGGACACCGAGATCTACATCCTGGAAAACGCCCTGTAAGCCCCGCCTTATAACGTCTGCGCGTCGATGTGCGCGCTGACGTAGTCAAGAAAACAGGTGATGCGCGCCGCCAATTGCGTATTGCGGTAATACACCGCATTGATTGGCTGGCGCACGTCCAGCGTCTCCTGCTCCAGCAACGTCACCAACTTGCCCGCTTCCCGATCGCGTCGGGTCATAAAGTCTGCCAGCTGTACGATCCCCTCGCCCCGCAGCGCCAATTGCCGCAGCGTTTCACCGCTGGACGCCGAGATCGTCGGCGTGATGGTGAAATGCGGCGCCTGGCGATAGCGCAACGGCCACTGGTTCAGCGATTCCGGCTGGGTAAAACCAAGCAGACAATGCCGGTGCAACGCCTCCACGCTCTGCGGCGTGCCGTGCTGCTGCAGATAAGCCGGGCTGGCGAGGATGCGCAACCGGCTGGCGCCCAGCGCGCGCGCATGAATGGTCGAATCACGCAACGCACCGATGCGAATGGCAATATCCGTGCGTTTTTCCAGTAGATCGATAACCAGGTTGTCAGTATTCAGCTCGAGCGAAATTTGCGGATAACGTTCCCTGAACCCCGCTACCAGCGGCACGATGACGTGCTCCATAAAAGGCGCAGCCGCGTTTATCCGCAACCGCCCGGCCGGCATCTGCCGGCGCACCGCCATTTGTTCTTCGGCATTTTCCACCGAGTTGATGATCGTACGCGCATGGCTCAGGAAGCTTTCCCCCTCTTCGGTCAGCTCCAGGCGACGCGTAGTGCGGCGCATCAGGGTGGTATCGAGTTTGTTCTCCAGGCGGCTGAGCGCGCGGCTGATGCCGGATGTCGTCTGGCCGAGCCGATCGGCAGCGGAGGTGATGGAACCGCTGTCGACCACCGAGGTGAACGCCAGCAATTCTTCGAGCGTGATCTTCATGCATTTCGGCCCAGGTTATCGGGCGCCGCATGAACGCCCTGCGGGAAAGCAGGCCCGGCGTTCACCGGGCCAGGGTCAGGCTCAGACCGCCAATTCGGCCATGTCGCCCTTGTCTTGCAGCCAGTTACGGCGATCTTCCGAACGCTTCTTGGCCAACAGCATGTCCATCACCGCCAGCGTCTGATCGACATCATCTTCCGCTACCGTCAGTTGCACCAGCCGGCGGGTATTCGGATCGAGGGTGGTTTCGCGCAGCTGCAGCGGGTTCATCTCACCCAGCCCTTTAAAGCGCTGGACGTTCGGCTTGCCCTTCTTGCGCTTCAGCTGTTCCAGCACGCCGGCCTTCTCTTCTTCATCCAGCGCGTAGAACACTTCTTTACCGAGATCGATGCGGTACAGCGGCGGCATGGCGACATAAACGTGGCCGCCTTTCACCAGCGAACGGAAGTGGCGCACGAACAGCGCGCACAGCAGCGTGGCGATGTGCAGGCCGTCGGAGTCCGCATCCGCCAGGATGCAGATTTTGCCGTAGCGCAGCTGGCTGAGATCTTCGCTGTCCGGATCGATGCCGATCGCCACGGAAATGTCGTGCACTTCCTGCGAGGCCAGCACTTCGTCCGAGGACACTTCCCAGGTATTCAGGATCTTGCCCTTCAGCGGCATGATCGCCTGATATTCGCGATCGCGCGCCTGCTTGGCCGATCCGCCCGCCGAGTCCCCTTCCACCAGGAACAGTTCGGTCATGGCCAGATCCTGCGAGGTGCAGTCCGCCAGCTTGCCCGGCAGCGCCGGCCCGCTGGTCAGCTTCTTGCGCACCACTTTCTTGGCCGCGCGCAGGCGGCGCTGGGCGCTGGAAATCGCCAGCTCGGCCAGCTGTTCCGCCGCCTGAACGTTCTGGTTCAGCCACAGGCTGAAGGCGTCTTTCACCACGCCGGAAACGAAGGCCGCACACTGACGCGAAGAGAGACGTTCTTTGGTCTGCCCGGCGAACTGCGGATCCTGCATCTTCACCGACAACACGTAGGCGCAGCGATCCCAGATATCCTCCGCCGACAGCTTCACGCCGCGCGGCAGGATGTTGCGGAATTCGCAGAACTCGCGCATCGCGTCCAGCAGCCCCTGACGCAGGCCGTTGACGTGGGTGCCGCCCTGCATGGTTGGGATCAGGTTGACGTAGCTTTCGGTCAGCAGCTCGCCGCCTTCCGGCAGCCACAGCAGCGCCCAGTCCACCGCTTCGGTATCACCGGCGAAATTGCCGACGAACGGCGCTTCCGGCAGGGTGATCAGGCCGTTAACCGCTTCCATCAGGTAGTCGGTCAGGCCGTCCTGGTAGCACCAGCGCTGCTCGGTGTTGTTCACCTTGTCGATGAAATAGATCTCGACGCCGGGGCACAGCACCGCTTTGGCTTTCAGCAGGTGAGTGAGGCGCGATACCGAGAAACGCGGGCTGTCGAAGAACTGTTCGTCCGGCCAGAAGTGCACGCTGGTGCCGGTGTTGCGTTTGCCGCAGGTGCCAGTCACCGTCAGGTCTTGCACTTTGTCACCGTTTTCGAAGGCGATGCCGTAGACGTTGCCGTCGCGGCGCACGTTGACTTCCACCCGCTTCGACAGGGCGTTGACCACCGAGATCCCAACGCCGTGCAGGCCGCCGGAGAACTGGTAGTTTTTATTCGAGAATTTACCGCCGGCGTGCAGCCGGCACAGGATCAACTCAACCGCCGGCACGCCCTCTTCCGGGTGGATGTCCACCGGCATGCCGCGGCCGTCGTCGATCACTTCCAGCGACTGATCGGCGTGCAGGATCACGTCGATACGCTTGGCGTGACCAGCCAACGCTTCGTCGACGCTGTTATCGATCACCTCTTGGCCGAGGTGGTTTGGGCGCGTCGTGTCGGTATACATGCCGGGACGACGGCGCACTGGTTCTAGACCGCTGAGTACTTCAATGGCATCAGCGTTATAGCTGGATTGAGTCATCGTTGATTATTTTTTCGTGGTTAAAGGGAGGTGCCGGAACGGTCCGTCAGACCGCGTTTAGCCCTAAAAAATCCACAATCTGGGGGAAGTAGTGCTCGAAACCGACGAAGGCGTGGTTTCCACCCGACTCCACCGTTTGCCGACACGCGGTGTAATACGCCACTGCCTGGCCGTAATCGAGAATTTCATCGCCCGTTTGCTGCAGCAGCCAGATTAAATCCGGCGACTCCAAGGGATCGATCTGCATCACTTTCAGATCGTAAACGTGCCGAGACTCTAACACATATTGCTGGCCGGTGTAGGGGTTCTCGTTGGCGCCGAGATAGTCCACCAGCAGCTCAAACGGCTTGACCGCCGGGTTGACCACCACCGCCGGCAGGGAAAAACACTGCGACAGCCAGGTGGCATAATAGCCGCCCAGCGATGAGCCGACCAGCCCGAGCGTTTGCCCGGCGCGTTCCAGCACCATATTTTCCAGCATCTCGGCGGCCTCCGCCGGAAAGGCCGGCAGCTGCGGCACCAGCATCTCGATGTCGGGATGGTGCTCGGCCAGCCAGGCCTTGAAGGCCACCGCCTTGGCCGACTGCGGCGAACTATTGAAACCGTGCAGGTAGAGCAGCGTCGAAGGCATCAGTATCCATCCGAGTCCATATCGGGGCGGAAATCGTCGTTTTCCAGGCGGAACACCTGCGTCTCGACGCGGCCGTCCGGCAACAGATCGAGGTAACGCCAGCCGGGGGAGACGTCGTCGATGGTAAAGTTAGTGCAGTGCGGCTTGAATTGCACGCAGGTGGACGGCGTCGCCAACAGGCGCCGGCCCTGCCATTCCAGATCCAGATCCTGATGAATGTGCCCGCACACTACGGTATTCACTTTCGGATAACGCAGCAGGATCGCGCCCAGCATATGCGGGTTGCGCAGGCTGTGCTGATCGAGCCAGGTGCAACCGGACGGCAGCGGATGATGGTGCAGCAGCAACAGCGTATAGCGCTCGGGGTGGGCCTGCAGGCAGCGCTCCATCCACTCGAGCTGATACTCGCTCAATTCGCCGTGCGGCACGCCGAACACCTGGCTGTCCAGCATCAGCACCTGCCAGTCGTCGCCCAGCAACACCTGTTTGGAAGGGGCAATACCGGCGGCGGCCAACGCGTCGACCATCGCCGGTTGGAAATCGTGGTTACCCGGCAGCCACACGCAGGGGGCCGGCAATTGCGCGATGCCGGCGGCGAAGTGGCGGTACGCCTCTTGCGAATGATCCTGCGCCAAATCTCCCGTGGCGACGATCAAATCAACGTCGCGGCGCTGCGCCTGGATGGCGTCCAGCACCGCGTGATAGCTGCGATAGGTATTGATGCCGAGCAACGTCTCGTGTTCGCCGGCAAAAAGGTGGGTATCTGTTATTTGTAGAATCCTGACCGCGGCCCCACTCGCCACGGGCAGTTTAAACAGGCTTTCCAAATGGTGTCCTTTGTTATTTCAGTCTGTCTAACAAACCGGAACCGCCATCGCTCCATGCGCCAAACAGTAGCGCAGCCAATCAGCAAGAAACTGGTTAATTTGATGCTTTTCGTCGCGTTGATGCAACTTTTTATTAGGATAATCATAACGCGCTTTAAAGCGGTAGATCTGCTGACTGGAACACACTTCCGCAACCATGGCGTCATGGTACAACCGCACCGTCATCGCGGGCAGGCTCTAGTAGCTGACCGCCGGAAAGATCTGCTCGATCTCCACCAGCGACGTGTAACGCGTGGACTCAACGATGGTCAAACGATAGCCGGCGCCGTTCACCTGATAAGTCACCGTTTCGCCCGCTTCGTCGTTGCGCGGCAGCAAGCGGCGCAATTGCGCGAAGTTGGTTTCGCACAATCTCATCATTTCGGGGAAATCAGGGGTATAGCGCTGTTTCATTAGTTGGCCCACTCTTTTCTCAACGATTCATGGTGCAACGCCAGCCATTGCAATGCAATCACTGATGCGGCGTTATCGATCGCGCCCTCCTCTACCCAGCGGTAAGCCTGCTCGCGGCTGACCACGTGGACGCGGATATCTTCATGCTCTTCCGCCAGACCGTGGATGCCCTCGGCGGTGCGGGCGTCCACTTCGCCGACCATGATCGACAAACGTTCGCTGGTACCGCCGGGGCTGGCCAGGTAGCTCAGCACCGGCTTACAGCGCCCGACCACCACGCCGGCCTCTTCCTGCGCTTCGCGGCGGCACACGTCTTCGACGCTTTCGCCGGTTTCGATCATACCCGCCACCATTTCCAGCAGCCAGGGCGAATTACGGGTATCGACCGCGGCGATGCGCAGTTGTTCAATCAGCACCACTTCATCGCGCACCGGATCATAGGGCAGCAGCACCGCCGCATGGCCGCGCTCGAAAATTTCACGCGTGATTTCAGGGCTCATTTCGCCATTGAACAACCGATGGCGAAACCGGTATAAATTGAGTGAAAAAAAACCACGGTACAGCGTCTCGCGTGCAATAATTTCTACATCTTTTTTATCGAAAGTAACGGGCGATGGCTGCGAACGGTTCATGCGCGAATTCTCCTGCTTGAGTATGCCGATAAAATAAACGGTTTTGATGACAGAAACAGCGGGACTCTCCGCCGCGGCTTTATGTTAGGCTGTTTCTCGCCGCCGGATGCGGCACGTTTGTGCGCTCGCAGGTAATAGCGGGAAACAATCCGGATTGTCAGCCATAATATCAGCTGCAGTCGACCGGGGCAGTACGCCAAGGTAAATGGGCGGTCTGAAAGGTAAAAGTTACGTGAGATGGCACATTCAGCCACCTGATGCGTACCGCAGACTCTGCTAGAATCGGCAACTATTTCGTCTATCGTCAGCGCTAACATAGCAATATTGCTGCACAACAAGGAATGCAAATGAAGAAACTGCTCCCCCTTCTTATCGGACTGAGCCTGGGCGGCTTCAGTGCAATGAGCCAGGCAGAGAACCTGCTGCAGGTCTACAAACAGGCCAGGGAAAGTAACCCGGATCTGCGCAAAAGTGCTGCTGACCGCGACGCCGCATTCGAAAAGATCAATGAAGCGCGCAGCCCGCTGTTGCCGCAGCTCGGTTTAACCGCAGGTTACGATTACACCAACGGTTATCGTGACAGCAATGGCGTTAACAGCAACGTGACCAGCGGTTCGCTGGCATTGACGCAAACCCTCTTCGACATGTCGAAATGGCGCCAGCTAACGCTGCAGGAAAAGACCGCCGGCATCTCTGACGTCACCTTCCAGACCGCAGAGCAGTCGCTGATTCTCAACACCGCCACCGCTTACTTCAACGTGCTGAAAGCGATCGACACGCTGTCCTATACCCAGGCGCAGAAAGACGCGGTCTACCGCACGCTGGATCAAACCACCCAACGCTTCAACGTGGGCCTGGTGGCGATCACCGATGTGCAGAATGCCCGTTCGAACTATGACACCGTGCTGGCGGCCGAAGTCTCCGCCCGCAACGATCTGGATAACGCGCTGGAAACGCTGCGCCAGGTGACCGGGGCCTTCTACCCGGAGCTGGCCTCGTTGAATACCGATCGCTTCAGTACCCAGCGCCCGGAAGCGGTGAACAACCTGCTGAAAGAAGCGGAAGCGCGCAACCTGAGCCTGCTGTCCGCCCGTCTGAGCCAGGATCTGGCGCGTGAGCAAATCCGTGCAGCCCAAACTGGCTATATGCCGACGATTGACGTCAGCGCGTCGACCGGCATCAGCAATACCAAATACAACGGCTCCAACACCGGCGGCGCGAATGCAGCACGCTACAGCGACTCCGATGCGGGCCAAAATAAGGTCGGCATCAGCTTCAACCTGCCGCTATACAGCGGCGGCGCGACCAATTCGCAGGTGAAACAAGCGCAGTACGGCTTCGTCGGCGCCAGCGAGCAGTTGGAAAGCTCACACCGCAGCGTGGTGCAGACCGTGCGTTCGTCGTTCAACAACGTTAACGCTTCGATCAGCAGCATCAACGCCTACAAACAGGCGGTGATCTCCGCGCAAAGCTCCCTGGACGCGATGGAAGCCGGTTATCAGGTCGGTACCCGCACCATCGTCGACGTGCTGGACGCCACCACCACCCTGTATAACGCCAAACGTCAGCTGTCCGACGCGCGTTATACCTATCTGATCAACCAACTGAACATCAAGTCGGCGCTCGGCACGCTGAACCAGAACGATCTGCTGCTGTTGAACGGCGCGTTGGGCAAACCGGTATCGACCGCGCCTGACGCCGTCGCGCCGCAGAATCGCGCGCAGGACGCCTATGCGGACGGCTATCAGGACAATGCGCCGATGCAACAAACTGCGGCGCCGGCACCGGCGGCCACTCGCGCATCCGCGCCGGCCGTTACCACCAGCCAACCGGCTCGCCACAGCGGCAACCCATTCCGCAACTGATGCGCGCACGCTGACAAACACGGGGTCCGGCCTGCGCCGCGCCCCGTTTTTTTTTGCCCCGATTTCCCCGCTTCTGCCCACCGCCTCACAGCCGCCGCTACACCAGGTGGTATCATCTTCACTCTCGTTTTCGCAGTCTGGATGAGGTTCGATGGACAACGATTCACGCTGGCAGCGGCTGATTAACGACGGTGAACTGCCGCCGCCGCTGCGCCCGACACAAGCCGTTTACGCCTCCTGGCTACGCTGCCGCAGCCTGATGCAGCCAGACGTTTGGCAGGCACCGCACCGCGCTCAGGGCGCCACCTTCGAATCGATTTGCCGCCGCAAGAACGATCTGCTGACGCTTGGCCAGGCGGCGCTGGAAGACGCCTGCGAATACATGGAGCCGCGACGTTGTCTGTTGCTGATCCTCGACGAGAGCGGCTGCACGCTGTGGCATTGCGGCGACGCCCAAACCTGGGAACATCTGCAGCAACTGGGATTCGCCCCCGGCGCTTACTGGGCCGAAGGACAGATCGGCACCAATGCCCCGGCGCTGGCGGCGGCGGAAGGCCACCCGGTGCGGGTGAGCGGTGAAGAGCATGTGCGCCAGGCGCTGCACGGCTGGTCGTTCTGCGCCACGCCGGTCTACGACAACAGCGGCCGCCAGCGCGGCTCGATCGCGCTGGGTTGCCTGCTGCCCGATTGCGCCGCCGGCGATCTGTCGCTGACGCTGGCCATCGCCCGCGAAATCGGCAACTCGCTGAACGCCGACGGCCTGCTGGCGGAATCCAACCGCCATCTGAATCAGCTTTACGGCCTGCTGGACGGCGTGGACGACGGCGTCATGGCCTGGGATCACCGCGGCTACCTGCAATACATCAACCAGCGCGCCGCCGGCCTGTTGAAGCTGGACGAACAGCAGAGCCAGGGCAAGCCGCTGACGCAACTGTTGACGCTGCCCGCGCTGCTCAAGCGCGCCATCGCCGATCGCCAACCGCTGCAACACGTCGAAGTCACCTTCGAAAGTCAGCGACAATTTATCGCCGCATTGCTGACGCTCAAGCCGATTTTCGACGGCGATCGCTGCAGTTTCATCGCCCTGCTGCACCCGCTCGAACGGCTGCGCCAGTATGTCAGCAGCCAGCTGGGGCGCGTCAGCCACAGCTTCGAACAGATGCCCTCCACTTCGCTGGAAATGCGGCGACTGATCCGTTACGGGCAGCAGGCGGCCAAAGGCCAGCATCCGATCCTGTTGCGCGGGGAAGAAGGCGTTGGCAAAGAGCTGCTCAGCCAGGCTATCCACAACGCCGGCGAACGCGCCGCCGGGCCGTATATCGCCCTCAACTGCCAGCTGCTGACGCAGGCGCAGGGGCTGCGTGAGCTGCTGGGCAACGACGCCAGCGAAGAAGAGGCGGGCCAGCTCAGTAAATTCGAATTGGCCAACGGCGGCACGCTGTACCTCGAACAGATCGAATACCTGCCGGCGGAGATGCAGTCGGCGCTACTGCAGGTGTTGAAAACCGGCGTGGTGATCCGCCTCAATTCCAGCCGGGTGATCCCGGTCGATGTGCGTGTGATCGCCGGCAGCGCCGCCGATCTGCCGCTGCTGGTGCAGCAAAACCGTTTCCGCCGCCAGCTATTTTACAGCCTGCAGGCGTTCGAAATCCTGATCCCGCCGCTGCGCCAGCGGCTGAGCGATATTCCGCTGCTGGTCAAACACCATTTGCGCACGCTGGAGCTGCATTTTCAGTGTCGCTTCCGGGTCGATGACGAGGTGATGACCCAGTTGGCGCTTTATCTGTGGCCGGGCAACGATTTGGAACTGAAAGGGGTGGTGGAGCGCGCGGCAATGATTTGCCACGGTCACCACATCCAGTTGGCGGATCTGCCGGCGCACCTGCTCGGCCAGCCGTCGCTGCTGGAAAGCGATCCGCAGCCCGGCGCACCGCTGTTGACGCTGACGGACATGGAACGCCAGGCGATCCTGCGCGCGGCGACCGTCAGCCGTGGCCAGGTGACGGAGATGGCGCAGCTGCTGGGCATCGGCCGCACCACGCTGTGGCGGAAGATCAAACAGCACGGGATCGACATCCGCCAGTTCAAGCTGCGTGCCTAGTGGCTGAGCTGCAATACCCCGCGCGCGGCGTCCAGCATCGCCTTCTGCCCGCTGCGGGTTTTGCTCAGGCAATCCTGCATGCCGACCACCATCGGAATGCCCATCGCCTTCGCCAGAATGGCGCTGTGCGACAGGGCATTGCCGCCGCTCAGGCAGATGCCGAGCACCAGCCGCCTGTCGAGCATCACCACCTCCGAGGGCATCAGCTCGTCCATCACCAAGATTGACGGTTCTGCGAGCGCCATGGCCGGCAGCGGCAGCCCCTGCAGATGGCACAGCGTGCGGCGCAGCATGTCGCGCACGTCCAATTCGCGCGCCCGCATGTAGTCGTCATCCAGCTCACGGTACTCTTCGGCGATCGCCCCCAGCACCTGCCGCCAGGCCTGCTCGGCGCAGCACAGCTGCTGCGCGATGCGGGTGTAAGCCGCCTGCTGCAGATCCGGATCGTCCAGCAGCATGCTGTGGGCGCCGAAGATCGCCGCCTGCGGCTTGCCGATCAGCGTACCGGTACGCTCCGCCAGCCGGTTCAGATCGCTCAGCGTGTGCTGTAGCGCCTCCCGCAGGCGTTGCTGTTCGCCCAACACCTCGTCCGCACCAATCCGTCGATCGACGGTTGGCGGCCAGAGGCTGTGGGCCTGGAACACGGGTCCGCTGGTGACGCTTTCCGCCACCGGGATACCGTGCAGCGAAGGCTGCTGCCGCTCGGAGACCGTCTCGCCGAAATGTTGTTCCGCCAGCGCTTTGAACGCCGCCAGCGCCTCGTCCGCCTGCGCACCGTCGGCAATCAGGCGAACGGTGTCGCCGTGACGAACCTGCAGCAGCGCCAGCTGATTGAGGCTGCGCGGATCGACGCACTGCCCCTGCTTCTCCAGCACCAGCTCGGCCTTGAACGGCGCCAGCGTTTCGACCAGCCGCGCCGCCGGGCGCGCATGCAGCCCGTGCGGGTTCTGCACCGTCCAGGTTACGCTTTTGCCCTGCGCCAGCGGCAAGGCCACGATTTTCGCCGTCGGTGAAGCCTCACCCAGCTGTGCCTGCTTGGCCTGCAGCGCCCCCTGCGCCTCCGCCACCACCTGTTCCAGCGAAGCACCGGAGTTGGCGGCCACCACCGCCGCCAAGGTGCCTTCAACCAGCGGCGCCGCGCACAGCCGCACTTTGGCGGCCAGGTCCGGGTCCAGCAGATCGAGCGCGGTTTCGGCACTGAGCAGCGCGCTGCCCAGATCCATCAGCACCAGAACGCCGTCGCCGCCGGCGACCGCTTCGATCGCCTCCATCACTTTGACCGCGTCGGTACCGATCGGGTGCTGCTCGTCATCCACGCCCGCCGCCAGCGCCAATTTGCAGCCGTCACCGCGCATCATCTGCCGCGCCAACTGTTCAACGCCGCGCGCCAGCAACGCGCTGTGCGAAACCACCACGATATTAATCATCTCGCCTCCTGCTAACTGCCGGCGACCTCGGCCAGCGTTTTCATCATCAACATCACCGAAGTGGCGCCGGGATCCTGGTGGCCGATGCTACGCTCGCCCAGGTAACTGGCCCGCCCTTTACGCGCCTGCATGGTAATGGTGCTCTCCACCGCCCGCTCGGCGCTGTCGGCGGCGCGCTGCAGCGCCTCCGCCACGCTCAGGTTCTGCTGCGCGGACTGGCCGAGGCTTTCCACCACCGGCCACCAGACGTCGCACATGGTCTTGTCGCCCGGCTCCGCCTTACCGCGCATCACCACGCCTTCCACCCCTTCCTGCATCACCTGATGCAGCTCCACCAGATCCAGGCTTTGCTTGGCGTTCGCCGCCTGCGCCGCGCGGATGAAGAAGGTGCCGAACAGCGGACCGCTGGCGCCGCCCACGCTCGACAGCAGCGTCATACCGGTGTTTTTCAGGATAAAGCCGATATCCTTGTCCGCCACCGACGGCAGCTTTTCTACCACCTTATTGAAACCGCGATTCATGTTCAGACCGTGGTCGGCATCGCCGATCTCGGTGTCCAGTTGGGTGAGAAAATCGCGCTCCCGGCTGAATACTTCGCCGCAACGCATCAGCCAATCGACGACCTGTTGTTTGGTCAACGCCATAATTCCTCCTCAGCAACCCCAACGCAGCGCAGGCGTTTTCACCGGCGCATCCCACAAGGACAACAGCTCGTCGTCCACGTTCAACAACGTGATGGACACGCCCTGCATATCAAGCGAGGTGCAATAAGAACCCACCAGGTTGCGTTCGATAATGATGCCCGCCTCGGCGCAACGCTCCGCCAATCGATGGTAGACGCCATACAGCTCGGACAGCGGCGTGGCACCCAGGTTATTGACCAACGCGATCACCCGATCGCCGCGCGTCAGCGGCTGCTTGGTCTGCATCTCGTCGCGCCACTCGCCCTGCTGACGATCCCAGACGCGGATCGTGCGCTGATAGTGGCCGTGGTCGATCAACGTATGGAACATGTCGTCCACCGCCGCGTTGAGCGTGGTGAACGTGCGGCGCGCAATGCCCGGCTCGCCGTGAATGCCGACGCCGAACTCCATCTCGTTCTCCGCCAGGGTGAACGACGGTTTGCCGGCGGCGGGGACGGTACAGGCACCCAGCGCAATGCCGATCGAATGCCCGTGGTTGTTGATGCGATGCCCCAGCGTCACCACGCTGTCCAGATCGTCGCCGCGCGCCGCGGCGGCGCCCAGCAGTTTCTCCATCAGCACGGTATTGGCCACCCCACGCCGCCCGGCGGTAAACAGGCTGTCCTTGACCGCCACGTCGTCATCCACCAGCACCGTCGCCACCGCGACGCCGCTGTCGTGCAGCAGCTCGGTGGCGGTTTCGAAGTTGAGCACGTCTCCGGTGTAGTTCTTAATCAGCAGCAACACGCCGGCGCCACCGTCGATCGCCTGACCGCACTCGTACATTTTATCCGGCGTCGGCGAGGTGAAAATCTCGCCCGGACAGGCGCCGTCGAGCATCCCTTCGCCGACGAAACCGCAGTGCATCGGCTCGTGGCCGCTACCGCCGCCGGACAGGATCGCCACCTTGCCCGCCACCGGCGCGTCGGCGCGGGTCACGAACACCGGATCCGCGTGCACCAGCAACTCGGGATGGGCCTCCGCCAGCCCCTGCAACTGCTCTTCCAACACCGACTCGACCTGATTAATCAGTTTTTTCACGATGATTTCCTCTGTAAGCCCAGGGGCGCGGCGCACCGCGCCCCAACGGTATCAATGACGCTGCAGCCAGGCGGTGCCCAGCCTGTCCGCCGTCAGGATCGCCGCCTGCACGCCCGTAGGGGTGACCTTGAACGGCATGTTGTGAATGGTTTCGCCGGCGGCGCAACTGGCCTCGGCCACCGCCATCATCTTCGCCGTCGCGTCGCCGGTGACGCCCATCTGCGCCAGCGTGATCGGCAGGCCGATGTCATGGCAAAACGCCAACACGGTTTCAATCTGCGCCATCGGGCTGTTCTGCAATACCAGCTGCGCCAAGGTGCCGAACGCCACTTTTTCGCCGTGATACAGGTGGTGGCACTCTTCCAGCACGGTGAAACCGTTGTGAATGGCGTGCGCCGCCGCCAGCCCGCTACTCTCGAAGCCGATGCCGCTCAAATACGTATTGGCCTCAATAATGCGCTCCACCGCTTCCGTTACCACGCCGGCCTCGACCGCCAGCTTGGCCTTCACCCCTTCGGCCAGCAGCGTGTCATAGCACAGCCGCGCCAGACTGAGCGCCGCCAGCGTCGATTTGCCGCCGGCCATGCTGGTGGCCTGAGCGTCGAAGCAGGCCTGCGCCTCGAAATAGGTGGAAAGCGCGTCGCCCATGCCGGCGACCAACAGGCGCACCGGCGCGTTGGCGATGATGGAACTGTCCATCACCACCATATCTGGGTTGCGCGGGTAGATCAGGTATTCGGCGAATTCGCCCTGTTCGGTGTAGAGAACCGACAGCGCGCTGGTCGGCGCATCGGTGGAAGCAATGGTGGGAATGAGCACCACCGGCAGCTGTTGGTAGTGGGCGACGGCCTTGGCGGTGTCGAGCGTCTTACCACCGCCGACGCCGATCACTCCGCGGCAACCGTGGGCCTGCAGCTCGCGGCCGAGCCGGTCTATCTCTTTGCGGCAGCACTCGCCGTTGAAGCGGGCCGCGTGATGTTTCACGCCGTGCTGCTGCAAGCTGCCCATCAGGGTGTCGCCCGCCAGCTGCATCACGAAGTCGTCGGCGATCACCAGGTAATGATCGGCGAGGGATTTGGCGTATTCGCCGACGACGGCTAGCGCATTGGCGCCCTGAATGTATTTACCTGGTGACTGGATGATTCTCAACATAACCGGATCCTTGTAGGGAGTTGGCGATGGTAACGTTCAGATATCAGGTGATGACGCGCCGACTTCGCCGTCGGCTTGTTGTTGTGCTTCGACTATGAGCGCCTGCCATCCGCCTGGCGAGCTTCGCGATTTTTGTTCCATTATGGAACATCATCATAGCGATAACGTTTCATGATGAAACGCCAACGCGCGTTTTTTCGCCGCGAAAGCGAACTGGCGCACACCCCAACGTATAACTGCGTAAAGAGTGGATTCTACGGGCGTTTCAGCTTTAATTTTGACCATGTTTCCCCTATCCTTAGCGCCACTACTGGGAAAGGGCGAAAACAGCCCGCATGATGGGATTGATAACGATGAAACGGACAAAAAACATCAACCAAGAGACGTTCCGCAAATCCTGGCGCAGCTACCGTGTCGCGCCCGTGGCCTTGGCGATCAGCGCCGTCTTTATGCTGGCCGGCTGCGAGAAGAGCGATGAAACGGTCTCCCTGTATCAGAATGCCGATGACTGTTCGCGCGCCAATCCTTCGATGAGCGAGCAGTGCACCACCTCCTACAACAACGCCCTGCAAGAAGCGGCGAAAACCGCGCCGAAATACGCCACCCGCGAAGACTGCGTCGCCGAGTTCGGCGAAGCGCAGTGCACCCAGGCGCCGGCACAGGCCGGCATGGCGGCGGAATCGCAAAGCAGCGGCAGCTTCTGGATGCCGCTGATGGCGGGCTACATGATGGGCCGCCTGATGGGCGGTTCCGGCTTCGCGCAGCAGCCACTGTTCACTTCCAAGAACGCCGCCAGCCCGGCGAACGGCAAGTTTGTCGACGCCAGCGGCAAGAGCTACGGCCCGGCCACCGCCGGCGGCCGCACCATGACGGTGCCGAAAACCGCCATGGCGCCAAAGCCTGCGGTCACCAACACCGTGACCCGCGGTGGTTTCGGCGAGACCGTGGCCAAGCAGACCAGCATGCAGCGCAGCAGCGCCACTTCCAACTCCGGCTCTCGCAGCATGGGCGGTTGATGCATGAAACGTATTGCTATTACCGAGCGCCCGGACTGGCGTGAAAAAGCGACCGAGTTCGGTTTCCGTTTCCACACCATGTACGGCGAGCCGTACTGGTGTGAAGACGCCTATTACCAGTTCACGCTGGTGCAGATTGAAGAGATCGAAAACGCCACCGCCGAGCTGCACCAGATGTGCCTGCAGGTGGTGGAAAAGGTGGTCGGCAGCGATGAGCTGATGGCCAAGTTCTGCATTCCGAAACACACCTGGGAGTTCGTGCGCAGTTCCTGGCGCACCAACCAGCCGTCGCTGTATTCGCGTCTCGATCTGGCCTACGACGGCGTCAACCCGCCGAAGCTGCTGGAGAACAACGCCGATACGCCAACCTCGCTGTATGAGGCGGCCTTCTTCCAGTGGCTGTGGCTGGAAGACCAGATCAACGCCGGCAAGCTGGATCCGGAATCGGATCAGTACAACAGCCTGCAGGAGAAGCTGATCGAGCGTTTCGCCGAGCTGAAAGCGCATCACGGCTTCGGCCTGTTGCACCTGGCCTGCTGCCAGGACAGCGAAGAAGATCGCGGCACGGTGCAATATCTGCAGGACTGCGCGCAGGAAGCCGGTCTGCCGACCGAGTTCCTGTTCATGGAAGAGATTGGTCTTGGCGAGAAAGGTCAGTTCACCGATCTGCAGGATCAGGTGATCGGCAACCTGTTCAAGCTCTACCCGTGGGAATTCATGCTGCGCGAGATGTTCTCCACCAAGCTGGAAGACGCCGGCGTGCGTTGGCTGGAGCCGGCCTGGAAGAGCATCATCTCCAACAAGGCGCTGCTGCCGTTGCTGTGGGAAATGTTCCCTAACCACCCTAACCTGTTGCCGGCTTATTTCGCGCAAGACGATCATCCGCCGATGGATCATTACGTCACCAAACCGCTGTTCTCACGCGAAGGCGCCAATATTCAGATCGTCGAAAACGGTCAGGAAGTGGCGCGCGTCGATGGGCCGTACGGTGAAGAAGGCATGATCGTGCAGCAATTCCATCCGCTGCCAAAGTTCGAAGACAGCTACACGCTGATCGGCAGCTGGCTGGTGAACGATCAACCCTGCGGCATCGGCCTGCGCGAAGATCGCGAACTGATCACGCAGGATCTATCGCGCTTCTATCCGCACACCATCCTCGGCTGATCACCCCGCTGAAGACAAAACGCCAGTCTCTGACCGGCGTTTTTTATTTACCCCACCTGCACCGACAGCATGCTCAGCGCCCCCATTTCGATACCGTCGATCGGCACGCTGATGGCTTCTTTTCCATCCCAGCCGCCGAGCACGTACAGCAACGGCAGATAGTGTTCCGGCGTCGGGTTTGACAACGCCGCGCCCTCATGGCGCATGAAATCCACCAGCGGGTGGTTGTCGCCCCGATAGCGCAGGTTATCCCGGACAAAGTTATTGAACGATTCCGCCCACGGGTAGGCGCTGGTATCGCCCTGCCATTTCACCATGCGCAGGTTGTGCACCACGTTGCCGCTGGCGACGATCATCACGCCCTCATCCCGCAGCGCCGCGAGTTTGCGGCCCAGCTCATAGTGATAGGCCGCCGACTGTGTGCCGTCGACGCTGAGCTGCACCACCGGAATATCAGCATCGGGATACATTTTGATCAATACGCCCCAGGTGCCGTGATCCAATCCCCACTCGCCGAGATCCGCCGTTACCGGCACTGGCGCCAGGATTTGCTGCAGCTGCGTGGCCAGCGCGGGAGAGCCCGGCGCCGGATAGCGGGTATCAAACAGCGCCTGCGGGAACCCGCCGAAGTCGTGAATGGTTTTGGGTTTTTCCATCGCGGTGACCGCAGTGCCGCGGGTGTACCAATGCGCGGAAACCGCCACGATCGCCTTCGGACGCGGCAATGACTCACCCAACGCACGCCATGCCCGGGTGTAACGGTTGTCTTCCAGCACGTTCATCGGGCTACCGTGGCCAAGAAACAGTGCAGGCATACGAGAGGTGTTCATAGGGGGATCCTTAGTTCAAATTGTGCTATGGCGTTACATTACGCGCTTTGCCGCAGCAACACAGCCGGATAACCGTGATGATGATATTCAATAAATTTGAATTAAAAAGCACAAAAATGCACCGGCCAACAGAAAGTTAAAAAATACATACTTTTCAATTAATTAATAAATTCTGTGAATACCATGGCATTACTGCCACACAGATCTAATTTGTGAACAATTTATGTATTTTTTGTTAACACAGTCGATACACTCCTCTTTCAGTCGACAGGGTGTTGGCAGCCCGTCGGCGCTACGGGAATCACGTCTCACCAAGGAGGAATTCATGTTCAGACTCACACTGGCAACCCGCCTGGCGCTTTCCATGACCTTGTTCGCCACGGGGGCAGTCGCCAAAGCGACGGACAACGCGCCGCTGACGCAGCGCGAAGACCCTTACTTCCTTCAGGCGCAAGCTCAGCTGCAACAGCGGCTGAAGCAGACACCAAACACCAACCGCGCCAAAAACGTCATTCTGGTGGTCGGTGACGGCATGGGATTTTCCACCGTGACCGCCGCCCGCATTTTTGAAGGGCAGCAGCGCGGCGTGGATGGCGAGTCCAACGTGCTGGCCTGGGAAGCCTTCCCCTATTTGGCGGCGGCCAAAACCTATTCCGCCGACGCCCAAATCACCGACTCCGCGCCCAGCGCGGTGGCAATGACCACCGGCGTCAAAACCATCAACGATCTGATGGGCCTCAACCATACGGCCGCCCTCAACAATTGCGAGGATCAGCAAACCAAGGCCGTCACCACGCTGTGGGAGATGGCCGCAACGCTCGGCATGGCCACCGGCGCCGTGACAACCGCGACCATTACCCACGCCACGCCGGGCGCCACCTATGCCCATATCGCCAACCGCGACTGGGAGTCTGACGCCAAAATGCCGGCGGACGCCCTGGCCGCAGGCTGCCGCGACATCGCGCGCCAGCTGGTGGAAATGAAATACGGCAACGGCCTGAACGTGGCGATGGGCGGTGGGCGCGCCAACTTCCTGCCCGACAGCGTGAGCGATCCGGAATATCCCAGCAAAACAGGCGCCAGAAAGGATGGCCGCGACCTGACGCAGGCCTGGCTGCAGCGCTACGGCGAGCGTGGGCAATACGTATGGAATCAGGCACAGTTCGATAAAATCGAGCCGGGTAAGGTCGACCACCTGTTGGCCCTGTTCGAGCCATCACACATGAACTTCGAGCACGATCGACGGCAAGACGCGGCGGGAGAACCTTCACTGGCAGAGATGACCGGCAAGGCCATCGATATTCTGGCCAAGAACACCGAAGGCTACCTGCTGCTGGTGGAGGGTGGACGCATCGATCACGGCAGCCACAACGGTAACGCCTACCGTACGCTGAGCGACGCGGTCGCCCTGAACGAGGCGGTGAAAACCATCGTCGGCAAGGTCAACCTGGACGAAACGCTGGTGATCGTGACCGGCGATCACAGCCACACGCTGACCATCGCCGGCTATGCCAAGCGCGGCAATCCTATCCTCGGCATTTCCGTCGGCGTCGACGGCAAACCGCGGCTGGGCAGCGACGGCAAGCCTTATACCACCGTCGGTTTCGCCAACGGCCCCGGCGGCGCGATCCCGCTGACCGAGCGCCCGGCATTGACCATGGAGCAAACCACCGCGCCCGACTTTATTCAGCCGGCACTGGTGCCGCTGAAAAGCGAGACGCACGGCGGGGAAGATCTCGGCATCTACGCCATCGGCCCCTGGGCGCATCTGTTCCAGGGTACGGTTGAGGAGAACTACACCTTCCACGTGATGAATTACGCCAGCCGCATCGGCGAACGCCTGTCAAAGCGGTAGCCACAAAAAAAGCCGCGTTACGCGGCTTTTTTATCGTTGAAAGCGGCCGGCTATCAGCTGGCTTTTTTCTCGTGCGCCTGGCGGTAGGCCACCAGATCTTCGATGGTCAGCACTACCATGTCGTGCTGTTTGGCGAAGGTAATCACTTCCGGCGCATGCGCCATGCTGCCGTCGTCATTGGTCAGTTCACACAGTACGCCGGCAGGTTTGAAACCGGCCATGGAGACCAGATCGATGGTTGCTTCGGTGTGGCCGCGACGGCTCAGCACGCCGCCCGGCTGCGCACGCAGCGGGAACACGTGGCCCGGACGGTTCAGGTCGCTCGGCTTGGCGCTGTCTGCCACCGCCGCGCGGATGGTGGTCAGGCGATCGGAAGCGGAAACCCCGGTGGTCACGCCCTGCGCCGCTTCGATGGTCACGGTGAAGGCGGTCTGGAACTGGCTGGAGTTGTTGGTCACCATCATCGGCAGCTCAAGCTGCTGACGGCGTTCTTCGGTGATGCACAGGCACACGATACCGCTGCCGTGGCGGATGGTCAGCGCCATCTGCTCAACGGTCATGGTTTCCGCGGCGAAGATCATGTCACCTTCGTTTTCACGATTTTCATCATCGAGCACCATCACGCCGCGCCCGTTGCGCAGTGCGTCGATCGCGCGTTCAACGCGTTCTGTCGGCGTGCCGAAGTCTGAAAGTAGCGTCTGATTCATGGTAAAAAACCTCATTAAAAATTATGGATTACCAGAACCAGGGCGATCTTGAGGAGTAGCTAGCAATAGCTAAAAAAATAACGCAAGCGGGCGCATGCCCGGCAGATACCGTTACTCTCTCCCATCCGGACTATAACCGTCGGCCCCGGAATTACACCGGATCTGCTGACCTCTAACCGGCCTTTACAGGCTGGCTGAGCGCTCGCGGGCTTTCACCGTAGAAGGTGATTTACCGCCGGTGGGGACTTTCACCCCGCCCTGAGAATAAGCAAGATGACTATAACGCTAATGGATAGACAGGGCAATTGGCAAAAGCACAATTCGGCCACGCGCGGCGAATGCGCTTAATGGTGTTTATCCGGCGGGCAACTCGCATTACACTAAGCGGCAGCTATTAAACTCTGAAAGGGATACGCCATGATTGACCCGAAAAAAATCGAACAAATCGCACGCCAGGTTCATGAGTCCATGCCTAAAGGCGTTCGTGAATTCGGGGAAGACGTTGAGAAAAAAATCCGTCAGGTCCTGCAATCGCAGTTGACCCGCCTGGATTTGGTTAACCGCGAAGAGTTCGACGTGCAGACTCAGGTGCTGTTGCGCACCCGCGAGAAGCTGGCGCTGTTGGAACAGCGCATGGCCGAGCTGGAAAGCAAACTGAGCACGGCGCCGGCAGCCAAGCAGGAAGACGAATAATTCCCGCGAAGGGCGCGCACCTGTATGAACCGCGCGCCCTTGTTCTTTAGATTACCCGGCGTTAGCCGCGCCCGTCTTTAATCGCTTTGATGATGTTGGTGGTCGACAGGCCGTCTTCAAAGTTCAACACTTTGACATCGCCGCCGTTGGCCCACACTTCCGCACTGCCGGCAATCTCTTCCGGTTTGTAATCGCCGCCTTTCACCAGCAGATCCGGCAGAATGTCGGCGATCAAGCGCTGCGGCGTGTCCTCTTCGAACGGCACCACCCAATCCACCGCTTCCAGCGCGCCCAGTACAATCATGCGGTTCTCCAGCGCGTTGACCGGGCGTGTTTCCCCTTTCAGGCGCTTGGTCGACGCATCGCTGTTCACCGCCACGATCAGGCGATCGCCCAGCTTGCGGGCGTTGGCCAGATAAGAGACGTGGCCGGCATGCAAAATGTCGAAGATGCCGTTGGTCATCACCACTTTTTCGCCGCGCTGACGCGCCTGCGCGACGGCATGCTTCAACTGCGCTTCGGTCATCACGCCAAAACCGGTCTCGGCGCGGCCGCGCACCGCGTTTTCCAGCTCGATCGGCGACACGGTGGAGGTACCGAGCTTGCCCACCACCACGCCGGCGGCAGCGTTGGCCAGGAAACAGGACTCTTCCAGCGAGTTACCGGCGGCCAGCGAGGCGGCCAGCACGCCGATCACGGTGTCGCCGGCGCCGGTCACATCAAACACTTCCTGCGCCTGGGTCGGCAAGTGCAGCGGTTCAACGCCCGGCTGCAACAGCGTCATGCCGTGTTCTGAACGGGTAACCAGCAGCGCCGACAGCTCGAAATCCGCCACCAGCTTCATGCCGCGTTCCACCAATTCCGCTTCATCCTTGCAGTGGCCCACCACCGCTTCGAACTCGGACAAGTTCGGCGTCAGCAGCGTCGCGCCGCGATAGCGCTCGAAATCGGACCCTTTCGGATCGATCAGCACCGGCACCTTGGCGGCGCGCGCCAGTTGGATCATGCCCTGCACCTGGCTGAGCGCGCCCTTGGCGTAATCGGACAGCACCAGCGCGCCGATCTGCGGCAGCGCCTGCTGAATACGCTCCAGCATCGGCTGTGGATCAACGTTGGAGAAGCCTTCTTCGAAGTCGAGACGGATCAGTTGCTGGTTGCGGGACAGCACGCGCAGCTTGGTGATGGTCGGATGGGTCGGCACCGAGACGAAGTCGCAGCGCACGTTGACTTCATTCAGCTTGGCGCTCAGCGCCCGCGCCGCATCGTCGATGCCGGTCAGGCCCACCAGACGGGAAGTGGCGCCCAGCGAAGCGATGTTCATCGCCACGTTAGCCGCGCCGCCGGGACGCTCTTCGATGGTATCGACCTTGACCACCGGCACCGGGGCTTCCGGTGAAATGCGGCTGGTCGGCCCATACCAATAGCGATCCAACATGACGTCACCGACCACCAGCACACCGGCGCGGCGAAAATCAGGCAGCGTAACTTTCATCCGATAACTCCAAAAAAGAACAAAATTTTAGTGGCGCAGATATTACCACAGACCGCCGGAATACCCGCAAAAAGGTATTAATCCAGCCATTTGGCCCAGCTGGCGCGTACCTGCTCGCGCTCGGCGGCAAACAGCCCGCTGCCGACCTTGCCGGAATGTTCCTGCAGCGCCAGATGGTGGATCTCATCGCGCATGGTGACATAGGCCTGGGTCAGCGCGCGCGCCTCCTCTTCCGGCATGATGTCGTAATTGGCCATCAGCTCGAAGATGCGCACGTTGTCCGACCAACGCGTCAGGCGCGGTTCACCCGGCGCATAGCGTAAGACCAGATATTGGGCGATAAATTCGATGTCGGTTATGCCGCCCTCATCGGTTTTGATATCAAACAGATCGCGCTGCTTGCTGCCGAGATGGTTGCGCATCTTTTCGCGCATCTCGCGCACTTCGCGCTTCAGGGTCTGCGCATCGCGCGTTTTGCACAGGATCTCGCGCCGGATTGCGTCAAACTGCTGATGCAGCGCCGGATCGCCATGCACGATGCGCGCACGCACCAGGGCCTGATGCTCCCAGGTCCAGGCTTCGTTTTGCTGGTAGTCGGCGAACGCTTCGACGGTGCTGACCAGCATCCCCGCCGCACCGGAAGGCCGCAGACGCGCGTCAACCTCATACAGAATGCCGGAGGAGGTGCGGGTGCTGAACAGATGCATCACCCGCTGTGCCAGCCGCAGGTAGAACTGACGGCCGTCGATGCAGCGATCGCCGTCGGTCATCACTTCCGGCGGGCAATCCAACAAGAACACCAGATCGAGGTCGGAACTGTACCCCAGCTCCCAGCCGCCCAGCTTGCCGTAGCCGATCACCGCAAAGCCGCGCCCTTCGCGTTCCTGCAGATGGGTCGGCTGGCCGTAGCGCGCCACCATGTCGCTCCAGGCCTGTTGCACCACCGCGTCGATGATCGCCTCCGCCAAATAAGTCAGGTGATCGCTCACTTTCATCACCGGCAGCGCGCCGGCGATATCCGCCGCGGCGATGCGCAGCTGCTGTGCCTGTTTGAACTGACGCAGCGCCTCCAGCTTTTGCTCTTCGTCGTCTTCCGGCACCCGCAGCAGATACTGCCGCAGTTCGCTGCGGTAGGCGTCCAGCGCCACCGGCTGATACAGCGTGGCCGGATCCAGCAGCTCGTCCAGCAGCAGCGGGTAACGCGACAGCTGGTTGGCAACCATCGGCGACGCGGCGCACAGGCGGATCAGATGGCTGAGCGCCGCGTGGTACTCCACCAACAATTCGAGGTAGGTGGTGCGGGTGACGATGCTGAGCAGCAGCTGCGCCAGCCGCACCAACGCGGTCGGCGCGTCCTGGCGCGGGCACACCTCCGCCAGCAGGCGCGGCATCAGCTGATCGAGCACGTCGCGGCCGCGCGGGCCGATGGTGCGCTTGTCGACGTCGTGACGAAAATCGGCGATGGTGCGCAGCATCTGTCGGCGCCCCTCTTCATCGAGGTGCGGCGTCAGCGGCGCCAGCTCGTTCTCCTCCAGCGCGTCCTGCCACAGGCTGTGGTAGTGCTGGTAATCGGGATCTTCGCCGACATCCGGGCTATCGTCGCCGATCAGGTCGTCGAACACCGCGCGCACCGCCTGCATGTGCGCGTCCAGCGCCGCCATCAGCGCCGGCCAATCCGCCAATCCCATGCCGTAGGCCAACCGCGCCTGATCGAGTGCCTCCTGCGGCAGCGTCTGGGTTTGCTGATCGCCGATCGCCTGCAGCAAGTTCTCCAACCGCCGCAGGAACAGGTAGGCGGCGCTCAGCGCCCGCACCTGCTCGGCCTCCAGCAGCCCCAGCTCACCCACCGCCTGCAGCGTCGGCAGCAGCGAACGCCCCTGCAGCGCCGGCTCGCGGCCGCCGCGGATCAGCTGGAATACCTGGGTAATGAATTCGATTTCGCGAATGCCGCCGGCGCCCAGCTTGATGTTGTCCTTCAGGCCGCGACGCCGTACTTCACGGGCGATCATGCCCTTCATGTTGCGCAGCGACTGGATGACGCTGAAATCGATGTAGCGGCGGAACACGAACGGCCGCAGGGTTTTGCGCAGCTCCTGGCTGTAGACGTCTTCCGCCCCGCCCATCAGGCGCGCCTTCACCATCGCATAGCGCTCCCAGTCGCGCCCCTGCTCCTGATAATAATCTTCCAGCGCCGCGAAGCTCATCACCAACGGGCCGCTGTCGCCGAACGGCCGCAGCCGCATGTCGACGCGATAGACGAAGCCGTCGATGGTCTGTTGATCCAGCGCCTTGATCAGCCGCTGGCCGAGGCGGGTGAAGAACTGGGCATTGTCCAGCTCGCGCCGCCCGCCCTGGGTTTGACCATTTTCCGGGTAGGCGAAGATCAGATCGATATCCGACGAGAAATTCAGCTCGCCGCCGCCCAGCTTGCCCATGCCGAGGATCAGCAGCGGCTGCGGTTCGCCAGCGGCGTTGCACGGCGTGCCCCACTCGCGGCAGCAGGTTTGGTACAGCCAGTCGCGTGCGCTGACGATCAGCGTCTCCGCCAGCCCGCTCAGCTGCAGCAGCGTTTCTTCGGTCGAACACAGCCCCTGCGCCTGCGCCCAGGCGATACGCACCAGCGTCTCGCGGCGAAACAGGCGCAGCGTGCGCATCAGCTGCGCTTCGTCGCGCACCTCTTCCAGCTCGTCCTGCAGCCAGGCGGCATAGTGTTGCCACTCGCCGGGCGCCGGCGGCTGCTCGCGCAGCGTCGCGAGCCAGGCCGGCTGGGCGAGCAGCGCGTCGCTGACGAAGTCGCTCGACGCCAGCACCCACTGCTCCTGCTCGCTAAAGGCGCTGTCCGCGCCGTGAACTTCCTGAAAACGCTGCACAACCTGCTGTGCCTGAGCCTGTAACGCGGCTGAAAGTGGCGACATAGTGTATGACCCGTTCTGCGGCCCACGGCTGGCGGGCCGACTGGATTAACGAAGCGCGCCGTTTAACCAGAATGGCGCATGCGATAAGGCCTGTTTGCGGCTGGCTTCATACCAGCCCTGGCGGCGCTCGCTCAGCGCCGCCTGCAACTCGCGCCAGGCGTCGATATAAGGCCCGGTCTGCTCGTCGGGGTAAGCGCCCGACAGCAGGATCAGCGCCGAAATCTGACGCGTCAGGCGCGGCAATTGTTCCTGATATTCATCTTCGTTCAGGGTACGGCTGAAGGCTTCTTTCAGCTCCGCGCCGCTGCGCCCCAGCATGATGTCGCTAAAGCGTTTGAAAGAACCGTCCAGCTTGGTCTGCCCTTTGGCATCGATAAACGGCCTCCAGGCGCCGCTCACCAGCCATGATGTGAGCGCCAACTTACATTGCAGGTAAGCTGTGCTGTAGCACAGGGTCTCTGGTTGCGCGGCTTTATCCGCCAACAATGGTTCGAGTTCGGTCAGACGGGCGCGCAGATCGGCGCTGGCCTTGCGCGGCACCAGGCCGCCGAAGATCACCAGCGCCTGGCGGATCGTGCCGACCGCTTCGATGACCGCCCCGCGCGCCTGCGCGTCGCCGCGCAGCCACAGCTCTTCATGGTACTGCCAGTGGTTCAGCGCCAGTTCGAAGGCGGCGATCATCCCCTGCTCCACGGTCGCCTTCGCCGCCGGCTTCAGCACCTGCAGCGAGCGCACCTCGCGCGGCGGATTGCCCTGCGCCAGGTGGTAACCACGCGCCGCCTTGCTCAGGCTGCCCTGACGCAGCCCATCGTGCGCCGCCAGCTCACCGGCCAATGCCAGCAGATCGGCGGTGTTGCCTTTCAGCAACTCCAGTTCTATCTCGCTCAGGGCTTCGCTGAGATCACCGGCGCGCACCTCACCCTGATCCAGGCCAATCTCTATCTCACTTTGGCCGTAAGTAACCACCCACTTCTCACGCACAAAATCGGTACGGAACAGCGGTTGCAACGCCTGCTGCAGCGCCGCGATATCGCAATCCTGCGGCCAGATGTCGGCAGGAAACTGCGCCAGCGCCAGCTGCGGTTCGGCGATGGCGACATTGTATTCCGGGCGCTGGTGCAGGCCGGCCACCACTTTACCTGCGGTTTTGATGGTCATCTCATAGCGATCGTCGAAACCGCGAATGCGCAGCCCCATGTCGTGACGGCGCAGGAAATTGTCGGCCGTTTCGAAGTAAATGTTGGTCAGTTTTTGCGGCGCGGAATGCTGATGCGGCCAGGCGGCGAGCCAGTGTGGCAGTGCGGCCACCGCTTGCGGCGCGGCGATGAATTTCAGTTCAATTTCAACGGTCATAATTCTTTAACACCAATAAGTTACGCATTCACGTCGGTTTCAGCTCGGCGCGCTCGGCCCGCCGTATGCTGCCCACTGACGCACAGTTGCCGTTATCTTACCGCGATTCCCGGCGCCTTAACCCTGCTAACTGTAGAAAAAACCTGTTACGTTATAAAACGCTGCGCAACTCACAGAATCAGCCACAGTAAGATAGTTCTCATTCCGGTTTTGGCGTTGCGTCGTCAGACTGAACCCTCTACTATCGTTCCATAAATTCACCCAGAAACGATGAACTAATGCAGAAATTACGCCTGATTTTCCTTGCCGCGCTGAGCTTCAGCATCACTTGGGCCGCACATGCCGAAGATAAACGCTATATCTCCGATGAGTTAAGCACTTATGTCCATAGCGGCCCAGGTAATCAGTACCGTATTGTCGGCACTCTGAACGCCGGTGAAGAAGTGACCCTGCTGAGCGTCAACGACAGCACCAATTACGGCCAGATCCGCGATCCCAAAGGCCGCACCACCTGGATCCCGCTCGATCAGCTCAGCCAGACGCCAAGCCTGCGCACCCGCGTGCCCGAGCTGGAACAGCAGGTGAAAACCCTGACCGACAAACTGGCCAACATCGATAACACCTGGAACCAGCGCACCTCGGAAATGCAGGAAAAAGTCGCGGGCAGCGACAGCACCATCAGCAGCCTGCAGAAGGAAAACCAGGATCTGAAAAACCAGCTGGTGGTCGCGCAGAAGAAGGTCAACGCCGTTAACCTGCAGCTCGACGACAAACAGCGCACCATTATCCTGCAGTGGTTCATGTACGGCGGCGGCGTTGCCGGCGTCGGTTTGCTGTTGGGCCTGCTGTTGCCGCACCTGATCCCGCGTCGCAAGAACAACAATCGCTGGATGAACTGATTTCAGTATCGTTCAGTTTGAGTATGGGCGCCTGCGGGCGCCTTTTTCATTGGCGCCGACATCCCGCGGCCAATTCATGTAATCTGATAGACAGGGCCTTACACGATATTCAGGAGTCAACAGTGCAGATTTATCTGGTCGGCGGCGCCGTTCGCGACAGCCTGCTCAATATTCCGGTGGTCGATCATGATTGGGTGGTGGTGGGCGCCACGCCCGCAGAGCTGCTGGCATTGGGTTACCAACAGGTCGGCAAAGATTTCCCGGTGTTCCTCAACCCCGATTCTCATGAGGAATACGCGCTGGCGCGCACCGAGCGCAAATCCGGCCAAGGGTACACCGGTTTTACCTGCTATGCCGCGCCGGACGTCACGCTGGAGGAAGATCTGCTGCGGCGCGATCTGACCATCAACGCCATCGCCCGTTCCGCCGAAGGGGAGCTGATTGACCCTTACGGCGGCGTGGCCGATCTGCAGGCGCGCGTGCTGCGCCACGTTTCCGACGCGTTCGGCGAAGATCCGCTGCGCGTACTGCGCGTGGCCCGCTTCGCCGCTCGCTTCGCCCACCTGGGTTTTCGCATCGCCGACGAAACGCTCGCCCTGATGCGCCAAATGGCGCACGGCGGTGAACTGGCTGCGCTGACCGCCGAACGCGTCTGGAAGGAAACCGAAAAGGCGCTGCAAAGCCAGAGCCCGCAGGTCTATTTTCAGGTGCTGCGCGATTGCGATGCGCTGGCGGTGCTGTTCCCGGAAATCGACGCGCTGTTCGGCGTGCCGGCCCCCGCCAAGTGGCACCCGGAGATCGACACCGGCGTGCACACGCTGATGGCGCTGGCGATCGCCGCCCGCCTCACGCCGGAGGTGGACGTGCGCTTCGCCACCCTGTGCCATGACCTCGGCAAAGGGTTGACGCCAAAAGAGTTCTGGCCGCATCACCACGGCCACGGCCCGGCGGGCGTACGGCTGGTCGAGGCGCTGTGCCAGCGGCTGCGGGTGCCTAACCCGGTGCGCGATCTGAGCAAGCTGGTGGCCGAGTACCATGATCTGATCCACACAGTGAACAAGCTGCGGCCGGAGACCCTATTGAAGCTGTTCGACGCCATCGACGTCTGGCGCAAGCCCCAGAGGCTGGAGCAGATGATCCTGACCAGCGAAGCGGACGCGCGCGGACGCACAGGCTTTGAGAAGAATCCCTATCCGCAGGGCGACTATCTGCGCCAGGCGTATCAGGTGGCGAACGCGGTATCGATTAAAGAGGTGGTAGCCAGCGGGCTGCAGGGCACCGCGATCCGCGACGAGCTCAAACGCCGCCGCCAGCAGGCGCTGGCCGAGTGGAAGCTCACCCAAACGATTATCAACGATCAGGCATAAAAAAACCCCGCAGAGCGGGGTTTTTTCTTGGTATCGGGCTTACAGGAACACCATGTAAACCACGGCCGCCACGATAAAGCGGTAGATGGCGAACGGCACGAACGAGATGCGTTTGATCAGCGACAGGAAGGTCTTGATCGCAATCAGCGCCACCACGAAGGCAGTAACGAAGCCGACGGCAAACATCGGCAGATCGCCCCAGGTCAGGAAGTGCAGGCTCTTGTACAGATCCAGGCCGCTGGCACCAATCATCATCGGCACCGCCAAAATGAAGGAGAACTCGGACGCCGCATAGCGGTTCACGCCCACCAGCATACCGCCGGCGATAGTAGAACCCGAACGGGAGAAGCCCGGCCACAGCGCCAGGCACTGGAAGCAGCCGATCATGAACGCCTGGCGGTAGGTGATGTCATCCAGCCCTTCCGCGCTCGGTTTCTTCGGCTTCAGCCATTCCGCCGCCAGCAGCAGCAGACCGCCGACCACCAACGCATACATCACGTTTTTCGGCGCGAACAGCGACTTGATGAAATCATGGAAGGCCAGGCCCAGCACCACCGCCGGGATCATCGCCAGCAGGATGTGCCCCAGCTTCAGCTGACCGCTGGTTTTACCCTCGTGCTCCACCGGCTTGCCGCCGAAATGGATGCCGATCAGGCCGAACAACCTGCGCCAGAACATCACGACGACGGCCAGGATCGACCCCAGCTGGATGATGACTTCAAAGGTTTTGGCTTTGTCGCCGGTAAAGCCCAGCCACTCGCCAACGATAATCATATGCCCGGTGGAAGACACCGGCAGAAATTCGGTTAACCCCTCGACAACCCCAAGAACAAACGCAATAAACAGTGAATGCATGTCAGCCATGTGCTTCGCTCACCCTATAAAATAACGGCTATCACATAAAAAAGCGGCAATGCTTAAAGACAATGCCGCTAAAATAATTCTCAGGATTAAGACCAGCTTAACGGTCTTTCGTTGCAAGCAGATGACATAAAATCATGCGGGACGAGTGCCGCGCTCAATGATCACGCCGACCCGATTGGCATGTGCTACAGCGCCCGGTTTGCTGACCTTAATACGGACCCACGGGGAATTGAAGCGCTGAAGCAAAATTTCAGATATTTCCTCCGCCACGCGTTCCACCAGGGCGAAGCGGTTCGACTCCACGTGTTGGATCACGGCATCGCTGACGTCGGCATAGCTCAGACAGTCAGTTACGTCGTCGCTGGCGGCGGCCGGCCGGTTATCCCAGCCCATTTCGATATCGAACACCAGCTTCTGACGAATGCCCTGTTCCCACTCATAAACGCCAATGGTGGTAATTACGGTAAGCTCTTCAATAAATACGATATCCATCACGTCATTCTCTGTTTTTGGCCTTGCCGGATACCACTTCCAGCGGAATGTGCGTATTATCCATAGATGTTGCGAGTAAAACGACCATTATTAAACGGAACCGCGTTATGAGTGCTACCGCGCTTGGCATGATTATCTTCGCGTATCTGTGCGGCTCGATTTCGAGCGCGATCCTGGTTTGCCGGATCGCCAGGCTGCCGGACCCGCGTGAGCATGGCTCAGGAAATCCCGGGGCGACCAACGTCCTGCGCATCGGCGGCCGGCTGGCGGCGGCGGCGGTGCTGGTGTTCGATATTCTGAAAGGGATGTTGCCGGTCTGGCTGGCCTACAAACTCGATGTGCCGCCGCTGTACCTAGGCCTGACGGCGATCGCCGCCTGTCTGGGGCACATCTACCCGGTGTTCTTCCACTTCCGCGGCGGTAAAGGCGTGGCGACGGCGTTTGGCGCCATCGCGCCTATCGGCTGGGATCTGACCGGCCTGATGACCGGCACCTGGCTGCTGACGGTGCTGCTCAGCGGCTACTCTTCGCTCGGCGCCATCGTCAGCGCGCTTATCGCCCCGTTCTACGTCTGGTGGTTCAAACCGCAGTTCACCTTCCCGGTAGCGATGCTCTCCTGCCTGATCCTGATGCGGCATCACGACAATATCCAGCGCCTGTGGCGCGGCCAGGAAGGCAAGATTTGGGGCAAGTTCCGCAAGAAGAAAAACGACGCGGATGAGGATAACGGCGACCAGCCGAAAGACGAATAACAGAAGGGCCGGATTATCCGGCCCTTTGCTTTATACCGCAGGTAGTTCCGCCAGCGGCCAGCGCGGCCGCACCGAAACGCTCAGCTCCGGGTTGGCGCCGCTCTTCAGCCGCACCATGCCGGCATAGGCGATCATCGCGCCGTTGTCGGTGCAAAATTCCGGGCGGGCATAGAACACTTCCCCGCCGCGTTTCTGCATCATCTCCGCCAGCTTGGCACGCAATGTGCGGTTGGCGCTCACGCCGCCGGCCATCACCAGGCGTTTGAAGCCGGTTTGCTCGAGGGCACGTTTGCATTTGATCGCCAGCGTATCCACCACCGCATCCTCGAAGGCGCGGGCGATGTCGGCACGCGTCTGATCGTCGTTGCCGTTGGAGCGAATGGTGTTGGCGGCGAAGGTTTTCAGCCCGGAGAAGCTGAAGTCCAGCCCCGGACGATCGGTCATCGGCCGCGGGAAGGTGAAACGCCCCGCCGTGCCCTGCTGCGCCATCTTCGACAGCATCGGCCCGCCGGGATAATCCAGGCCGAGCAGCTTGGCGGTTTTGTCGAACGCTTCGCCGGCGGCATCGTCGATCGACTCGCCCAGCAGTGCATACTCACCGATGCCGGTGACGCTGATCAGCTGAGTGTGGCCACCGGAGACCAGCAGCGCGACGAACGGGAACGCCGGCGGGTTATCTTCCAGCATCGGCGCCAGCAAGTGGCCTTCCATGTGGTGTACCGGCACCGCCGGCACGTTCCAGGCGAACGCCAGCGCACGCCCGACGGTAGCGCCGACCAGCAGCGCGCCTACCAGGCCCGGCCCGGCGGTATAAGCCACGCCGTCGATATCGGCCGGAGTCAGGTTGGCCTCTTTCAGCGCCGCCTGAATCAGCGGCACGGTTTTGCGCACGTGATCGCGGGAGGCCAGTTCCGGCACCACGCCGCCGTAGTCGGCGTGCAGCTTCACCTGGCTGTATAATTGGTTGGCCAACAAACCGGTTTGATCGTCATACACTGCAATTCCGGTCTCATCGCAGGACGTTTCTATACCCAGTACTCGCATTACATTTCCCATCATTCACGTGCGGCCGCCAGTCTACCACATTCCGCCGCATTTACCGCCGATGCGGCGCATCTTGTCACCGGCTTGCGCCTATGTCGATGATTCATCCAGAAAATGCCCGAGCGATTAAATACGAGCATTTTTTTCTGATTAGTCTATAATCAGCGCCCGGTGCAAAATTGCGCACGTTGCGGCAGAGCGACGCGGGTTTCAATTTGCTGTGATGCTTTACAAAGCAGCATCCATTGGAGTAAAATTCCGCACCATTTTGAAAAGGCTGGCGCTTGGCCAGCAGCAAACCGAATTTTATTGAGGTGAGAGGCACATGCCGGTAATTAAAGTACGTGAAAACGAGCCATTTGACGTTGCTCTGCGTCGTTTCAAACGCTCTTGCGAAAAAGCGGGTGTTTTAGCTGAAGTTCGTCGTCGTGAGTTTTATGAAAAACCAACTACCGAACGTAAACGCGCTAAAGCTTCTGCTGTGAAACGTCACGCGAAGAAACTGGCTCGCGAAAACGCACGCCGCACTCGTCTGTATTAATTCTTCGGGGGCAACCCCACCGCGTGAATTTCTGATTTTCAAAATCGCGCAGACCGAGTAGTTGCATACGAAGGCCGTGCTTTCCGAAAGGAATGCGCGGCTTGTTCTCGTTTATAGGCTAATGAAGTAAGGGCTTATGGCTGGACGAATTCCGCGCGTATTTATCAATGACTTGCTGGCTCGCACCGACATCGTCGATTTGATCGACGCCCGCGTGAAGCTCAAGAAGCAAGGCAAGAACTACCACGCGTGCTGTCCGTTCCACCACGAAAAGACGCCTTCCTTTACCGTTAATGGCGAAAAGCAGTTTTATCACTGTTTTGGGTGTGGTGCGCACGGCAACGCCGTCGACTTTTTGATGAATTACGACCGACTCGAGTTTGTCGAAACCATCGAAGAGCTGGCGACCATGCACGGGCTGGAAGTGCCTTACGAAGCGGGCACCGGGCCGACCCAGATCGAACGCCATCAGCGCCAGAGCCTGTACCAACTGATGGAGCAGCTCAGCGCGTTCTATCAACAGTCACTGCAGCAGTCCTCCGGGGCACCGGCGCGCAGCTATTTGCAGCAGCGCGGATTAAGTGACGACGTTATTCGCCATTTCGCCATCGGCTTCGCGCCGGCGGGATGGGACAACGCCCTGAAGCGTTTCGGCCGCGATGCCGACTCGCGCCGCGCATTGAACGATGCCGGCATGCTGGTGACTAACGATCAGGGGCGTTCGTACGACCGTTTCCGCGAACGGGTGATGTTCCCCATCCGCGACAAGCGCGGGCGCGTGATCGCCTTCGGCGGCCGCGTGCTGGGCGACGGTATGCCGAAGTACCTGAACTCGCCGGAAACCGAAGTTTTCCATAAGGGCCGCCAGCTGTACGGCCTGTATGAAGCACAGCAGAACCACCCTACCCTCCAGCGGCTGCTGGTGGTGGAAGGGTATATGGACGTGGTGGCGTTGGCGCAATTCGGCATCGATTATGCCGTCGCCTCGCTCGGGACCTCGACGACGGCTGAACACATTCAGCTGCTGTTCCGCGCTACCGACAACGTCGTTTGCTGCTACGACGGCGACCGCGCCGGCCGCGAAGCGGCCTGGCGGGCGCTGGAAACCGCGCTGCCGTACCTGAACGACGGGCGCCAGCTGCGGTTCATGTTTTTGCCCGACGGTGAAGACCCGGACACCCTGGTGCGCAAAGAAGGCAAAGAAGCCTTCGAACAGCGAATGGAGCAGGCGCAGCCGCTGTCCACTTTCCTGTTCGAAAGCCTGCTGCCGCAGGTGGATTTGAGCAGCCCGGACGGGCGCGCCAAGCTGAGCACGCTGGCGCTGCCGCTGATTACTCAGGTGCCGGGCGAAACGTTGCGCTTGTACCTGCGTCAGGAGCTCGGCAACAAGCTGGGGCTGCTGGACGACAGCCAGCTCGACAAGCTGATGCCCAAGCAGGCGGAAAATGCGAATCCTTATCAGGCGCCCCAGCTAAAACGCACAACCATGCGTATACTGATAGGGTTACTGGTGCAAAATCCGCAGTTGGCTACACTTATCCCTTCGCTGGAAGGGTTGGAGCAGACCAAACAGGCGGGATTGCCGCTGTTCGTCGAACTGGTGCAGACCTGTTTGGCGCAGCCGGGCCTGACAACCGGGCAATTGCTGGAGCTGTATCGCGACAACAAATTCAGCCAGCAGCTTGAAACCTTGGCGACATGGAACCATATGATCGTTGAGGACATGGTCGAACAGACCTTTTTGGATACGTTGGCCAGCCTGTACGACTCGGTGCTCGAGCAACGGCTGGAAACGCTGATCGCCCAGGCCAGAACGCGCGGCCTGAGCCCGGAGGAACGTGAGGAAGTCCGTTCTCTCAACCAGGTTTTAGCGAAGAAAAACTGAATACCAAACGGCTTAAGTGCCGATAATTGCGAGGGCAGAGCCCTGCACAGTGCCGCCATAGTGGGCCGCGGCGATAACGAAAACGCCCCAAATGCTATTGTTGGCGGTTTCGCCGACCGACACCAACCTAAATACTCTGAAGTGTGGATACCGTCTTATGGAGCAAAACCCGCAGTCACAGCTGAAGCTACTTGTCACCCGTGGTAAGGAGCAAGGCTATCTGACCTATGCTGAGGTCAATGACCATCTGCCGGAAGATATCGTCGACTCCGATCAGATCGAAGACATCATCCAGATGATTAACGACATGGGCATCCAGGTGATGGAAGAAGCACCGGACGCCGATGACCTGCTGCTCGCCGAAAACTCGAACAGCACGGACGAAGATGCGGAAGAAGCCGCCGCACAGGTTCTGTCCAGCGTGGAATCCGAAATCGGCCGCACCACCGACCCGGTGCGCATGTACATGCGCGAAATGGGTACCGTCGAACTGCTGACGCGCGAAGGCGAAATCGACATCGCCAAGCGCATCGAAGACGGCATCAACCAGGTGCAGTGCTCGGTTGCCGAATACCCGGAAGCCATCACCTACCTGCTTGAGCAGTACGATCGCGTCGAAGCGGGCGAAGCGCGCCTGTCGGATCTGATCACCGGCTTCGTCGATCCTAACGCGGAAGAGGACATCGCCCCTACCGCGACCCACATCGGTTCTGAACTGTCGAGCGAAGAGCAAGACGACGACGAAGAAGATGAGGACGCCGAAGACGACGACACCGAAGACGACAACAGCATCGATCCTGAGCTGGCGCGTCAGAAGTTCGCCGAGCTGCGCGATCAGTATGAAGCGACGCGTCTGGTGATCAAAAAGAACGGCCGCAGCCACGCCAGCGCAGCGGACGAGATCCTGAAGCTGTCTGAAGTGTTCAAGCAGTTCCGCCTGGTGCCGAAGCAGTTCGACTTCCTGGTCAACAGCATGCGCACCATGATGGACCGCGTTCGCACCCAGGAACGCATCATCATGAAGCTGTGCGTTGAACAGTGCAAAATGCCGAAGAAAAACTTCGTCACCCTGTTCGCCGGCAACGAAACCAGCGATTCCTGGTTCGAAGCCGCACTGGCGATGGCCAAGCCATGGTCGGAAAAGCTGAAAGACGTGGCTGAAGACGTGCAGCGCAGCCTGCAGAAACTGCGTCAGATCGAAGAAGAAACCGGCCTGACCATCGAGCAGGTCAAAGACATCAACCGTCGCATGTCGATCGGTGAAGCGAAAGCCCGCCGCGCGAAGAAAGAGATGGTTGAGGCCAACCTGCGTCTGGTTATTTCCATCGCCAAGAAATACACCAACCGCGGCCTGCAGTTCCTGGATCTGATCCAGGAAGGCAACATCGGCCTGATGAAAGCGGTAGACAAGTTCGAATACCGCCGCGGCTACAAGTTCTCGACGTACGCCACCTGGTGGATCCGTCAGGCTATCACCCGCTCCATCGCCGATCAGGCGCGCACCATCCGTATTCCGGTGCATATGATTGAGACCATCAACAAGCTCAACCGTATTTCGCGCCAGATGCTGCAAGAGATGGGCCGCGAGCCGACGCCGGAAGAGCTGGCCGAGCGCATGCTGATGCCGGAAGACAAGATCCGCAAAGTGCTGAAGATCGCCAAAGAGCCAATCTCGATGGAAACGCCGATCGGCGACGACGAAGATTCGCATCTGGGCGACTTCATCGAGGATACCACCCTCGAGCTGCCGCTGGATTCCGCGACCTCAGAGAGCCTGCGTTCCGCTACCCACGATGTGCTGGCCGGCCTGACCGCGCGCGAAGCGAAAGTGCTGCGCATGCGTTTCGGTATCGACATGAACACCGACCACACGCTGGAAGAGGTAGGCAAGCAGTTTGACGTTACCCGTGAGCGTATTCGTCAGATCGAAGCCAAGGCGCTGCGCAAGCTGCGTCACCCGAGCCGTTCCGAAGTGCTGCGCAGCTTCCTGGACGATTAAGTCCGGCTGCCGCACCAAAAGCAAAAACCCCGGCTTGCCGGGGTTTTTTTATGCCTCAGAACATGCTGTTGCCGCTGGCGGTCTTCTCCGGCACCGGCTGCGTTACATCCCAATGCTCGACGATCTTCCCGGCGCTGTCGAGACGGAAGATATCGACGATCGCCGCGGTCTTGCCGGCCTCGCGCCCGCTGACTTCCACATGCAAAATCACGAAGTCGCCGTCGACAAACGCCTGTTTCACCTCACTGTGCGAATTGGGGTAACGCGTTTTCAGCAGCTCGACAAATTGACGAAAGCCCGCCACGCCGTCTTTAGCGTTGGGGTTATGCTGCTTGTACTGCTCGCCCAAAAACGGCCGCGCCGCCGCAAAATCCTTGTTGTTCAGCCCCTGCCGATAAAACTCCAGCACGTTCTGCTTGTTGCGCGCCTCCTGTGGCGAATGCCCCGCCTGTGCAGTGCCGGTCACCAATAACAGCGCCATCACACAACCTTTCATCATCGATGTCATCGCAACTCCCTTATGTCATTGCAGCGCCAGGAACAGCTCGCGATAGCTGGCAGTCAGCTGCTCCAGCGTGGCGCGGTTCAATCCGCTGGGGTTGGGCAATACCCACACCTCGGTTTGCCCCAGCACCATCGTCTGCTTGCCCCAGGGCGCGTTTTTCACCCCGAAGGCGGTGGTGAACGCCTGCTTGCCCAAAATCGCCAACGCGCGCGGCTGGTAGCGCAGGATCTTCTCTTGCAGCGCCTCGCCGCCGCTGCGCACCTCGTCGCGCGACAGCTCGCTGGCCGCCACCGTTGGGCGCGCCACCAGCGCGGTAATGCCACAGCCATTATCCTTCAACTGCTGCCACTGCTCCGGCGCCAGTTGGCGCTCGGTAAAGCCGGCCTGATGGATCACCTTCCAGAAGCGGTTGCTGCCGTTGGCGAAAGGGTAGCCCTGATGGGCGGAAGAAAGGCCGGGGTTGATGCCGCAAAACACCACCCGCAGGCCAGGCGCCAGAAGTTCCATGAGTGTCGTGAGTCCATTGCAGGGATTTACTGCGGTTATCGCAAAATCCGCCAGCAATTACAACAGGCTAGAACTGTGCAGAAAAGCAACATACGGGCGGGTAACAGTAGACCGCCGCTTAAGGATTCCCTATAATCTCGCGGCTTGGCCCCTTAGCTCAGTGGTTAGAGCAGGCGACTCATAATCGCTTGGTCGTTGGTTCAAACCCAACAGGGGCCACCAAATTTTAGCTTTAAAATCATATAAAAAAGCCACTTCTCTCGAAGTGGCTTTTTTATTTCTTGCTCACAGTGGCGGCAAAATGGCGGCGGTATGCCGGCACTCTCAGCTATCTTTCCCCTCTTAACCAGCCTATAGCCAGACTTACCAGGAAGCCGGCAAAGAAGATCGCGACAGCCGCAGCGATAGATTTCCACCACTCATCAAACCAGAACAAGGCAACAAATGCCGCTATAGAGAACAGGCCAATGACTATGGACTCAGCCAAGTCAGCAGTTTGCCGGCCAACAAATTTAACGAACTTCACAAGAAAGGATTTTAGCCAGTTCATTGATTTTCTTACTTAACGATAGGAAGTCATCATCACTTGATCATTAGTTAAAATCCAACCGCTGGCTTTTGATTGATTTATCCGCTATCGCTCGCCTCTCACAAGGCTACACAAAGCAATAGTGACAAACACCAGCAACAGGAATATTGCCGCGCTTAGAATTCGTTGCCACCATTCGTCGAACCAGAACAGTGAGCCAAACGCAGCGATAGAAAATATCCCGCCCAAAATCGCTTCCACAAGGTGCGACAATCCTTTACCGAGCTTACTGCCCCAAGACTTTAGATAGCTCATGATTCACACCTTCACAGAACATTTTCGATTTGCTGGTATAGGCAACAAAGGGTTCAAGATACTCCTCCGCCAGAAAGTAGATCATGTCCAAATTTCGTGGCGTGAGCTTATGGTACGTTGAGGGATATTGTTCCCGCAAACGACGCGAAGAAACGGCGGCCTTTTCAATAATTCCTTGTAAAAGAATGATGTTTAGCCCAGCAATGGTGACACCTTTGAATACCCATTTGAAAAGTGTGCTGCCGATAACCTTTTTCAAAATATGGTGTGTGATTTGCTGAACCAGAATGAACTGCGTCCCCATACGTCCTGTAAGATAACCCTCTGCATGGTTAAATTTTTGGCTTAGCGCGGTTTGTGTTTGCAGATCCATCCGCTGATAGCAGTCACGGATAATCACCACTATCAGCTCACGTAGCGGGGTTTCGATACCATAACCGGCACGAACGACCTTAATAAATCGTTCCGTTTCAATTTCATTGCGGTGCCTAAGCTCTCGGCCGCCGAGCCCTGCTCCCTGCCATGTCCTACGAGCACTATAGGCAATGCCCCTTGGTAAAGACTCTATTCCCTCAAGAATTCCTTGAGCTACGGCTTTCGCATCCATAACAATCCCTTATCAGCGCCCTGGCCGTACCCTATACTAACTTCGCTTAAAATATCAACATCCCTTTCATCCTAATGAAGGGCGCCCCTCGGCATAATGGCTTTTTTGTTTCCCGCCGCCGTGCCACACTTCCCTCTCGGCATTCCTGATTTATTCCGACTCATAAGGCCCCTGCATGATCGTCAACTGCGACCACGACAACCTTGATGCCTGGCTGGCTCTGCGCTCGGCGCTGTGGCCCACCTGCCCGCGGGAAGAACACCGCGCGGAAATGCGCGAGATATTGGCTTCGCCGCACCACACCGCGTTTATGGCGCGGGGGCTGGACGGCGCTTTCGTTGGCTTTGCCGAGGTCGCGCTGCGCTACGATTATGTCAACGGCTGCGAATCGTCGCCGGTGGCGTTTTTGGAAGGGATTTATACCGCCGAACGCGCCCGCCGCCAGGGCTGGGCCGCGCGCCTGATCGCGCAGGTGCAGGAGTGGGCGAAGCAACAGGGGTGCAGCGAGCTGGCGTCGGATACCGACATCGCTAATCTGGATTCCCAACGCCTGCATGCGGCGCTGGGCTTTGCCGAAACGGAGCGGGTGGTGTTTTACCGCAAAACGCTGGGCTGATCAGGCACCTTGCGTTGCCGCTGATGCGTCAACGGCTCGGCGCGCAGCAGTCTCTTCCCCACCAATATTAACCAACCCCCCTTCCTCATCCAGCGTTTTCGCCGTGGCACTCTCATCGGCACAGCAATCGTATCGGTCGCCCATCAATATAATGCCACCAAATACAATCACAATGAGCGTAATTGGTTCTATTTTGATTGGATTTGTCGCCTTGTTTTATTTTGAAAAACTTATAATGGGGACATCACATACCCGCAGATACCGCTCAATAGAACAGGAGATTGGCATTTATGAAACTGACCAGCCAAAGCTTTAAAGAAGGAGAGTTCATTCCCGGTGAGTTCGCCTTCGCTATCCCCGATGCCGCCAACCATGTCGCTTTATCGAGAAATCGCAACCCCCATCTGGCCTGGAGTGAAGTGCCTGCAGGCACGCAGTCTTTCGTGATCGTTTGCCATGATCCCGACGTGCCAAGCCGTGGTGATGATGTGAATCAAGAGGGTCGGGTTGTGCCCGCATCGTTGCCGCGCGTTGATTTCTTTCACTGGCTGCTGCTGGATATTCCGGCCAGTACCGTGGAAATTGCGGCGGGCTCTCAATCGGACGGCGTAACGCCGCGTGGCAAATCCGGGCCAAACGCCCCTTCGGCCTATCGCCACGGCATCAATGACTATACCGGTTGGTTTGCCGCCGATGAGCAGATGAAGGGGGAATACTACGGTTACGATGGCCCATGCCCACCGTGGAACGATACGTTAGTTCATCATTATATTTTCACGGTTTATGCGCTTGCTACCCCCGGTTTGGATGTACAAGGGCCTTGGACAGGGGCTAATGTGAATGCTGCCCTGGCGGAAGCGCCGGTGTTAGCCCAGGCGAGCCTGACAGGCCTTTACAGCCTGAACCCTAACGTAGCATCAACGGCGAAATAATCGCATAAAGGAGTCGAATATGAGCCGGACCGGTTCCTTCGGATCAGTGCGAACCAGACGCGAGCCGGGCGCGAAACTTTTGCACTGGCACTCTCCGTCGGGGGCTCCGGTGTTGAGGCGCCGCTTGTGCGGGGTGTGCCAGCCGACATTGAAACGTCAGCTACACACGCCGCAGTTCGTCTTCCATGAAGCGACGGTCTTGCTGATCGTGGCGGGCCAACTCGGTATCACATCGGCTTCACAACATTTGTCTCTGGAGACCCCCGGGGAACTGCTCCTGGTCCCCCCCAACACCCGCGCAGATTTAGTCAAAACGCCGGGCGATATCGATCGGCCTTTTCGCTCGATACTCCTGACGCTGTCGGCAGAACTGCTGGATGTCTTTCACCGAACCCGGCAGGCTTCACCCCCTATTCCCCCTAAAGATGACGCGTGGAAAACGCTGCCTCTGGACGAAGACCTGTCGGCGACGTTTTATCACGTGATTGAAAGCGTGGAAAAACAGGAAATCAGTGATATTCGCCTGCAATACCGCCTTCTGGACTTTTTGACCGCGCTGGCCGAACGAGGACATGTTTTTACGCATTTGCCATTGGATAGCCCATCACAGCGCCTGCGCACCTTGATTTTTGAGGCTCCGGAACAAAACTGGACGGCAGAAACAGCGGGAAAAACGTTAGCGATGAGCCCGGCAACGTTGCGGCGGCGCCTTGCCGCCGAACAGACACGCTTCGAAGACTTGCTGATAGACATCCGTATGCATCACGCCATGATGTTGCTTCAAACCACCCGATGGGATATGACCCGCATTGCAGAGGCCTGCGGTTACAAATCCAGAGCGCGTTTTAGCGAACGCTTTCAAAAGCGTTTTGGTTACGCGCCTTCCGCCATCCGATAAAACGCTGGGCTGATCAGGCGATCTTGCTTTGCCGCTGATGCGCCAACTGCTCGGCGCGCAGCAGGATCTCCTGCAGATCGTCCTCGTCGATATCGAACAGATCCCCCTCCATCAGCGCCTCGTGCAGATCGGCGCGGGTGATGGAAACGGCATCGATCGGCAGATTGGCCGGTTTGGCCTCCGCCGGCGCCAGCGCATGCGGGTAGCGTCGCCCGGCCAGGTTATTGAACAGAATGGCCAGCGCCGCCAGCAGCACCGAGTTCAGCAGCACCGGATACAGTACGAAGTCATAGCCCATCTGGTGAATGCCGGGGCCGCCGAGGATGGCGGTCAGCGCCACCGCGCCGCCGGGTGGATGCAAGCAACGCAGCTTGAACATCAGGCCGATGGCCACCGCCGCCGCCGCGCCGCAAGCCAGGCCCGGATCGGGGATCAGCAGACCAGCGCTGACGCCCACCGTTGCCGCCAGCGCATTGCCGCCGACGATCGACCAGGGCTGCGCCAGCGGGCTGTTGGGCACGCCGAACAGCAGAACCGCCGAAGCGCCCATCGGCGCGATAAACCACAGGTTCACCTCGCCCAAAATAAAGTGGCTGATCCAACCGGCGAGCATCAGCCCCAAACCGGCGCCGACGCTGGAAATCAGCATCTCTCGCTTGCCCACCGCCAGCGGGTGCGGCCACAGGCGCGCAACTCCCACTTTTACCCGTTCAATCCACTGCGTCTTCATGTTACCCAATACGGCTCAATTCACTTGTTGGCAACAAATATATCACATCATCCTGAAGGAACTCACGGCGCCGTAAACCGCGCCGCCCAAGAACTTTTAGCTAACAGATTGATTTTTAGCCTCCCCTCGACAATGATGAATGTTCCCCCCTTAACCCCGAGGAACCGCCGATGTCTCAACCGATCACCGAGCTTTATACCGACAGTGAATTTTTCAGCCCGTACGCCATGTCCGCCTTTGTCGTGCTGACGGAAAAAGGCATTCCGTTCACCGTGAAGCCGGTGGATCTGGCGAAGGAAGAGAACAAAGAGGCGGCCTACGCGGCGCTGTCGCTCACCCGCCGGGTGCCGACGCTGGCGATCGGCGAGTTCCAGCTCTCGGAGTCTTCGGCGATCGCCGAATACCTGGAAGACATCCACCCGGCCCACGCCGTGTACCCGCGCGACGTGAAGCTGCGTGCCAAAGCGCGCGAGATCCAGGCCTGGCTGCGCAGCGATCTGCTGCCGATCCGCGCCGAGCGTTCGACCGAGGTGGTGTTCAACAACGGCAAATTCCCGCCGCTGTCCGAAGCCGCGCAAGAGGCCGCGCGCAAGCTGATCGCCGCCGTGGAAAAGCTGCTGAGCCACGGGCAGGATAATCTGTTCAGGGAGTGGTGCATCGCCGACACCGATCTGGCGCTGATGCTCAACCGGCTGGTGATGCACGGCGATCCGGTGCCGGAGCGCGTGCGCCACTATGTGCACAAGCAGTGGCAGCGCCCGTCGGTGCAGGCGTGGCTGGCATTGTCGGAAAAACGGCGCGCCTGAGAAAAAAATCGGCGGCCACGACGCCGCCGTTCTCAATGCCGAGAAACAACATCACTGCTTGAGGGAAGGCAAATCACCATCCAGAGGGCAGATAGCCTAACAATGAAGCGATGGCGTACACCGCGCTGGCCAGGTACAGCAACACAATGCTGACCTGCAGCAACGGGTGCGTGATCCAGTTGCACTGCCAGCGCGGGGTCTGGTCGCCATGCTTGCGCGCGCCGCGCAGGATCAGCATCGGCATGATCGACAGGATCACCCCGCTGAACACCCCGGCGAAGTAGAGCGCGTTGACGAACGACACCAGCCCGCTGTAGGCCAGCACGAACGGCGGCACCACCACCAACAGCAGCACGCCGAAGCGGCGCAGCGGCAGCTCGTCGTTGCCCAGCCGAAACTTGTCGAAAATATTGGTCAGGAAGCTGCCGCCCAATCCCCAGTACGAGGTCAGCATCGCGCACAGCGCGAAGATGTTGGCGGAGAAGAACGCCCACTGCCCCAGCGCCTGGCCCCAGGAAATGGTGGCCACGTCGGAGATGTCATCCAGCCCGCTGAGCGCGATCACCGACATCGGCACCGCCGCCAGCAAAATGAAGGTCACCACCATGCCGACGATGATCGCCTTCGGCAGTTGCTCCGGCTTGTCGGCGAAGCCGCGCGCCATCTCCGGCACGATGTACTGCGCCGAGAAGCAGAACACCACCACGTTGAACACCGGCACCATATAGCGCCAGTCGCCGTCCAGCAGGTTGCGCATCTGGGTGGTGTCTTTCAGCAGCGTCGCCGCCACCAGCGCGGTCAACATCACCACCATGCCGATGCTGATAAATTTCTCGCCGCGGCCGATCGCTTTCAAACCGAGGTACAGCACGCCGGCGGCGGGCACGAAGAACAGCAGGCTGCCCAGCGCCGGCGAGATGCCGAACAGCGATTGCAGCAGCTTGCCGCTGCCGGTCATATAGGCGGTGAGCGCCCCAACGCTGTTGACGCACACCGAAGCGAACATCAGCCAGGCGCCCAGGCCGCCGACGTAGCGCTTCGCCAGCCCGCTCAGCTGCAGATGCGCGCGGGTGCGCAGCGTGGATTCGGCAACGTACAGCATGGTGATGGTGGTCAGGCTTCCCACCAGCACCAGCCAAAACAGCAGCGGCAGGAAACCGGCCTTGCTGGAGGCGTAGGCGATGGAGAGTACGCCGGCGCCGATGTTGGTGCCGACGATCATCGCCACCCCTTCGAGGAAACTTAACGATTTGGCGGGTGCAGGTGCTCGCACCCCGGCGGCAAGCGCCGGAGAAACAGAGATATTATCAGACATGCATCATCCTTTATCACCCGGCGACGCTGGCCGCCGGGATGGGTTAACGTCCTGACGCTCAACAGCTCACATCGATACACAGGTATTTCAGCTCCAGATATTCTTCTATCCCGTAGCGCGATCCTTCACGCCCGAGCCCTGACTGTTTCACGCCGCCGAACGGCGCCACTTCGTTGGAAATCAGCCCGGTGTTGATGCCGACCATGCCGTACTCCAGCGCCTCCGGCACACGCCATTGGCGTGCGGCGTTCTGCGTGAACAGGTAGGCGGCCAGGCCGAATTCGGTGTCGTTGGCCATGGCGATGGCTTCCGCCTCGTCATGGAAGCGGAACAGCGGCGCCACCGGCCCGAAGGTTTCTTCTTTGGCGAAGCGCATCTTCTGCGTCACGCCGGTCACCACCGTCGGCTGGAAGAAAGTGCCGCCGAGCGCGTGCGGCTGGCCGCCGGTGGCGATCTGTGCCCCTTTGATCAGCGCGTCGTCGATATGGCTCTGCACCTTCGCCACCGCATCGCTGTCGATCAGCGGCCCCTGGGTGGTGCCTTCGTGGCTGCCGTCGCCGACGTTCAACTGCTCGACCGCCGCCACCAGTTTCTCCGCCAGCCGCTCGTAGATGCCGTCCTGCACGTAGATACGGTTGGCGCACACGCAGGTCTGGCCGCTGTTGCGGAACTTGGAGGCCATGATGCCCGCCACCGCCGCATCCAGATTGGCGTCGTCGAACACGATGACCGGCGCATTGCCGCCCAGCTCCAGCGACAGTTTCTTGATGCTCGGTGCGCACTGCGCCATCAGGATGCGGCCGACCTCGGTCGAGCCGGTAAAGCTCAGCTTGCGCACCACCGGGCTGTCGCACAGCACCTTGCCCACCTGCGCCGCTTCGCCGGTCACCACCTGCAAAACGCCGGCGGGAATGCCGGCGTCCTGCGCCAGCTTGGCCAGCGCCAGCGCGGTCAGCGGCGTTTGCTCGGCCGGTTTGACGATGATGGCGCAACCGGCCGCCAGCGCTGGCGCCACCTTGCGGGTGATCATCGCCGCCGGGAAATTCCACGGGGTGATGGCCGCGCACACGCCGATCGGCTGCTTCACCACCACCAGGCGCTGCGAAGCCTGCGGCGCCTGCAATACCGCGCCGTCCACCCGCTTGGCCTCTTCGGCGAACCAGGTGATGAACGACGCGGCGTACGCCACTTCGCCGCGCGCTTCCGCCAGCGATTTGCCCTGCTCGGCGGTCATCAGCTGCGCCAGATCTTCCTGTGCGGCCAGCACCTTGTCGGCCCAGGCCAACAGCAGCGCGGAACGCTGCTTGGCGGTCAGCTGTTTCCACTCGTTTTGCGCCCGCTGCGCCGCCGCGATCGCCTGCTGGGTTTCCTCTTCGCTGACCAGCGGAATGCTGGCCAGTTCGGCGCCGGTGGCCGGGTTGATCACCGCTTCGCGCTTGCCGCTCAGGGCATCGCACCATTCGCCGTTGATCAGACACTGGCTGCGCAGCAGCTCGGGATTATTCAATTTCATGCCGTTCGCTCCTTAGTGAGCCAGCGCGCGGGACAGGATGCCCATCGCCTTGGTGAACTGATCGTCCGGGATGGTCAGCGGGTAGAGGAAGCGGATCACGTTGCCGTTCACGCCGCAGCTCAGCAGCAGCAGCCCTTCCTCCATCGCCTTCTGCTGCACCTGACGGGTGATATCGGCTGAAGGTTTACCGGTAGCCGGATCGTTGAACTCCACCGCCACCATCGAGCCTTGCGCGCGCACATCGGCGATCGCCGGGCTGGTTTTGCGCGCCTGCTGCAACACTTCCACCAGGTGCTGCCCCAAGCGCTGGGCGCGCTGACACAGCTGCTCTTCGTCGATCACGTCCAGCACCGCGTGCGCGGCGGCCACCGCCAGCGGGTTACCGGCGTAGGTGCCGCCCAGCCCGCCCGGCGCCGGCGCGTCCATCACCTCGGCGCGGCCCGCCACCGCCGACAGCGGCATGCCGCCCGCCAGGCTTTTCGCCATGGTGATCAAATCGGGCTTAACGCTGTAGTGCTCCATGGCGAACAGCTTGCCGGTACGGGCGAAGCCGGTCTGCACCTCGTCGGCGATCAGCAGAATGCCGTGCTGGTCACACAGCGCACGCAGCGCCTGCATGAACTCGGCCGGCGCCACGTTGAAGCCGCCTTCGCCCTGCACCGGCTCCAGCACAATGGCCGCCACCTGCTTGGGATCGATATCCGCTTTAAACAGGCGATCCAGGCTGTTCATCGCGTCTTCGGTGGTCACGCCGTACAGCGCGTTCGGGTACTGGCCGTGGAACACCGAGCCGGGGAATGGGCCAAAGCCCAGTTTGTAAGGCGCCACTTTGCCGGTCAGCGCCATGGTCATATAGGTACGGCCGTGGAAGCCGCCGCCGAAGGTGATCAAGCCCGGACGGCCGGTGTAAGCGCGGGCGATCTTCACCGCGTTTTCCACCGCTTCCGCGCCGGTGGTGAAGAAGGCGGTTTTACACGGGCCGGCGATCGGCGCGCGCTGGTTGATGCGCTCCGCCAACGAAACATAGCTTTCGTAAGGAACGATCTGATAGGCGGTGTGGGTGAAAGCCTGCAACTGCTTTTCAATCGCGGCGATCACCTTCGGGTGGCGATGGCCGGTGTTCAGCACGGCGATCCCCGAGGCGAAGTCGATCACTTCTTTGCCTTCCACATCCCACAGCGTGGCGTTCTCTGCGCGCTCGGCGTAAAAACCACACATCACGCCCACTCCGCGCGGGGTGGCGTCCTGACGGCGTTGGTTCAATTCTGCGTTTTTCATGCTGTTCTCTCCGGTCGGTGCCAGTTACACGTTTCGTTCACATTCGTGAAACAATGCCGTTTATTTACACAGGATGTGGCCCTATAATCGAGTGCCAGTTACGAATAATTGAGGGATCCAATTGCGCTCATTGAGTGGTGATCTGTTGCTGCAGCGCCTCGGCGAACAGCCCGATGACAAGCTGCACAAGCGGCTTTACAACGCGATCCGCACCAGCATTCTCGACGGCAGCCTGCCGCCCTCCAGCCGCCTGCCCGCCTCACGCGATCTGGCGCAGGAGCTCAGCCTGTCCCGCAACACTGTGTTAACCGTTTATGAACAACTGCTGGCGGAAGGCTACGTGTCGGCGCGCGCCGGCAGCGGCACCTTCGTCGCTGACACGGTGCCGGACAGCTGCCTCTCCACCGGCGGCGCTCCGGCGGACGGCAGCGGGCAACCGCGGCGCGTCGAACTGTCGGAGCGCGGCGCCACGCTGCTGCACCACGCCAGCGCCAGCCCAAAACAGTGGGGGGCGTTCATTCCCGGCGTGCCCGACGTCAACGCCTTTCCCCATCAGCTGTTCAGCAAGATCCAGGCGCGCCTCAGCCGCCGCCCGACGCCGCAGCGGCTGACCTACAGCAATCAGGGCGGCAGCCCGGAGCTACAGCATGCGTTGGTGGAGTATTTACGGGTGGCGCGCTCGGTGCGCTGCTCGCCGGAACAGATCCTGATCACTGAAGGCATCCATCAGGCGATCGATCTGGTGACGCGCATGTTGTGCAATCCGGGGGATGACGCCTGGATCGAAGAACCGGGCTATTGGGGGATCCGCAATATCCTGCGCATCAATGCGTTGAACATCTGCCCGCTGGCGGTGGACGAGGCCGGGCTGGTGCCGCCGGAGCAGCCAACGACGCCACCCCGCCTGATTTTCGTCACCCCGTCGCACCAGTATCCGCTCGGCTCGGTGATGAGCCTGGCGCGCCGCCAACGGCTGCTGGCGCTGGCGCGCAACGCCGGCGGCTGGATCGTCGAGGACGACTACGACAGCGAATTCCGCTTTTCCGGCCAACCGATCCCGGCGCTGCAAGGGCTGGAGGCCGATGCGCCGGTGATTTACATCGGCACCTTCAGCAAAACGCTCTACCCGGCGCTGCGCCTCGGCTATGTGGTATTGCCGCCGCCGCTGGTGCAGCCGCTGAAAACCGCCCACGCCGAGCTGTATCGCGGCGGGCACCTGCTGATCCAGAGCGCGCTGGCGGAATTCATCCAAGAGGGGCACTACACCGCGCACATCCGTCGCATGCGGCTGCTGTACGCCCGGCGGCGCGCCTTCCTGACCGGCCTGATCGAACAGCACCTCGGCAAACAGGCGCTCAGCGAATTCAACAGCAACGCCGGATTGCACCTGATCCTCAACCTGCCGGACGAGGCCGACGACGTGGCGATCGCCGCCGCCGCCGGCGCGCAGGGGGTGCTGGTGCGGCCGCTGTCGCGCTACTACATGCTGCCCAACCGCCGGCGCGGCCTGCTGATGGGGTTTGCCTGCGTGCCAGAAGAACAGATGGCCGCGGCCTTCACCCAGTTGCTGGCGTGCATCAACGTACCTGCAATAAAAAAGGCGGCTCCTTAAGGTCGCCTACGCATTACCAGGCCTGAAGCCGCCAGCCATCCGCCTGCCGGTGCAGGCGGTGCGTCGGCCGCAGCGCCTGCAGGAAGTCTTCGTCGTGCGACACCACCAGCATCGCGCCGGGGAAATCCGCCAGCGCAGTTTCGATCGCCAACGATGACGCCAGATCCAGGTGGTTGGTCGGCTCGTCGAGCAACAGCAGCTGCGCCGGTTGCTGTCGCCACAGCGCGCAGGCCAACGCCGCCTTGAGCCGTTCACCGCCGCTCAGCGAGCCCAGCGGCAGCGCGATGCGATCTGCGCCAAGCTGCAGCTGCGCCAACCGGGTGCGCAACGCGCCTTCCGCCAACGGTGAATCCTGCAGCCCCAGATGCTCCATCACCGACAGATTCGGGTCGAGCTGTGACAGGGTTTGATCGAGGTAGGCCGTCGGCAGCGGGCAATGACAATGGCCGGAAAGCGCCGTCAGCTGACCGAGAACGGTCTTCAGCAAGGTGGACTTGCCACAGCCGTTGGGGCCGGTCAACGCCACGCGCATCGGGCCGTCGATACGCAGATCCAGCGGCGGCGCGCTGACGAACGGCAGCTGCAGCTGCTCGAGCACCAGCACCTGCTTGTTCGCGCTCACTTCGCTGCCGGGCAGCGCCAGCAACACCGGCTGCTCCTCTTCCACCCGCTGATAGGCTTCGCGCACCGCCGCATCGAGGCCGTCGCGCTGATCCTGATGCTGTTTGCGCAGCGTACCGAGGCTCTCCTTCGCCGCCGACTTGTAGGCCACCCGCTCAAAAGAGGCGATATTCAGCGTATCGACGACGCGCAGCGTTTGCGCCGAGCGCCGCTGGCTCATGTCGTGCTCTTTCTGCTGGCGAGCGCGGGTGCGGCGACGCTCCTCGCGCGCATGCTCCAGATCGGCGCGCGCCGCCTGCTGTTCCGTGTCGCGCTGGCGCCGGTAGTCATCGTAGTTGCCGCCGTAGCTGCGCAGCGCACCGGGTGTCAGTTCGACAATGCGCTCCATGCGCGCCAGCAGCTGCCGGTCATGGCTGGCGATCAGCAGCCCGCCGCGCCACTGATCCAGCTGCTGATACAGCCAGGCACGCCCGACGCTGTCGAGGTGGTTGGTCGGTTCGTCCAGCAGCAGAAAATCCCCCTCGCCGATCAAGGCGCCGCACAGCGCCGCGCGCATTCGCTCGCCGCCGCTCAGAGAACTTGCGGATCGCAACGGATCGAAGGCCGGCAGCCCGGCGGCGGCGAAGGCGTTTTGCAGGCGATCGTTGAGATCCCAGCGCCCTTCCAGACGATCGATATCGTCCGCCAGCGGCCGCCCCTGCTCGAGACGCGCCAGCGCGGCAAACACCTCGCCATAGCCCAACAGCTGGGCCAGCGTGGTGTCCGCGGCGATCTCCGGCTGCTGCGCAACGTAAGCCAATGCGGCATGGGATTCGACGTGACCGTTACCCGGCCGATCCAACCCGGCGATCAGGCGCAGCAGCTGGGTTTTGCCGACGCCGTTGCGCCCCACCAGGCCACAGCGCTGCCGATCGAAAGCGAGATCCAGCGGGCCGAACAGCGTTTCGCCGTCAGCAAATTGGCAGGTCAGTTGATGTAAAACGAAATAAGGGGACTGCGCAAAATGAGCCATAAGCACTCCTGAATGAGATCAAAACATCCCCACAGGGCGCAAGAGCGCACAGCGTGGGACCAGATATCAACAGGTGTGGGTGTTCATTTTCGGTAGTGGCTCCGCAGAGAGAAGGAATTTACAACGCGCAAAGGTTAACCGATCTTTTGTTCGTTATGCAAACAGAGTCTGAGATTCATGACGTCTATCACATTCGGCGCAACGCAGATTCCCAAGCGGCATGACAACGGCTAGATTTATCTCATCCGACCACTTGTGTTCACATAATAATAACAGATGCTCATCCCCAATCGCTTTCAACCTGCAGCTAGGCGGCAAGTTCGGGCGTTCCCAGGAGCTTACTCAAGTAAGTGACTGGGGCGAGCGAACGCAGGCAACAACGCTGCAGGTTGAAAGAGGCGGGGGATGAACGATGGAGAGTGCAATGAGCAATTATCCTCACCTGCTGGCGCCGCTGGATCTCGGCTTCACCACCCTGAAAAACCGGGTGTTAATGGGATCGATGCATACCGGCCTGGAAGAGCTGCCCGACGGCCCGCAGCGCCTGGCCGCGTTCTATGCCGAGCGCGCCGCCGCCGGCGTGGCGCTGATCGTCACCGGCGGCATTGCCCCGAACGAACAGGGCGTGGTGTTTCGCGGCGGTTCGATCCTCAACAGCGAGGCGCAATTGCCTCACCACCGCCCGGTAACCGAGGCCGTCCACCGGGCGGGCGGCAAAATTGCGCTGCAGATCCTGCACACCGGCCGTTACAGCTATCAACCCAAGCTGGTGGCCCCTTCCGCGCTGCAGGCGCCGATCAACCCGTTTACGCCGAGCGCGCTCAACGCAGCGGAGATCGAGCAGACTATCGCCGACTTCGCCCGCTGCGCGGCGCTGGCGCAGCAGGCCGGCTATGACGGCGTTGAGGTGATGGGATCCGAGGGCTATCTGATCAACCAATTCTTGACGACGCGCACCAATCAGCGCGACGACCAATGGGGCGGCAGCTTCACCAACCGCATGCGCTTCGCCGTCGAAACCGTCAGGGCGGTGCGCCAGGCCGTGGGCCCGGCATTCATTCTGATCTACCGGCTGTCGATGCTCGATCTGGTGGAGGACGGCTCCAGCTGGCAGGAGATCGAACAGCTGGCGCTGGCGGTCGAACAGGCGGGCGCCACGATCATCAATACCGGCATCGGCTGGCACGAAGCGCGTATCCCGACCATCGCCACCATGGTGCCGCGCGCCGGATTCAGCTGGGTAACCCGCAAGCTGATGGGCAAGGTCAGCATCCCGTTGATCACCACCAACCGCATCAACGATCCGGCGGTGGCCGAGCAGGTGCTGGCGGACGGCAGTGCCGACATGGTGTCGATGGCGCGTCCGTTCCTCGCCGACGCCGCCTTTGTACAGAAAGCCGCCGAGGGGCGCGCCGACGAGATCAATACCTGCATCGGTTGCAACCAGGCCTGTCTCGACCAGATCTTTGAAGGCAAGCTGACTTCGTGTCTGGTCAACCCGCGCGCCTGCCGCGAAACCGAAATGCCGCTGACGATGGCGGAGAAACCGAAAAAACTGGCGGTGGTCGGCGCCGGCCCCGCCGGGCTGGCGTTTGCCACCACCGCCGCCAGCCGTGGTCATCAGGTGACGCTGTTCGACGCCGCCGAACAGATCGGCGGCCAGTTCAACATCGCCAAGCAGATCCCCGGCAAGGAAGAATTCCATGAAACCCTGCGTTACTTCCGCCGCCAGCTGGCGCTGCGTGAAGTGACGGTCAGGTTGGGCGTCAAGGTCGAGGCGGCGGATTTAAGCGAATTCGATGAGGTGATCCTCGCCTGCGGCATCGTGCCGCGCACCCCGGATATTCCCGGCATCGGGCACGCCAAGGTGCTGAGCTATCTGGACGTGCTGCGCGATAAAAAACCGGTCGGCCAGCGGGTGGCGATCATCGGCGCCGGCGGCATCGGCTTCGACACCGCCGAGTACCTCAGCCAGCACGGCATGTCCAGCAGTCTGGACCAGGCGGAATTCAACCGCGAATGGGGCATCGATGGTCGCCTTGAGCAACGCGGCGGGCTTGCAGCGCAAGGCCCTCAGGCGCCACGCGCCGCGCGGCAGATCTACCTGTTGCAACGTAAAACCAGCAAGGTAGGCGAAGGCCTGGGGAAAACCACCGGTTGGATCCACCGCGCCAGCCTGGCGATGCGCGGCGTGAAGATGCTCAATAGCGTCAGCTATCGGCTGATCGACGATGAAGGGCTGCACATCACCCGCGCCGAGCAGGAAAGTTGCCTGCCGGTGGACACGGTGATCGTCTGCGCCGGGCAGGAACCGCGCCGCGAGCTGCAGCAGCCGCTGCTGGCGATGGGGAAAATCGTGCACCTGATCGGCGGCGCCGACGTGGCTGCCGAGCTGGACGCCCGCCGTGCGATCGATCAGGGCACGCGGCTGGCGATGTCACTGTAAAAAAGGGGCGCCCGACGCCCCTTTTTATTCACTCAGCGACGCGCGTTATTCACTCAGCGACGCGCGCCGGATTTCACCGCTTTCAGGATCACGAACTTCTTGTTCGAGGCCACCAGCGTGCAGTTGCCGAACAGGCGCTTGAGTTTCTGATGGTAGTCGAGGTGACGGTTGCCGACGATGCGCAATTCGCCACCCACCTGCAGGCAGCGCTTGGCGTCGCAGAACATCTGCCAGGCGGTGTGATCGGTAATGGCGTGCTGCTGGTGGAACGGCGGGTTACACAGCACCGCCTGCACGCTTTCGCGCTCGATGCCCGCCAGCGCGTTGTTCACCTCAAACTGACAGCGATCCAGCTCTTGCGGCAGGTTGTGCTCCACGTTCAGCTCGCTGGAGGCTACCGCCATGTAAGATTCATCGACGAAGGTCACCTGCGCTTCCGGGTTTTGCGCCAGCGCCGCCAGGCCAATCACGCCGTTGCCGCAGCCCAGATCGACGATATGGCCGTTCAGGCCACGCGGCAGATGCTCCAGGAACAGGCGCGCGCCGATATCCAGGCTGCCACGGGAGAAGACGTTGGCGTGGTTGTGGATCAGCCAATCGGTGCCGTCCAGCGTCCAGTTGGTGGTTTCCGCCGCCGCCGCCGGGACGATGTCCGCCGCCTGGCAGAAAATCAGGCGCGCCTTCTTCCACGCTAGGCTGGTGCGCGTCGGGCCCAGCACCTTTTCAAACAGCTGCATCGTCGAAGTATGCACGTCGCGCGCTTTGGCGCCGGCGACGATCAGCGTGTCTTCGGTCACAACGTGGCGCAGCGCGCGCAGCTGCTGTTCCAGCAGCGCCAGCGCTTTCGGCACGCGAATCAGCACCACCGCCGGCGCCGCCGGCAGCTCGGCGAGGCTGTCCAACAGCGTGACCTGCTCAGGATCCAGACCGTTGAGCTTGAGGTTGTGACGCGTCGCCAGCTGGCTCATGTACGAGTCGCTGACGCTGTAAGGGCGATGCGCGTGCAGCGCACAGGCCAGGGTGCCGAAGTTATCGTTGAAAATCAGCACCGGGCGTCCGCCGATATCTACGTTTTCAAGCTGTTGCAGCAGATATTCGTCCGCCGCTTCCCACGCCTGCAGCTGGGTGGATTCTTCCTGTTGGGGATAACGCTCCAGCTCAAGTTGCTGTGTTCCCAGATCGAGTTGGCTCATTGCCCCTCCTGACTGATAAAATTTGGGCTGTTTATCCCCTAAAAACGCCCGTCAGTAAAATGTTTTTTCGGATAAATTGCGTATGTCAGGATTTGAGCGAAAAAACAGCATAGAATGACCGGCTGAATGGCCGTTGATACGGAACAAGAATGTCTGAATTGACCTACCTGCAAGGCTACCCAACGCATCTGCAAAGCCAGGTGCAGCAACTGATCCATCAGAATCGGCTGGGGGACGTGCTGCTGCAGCGCTATCCGCAGGTGCACGACTGCACGACCGACAAATCGCTGTATCAGTTTACCGTCGATCTGAAAAACCAGTATCTGCGCAACGCCCAGCCGCTGAGCAAGGTGGCCTACGACAGCAAGATCCACGTCATGAAGCACGCGCTCGGCCTGCATACCGCTATCTCGCGCGTGCAGGGCGGCAAGCTGAAGGCCAAGGCGGAAATCCGCGTGGCGACGGTGTTCAAGGTCGCGCCCGAACCGTTCCTGCGCATGATCGTGGTGCATGAGCTGGCGCACCTGAAAGAGAAAGATCACAACAAGGCATTCTACAGTCTGTGCTGCCATATGGAGCCGGATTACCACCAGTTGGAATTCGATACCCGGCTGTATCTGACGCACCTTTCGCTGTTCGGCGAGCTGTATGCATAGCGCGTGAGGGCGTGATAATCTGCGGTTTTAAGCCTGGACCGGAGCTCGCCATGATTCGCTTTGCCGTCGTCGGCACCAACTGGATTACGGAACGTTTTATCGATGCCGCCCATGAAAGCGGCAAACTCAAGTTGAGCGCCGTGTATTCACGCTCGCTGGAACAGGCGCAGGCGTTTGGCGCCAACTATCAGGTCACGCAGTTTTTCGACTCTCTCGAGGCGATGGCCCAGTCCGACGCCATAGACGCGGTGTATATCGCCAGCCCCAATTCCCTGCACTGCCCGCAATCGCTGCTGTTCCTGCGCCATAAAAAGCACGTGATCTGCGAAAAACCGCTGGCCTCCAACCAGCGCGAAGCGGAACAGCTGGTAGCCTGCGCGCGGGAAAATCAGGTGGTGCTGTTCGAGGCGTTCAAAAGCGCCTATCTGCCGAATTTTCTGGCGCTGCAACAGGCATTGCCGAAAATCGGCCGGCTGCGCAAAGCCTTCATCAACTACTGCCAATACTCTTCGCGCTACCCGCGCTACCTGGCCGGCGAGAACCCCAACACCTTTAATCCACAGTTCTCCAACGGCTCCATCATGGACATCGGCTACTACTGCCTGGCCAGCGCGGTGGCGCTGTTCGGCGCGCCGCAGTCGGTGCTCGCCAGCGCCACGCTGCTCGATACCGGCGTGGACGCCCACGGCACCGTCTGCCTGAACTACGGCGATTTCGACGTCACGCTTTCCCATTCCAAGGTCAGCGACTCGGCGATCCCCAGCGAGATCCAGGGGGAGGAAGGCACGCTGATTATCGACAAGATTTCCGAGTGCCAGGGCGTGGCGCTGACGCCGCGCGGCGGCAACCGTCAAGATCTGAGCCAGCCGCAGCACATCAACACCATGCTGTATGAGGCGCTGGCCTTCGCCGAGTTGGTTGAGAAGCGTCAGGTGGAACATCCAGGGCTGGAGAATTCGCTGATCGTCGCCCGCCTGCTGACCGACATCCGCCGCCAGACCGGCGTCGTTTTCCCCGCCGACGGAGAATGAGATGAAACCGCTGCTCGTGATGCAAACCGGCGACGCGCCGCAGGCCATTCGTCAGGAATTGGCCAACTTTGAAGGCATGTTTCTGCAACAGGGCAACATCGACGCCGAACGCGCGCACATCGTGCATCTGCCCGCCGGCGAGCGGCCGTTGCCGCCGGCCGCCTATTGCGGCGTGGTCATCACCGGCTCGCCGGCGATGGTGACCGAACGGCTGCCGTGGAGCGAGGAGGCCGCCGAATGGCTGCGCCAGGCAATGGCGATCAAACTGCCGCTGTTCGGCGTCTGCTACGGCCACCAGCTGTTGGCCTACGCGCTCGGCGGCGAAGTGGGTTACCACCCGCAGGGCATGGAGGTCGGCACGCTTGAGATCGAACTGCTGCCCGCCGCGGCCGAAGACCGGCGGCTCACCCTGCTGCCGCCGCGCTTCAAAGCCAACCTGATCCACTCGCAGAGCGTGCTGACGCCGCCCGCCGGCGCGCAGACGCTGGCGCGTTCGCAGCAGGATGCGCACCAGATCCTGCGCTATGGCGATCATGCCCTGACCACCCAGTTCCACCCGGAATTCAACGGCGCGGTGATGAGCCAGTATCTGCAGTGGCTCGGCGAGCTGCATCCCGAGCAGCAGGACCGCTATCAGCAGCAACAACAACAGGTTAGCGACACGCCGTTCAGCCGCCTGCTGCTGCAGGGATTCGTCGTCAGCCTCGGCGCGCAAAAAGCGATGGCCGGCTAACGCGATTCACGTTGACCGCCGACACATTTTGCATTACTTTCTGCTCTGCAAAGGGGAGTAACTTCATTGCCGGTCAATCGTCATTACGATGCGCAAGCATCCGGTTACCGGGCAACCTGATGTCAAAGGTGTAATCACCTTCATCAACGTTGTAAGTGAGACCTTGCCGGAAGGCGAGGTTTGCTTGCAGCGTTCACAGAGCGGCTGGCGTCTTCCGACGTTGGCCGTTTTTGTTTTTGAAGGATACCTCTGATGATGAATTCCGTTGGCACACCGTGGTTATGGGGCAGCTTCGCCGCCGTCATAGTCGTGATGCTCGCAATCGATCTCCTGTTGCAGGGCCGTAAAGGCGCGCACACCATGACCCTGAAGCAGGCCGCCAGCTGGTCGCTGGTGTGGGTCAGCCTCTCTCTGCTGTTCAATTTCGGTTTCTGGTACTACCTGAATGAAACCGCCGGGCGCGCCGTCGCCGATACCCAGGCGCTGGCCTTCCTGACCGGCTACCTGATCGAAAAAGCGCTGGCGGTGGATAACGTGTTCGTCTGGCTGATGCTGTTCAGCTACTTCGCCGTGCCGGCCAACCTGCAACGGCGGGTGCTGATCTACGGCGTGCTGGGGGCGATCGTGCTACGCACCATCATGATCTTCGCCGGCAGCTGGCTGGTCAGCCAGTTCCAGTGGCTGCTGTATCTGTTCGGCGCTTTCCTGCTGTTCACCGGTATCAAGATGGCGCTGGCGAAGGAAGATGATTCGGCGATCGGCGACAAGCCGCTGGTGAAATGGCTGCGCAGCCGCCTGCGCATGACCGACAGCCTGGAAGGCGAGCGTTTCTTCGTGCGCCGCAACGGCATCCTGTTCGCCACCCCGCTGGTGCTGGTGCTGATCCTGGTGGAACTGAGCGACGTGATTTTCGCGGTGGACAGCATCCCGGCGATTTTCGCCGTGACCACTGACCCGTTCATCGTGCTGACCTCTAACCTGTTCGCCATCATGGGCCTGCGCGCCATGTACTTCCTGCTGGCCAACGTGGCGGAACGTTTCTCGATGCTGAAATACGGCCTGTCGGTGATCCTGGTGTTTATCGGTATCAAGATGCTGATAATCGACTTCTTCCACATCCCGATCGGCATCTCGCTCGGCGTGGTGGCGGGCATCCTGACGCTCACCTTGCTGATCAACGCCTGGGTCAATCGCCGCAACGATCGCCTGGCGCAGAAATAACCATAATCTGTTATCCGGGGCGCTAGTCGCCCCGCGATTGTTTGGCAATTCCCCCAAAACGCCAAACGTTATTACGATCACACAAATGTAACCAGTATGTTATCAAGTGTTGATCCGCGCTCAGAATTTCACCCTCGCCTCTTTCCAACATCATTCGATTGCTGAATACTGATTCGGCAAACACACTTAGTTACAGAATCATATAAAGCTGCCCGGCGTCGTTCCCGCCGCGGCGGCCAGATAACATCAGGAAGAAAGCACTATGCAAAAACTACTACAAAAGATCACGCAGGGCAGCCTGGTCAAACAAATCATGGTCGGCCTGGTGGCCGGCATTCTGGTGGCGCTGGTTTCACCGGCGGCGGCAGCGGCGGTCGGCCTGCTCGGCACCCTGTTCGTCGGCGCGCTGAAAGCGGTAGCGCCACTGCTGGTGCTGATACTGGTGATGGCCTCGATCGCCAACCATAAACAGGGGCAGAAAACCAACATTCGCCCGATCCTGTTCCTCTATCTGCTGGGCACCTTTGCCGCCGCGCTGGTGGCGGTCGTCGTCAGCTTTATCTTCCCTTCCACGCTGGCGCTGACCACCGGCGCAACCGACATCACCCCGCCAGGCGGCATCGTGGACGTGATGAAGGGCCTGTTGATGAGCGTGGTGGCCAACCCGTTCCATGCGCTGATTAACGCCAACTACATCGGTATTCTGGCGTGGGCCGTCGGGCTGGGGCTGGCGCTGCGCCACGCTTCCGAAACCACTAAAGGGCTGATCAACGACATGTCCCATGCGGTTACGCTGGTGGTGCGAGCGGTGATCCGCTGTGCGCCGCTTGGCATCTTCGGCCTGGTGGCTTCCACGCTGGCGGAAACCGGCTTCGGTGTGCTGTGGGGCTACGCCCAGTTGCTGATGGTGCTGCTCGGCTGCATGTTGCTGGTGGCGCTGGTACTCAACCCGCTGATCGTTTACTGGAAAATCCGCCGCAATCCGTATCCGCTGGTGTTCGCCTGCCTGCGCGAGAGCGGCGTGACCGCCTTCTTCACCCGCAGCTCCGCCGCCAACATCCCGGTGAACATGGAGCTGTGCAAAAAGCTGAATCTGAATGAGGACACCTACTCGGTTTCCATCCCGCTGGGCGCCACCATCAACATGGCCGGCGCGGCGATCACCATCACCGTGCTGACGCTGGCGGCGGTGAACACGCTGGGCATCGCGGTGGACGTCCCGACCGCTCTGCTGCTGAGCGTGGTGGCCGCCCTGTGCGCCTGTGGCGCCTCCGGCGTGGCCGGCGGCTCGCTGTTGCTGATCCCGCTGGCGTGCAACATGTTCGGCATTCCGAACGACGTGGCGATGCAGGTGGTGGCGGTCGGCTTTATTATCGGCGTGCTGCAGGATTCGGCGGAAACCGCCCTCAACTCCTCCACCGACGTGCTGTTCACCGCCGCGGCCTGCCAGGCGGAAGATCAACGGCTGGCGAACGAGGACCCGCTGAAGGTGCGTTAATCGCGCGTTGCTTCATAAAAAGGCGCTCCCTCGAGCGCCTTTTTTGTCAGCTTTAGAGCGTCACCCCGCTTTTAAAGATCGCCAGCTCGCGGAAATCGTTGGCTTCATTGCGCGCCGGGCGGCCGTTGGCGATCTCGACAATCAGATCGATGAAGCGGCTGAGCAGCGTCTCCATCGCCACGCCGTGAACCAGGCTGCCGGCGTCGAAATCGATCCAGTGCGGTTTCTTCGCCGCCAGCTCGCTGTTGGTGGCCAGCTTCACCGTCGGCACAAAGCCGCCGTACGGCGTGCCGCGCCCGGTGCTGAACAGCACCATATGGCAGCCGGCGCCGGCCAGCGCGCTGGTCGCCACCGCATCGTTGCCCGGCGCGCTGAGCAGATTCAGCCCCGGCACACGCAGCCGCTCGCCGTATTTCAGCACGTCTACCACCTGGCTTAGCCCCGCTTTTTGGGTGCAGCCGAGCGATTTCTCCTCCAGCGTAGTGATGCCGCCGGCCTTGTTGCCCGGCGACGGATTCTCATAAATTGGCTGTTGATGGGCGATGAAATAGCGTTTGAAATCGTTGATCATATCGACGGTTTTTTCGAAGGTCTCCCCATCGCGGCAGCGGCTCATCAGAATGCGCTCGGCACCGAACATCTCCGGCACTTCGGTCAGCACCGTGGTGCCGCCGTTGGCTATCACATAGTCGGAGAACCGCCCCAGCAGCGGGTTGGCGGTGATACCCGACAATCCGTCCGAACCGCCGCACTCCAGGCCGAACTTCAACTCGCTCAGGCGGCCCGGCTCGCGGCGATCGTAGCGCATCTCCCGGTACAGCTCGTGCAACAGCGCCAGCCCGGCTTCCACCTCGTCGTCCTGTTGTTGGCACACCATAAAGCGCAGCCGCCGCTCGTCCGCCATCCCCAGCGTGGCGCGAAAAGCATCTACCTGATTGTTCTCGCACCCCAACCCGATCACCAGCACCGCGCCGGCATTGGGATGGCGCGCCAGGTTTTGCAGCATGATGCGGGTGTTGGCATGATCCTGCCCCAGCTGCGAGCAGCCGAACGGATGGCTGAACAGATGCACGCCGTCGATCCCCTCCGCCTGCGTTTGCTGCAAAAAGCGCTGCTGGATCTGGCGGGCGATGCCGTTGACGCAGCCGACGGTCGGCACGATCCACAGCTCGTTGCGGATCCCCACGTCGCCGCCGGCCCGGCGGTACAGCTGCACCTCGCGATCCGCCGCCTGCGGCGGCAACGCCGGGAACTGCGGCTGGTAACGATAGCTGTCCAGATCGCTCAGGTTAGTTTTGGCGTTTTGCGAATGAATGTGCTCCCCAGGCGCAATGGCCGCGAGCGCATGGCCGATCGGCTGGCCATATTTGATGATGTCTTCGCCCTCGGCGATCGGGCCGAGCGCAAACTTGTGCCCGCGCGCCACCGGCTGCGCCAGCTGAATACGCTCCCCGCCCAACTCAAGCATTTCTCCGGCGGCCAGATCGCGCAGCGCCACCGCCACGTTATCCTGCTCGTGAATCTTTATCGTACTTTGCATAAACCAGTCCCGGATAACGGCTACGCCAGTTCGATGGCGAAATAGTTTTTGGCGTTGTCGAAGCAGATGTTTTTCACCATCTCGCCCAGCAGCGCGATATCCGCCGGCGCTTCGCCGTCCGCCACCCAACGGCCGATCATCTGGCAAAGAATGCGGCGGAAGTATTCATGACGCGTGTACGACAGGAAACTGCGACTGTCGGTCAGCATGCCGACGAAGCGGCTCAACAGCCCGAGCTGCGCCAGCTGCGTCATTTGGCGCTGCATGCCATCCTTCTGATCGTTGAACCACCAACCGGAGCCGAACTGCATCTTGCCCGGCGTGCCTTCCCCCTGAAAATTGCCGATCATGGTGCCGATCACTTCGTTATCGCGCGGATTGAGGCAATAGAGAATGGTTTTTGGCAGACCGCCCTGCCGCGCCTGAGCATCCAGCAGCCGCGACAGCGGTTCCGCCAGCGGCCGGTCGTTGATCGAGTCGAAGCCGATATCCGGCCCGACGGCGGCCAACATGCGGCTGTTGTTATTACGCAGCGCGCCGATGTGATACTGCTGCACCCAGCCTCGGCGCCGGTATTCGCCAGCCAAAAACAGCAGCACCGCGCTTTTGAACTGGGCGCTCTGTTCCGGCGTCGGCAGCTCGCCGTTCAGGCGGCGCAGCAGGATCGCATCCAGCGCCGCTTCATCGGCCTCGCCGAACACCACCACGTCCAGCGCATGATCGGCCACTTTGCAACCGTGAGTGGCGAAGTGATCCATGCGCTTGTACAGGGCGTTGCACAGCGCGCTGAAGCGGCCGATGGCGGTGTCCGCCGCCGCCTCCAGTTGCCGCAGATAGTCGTTGAAGCCGGGCGCATCGATGGTGAAAGCTTTGTCCGGCCGCCAGCTCGGCAGCACCTTGATATCGAAGCTATGATCGTCGGCGATCGCCCGATGATGGCGCAGATCGTCGATCGGATCGTCGGTGGTGCCGACCATTTTCACATTCATCTGCTGCATGATGCCACGTGCGCGAAACTCATCCTGCGCCAGCAGCGCATTGCCGCGCTGCCAGATTTCATCCGCCGTGGCCGGCGACAACAGCGTATCCGTGATGCCGAACGGCCGGCGCAGCTCCAGATGCGTCCAGTGATAGAGCGGGTTGCCGATGGTGTGCGGCACCGTGGCGGCCCAGGCGTCGAATTTCTCGCGATCGCCCGCATCGCCGGTGCACAACCGCTCCGCCACACCGTTGGTGCGCATCGCCCGCCATTTGTAGTGATCGCCCCGCAGCCAGATATCGTACAGGTTGCTGAAGCGGGTATTCTCCGCGATCTGCTGCGGCGGCAAATGACAGTGATAATCAAAAATCGGCTGCTGCGCCGCGTAGTCGTGATACAAGCGCCGGGCAAATTCGCTGTCCAGCAGGAAATCTTCGCTCAAAAACGTCGCCATCTCGGGCTCCTTACTTGCCGTGCGGCACGGGGTTCGAATCACAAAAGTTATCACACCAATTTTCACTAACGTCCAGCAGATTTTTCCCGAGGTCTACCGTTCATCCTCTCTCTACGCCCTTTTTCGCTCAATTTACCGGCAAAAATGCCCTATTTCACCGACCACAGTATTGCTCAGGCGAATAATTCCTTTTGTGATATCACTCAACTTTTAAACCTGTATGACAGGTTATTGTCTCGCCAGCCGCATCGACGGCCACACCTTCAAACGGGGAGACACTTCGGATGCGTAAAATTAAAGGGTTACGCTGGTACATGATCGGACTGGTGACCATCGGCACCGTGCTGGGTTACCTGACCCGCAACGCCATTGCCGTGGCGGCGCCGACGCTGGAAGATACGCTGCACATCACCACCCAACAGTATTCCTATATCGTCGCCGCCTACTCCGCGTGCTACACCGTGATGCAACCGGTGGCGGGCTACGTGCTGGACGTGCTGGGCACCAAGGTCGGCTACGCCATGTTCGCCATTCTGTGGGCGCTGTTCTGCATGGGCACCGCACTGGCCAACAGTTGGGGCGGGCTGGCGTTGGCGCGCGGCGCGGTCGGCATGGCGGAAGCGGCAATGATCCCCGCCGGGCTGAAGGCCAGCAGCGAATGGTTTCCGGCCAAAGAGCGTTCGATCGCCGTCGGCTATTTCAACGTGGGCTCGTCGATCGGCGGAATGATCGCCCCGCCGCTGGTGGTATGGGCCATCGTCGCGCACAGCTGGGAGATGGCGTTCATTATCACCGGCGTGCTGAGCCTGATCTGGGCCATCTGCTGGCTGCTGTTCTACAAACACCCGAAAGATCAGAAGAAACTGAGCCAGGAAGAACGCCGTTACATCCTCGAAGGCCAGGAAGCGCAGCACCAGACCTCTAACGCCAAAAAGATGTCCGCCTGGCAGATCGTGCGCAATCGCCAGTTCTGGGGCATCGCGTTGCCGCGCTTTCTCGCGGAGCCGGCGTGGGGCACCTTCAACGCCTGGATCCCGCTGTTCATGTTCAAGGCCTACGGCTTTAACCTGAAAGAGATCGCCATGTTCGCCTGGATGCCGATGCTGTTTGCCGATCTCGGCTGCATCGTCGGCGGTTATCTGCCACCGCTGTTCCAGAAGTATTTCAAGGTCAACCTGATCGTCTCACGCAAGCTGGTGGTGACGATGGGGGCGGTGTTGATGATCGGCCCCGGCATGATCGGCCTGTTCACCAACCCTTACGCGGCTATCGCGCTGCTGTGCGTCGGGGGCTTCGCCCATCAGGCGCTGTCCGGCGCGTTGATCACCCTCTCTTCCGACGTGTTCGGCCGCAATGAGGTGGCGACCGCCAACGGGCTGACCGGCATGGCGGCCTGGACCGCCAGCACGCTGTTCGCCCTGGTGGTCGGCGCCCTGGCGGACACCCTCGGCTTCAGCCCACTGTTCGCCGCGCTGTCGGTCTTCGACATTCTCGGCGCCATCGTCATCTGGACGGTGTTGCAAAACCGCCCGGCCGCCGAACCGCAACCCGCCGCGCTGCAGCCCACCCCGGCGCGCAGCTGATCCCCCGCCCGGCCGCTGCGCCGGGCCCCTTGCTCCTCTGGCAGCGGTGCCGAATAAGTGGTATAACAAATCCGATGGCCACGCGCCCCTTCCCACCGCACCGTATAGAGCATTCACTATGGAATTCACTGAAACCAGACGCCTGTATCAGCAACTGGCCGCCGAGCTGAAGCAACGCATCGAAAGCGGCCGTTATCCGGTAGGCGACAAGCTGCCGGCCGAGCGATACATCGCCGAAGAGATGAATGTCAGCCGCACCGTGGTGCGCGAGGCGATCATCATGCTGGAAGTCGAAGGCTATGTGGACGTGCGCAAGGGATCCGGGATCCACGTGGTGTCCAACCAGCAAAAACACCTGGTGGTGCCGGGCGACAGCATCGAGTTCGCCACCGCCGGCCCGTTTGAGCTGCTGCAGGCGCGCCAACTGATAGAAAGCAACATCGCCGAATTTGCCGCCACCCAGGTGACCAAGCAGGATATCGTGCAACTGATGGAGATCCAGGAGCATGCCCGCAAAGAGGATCGTTTCCGCGACTCGCAGTGGGATCTGAAGTTCCACGTGCAGGTGGCGCTGGCCACCCAGAACACCGCCATGGCCACCATCGTGGAAAAAATGTGGGTGCAGCGGGTCAACAACCCTTACTGGAAGAAACTGCACGAGCATATCGACGAACGTTCGATCGCCAGCTGGTGCGACGATCACGATCAGATCCTCAAGGCGCTGATGCGCAAAGATCCTTACGCCGCCAAACTGGCGATGTGGCAGCACCTGGAAAACACCAAGCAGATGCTGTTCAACGCCACCAGCGACGACTTCGAATACAACGCCGATCGCTACCTGTTCGCCGAGAATCCGGTGGTGCATCTGGATGGCGTGGGCCACGAGCCGAAATAGCCACGGCGGTCAAAAACCGTCGGCTTATGTCAGGTAATGTAAAATCCGCTGAATCGATGCCGGAACCGCCGTTTGCCGTGTACTATTTCACCGTCGGCAACGTAGATTTCCCTGTTGCCAATCGTGCTATTTTGGTAGAGTTAGCCCACTTTTTTACCCATTGCTGCGGGGGCGGGACGCGAATAAATGCGCTGGTTGTTTGCCATGCTGATTGCTGTTTTCTGCTGGACCGGTTCGGTCTCCGGCCCACAGCTATGCGTGGCGTCACCCAAGCCCACCCCCAGCGCGCTGAGCAGCCTGCCGCTGTTGGCGGAGCCGGCGCTTTCCCCCTATGATCAGGTGTATCGGGCGCCGGCCGAAGCGCGCCGCAAAGCCCCCGGCAAGTTGCCGCTGCTGCTGCCCAGAGCGCACTCTTTCTCCGGCTCGCTGCTCGCCTCCTCCCTGCCGGTGCCGGTCTATACCCTGGCCGCAGAGCCAGGCTACCGAATTCGCTTCCCCCGCCAGGACACGCCGGCCCCCAACCGGCTTGCCCAGGTCGACGGGATGCTGGATGCCTCCAGGCAACAGAGTCGGCAGGCCGGCTGGAAAGAAAGTAACATGCAGTACCGTGGCACGCTGACTTACCACCTATGACCGGTGTCGCACCGCTAAGAAACCTTAAAGCAACGCCGTTTCATCGTTATCAGCATTCAGGATCGCCGCGCGTTTTCAGCCCACGCCCGTTCCACCGCTGAGATAAAAATAAACAATGACGTTTTAGGAACACCGGATGGATATCATTAAAGAACTGATACATGCCTTGTGGCAGCAGGATTTTGAGACGCTGGCGAACCCTTCGCTGGTGTGGACCCTCTACATCCTGCTGTTCATGATCCTGTTTTTGGAGAACGGCCTGCTGCCGGCCGCTTTCCTGCCGGGCGACAGCCTGCTGATCCTGGTCGGCGTGCTGATCGCCAAAGGCACCATGGGCTTCCCATTGACCATCGTTATCCTGACCGTCGCCGCCAGCCTGGGCTGCTGGGTCAGCTATATACAGGGCCGGTGGCTCGGCAATACGCGAACGGTGCAAGGCTGGCTTTCGCATCTGCCGGCCCACTACCATCAGCGCGCCCACAACCTGTTCCACCGCCACGGCCTTTCCGCCCTGCTGGTCGGCCGCTTCCTGGCCTTCGTGCGCACCCTGCTGCCAACCATCGCTGGCCTGTCCGGCCTGAACAACGCGCGCTTCCAGTTCTTCAACTGGATGAGCGGCCTGCTGTGGGTCTTGATCCTGACGACGCTGGGCTTCGCCCTCGGGAAAACCCCGGTGTTCCGCAAGTATGAAGATCAGCTGATGTTCTGCCTGATGATGTTGCCGCTGGTGTTGCTGGTGGTTGGGCTGGTCGGCTCGCTGATCGTGCTGTGGCGCAAGAAACGCGCCAGCGGCCAGAACCCGGGGAAAGGGGCGTGACAGCAAAGCGCCCGCGCTGGCAATACGTCTTGATGATCGCGCTCGCCCTACTGGCGTTGGCGACGCTGCTGGTGCCCTGTATGGTGCGCACCGAGAGCGAGCTGCGCATTCGCGCCAGCCAGCAAGGGCTGTCGCTGCCCGACGGCTTTTACGTCTACCAGCGCCTGGATGAGCGCGGCATCCGCATCAAAAGCATCACGCCGGAAGGTGATGGCCTGGTCATCCGTTTGGATTCGCCGGAGCAGCAGTTGCTGGCGCGCGAAGCGCTGCAAACCATCCTGCCGCCCGGTTACCACATCGCGTTGAGCGAATCCCCCGTGCCATCGCATTGGGTGCGCGAATTTGCGCGTTCCCCACTCAATCTGGGATAATCCCCCTTCAGATGAAGGGGTTTCCTTTCACTGCCATTATCTTCATTTTCATTCGCACCGATTAGCTCAAGAATTAATCAGTCAGCACTGAGTCACGGCTGATTCTTTGGGGGCACGCCGGTTTCATGACTATGCTGAAGGATAACTTCAGCCGGCAATGAACGCCCTCCTCTCGCGCTGCCGCCTTCGGCAGCCAGGAAAGCGGGTGCCTGTTCAGGTACCCCATGAAAAGGAACTGAAAGATGAAATTACGCCACTCCCTGTTACTGCTGTTGCCTCTCTGCACGCTGCCGGCCCTCGCTGCGGCCGCTGAGGGCGGTTGTGCCGCCAAAGCGCAAAACATCCAACAGCAAATCGACTACGCCACCCAGCACGGTAACACCCACCGCGTGGACGGGCTAAAAAAAGCGCTGAGCGAAGTGCAGACTCACTGCACCGAAGCCGGCCTGCAGGCCGAACGCCAAAAAAACATCGCAGAGAAACAGCGCAAGGTCGACGAGCGCCGGCAGGAACTGAAAGAAACGCAGCAAACCGGCAAGCTGGACAAGGTCGCCAAGAAGCAGCAAAAGCTGGCGGAAGCGCAGGCTGAGTTGAAACGCGCCCAGGCGGAATAATTTTTTCACACCAGCGGATTTATCGATGAGAGCCCCATCACACGGGATTTCTTAAGCATATGAAATTGATGTCTGGTGTTATCTGCTGGCCATCACCCCTTTGCTCCGGCGAAAAAATCCGCTATGTTAAAAGTCTGTCGAAATAAACGTTAAGGAATAATCACATGGCACATGATTCAAATGCAGAAAACTTACGCGCTGAACTGAAGTCCTTAGCCGATACGCTGGAGGAAGTGCTGAACTCCTCCACCGACAAGCCGAAAGCCGAGCTGGAGAAGCTGCGCTCGAAAGCGGAAGGCGCGCTGAAAGAGACCCGCGCTCGCCTGAGCGACGCCGGTGACAAGCTGGCTTCGCAAACCAAGCAGATCGCCGGCCAGGCCGACGACTACGTGCGCGACAACCCGTGGACCGGCATCGGTATCGGCGCGGCGGTCGGCGTCGTGTTGGGCGTGCTGCTCGCGCGTCGTTAATCATGGCTGAACAACCGCAAGTGCGCGCGCAGGGCCCCGCTAAAGGGGTCCTGGATATCGGTCAGCGCATCATCACGATCCTGGTCGGCATGGTGGAAACCCGCGTCCGGCTGGCAGTGGTCGAGCTGGAAGAGGAGAAAGCCAACCTCATTCAGCTGCTGATCATGGCCGGCATGACGCTGCTGTTCACCGCCTTCGGTTTGATGAGCCTGCTGATCCTGATCTTCTGGGCCATCGATCCGGTCTACCGGCTGGTGGCGCTGGGCGCGACAACCGGCGTGCTGCTGTTCCTCGCCGTGGTCGGCACCATCTGGACGCTGGTCAAGGCCCGTCGCACCACGCTGCTCGGCGCCACGCGCAAGCAGCTGGAACTCGACCGCGCCGAACTGGAGCGCGAGCCATGAGCCGCCGCCGCTACCTGGAATGGAAAAAAGAAAGGCTGATTCGCCAGATCCAGCAGCAACGCCTGGATCTGGCCGAACACAAGTCTCTGTGGTTGGAGAAGACCGAACGCATTGACCGCGGCTGGCAGACGGTGTTTGGCCTGCGCCGCTATCTGGTGCTCGGTTCCAGCGTCATGGCGCTGTACGGCATTCGCCACCCCAGCAAGATGATCCGCTGGTCGCGCCGCGCTTTCGGTGCCTGGAGCGCTATCCGCCTGTTTAAAAAGACCTTCTCCGCCAAGTAAGCCTCACGCCTTTCCTTCAAACATCCTGTTGCTCCGCCCTCGTTTTCCCCCTAAAACAGCGCTGCTTATCCCGAGGGCCGGGCAACCTGCTGACCAGCGTCAGTTTATTAGCACGCTAAAGATTCAGATTTTTTGAAAAATTACGACAGTTTTACTTGCTAACAACCTGAGCACTTCCCGCTTAACATTCACTCCATCAATACGATACGGAGCGGACAGGGTCAGAGACCCGCTACGCCGCCCGTTGATATGACTACCGCCGAACAGGCGCACAAAAACACTTTGGAGTAGATGATGAAAAAATTAGAAGATACAGGTTTGTTGGTTGCTCGTATTCTGATGCCAATCCTGTTTATCGTGGCAGGCTACGGCAAAATGGGTGACGCATATGCCGGTACCCAACAGTACATGCAATCGATGGGCGTGCCTGGCTTCTTGCTGCCGCTGACCATCCTGCTGGAATTTGGCGGCGGTCTGGCGATCCTGTTCGGTTTCCTGACCCGCACCGTGGCGCTGTTCACTGCCGGTTTCACCATTCTGACCGCGCTGCTGTTCCACACTGACTTTGCGGAAGGCGTAAACCAGCTGATGTTCATGAAAAACCTGACCATTGCCGGCGGCTTCATCGTGTTGGCGGTCGCAGGCCCGGGCGGCTTCAGCATCGACCGTCTTCTGAACAAGAAATGGTAATCTAAACTGTCATTCAGGGCCCGGCATGCCGGGCTCTGTCGTTTTTTAACTCGGACACCAAGGAGATTCCCATGGGACAACTCGTCGATGGCGTTTGGCAAGACATCTGGTATGACACCAAATCTACCGGCGGCCGTTTCAAACGTTCAACCGCTCAGTTTCGCAATTGGGTGACCGCCGACGGTCAGCCGGGCGAACACGGCGTGGGCGGCTTCCAGGCCGAAGCGGGCCGTTATCACCTTTATGTTTCTCTCGCCTGCCCCTGGGCGCACCGCACGCTGCTGATGCGCAAATTGAAAGGGCTGGAGCAGATCATTCCGGTCTCGGTGGTGCACCCGCTGATGCTGGAAAACGGCTGGACCTTCGGCCAGGATTTTCCGGAAACCACCGGCGATCCGCTGTATCACGCCGACTTCCTGTACCAGATCTACCTGCGGGCCGATCCGCACTACAGCGGGCGCGTGACCGTGCCGGTGCTGTGGGATAAACAGCGGCAAACCATCGTCAGCAACGAATCCGCCGACATCATCCGCATGTTCAACAGCGCATTTGACGGCGTCGGCGCTCGGGCAGGTGACTACTACCCGACCGCGCTGCGCGGCAAAATCGATGAGCTGAACGGTTGGATTTACGATCAGGTGAACAACGGCGTGTACAAGGCCGGTTTCGCCACCAGCCAGGAAGCGTATGACGAAGCGGTCAACGGGGTCTTCAACGCGCTGGAGCGCCTGGAGCAGATCCTGGGGCAGCACCGCTACCTGACCGGCGATCGGCTGACCGAAGCCGACCTGCGTCTGTGGACCACGCTGGTGCGCTTCGATCCGGTGTACGTCACCCACTTCAAGTGCGATAAACACCGCATCAGCGACTACCTGAACCTGTACGGTTTCCTGCGCGACATCTACCAGATGCCGGGCATTGCCGACACGGTCAGCCTGCCGCACATTCGCAACCACTACTACCGCAGCCACGCCACCATCAACCCGCACGGCATCATTTCCATCGGGCCGGCGCAGGATCTGGACGAGCCGCACGGCCGCGATCGGCTCTTCGGCTAAGACAAAAAAATCCCCTTGCCGCCCGGCAAGGGGATGTCATCCCACCGACGTTAACGCTGCGCGAACAGGCGCGGAATTTCGCGCAGGAACCAGGCTTTCGCCTCCCCCATGCTGTCGCGTCGCCAGGCCATGATGATATCGGCTTCGCGGCTGTATTCCGGCCCCACCACGCGCAGCCGCCCGGCCTCGATGTCTTTCTCCACCATCGGATACGGCATGGTCGCCACCCCCAGCCCGGCCAGCAGCGCCAGACGCTTGTCTTCGATGGTGCTCACCGTCAGACGCTGCTGCTTATCCAGCAGCTGCACGGTCAACACCGGGCGCTCGCGGGCGGTATCCGCCACCGCGATGCCGCGGTACTTCACGCGGGTCACCTCGGACAACGGCTCCGGCTCCTGGTGGATAGGATGATCCGGCGCGGCGACGTAAACGCTCATTACCTTGTACAGTTTGCGGGTGTTGATCTCCGACGACGCGCGAAAATGCATGTCCGGCGCGATCACGATGTCGGCGCGCCCCTGCTCCAGCCGTTCCCAGGCGCCCGCCAGCACCTCGGTGAAAATCGACACCTGGGTGTTGGCCTTCAGCGCCAGCTTGTCCACCAGCGGAAACAGCAGGCTTGGCGGCGACAGCGCTTCGCTGACGATAGTCAGGTGGGTTTCCCAACCGCGCGCCAGCGCCTCGGCGTCGGTGGTCAGCTTGTCGGCCGCTTCCAGCAGCACCCGCCCGCGCTCCAGCAACATGCGCCCTACGTTGGTGAACTTGGTGCGGTGGCCCGAACGGTCGAACAGCACCACGTCCAATTCTTCTTCCAATTTTTGCATGGTGTAGCTGAGCGCCGACGGCACCCGGCCCAATTCGTCGGCGGCCGCGGCGAAGCTGCCGCGGCGGTCGATCGCGTCCATCACTCTCAGCGCCTCAAGCGTGAGCGCCCGATCTCTGGCCATCACATCCCTCTGTCAGGAAATTTGAATATGCCGACCAGATTAACTGGCTAACAATCCGACGTCCAGATGCTTACCATTTGGATAATGAATTTAGAGAGCCGATTGCCATGATTACATGCAGAACAGCACAACAATGCGGGCAAGCTGACTTTGGTTGGCTGCAGGCTCGCTACACTTTTTCCTTTGGTCACTACTTCGATCCCAAACTGATGGGCTATGCGTCGCTGCGGGTGCTGAATCAGGAGGTACTGGCGCCGGGCGCGTCGTTCCAGCCGCGCACCTATCCCAGCGTGGATATCCTGAACCTGATCCTGCAGGGCGAGGCGGAATACCGCGACAGCGACGGCAACGCCGCGCGCGCCAAAGCCGGCGAAGCGCTGCTGCTGGCCACCCAGCCAGGCCTGAGCTACAGCGAACAGAACGTCAGCAGCGATACGCCGCTGACCCGCCTGCAGCTGTGGCTGGACGCCTGCCCGGAACGCAACAACGAGCGGGTGCAGCGCCTGACGCTGCCGACGGCGGGCAACCTGCTGCTGGCCTCACCGGACGGCGCGCAGGGCAGCCTGCAGCTACGCCAGCAGGTCTGGATCCACCATCTCGATCTGCAGCCGGGCGAAGAGCAAACGCTGACGATTAACGGGCCGCGCGCCTATTTGCAGTCGATTCACGGCACCATCGCCGCCACCGGCGAACGCCACGAAGCGCAGCGCCTGACCTGCGGCGACGGCGCCTTCGTACGCGAGGAGAATCGCCTGACGATCCGCGCCGAGACCCCGCTGCGCGCGCTGCTGATTGACCTGCCGGTGTAAGCCGGCCGGAAAACGAAAAACCCCGCGCAACTTGCGTTGCGCGGGGTTTTCTTTTGTCGAGGGAGTTGACCGGTAAGCCGGGTTCTGTCGTGGACAGTCATTCCTCTAGGCCAGCAATCGCTCACTGGCTCAAGCAGCCTACCCGGGTTCAGTACGGGCCGTACCATGTGAACCCCTATTTGGCCTTGCTCCGGGTGGAGTTTACCGTGCCACGAACTGTTGCCAGCCGCGCGGTGCGCTCTTACCGCACCCTTTCACCCTTACCTGATCCCGCTTGCGCGGGCCATCGGCGGTTTGCTCTCTGTTGCACTAGTCGTAGGCTTGCGCCTCCCAGGCGTTACCTGGCACCCTGCCCTATGGAGCCCGGACTTTCCTCCCCTCCATCTGTCTCCCCGAAGAGGACGGCAATGAAGCGGCGACTGTCTGGTCAACTCCGGCGCGGATAGTAGCGTCGCGGCGGCGGCAGGTCAACCGCTTTACGGCTGTTGTTGCTCCAGCGCGTGCTTATACAGCGCATTTTTCTTCACGCCGTGAATTTCCGCCGCCAGCGCCGCCGCCTTTTTCAGCGGCAGCTCTTTTTGCAGCAGCGCCAGCGTGCGCAGCGCCTCGAGCGGCAACGCATCCTCCTGCGCCTTGTGGCCTTCGACGATCAGCACCATCTCGCCGCGGCGGCGCACTTCATCTTCCTGCACCCACGCCAGCAGTTCGCCCACCGGCGCACCGTGGATAGATTCCCAGGTTTTGGTCAGCTCGCGCGCCAGCACCACATAGCGCTGCGGGCCCCAGACGGTGACCATGTCCTGCAGGCTTTCCAGCAGGCGGTGAGTGGATTCGTAGAAAATCAGCGTGCGCGGTTCCTCCGCCAGCGCCATCAGCGTATCCTTGCGCCCCTTGGTTTTCGCCGGCAGGAAGCCTTCGTAGCAGAAGCGGTCGGAAGCGACACCCGCAGCGCACAGCGCGGTGGTGGCGGCGCAGGCGCCCGGCAGCGGCACCACGCGAATGCCGGCCTCGCGGCAGCGGCGCACCAGGTGATAACCGGGATCGTTGATCAGCGGCGTGCCGGCGTCGGACACCAGCGCGATGCTCTGGCCTTCCTGCAGTTTCGCCAGCAGCTGATCGGCCTTTTGCTGTTCGTTGTGGTCATGCAGCGCGAACAGACGCGCGTTGATCGCGAAGTGTTGCAGCAGCAATCCGGTATGGCGCGTGTCTTCCGCCGCGATCAGATCAACGCTTTTCAGTACCTCTAACGCACGGTGAGTGATATCGCCCAGATTGCCGATGGGGGTGGGCACCACATACAGCGTTGATGCAGAAATGACTGATTGTTGGTGTTGATTCATTGTTTCATCCGGGTTGCCGATTTAATATTGAGCATCTTGAAAAAAACATCACTGGATACAGTATGCTTTCCTCAACATTCGTTCGTACCAAAGCAGGGCGTTCCAAGCCTGTCCGACTTACCGCAGTCATCGCGGCCGCCCTTTTCCTGGCAGGCTGTCCAAGTCGGGCCCCGCAAACGCCGCCCGCCAATATACAGGACGAAGCGAGCGCCAGCTCCGATTACTACCTGCAGCAGTTGCAGCAAAGCAGCGATGATAACAAGGCTGACTGGCAATTACTTGCTATTCGCGCCTTGCTGCGTGAAGGAAAACTGCCGCAGGCCGGCGACCAGCTGAACCAGCTGCCGAAAAACCTCAGCGGTGCGCAGCAGACTGAACGCCAGTTGCTGGCCGCCGAACTGCAGATCGCCAACAAGAGCTACGTCAGCGCCCGCAGTACGCTGGGCCATCTGGACAGCGCTTCGCTGTCGCCGAATCAGAAGGTGCGCTACTACCAGGCGCAGATTGCCGCCAATCAGGGCAAAGCGTCGCTGCCCTTGATCCGCGCCTATATCGCTCAGGAGCCGTTGCTGACCGGCAAACCGCACCAGGACAACCTGGATCAGACCTGGCAGGCGCTGCTGCAGCTGACGCCGCAGGAGATGAACAGCCTGGTGATCAACGCCGACGAGAACGTGCTGCAAGGCTGGCTGGATCTGCTGCGCGTCTATCAGGACAACAAGCAGGATCCCGATCTGCTGAAGGCCGGCATCAAAGACTGGCAGAACCGTTATCCGAAGAACCCGGCGGCCAAAACGCTGCCCGCTCGCCTGAACCAGGTGCTGAACTTCACCCAGGCCTCCACCTCGAAAATCGCCCTGCTGCTGCCGTTGAACGGCCAGGCGAAAGTGTTCGCCGACGCCATCCAGCAAGGCTTCGAAGCGGCGAAAAACGGCGGTTTCATGCCGGCGCCGCAACCTCAAGCCGCGCAACCTGCCAGCGCACCGGCCCAAACGGCGCCGGCCGATCAGGCCGCAGCGGGTGACATCAACGCCAACGGCGCGGTCAGCCCTTCGGCGCAAGAGAGCCAGCCGGCCGTGACCGCCGCGCAACCCGCTGCACCGTCCAGCGCGCCGATAACGCCGCTGCAGGCCGCTAATGCGCAGGTCAAAGTGTACGACACCACCAGCCAGCCGCTGGCCGCCTTGCTGAGCCAGGCGCAGCAGGATGGCGCTACTCTGGTGGTCGGGCCGCTGCTCAAAGAGAACGTCGATCAGCTGTCCGCCAGCACCACCACGCTGAACGTGCTGGCGCTCAACCAGCCGGAAACGCCGAAGGACAACCTGAACATCTGTTACTTCGCCCTGTCGCCGGAAGATGAAGCGCGCGACGCCGCCCGCCACATCTGGGAACAGCAGAAGCGTCAACCGCTGCTGCTGGTGCCGCGCGGCGCCTTCGGCGATCGCGTCGCCAAGGCCTTTAACCAGGAATGGCAGAAACAAGGCGGGCAAACCGTGCTGCGTCAGGACATCGGCTCTGCCGGCGAGCTGCGCCAGATGGTGAACAGCGGCGGCATCCGCATGACCGGCACGCCGATGTCGAGCGCCCCGGCGCCGCAGAGCGTCACCATCGCCGGGCTGACCATTCCTGCGCCGCCGAGCGACGTGCCCGCCGCCACCGGCGGCAGCGTCGACGCGGTGTATATCGTCGCTACCCAGTCCCAACTGACGCTGATCAAACCGATGATCGACATGGCCACCAGCTCGCGCGGCAAACCGGCGATGTACGCCAGCTCGCGCAGCTACCAGGCCGGCGCCGGCCCGGACTTCCGTCTGGAAATGGAAGGCCTGCAGTTCAGCGATATCCCGCTGCTGGCCGGCTCAAACCCTCAGCTACTGCAGCAGGCCAGCGCGCGCTTCCGCAACGATTACTCGCTGGTGCGCCTGTATGCAATGGGGATGGATGCCTGGACATTGGCCAACCACTTTGCTGAAATGCGCCAGCTGCCGGGTTTCCAGGTTTCCGGCACCACCGGTACGCTGAGCGCATCGCCGAACTGCGTGATCAACCGCAAGCTGCCTTGGCTGCAATACCGTCAGGGTACGGTCGTTCCGGTCTCTTGAACCCACGCGCCTCCGGGGCGGGCTACGAGTTACTGGCCCGCCGTCACCTGGAACACGCCGGGCTCACCTTCTGCGCCGCCAACGTCGCGGTGCGCGGCGGTGAGCTCGACCTCATCATGCGCGACGGCACTACCTGGGTATTCGTCGAAGTGCGCTACCGCCGCAACGACGCCTTCGGCGGCGCGGCCGCCAGCGTCACCTTTCGCAAACAACAGCGGTTGCTGCACGCCGCCGCCGTCTGGCTGGCGGGGCGCGGAGCCAGTTTTGACACATCATCTTGCCGTTTTGATGTTTTGGCCATTACCGGTAGCCAGTTAGAATGGATACCCAACGCCTTCAATGCGGATTAATTGGGGTTTTGCGGCGCAGACCGGCCCTTTGACTTAGTGGATTAATACAACGTGCTGGATAGAATTAAAGTCTGTTTTACCGAAAGCATCCAAACCCAGATCGCGGCGGCGGAAGCACTGCCGGACGCCATTTCCCGCGCTGCGATGACGCTGGTTCAATCCTTACTCAACGGCAACAAAATCCTGTGCTGCGGCAACGGCACCTCGGCGGCCAACGCGCAGCACTTCGCCGCCAGCATGATCAACCGTTTTGAAACCGAGCGCCCCAGCCTGCCAGCCATCGCCCTCAACGCCGACAACGTGGTGCTGACGGCGATCAGCAACGATCGGTTGCACGACGAAGTGTACGCCAAGCAGGTGCGCGCACTTGGGCACACCGGTGACGTGCTGCTAGCGATTTCCACCCGCGGCAACAGCCGTGATATTGTGAAAGCGGTCGAGGCGGCCGTGACCCGCGATATGACCATCGTCGCGCTCACCGGCTACGACGGTGGCGAACTGGCCGGGTTGCTCGGCCAGCAGGATGTCGAGATCCGCATCCCATCGCACCGCAGCTCGCGCATTCAGGAAATGCATATGCTGACCGTAAACTGCCTGTGCGACCTGATAGACAATACGTTATTCCCCCACCAGGACGATTAAGGAACTGAGATGAAGCTAAAAGCCACATTTGCAGTGCTGTCCAGCGCCCTGCTGTTGCAAGGCTGTATCGCCGGCGTCGTCGTCGGCAGTGCGGCCGTCGCGACCAAAACCGCCACCGACCCGCGCAGCGTCGGGACCCAGGTGGATGACGGCACGCTGGAAGCCAGGGTCGAAAGCGCCCTGAGCAAAGACCAGCAGTTGAAGAAAGATGCCCGGGTGGTCGCCACCGCCTATCAGGGCAAGGTGCTGTTGACCGGCCAGTCGCCTAACGCCGATCTCACCGCGCGCGCCAAGCAGATCGCCATGGGCGTGGAAGGCACGACCGAAGTGTATAACGAGATCCGTCAGGGCACGCCGGTCAGCCTGAGCACCGCGTCCTCCGACACCTGGATCACCACCAAGGTGCGTTCGCAGCTGCTCACCAGCGATACGGTGAAATCGTCCAACGTGAAGGTTACTACCGAAAACGGCGAAGTGTTCTTGCTGGGCCTGGTCACGCAGCAGGAAGGGCAGTCAGCGGCGCAGATTGCTAGCCAGGTCAGCGGCGTGAAGCACGTCACTACCGCCTTTACCTATGTGAAATAAACCGCTTGGCGGGAGCGGCACCGTGCCGCTCCCGCACGTTTAATCCAGCTTGTTCTCGCGTAAAAACGCTTCCCCGCCCAGTTGCCGCATTTGGCGCATAATCCATTGTTGACGCTGCACCACATAGCCGGACGGCGCATCGGCCCTGAAGCGGTGCGGATTCGGCAATACCGCCGCCAGCAGCGCCGCTTCGGCCGCGCTCAGACGTTTGGCCGGCTTATGGAAAAAGCGCTGTGAAGCCTCTTCCACGCCGAACACCCCGTCGCCGAACTCGACGATGTTCAGATACACCGTCAGAATACGTCGCTTGGTCCACACCAGCTCGATGCCCGACGTCAGCCCGGCCTCCAGCCCTTTGCGCAGCCAGCTGCGGCCATCCCACAGAAACAGGTTTTTAGCGGTCTGCTGCGACAGCGTGGATGCGCCGCGGATGCGCGTCGGGCGTTTCTCGTTGTGGCTGAGCGCCTTTTCAATGGCCGCCACATCGAAGCCCCAATGGTCTGGAAACTTCTGATCCTCCGCCGCCATCACCGCCAGCGCCATTTGCGGCGAGATATCGTCCATCGACACCCAGTCCGAATGGGCGACGTAGCCGAAGTCGCCGCTCAGCCAGGCGCTGACTTGCCTCTCCACCATCACGGCGGAAAACGGCACCGGCAGGAAGGCAAAGAGCACAATGCCCAACACCCACAGGCCGATAATCGCGATGACACCGCGCTTCAGCCAATACCACGGGCGCAGCCGCCGCCATCCGCCGAGCGATTTTCTCATTCAGACAGTTCCAGCACCCGCGCCACCAGCTTATCGATGCCGAGGGCCGCCTGCGCGATCGACGGCGCCAGCATATAGGCTGGCGTAGTCACGATCTTGTGCTCGCTGTCCACCACGATGTCGTCCACCGGACAAATCACCGGCTCGCCGCCCATGGCGTCAATCACATCCCCCAGGTCCGGATCGTTGCCAATGGTGAGCCGCGCTTGTTGATCCAGCAGTTTCGGCAACAGCGCCGGCGCGATGCACATCAGGCCAATTGGTTTGTTGGCCTTATGCATCTCGCGCGTCAGACGCACCAAATCTTCATCGACCCAACATTCCGCGCCGGCTTCGGCGAAATTGCTGAGATTCTTGGCGGCACCAAAGCCACCGGGCACGATCAGCGCATCCAGCTGGGCGGCTTCCGCCAGCGCCAGCGGCTGCACTGCCCCGCGGGCAATGCGCGCCGATTCAATCAGGACATTGCGCGACTCCGCCATCTCCTCACCCGATAAGTGATTAATAACATGGCATTGTGGTTTATCAGGCGCAAAGCACACCGCCTGGGCGCCGGCACGGTCCAACGCCAGCAGCGTCAGCACCGCTTCATGGATCTCCGTACCGTCATAAACGCCGCTGCCGCTGAGGACTACACCCACCTTTTTCATCACTCTTACTCCTGTCGCTGCTGTCAACTGGTTCGTGCTCTGAGTTGACAAACACTAATCTACATCACACATTTTAATGAATCTTCTAACAAGAGCGCTTACATTTGCTATGTTGTTGGCTGTATGATGTTTAGGAATTCGCAACAACCTGCTCGACCAGAACACTGAAACCAATACGCAGGTTCACAATTTCCCTGGTGTTGGCGCAATATTCGCGCACCCCGGCTTAGGTCGGGGTCATTTTTTTTCAGCGTTCTCAACCCAAGCCCGCAGTACCTGCACATCGTTGCGCCACTCTTGCTTCAACTCATCCACCCAATCCTGCACGTTATCCCACCAGGCCGGCAGCGTCGGCGTTTGAATCTGCTGCGCCAGCTGCTGCAGATGGCGCAGACCGACCGAACCGGCGGCGCCCTTGATCTTGTGCCCTTCCTCGGTGATGCCTTTCTGATCGCGCGCCGTCATGTTGGAGTCCAGCACCGCCAGGTAGCCCGGCATCATCTGTTCGAACATCTCCAGGCTTTGGTGGATCAGCTGCGGGCCAACCAGATCCATGTACTGTTCCAGCATCGCGGTATCGAGTAACGACTCATTAATCTGCATCGCCTTGTGCTCCGTTTTCTTTGAAGTGTGAGAAGGTTGATGATCCCAATAGTGTTTGATGACCTGGGTCAGCGCCGGCACCGACAACGGCTTGCTCAGCACATCGTCCATGCCCGCCTCGAGATACTCTTTTTTGTCTTTCAGCACGTTGGCGGTCAAAGCCACCAGCGGCGGCAGCGCCTGCCCGGCATAGCGTTCGCGCAGCGCCCGGGCGATATCCAGCCCGGTCATGTCCGGCAGTTGAATGTCCAGCAGAACCAGATCGAACTCGTCCGGGTCGAACATCGCCAGCGCATCGTGGCCGTTCATCGCCACATCGACGCTGTTGCCCAATTTCTCCAGCACCGATCGCGCCACGATCACGTTCAGTTCGATATCCTCCACCAGCAGGATGTGCAGCGCCGGCAACGGCAGCTCCTCTTCCTCCGATACCTCGCTGACGGCTTCCTGCACCGCCGGCGCCTGGATGGTCAGAGTGAAGCAAGAACCGTGCCCCTGTTCGCTGCGCACGGTGATGTCACCCCCCATGCTCTGCGCCAGCCGCTTGGAGACCGCCAGCCCGATGCCGGTGCCGGTGGCCGGACGGCCGCCGCGCTGATCTTTCACCTGGTAATACATGGCGAAGATCTTGTCCTGCTCGTCCTGCGGGATGCCCATGCCCGAATCTTCCACCTCGAACACCAACTTCTCCTGCGCCTCGCGCCGCACGCGCACCACGATTTTCCCCTGTTGGGTAAATTTCACCGCGTTGCCGATCAGGTTCCACAAGATCTGCCGCAGGCGCGTGCCGTCGGTCACGATCTGCTGCGGCAGCGGCGTCTGCGGATCCATGATGAACTGCAGCCCTTTCGGCTGCGCCAGCAGGCCGGAGAGGTTCTCCAGATCTGCCAGGAAACCGGTGAAGTCCACCGGCTGGTTGTCGAGCTGCACCTTGCGCCGCTCGAGCTTATCCATTTCGATAATGTCGTTGAAGATATTGCCGAGGGTGATGGCGCTGACGTGGATGGTCTTCAGGTATTTCAGTTGCTCGTCATTCAGCTCGGTATCGAGCAGGATGCGGCTCAGGCCGACGATGCCGTTAAGCGGCGTACGCAGCTCGTGGCTGATGGTGGAGATAAAGGTGGTCTTCTCCCTGCTGGCGTTCTCCAGCGCGTCCTGGTAGCGCTTACGCTCGGTAATATCGCGGCCGAAGCCCATCAGCCCGTGGCGTTTGCCCACCCGGTCGTAAAACGGGACCTTGCGCAGCTCGAAACAGGCTTTGCGGCCGTCGGGATACACCAGCCATTGTTCGTAGGTCAGCGAGACGTTGTGGCGGAACACCTTCTCGTCGGTCTCAATGACCTTTTCGGCGATCTCCTGGCCGTAGACGTCGAACGGCGTCAGGCCGATCAGCTGCTTCTCGCTTTTGCCGGTCAGCAGCTCCATCGCGCGGTTGCAGCCGGAGAACTCTTTGTCTTCGTTGCGGTAGTAGACCAGATCCGGCGAGGCATCGAGGAAGGAACGCAACAGCGCCGATTGCTGGCCCAGCTCAATCTGCGCCAGCTCGCGCTGTTCCATCTCTTCGGTCAGCTTTTCCATCACCTGCAGGCGCTCTTCTTCCGCCTTGATACGGTCGGCAATCTCCTGATTCAGCTGGCTGATATTGTCTTTGAGCTGCTGATTGAGCTCCAGATCGCGGTGGCGCATCTCTTCGAGCTTGTCTACCAGCCGCGCCAGCCGTTGGCGCGACTCTTCCAACTGTTCCACCACCACCGAGAGAAAATAGACCGCCCACGGGGTGATCAACAGGCCGAAGAAGATCGAACGCACCACGTCGATGCTTTCCACTTCGCCGCGCAGCAGCATGGTCACCGCCATCTGCACCACCATCGCCAGCACCACCAGCGCCGAGGCCAGCAGCAGCGAGAAGCGCACCAACCCCAGTTTCACCATTAAATCAACGTAGTACTGGGCCAACACCCGGATTTGCTTCATAGCGGCTCCCATCAGACACAATCTTTTGAATCATACCGTAAAACCGCGGTGAGATAAGGCGGCAAACGCCGAAGTGTGGCAAAGATTGCACTTCAGAGCGGCATTCCAGGGCGGTAGCGCCACTTTTCATCCAGCGCGCTGCCCTGCCCACCGCGCTGTTGCAGATAAGCACCGACCGCCTGCATGCCACTCCAGCGGTTTTCGCACCACAGCGGCGCCAGCAGCGTCGGCCGACGGGCGCTGGCGGAAAGACGGTGATACACCACCTCGCTCGGCGTGTGGCGGATCATCTCCCCGGCGCTGACGGCGTAGTCCTCCAACGCCAGTTCGGACAAGCGCCCGGCGCGCCACGCGCGGGCCAGGGTACTGCCGGTAACGACGTGCAGCGGATGCAGTTTGATGCCATCCACGCCAGTCTCCACCACCCGCTGCAGCGTGAGCAGATGATCGCGCTGAGTTTCTCCCGGCAGCCCGACGATCAGATGGCAGCACACCTTCAGCCCGCGCTGCCGGGCCAGCCGCGCCGTCTGCTGATAACAGCGAAAATCATGGCCGCGATTGATGCGCTTCAGCGTTTTATCGTGCGCCGTCTGCAGCCCCAGCTCCAGCCACACTTCATAGCCTTGCTCGTGGTATCCCGCCAGCAGATCCAGTGCGGCGGGCGGCACGCAGTCCGGCCGGGTGCCGACGCACAGGCCGACCACGGCGCTCTGCGCCAACGCCTGCCGATACATCGACGCCAGCCGTTCGATCTGCGCATAGGTGCTGGTATAGGCCTGGAAATAGGCCAGATAGCGCCGCGCCCGATCGACCCGCGCGGCCTGTTGCGCCAGCTGTTCGTCGATGCTCTGGCGCTGCATCGCTTCATCGGCGAACGAGGCGACATTGCAGAACGTACAGCCGCCGCGCCCCAACGTGCCGTCGCGGTTAGGGCAGCTGAATCCGCCGTGCAGCGTGAGTTTATGGATCTTTTCGCCATAGCGGCGCTGGAGATCTGCGCCAAACATATTGACTAATTGCGGCAACTGCATAATCTTGGTGATTCTCTGTGTTCAAAGCCGCGATGCTAATAAGAAACGGCTTTTCCCGCGATGACAGAGATCAACGCTTTCCCCGCAAGGCGCCACCAGGCATAACTATTCATCATAAACGCAAATCAATTCACTATAATTCTGATGAATTATTCTAATCGTCACGCAACCGTTAACGGCAATATGACAACACGGTGAAAAATAGTCATAAACATCAGCCAAGCAATATCTTATAGAATAAAATTCTGGCATTAACCCCCGCACTAGCATGGTGCAGAGATTAAGGGGTTGCACTATAGTGAGACAGCTCACACTTCTGCGGGGATCGGTGTTGCCCCACGACAGTGCAAAAATGCATTAAATTACTTATTTATCAAATAAATAAACATCATTAATTCGATAAGAATCTATCTTAAGCCCACATTTGACCTGCGAATTCTTTCTCGCTAAGTTGGAAGTCCGCTGGAAGCTTTCTGGACGGGCAAACGTCTCGTCATATTTATGCAGTAATTGAAGACTCCCTCTTAAAACAAGTCCTATACCACTTGTGAGACCGTCACGAGAGGCCATTGATGGAGGGCGGAAAAGCAGATTGGCGGGGTTAACTTGCTGATTGGACTTCTGCCTGAAATTGGGAAGCCCCCTCGCAGTAGGTTGTGAGAGTCACGCAGAGCCTGGGGAGGTTCACGATATGTTGTACGATAAATCCCAAGAGAGGGACAACTGTGGTTTCGGCCTGATCGCCCACATAGAAGGCGAACCTAGCCACAAGGTGGTGCGCACCGCCATTCACGCGCTGGCCCGCATGCAGCACCGCGGCGCGATCCTGGCCGACGGCAAGACCGGCGACGGCTGCGGCCTGTTGCTGCAAAAACCCGATCGCTTCTTCCGCATGGTGGCGGAAGAGCGCGGCTGGCGTTTGGCCAAGAACTACGCCGTCGGCATGATGTTCCTCAGCCAGAATGAAGAGGAAGCGCGCCTCAGCCGCCGCATCGTGGAAGAAGAGCTGCAAAACGAAACGCTGTCGATCGTCGGCTGGCGCGAAGTGCCGACCAACCCGGACGTGCTGGGTGAAATCGCCCTCTCCTCCCTGCCGCGCATCGAGCAAATCTTCGTTAACGCCCCGGCCGGCTGGCGCCCGCGCGATATGGAGCGCCGCCTGTTCGTGGCACGTCGCCGCATCGAGAAACGCGTGCAGGACGACAGTTTCTACGTCTGCAGCTTCTCTAACCTGGTGACGATCTATAAAGGCTTGTGCATGCCTGCGGATCTGCCGCGCTTCTATCTCGATCTGGCGGACCTGCGCCTGGAGTCGGCCATATGCCTGTTCCACCAGCGCTTCTCCACCAACACCGTGCCGCGCTGGCCGCTGGCGCAGCCGTTCCGCTACCTGGCGCACAACGGCGAAATCAATACCATCACCGGCAACCGCCAATGGGCGCGTGCCCGTACCTACAAATTCCAAACGCCGCTGATCCCGGATCTGCAGGCCGCCGCGCCGTTCGTCAACGAAACCGGCTCCGACTCCAGTTCGCTGGACAACATGCTGGAGCTGCTGCTGGCGGGCGGGATGGATCTCATCCGCGCCATGCGCCTGCTGGTGCCGCCGGCCTGGCAGAACAACCCGGACATGGACGGCGATCTGCGCGCCTTCTTCGACTTCAACTCGATGCACATGGAGCCGTGGGACGGCCCGGCCGGCATCGTGATGTCCGACGGCCGCTACGCCGCCTGTAACCTCGATCGCAACGGCCTGCGCCCGGCGCGCTACGTGATCACCAAAGACAAGCTGATCACCTGCGCCTCCGAAGTCGGCATCTGGGATTACCAGCCGGATGAAGTGGTGGAAAAAGGCCGCGTTGGCCCCGGCGAGCTGATGGTGATCGACACCCGCAGCGGCCGCATCCTGCACTCAGCGGAAACCGACAACGATCTGAAAAGCCGCCACCCGTATAAAGAGTGGATGGAGAAAAACGTCAAACGCCTGGTGCCGTTCGAAGATCTGCCGGACGATCAGGTCGGCAGCCGCGAGCTCGACGACGCGCAGCTCGAAACCTACCAGAAACAGTTCGGCTACAGCAGTGAAGAGCTGGATCAGGTGATCCGCGTGCTGGGCGAGATTGGCCAGGAAGCCACCGGTTCGATGGGCGACGATACCCCGTTCGCCGTGCTCTCCAGCCGGCCGCGCATCGTTTACGACTACTTCCGCCAGCAGTTCGCGCAGGTCACCAACCCGCCGATCGATCCGCTGCGCGAAGCGCACGTCATGTCGCTGGCCACCAGCATCGGCCGTGAAATGAACGTGTTCTGCGAAGCCGAAGGCCAGGCGCACCGCCTGAGCTTCAAATCGCCGATCCTGCTGTACTCCGATTTCAAACAGCTCACCACGCTGGAAGGCGAATACTATCGCGCCGAGACGCTCGATCTGACCTTCGATCCGCAGCAGCAGGATCTGGAGCAGACCATTCGCGCCCTGTGCGACGAAGCGGAACGCAAGGTGCGCGAAGGCGCAGTGCTGTTGGTGCTGTCCGACCGCGCCATCGCGCCCGGCCGCCTGCCGGTACCGGCTCCAATGGCCGTGGGCGCCGTGCAAACCCGCCTGGTGGAGAAAAGCCTGCGCTGCGACGCCAACCTGATCGTTGAAACCGCCAGCGCCCGCGATCCGCACCACTTCGCCGTGCTACTCGGCTTCGGCGCGACCGCCATCTACCCGTATCTGGCCTATGAAACCCTGGCCAAGCTGGTGGACAGCCAGGCGATCGACAAGAAATACCGCGACGTGATGCTGAACTACCGCAACGGCATCAACAAAGGCCTGTACAAGATCATGTCCAAGATGGGCATCTCGACCATCGCCTCTTACCGCTGCTCCAAGCTGTTCGAAGCGGTCGGCCTGCACCGCGATCTGGCGGATCTGTGCTTCCAGGGCGTGGTCAGCCGCATCGGCGGTGCCAGCTTCAGCGACTTCCAGCAGGATCTGCAGAACCTCTCCAAGCGCGCCTGGCTGAAACGCAAGCCGCTGGAGCAAGGCGGCCTGCTGAAGTTCGTACACGGCGGCGAATACCACGCCTACAACCCGGACGTGGTGAACTCGTTGCAAAAAGCGGTGCACAGCGGCGAGTACAGCGACTACCAGGCCTACGCCAAGCTGGTGAACGAGCGGCCGGTCGCCATGCTGCGCGATCTGCTGGCCATCACGCCGAAAGGCGAACCGATCCCGGTCGATCAGGTTGAACCGGCGGAGTCGCTGTTCAAACGCTTCGACACGGCGGCGATGTCGATCGGCGCACTGAGCCCGGAAGCGCACGAGTCGCTGGCGATCGCCATGAACGGTCTCGGCGGCTTCTCCAACTCTGGCGAAGGCGGCGAAGATCCGGCGCGCTACCGCACCAACAAGGTGTCGCGCATCAAACAGGTGGCCTCCGGCCGCTTCGGCGTGACGCCGGCCTACCTGGTGAACGCCGACGTGATCCAAATTAAGGTCGCGCAAGGCGCCAAGCCGGGCGAAGGCGGCCAGCTACCGGGCGACAAAGTCACTCCGTACATCGCCAGATTGCGTTATTCAGTGCCGGGCGTGACGCTGATCTCCCCGCCGCCGCACCACGACATCTACTCGATCGAAGATCTGGCGCAGCTGATCTTCGACCTGAAGCAGGTCAACCCGAAGGCGGTGATCTCGGTGAAACTGGTGTCCGAGCCGGGCGTGGGCACCATCGCCACCGGCGTGGCGAAAGCCTATGCCGATCTGATCACCATCGCCGGTTACGACGGCGGCACCGGCGCCAGCCCGCTGTCCTCGGTGAAATATGCCGGCTGTCCGTGGGAACTGGGCCTGGTGGAAACCCAGCAGGCGCTGGTGGCCAACGGCCTGCGCCACAAGATCCGCCTGCAGGTGGACGGCGGCCTGAAAACCGGCGTGGACATCGTCAAAGCGGCGATCCTGGGCGCGGAAAGCTTCGGCTTCGGCACCGGGCCGATGGTGGCGCTGGGCTGCAAATACCTGCGCATCTGCCACCTCAACAACTGCGCGACCGGCGTCGCGACTCAGGACGACAAGCTGCGCCGCGATCACTACCACGGCCTGCCGGAACGCGTGACGAATTACTTCCAGTTTATCGCGCGTGAAACCCGCGAGATCATGGCCCAACTGGGCGTGAGCCAGCTGGTGGATCTGATCGGCCGCACCGAGTTCCTGACCGAGCTAGACGGCATCTCCGCCAAGCAGAACAAGCTGGATCTGTCGCCGCTGCTGAAAACCGCCACGCCGCATCCGGGCAAAGCGGTGTACTGCACCGAAAGCAGCAACCCGGCGTTCGACAAGGGCCTGCTGAACAAAGAGCTGCTGGCGCAGGCGCAGCCGTATATCGAAGCGAAGCAGGGTAAAACCTTCTATTTCGACATTCGCAACACCGACCGCTCCGTGGGCGCTATGCTGTCCGGCGCGATCGCCGACGTGCACGGCGATCAGGGCATGGCGGCCGATCCTATCAAGGCGCACTTCTCCGGCACCGCCGGGCAGAGCTTCGGCGTTTGGAACGCCGGCGGCGTCGAGCTGACCCTGACCGGCGATGCCAACGACTATGTCGGCAAAGGCATGGCCGGCGGCAGCATCGCAGTGCGTCCGCCGATCGGCTCCGCCTTCCGCAGCCATGAAGCCAGTATCGTCGGCAACACCTGCCTGTACGGCGCCACCGGCGGCAAGCTGTTCGCTGCCGGCCGCGCGGGCGAACGCTTCGCGGTGCGCAACTCCGGCGCCATCACCGTGGTGGAAGGCATCGGCGACAACGGCTGCGAATACATGACCGGCGGCATCGTCTGCGTGCTGGGTAAAACCGGCATCAACTTCGGTGCCGGCATGACCGGCGGCTTTGCCTACGTACTGGACGAAGACGGCGAGTTCCGCAAGCGCGTGAACCCGGAGCTGGTGGAAGTGCTGGATGTCGATCAGCTGGCGATCCATGAGGAGCATCTGCGCGGCCTGATCACCGAACACGTGCAGGCGACCGGCTCTTCCCGCGCGGAAGAGATCCTGGCCAACTGGCCGGAATGGGCGCCGAAGTTCGCCCTGGTCAAACCGAAGTCCAGCGATGTCAAAGCGCTGTTGGGTCACCGTAGCCGCTCCGCAGCCGAGCTGCGGGTGCAGGCGCAGTAAGAGGTAGGTCATTAATGAGCCAGAACGTTTATCAATTTATCGACCTGCAGCGTGTTGATCCGCCAAAGAAACCGCTGAAGATCCGCAAAATCGAGTTCGTCGAGATCTACGAACCGTTTTCGGAAACCCAGGCCAAGGCCCAGGCGGACCGCTGTCTGTCCTGCGGCAACCCGTATTGCGAGTGGAAGTGCCCGGTGCACAACTACATCCCGAACTGGCTGAAACTGGCCAACGAAGGCCGCATCATGGAAGCGGCGGACCTGGCGCATCAGACCAACAGCCTGCCGGAAGTGTGCGGCCGCGTGTGCCCGCAGGATCGCCTGTGCGAAGGCTCCTGCACCCTGAACGACGAGTTCGGTGCGGTCACCATCGGCAATATCGAGCGCTACATCAGCGATAAGGCCATCGAAATGGGCTGGAAGCCGGACATGTCGCACGTGCAACCGACCGGCAAGCGCGTGGCGATCGTCGGTGCCGGCCCTGCCGGGCTGGCCTGCGCCGACGTACTGACCCGCAACGGCGTCAAAGCGGTGGTGTATGACCGTCATCCTGAGATCGGCGGCCTGCTGACCTTCGGTATCCCGGCCTTCAAGCTGGAAAAGGAAGTGATGGTCAAACGCCGCGGCATCTTCAGCGAGATGGGCATCGAGTTCCAGCTGAACACCGAAGTGGGCAAAGACATCAGCATGGAGACCTTGCTGAGCGAGTACGATGCGGTGTTCCTCGGCGTCGGTACCTATCAGTCGATGCGCGGCGGCCTGGAGAATGAGGAAGCGCAGGGCGTGTACGACGCGCTGCCGTTCCTGATCGCCAACACCAAGCAGCTGATGGGGTATGAAACCGAGCAGCACGAGCCTTACGTCAGCATGGAAGGCAAGCGGGTAGTGGTGCTGGGCGGCGGTGATACCGCCATGGACTGTGTGCGTACCTCGGTGCGTCAGGGCGCGACGCAGGTCGTCTGCGCCTACCGCCGCGACGAGGCCAACATGCCGGGCTCCAAGCGCGAAGTGAAGAACGCGCGGGAAGAAGGGGTGGACTTCCAGTTCAACCTGCAGCCGCTGAGCATCGAACTGAACAGCGCCGGCCGCGTGGCCGGGGTGAAAATGGTGCGCACTCAGCTGGGCGCACCGGATGCCAACGGCCGTCAGGCGGCGGAGCAGGTACCGGGTTCCGAACACGTTATCGACGCCGACGCGGTGGTGATGGCGTTCGGCTTCCGCCCACACCGTATGGACTGGCTGGCGGCGCACGACGTGCAGCTCGATAAACAGGGCCGCATCGTGGCGCCGGAAGGCAGCGACAACGCATTCCAGACCAGCAACCCGAAAATCTTCGCCGGTGGCGACGCGGTCCGCGGCTCCGACCTGGTGGTGACGGCGATCGCCGAAGGCCGCAAAGCGGCTGATGGCATCATGAACTACCTGGAAGTGTAAACCTTCCGTACCGCCAAAGGCCCGGCACGTTGCCGGGCCTTTGTTTTAACCGGCCACGCTTTGTAACAACCGCCCCTCTCCCCACCGCCTCAACGCGCTATAGTATTGAGTTAGCACCATTGCAGGGCGCGGCTGCGCCTGACACCGAGATAAGGATAGCGAACATGAAATGCTCCATTTCCCTGTTGGCCGGCGCGCTGCTGGCCGTCAGTTTCAGCGCCTCAGCCCTGGCGCTGGATTCGCAGGAGGTCGGTTACAATATCGAAGCGCGCGGCGCGCGGCCGGTCGTGGCGCAGTTGGGCAAGGCCGGGCAGTTCAGCGCCGTGGAAAACAGCATCCGGTTGGGGGACGACAACTGGATTGCTCTGGCGCCCAAGCTGGCCGGCGGCGGCAATGCCGGATTTACCGCCGGCATTAAATCTGCCCTCTCCGCGGCCCTGATCTACAACCCGGCGGCGGTATTGCAGGCGCTCAACAAAGGCAACGATCTGCCGCTCAATGACATCTGCACCGCGCCACCGGAAGTGCAAGGCGACACCGCCATCACCAGCTTCCGTGAGCGTGCAGCCCACGCGCTGTCCACCGTGCGCGTAGGCGATCTCAGCGCGCCGCGCGATGCCTGCATTGCCGCCTTGAAAGGCTGATCCGCTTCGTCCGGGCAAAAAAAAGCACCCCACGGGGTGCTTTTTCGTTTGTTCACGCGGGCTTATTTCACCACACGCAGCGCCGGGCGGCCACCGCGCGGCGGCTGCGGCGGTTCGTCGTCCGGGCCGTCATCTTCCGCGGTATCCGGGCGATCGCCGTCGATCACTGACATCAGGGTTTCCGACGGGATCGTCTCATTGTCCAGACCTTCGAACACGCCTTCGCTCTCGTCGTAGGCGGCTTCCGGTTCGAACATCGTGCCGGCGCCGTTTTCACGCGCATAAATCGCCAGTACGGCTGCCATCGGCACCGAAACCTGACGCGGCACGCCGCCGAAACGTGCGTTAAACTGCACGTCTTCGTTGCCCAACGCCAGGTTGCCTACCGCGCGCGGCGCGATATTCAACACGATCTGGCCATCACGCGCGAACTCCATCGGCACCTGAACATCCGGGCGAGTCACGTCGACCACCAGGTGCGGCGTCAGCTGGTTATCCAGCAGCCAGTCGTAGAACGCCCGCAGCAGATACGGGCGACGCGGCGTCATCTGAGACATGTCCATCGCGCTTAGCCCCGGGTTTGCAGGCGCATTTCACGCTCGGCTTCGGTCAGGGAAGCCAGGAAAGCGTCGCGTTCGAAGACGCGGGTCATGTAGCCTTTCAGCTCTTTAGAGCCGGCGCCGCTCAATTCGATGCCCAGCTGCGGCAGACGCCACAACAGCGGTGCCAGGTAGCAATCCACCAGGCTGAACTCTTCGCTCATGAAATACGGCGTCTGGCCGAAGATAGGCGCGATCGCCAACAGCTCTTCACGCAGCTGACGACGGGCGGATTCCGCTTCCTGACCGCTGCTCTTCTCGATCTTGTCCATCAGCGAGTACCAGTTCTTCTCGATGCGCAGCATCATCAGACGGCTCTCACCACGGGCAACCGGGTAAACCGGCATCAGCGGCGGGTGCGGGAAGCGCTCATCCAGGTATTCCATGATGATGCGGGATTCATACAGGGTCAGTTCGCGATCGACCAGCGTAGGCACCGTCTGGTAAGGGTTGAGGTCAATCAGATCTTGCGGCAGGTTATCCATTTCGACCTGCTCGATCTCGACGCTGACACCTTTCTCCGCCAGTACGATACGTACTTGATGGCTAAAAATGTCGGTCGGGCCAGAGAACAGCGTCATTACCGAACGTTTGTTGGCAGCGACAGCCATGAAAACCTCCAAGTTATCTAGAAAATACTGCGAATAGCCAACTGACAGGCTGCTATCCTGAATAATCTTGCCGCAGGCCGGCAGCACGCAGCGCGACCCGAACCCATAAAAAACCGGCCCAGGAGGTCAACTGCACGGCGAACAGGCGCAAAAGTGGGTGATAGTTTACCAGATTTTGCTTGTTTTGTGGGGGCGGTGCGGCGAATTCATGTTGAATTGTCTGATATGCCACAGATTTTAGTCGAGGACGGCGGATTTCAGGCATAAAAAAACCCGGTGAAGCACCGGGTTTTTTGCGTAAATCGCACTGCCGAAGCAGCGAAAATTAACGCTTGGAGAACTGCGGACGACGACGTGCTTTACGCAGACCGACTTTCTTACGTTCAACCTGACGAGCGTCACGGGTGACGAAGCCAGCTTTACGCAGTTCAGAACGCAGAGTCTCATCGTACTCCATCAGTGCACGGGTGATACCGTGACGGATAGCGCCAGCTTGACCGGAGATACCACCACCTTTAACGGTGATGTACAGATCCAGTTTGCCAACCATGTCGACCAGTTCCAGCGGCTGACGAACTACCATGCGGGCAGTTTCGCGACCGAAGTACTGTTCCAGGCTGCGCTGGTTGATAACGATGTTACCGTTGCCCGGCTTGATGAAGACGCGAGCGGCGGAGCTTTTGCGGCGACCAGTGCCGTAGTATTGATTTTCAGCCATTGCCATTAATCCCGATTAAATGTCCAGAACTTGCGGTTGCTGTGCCGCGTGATTGTGCTCGGTGCCCGCGTAAACTTTCAGTTTACGGAACATAGCACGACCCAGCGGGCCCTTTGGCAGCATGCCTTTAACCGCGATTTCAATCACGCGCTCAGGACGGCGGGCAATCATCTCTTCAAAGGTCGCTTGCTTGATACCACCGATGTGGCCGGTGTGGTGGTAGTACACTTTGTCTGTACGCTTGTTGCCGGTTACAGCAACTTTGTCAGCGTTCAGAACGATGATGTAATCACCGGTATCCACGTGCGGGGTGTATTCCGCTTTATGCTTGCCGCGCAGGCGACGAGCCAGTTCAGTAGCGAGACGGCCTAAAGTTTTACCATCTGCATCAACAACGTACCAGTCGCGTTTTACGGTTTCTGGTTTAGCTGTAAAAGTTTTCATTAGAAAGCTTACCCAATAATTAGTTACACGTTGGTGAACACCCAAACGCTCGAAAACAGTTGAGGCTCACACGACCATACAAGTCCAGCAAACCTACCCCTTCGAATAGCCATTGCCGGCACTATAAAGTTTTTGGGAAAAAAAACTTTGTTGTAACGTGGGGTCGCAAGATTATAGAGAAGTCGCTCACAAAGATCGAACGGTTTTTGAATGGAAAATAAATTTATCGCCGGCGGCGGACAACCGGCGATATGGCGGCGGCAAGCCCGGCAGATTCAGGGCAGATGCGGCAGCTTGAGGTACTCTTCGCTCTGCATTTCCTGCAGGCGCGACAGGCAGCGCTGGAATTCAAATTTCAGCTGCACCCCCTGATAGATCTCGAACATCGACGCTTCGGCGCCGATCACCAGCTTGATGTGCCGTTCGTAGAATTCGTCCACCAACGCCAGGAAACGGCGCGCGGTATTCTCTTTCAGCGGCCCCATCACCCGCACATTATACAGGATCACGCTGTGATACAGCCGCGACAGCGCGATGTAGTCCAGTTGGCTGCGCGCCTCTTCGCACAACGTGTGGAAATCCACCGCCAGCACGCCGTCCACCGAACGGATCGCCTGCAGCGGCCGATGGTTGATCTGCAGCATCGGCGCCTCCTCCCCCGCCTTGCCCGCCAGCTTGACGAACATCCGATCCAGCGTCGCGCGCGTCTGATCGCTCAGCGGCGTCAGGTAGAGGTGCGCCTGGGTCAGAGTACGCAGACGATAGTCGATACCGGCGTCGACGTTCATCACGTCGCAGTACTCGTTGATCAGATCGATAGCCGGCAGGAAACGCGCCCGCTGCAGACCGTTGTGGTACAGATCGTCCGGCGGGATGTTCGACGTGGCCACCAGCGTGATGCCGCGCGCGAACAGCGCCTGCAGCAGCGTGGCCAGCAGCATGGCGTCGGTGATGTCGGACACGAAGAATTCGTCGAAGCACAACACATCGGTCTCGGCCTTGAAGCCGTCGGCGACGATTTCCAGCGGGTTTTCCCGCCCTTGCAACTCGGTCAGCTCTTCATGCACCCGCAGCATGAAGCGATGGAAGTGCAGACGCATTTTGCGATCGCCCGGCAGGCTGTGGAAGAACATGTCCATCAACCAGGTTTTGCCGCGCCCGACGCCGCCCCACATATACAGCCCCTGCACCGGACGCTGCGGCGCCGTTTCGCCGCCCTTGCCCAGCAAGCGATTGAGCTTGCCGCGCAGCCCGCCGGTCGGCGCGCTCGCCGCAGGCTTTTGCAGCAGGGCCTGATAAATGCGATCCAGTTGAGTAACGGCCCGACGTTGAACCTCATCGGCCTGATATTCCCCCGCGTCCAGCGCCTGCTGGTAGCGAGATAACGGTGATAGTGCCTGCATCTGTTCGATGTTCCCTAAGAACGCTTAGAAATTATTTAGCCAACGTTGGCGGCAAGTTGATGCCGATTCGCACCGTTATCGCCACAAATGCCCGCTGCGGGCGCCGCTGAAAACCCTGTAAAAATTAGGTGGAAGCGCATCAGGATTCCACTCGGACAAGGTTAACGGTTATAGTGGATATTATTAAGTGAAAAATCCCTGCGGAACAACGAAGTCAAAATAGGAGTCATCATGACCTGGGAGTATGCGCTGATTGGTTTGGTCGTCGGTATCGTGATTGGTGCGGTGGCGATGCGTTTTGGCAACCGTAAATTACGTCAACAACAAGTCCTGCAGAACGAATTGGACAAGAGCAAAACCGAGCTGGAAGAGTACCGTCAGGAGCTGGTCGGCCACTTTGCCCGCAGCGCCGAGCTGCTGGACAACATGGCACGCGATTATCGTCAGCTGTATCAGCACATGGCGAAAAGCTCCAACAACCTGCTGCCGGACCTGCCGATGCAGGAAAATCCGTTCCGCTATCGTCTGACCGAAGCGGAAGCAGACAACGATCAGGCGCCGGTGGAAATGCCGCGCGACTATTCGGAAGGCGCCTCCGGCCTGCTGCGCGGCCAAAGCGCGCGCCGCGACTGATATCCCTTCGCCCGCGGGGCCACCCGCGGGTTTTCCCCCGTTTACCGTCTTGACCTTCCCTCGTATTACCTTTACTGAACTTTGCACGCAAATTCACGGTCTTACCCTTCACTATGACAAGGTGATTGCCTTATCATCAAATTTTCATCGGCAGGTATTGAGAGAGTTATCATCAATGAAGAAAAAGTCGTTAATTCTTAGTGCATTGGCAATTAGCCTCGGCCTGACGCTCAGCTCCGTACCGGTGGCCAACGCGGCCCTGCCCGTCGCCGTTCAGGGGCAGCCGCTGCCGAGTCTGGCACCGATGCTGGAAAAAGTCCTGCCCGCCGTAGTGAGCGTGCATGTCGCTGGCACTCAGGTGCAGCGTCAACAGTTGCCGGAAGAGTTCAAACGCTTCTTCGGCCCTAACTTCCCCGGTCAACAGCAGAGCTCCCGCCCGTTTGAAGGGCTGGGTTCCGGCGTCATCATCGACGCCGCCAAAGGCTATGTGCTGACCAACAACCACGTCATCAACAACGCCGATAAAATCCGCGTGCAGTTGAACGACGGGCGCGAGCTGGACGCCAAGCTGGTTGGCCGCGATGAGCAATCCGATATCGCCTTGCTGCAGCTCAGCGACACCAAAAACCTGACCGCCATCAAGATGGCCGACTCCGATCAGCTGCGCGTCGGCGACTTTGCCGTCGCGGTCGGCAACCCGTTCGGCCTGGGCCAAACCGCTACCTCCGGCATTATCTCGGCGCTGGGGCGTTCCGGCCTGAATCTGGAAGGGCTGGAAAACTTCATTCAGACCGACGCCTCGATCAACCGCGGTAACTCCGGCGGCGCGCTGGTTAATCTGAATGGTGAGCTGATCGGCATCAATACCGCCATTTTGGCACCGAGCGGCGGCAACGTCGGCATCGGCTTCGCTATTCCGAGCAATATGGCGCAGAACCTGAGCCAGCAGCTGATTGAATTCGGCGAAGTGAAACGCGGCCTGCTGGGCATCAAGGGCAGCGAAATGACTCCGGATATGGCCAAAGCCTTCAACACCGACGCACAGCGCGGCGCCTTCGTCAGCGAAGTGTTGCCGAAATCCGCCGCCGCCAAGGCCGGCATCAAGGCCGGCGATATTCTGGTTTCCGTCGACGGTAAACCGGTGAGCAGCTTCGCTGAGCTGCGCGCCAAGGTGGGCACCACCGCGCCGGGCAAAACCCTCAAAGTGGGCCTGCTGCGCGACGGCAAACCGCAGGAAGTCTCGGTCACGCTGGACAACAGCGAGAGCGCCTCGACCAATGCCGAAACGCTGTCGCCGGCGCTGCAGGGCGTCTCCCTCAGTAACGGCGCGTTGCCGAGCGGTGACAAGGGTGTGAAGGTGGAGAACGTGGATAAAGGGTCAACGGCGGCGCAGATCGGCCTGCAGAAAGGCGACGTGATCATCGGCGTCAACCGTCAGCGCGTGGACAACATCACTACGCTGCGCAAAGTGCTGGAGGCCAAGCCACCGGTGATGGCGCTCAATATCGTGCGCGGTAACGAAACCATTTATCTGCTACTGCGTTAATTTGTACAAAAACCGGGCTCGGTGACATACTGCGCCCGGTTAACTCATGCTATCCTCCGAACATCGTTCACCACACCACGAAAACTCCATGTTTGCTAAGCTTTTGCGTTCTGTCGTTATCGGTCTCATCGTTGCCGGCCTGCTGTTGGTCGCTCTGCCCATGCTGCGCTCTTCCAACGGCCTGTTTGCAGAGAAAACCGAGAATACCAGCGACGAAACGCCGGTGAGCTACAACAAGGCGGTGCGCCGCGCCGCCCCCGCCGTGGTGAACATCTACAACCGCAACCTGAACGGCGCCGCCAATGTGCTGTCGCTCGGTTCCGGCGTGATCATGAACGAACGCGGCTATATCATCACCAACCGCCACGTGATCAAAGACGCTCAGCAGATCACCGTGGTGTTGCAGGATGGCCGCCGCTACGAAGCACTGTTGGTCGGCTCCGACGGCCTGACCGATTTGGCGGTGCTGAAGATCGATCCCGGCAATTTACCGGTGATCCCGACCAATAAAAATCGCGTTGCCCACGTCGGCGACGTGGTGCTGGCAATCGGCAACCCGTATAACCTGGGGCAAACCGTGACTCAGGGCATTCTCAGCGCTACCGGGCGCATCAGTATGAGCACCACCGGCCGCCAGACGTTCCTGCAGACCGACGCCTCAATCAACCGCGGCAACTCCGGCGGCGCGCTGGTCAACTCGCTGGGTGAGCTGATCGGCATCAATACCCTGACCTATGACAAAATCACCGACGGCGAAACGCCGGAGGGTCTCGGTTTTGCCATTCCGATCGAGCTGGCCACCAAAATCATGGACAAGCTGATCCGCGACGGCCGCGTGATCCGTGGCTATTTCGGCATTCAGGGCAAAGAGATCATTCCGCTGCGCTCCTCCAATTCCGGCATCGATCGCCTGCAGGGCATCATCGTGACCGAAATTACGCCGAACGGCCCGGCGAGCAGCGCCGGTTTCCAGATCAACGACATCATCATCAACGTGGATAACAAACCGGCGGTGTCCGTGCTGGAAACCATGGATCAGGTCGCGGAGATCAGGCCGGGCACCGAGATACCGGTTATCGTGCTGCGCGACGGCAAACGCATTACGCTGAAAATGACGGTGGGTGAATTCCCGGAAGACAGCAATTAAAAAAGGGCCGGCATTGATAGCCGGCCCTTTGATTTTCATCCTGCCGACGCAGCCGCGCCGGCGCTAATGCCTTACTCGCCTTTCACACGCTCGATGTTCGCACCCAGCGCGCGCAGCTTGTCTTCAATACGCTCATAGCCGCGATCGATGTGATAGATGCGATCGACGACGGTCACGCCGTCGGCGATACAGCCGGCGATCACCAGGCTAGCGGAAGCGCGCAGATCGGTCGCCATCACCTGAGCGCCGGACAGCTGCTCAACGCCATGGCAGATCACGGTATTGCTCTCGATTTCCGCGTGTGCGCCCATGCGGATCAATTCCGGCACGTGCATGAAGCGGTTTTCGAAGATGGTCTCGGTGATAACGCCGGTGCCTTCCGCCACCAGGTTCAACAGGCTGAACTGGGCCTGCATGTCGGTCGGGAAGCCCGGGTGCGGCGCGGTGCGCACGGTGACCGCTTTCGGGCGTTTACCGTGCATGTCCAGGCTGATCCAGTCTTCACCCACTTCGATATCGGCACCGGCTTCGCGCAGCTTGGCCAGCACCGCATCCAGCGTATCCGGGCGGGTGTTGCGGCACATCACTTTGCCACCGGAAACCGCGGCGGCGATCAGGAAGGTCCCGGTCTCGATGCGGTCAGGCAGCACGCGATACACGCCGCCGCCCAGACGCTCGACGCCTTCGATGGTGATCTTGTCGCTACCGGCGCCGCTGATCTTCGCGCCCAGCGTATTGAGGAAGTTGGCGGTATCGACAATTTCCGGCTCACGTGCGGCGTTCTCGATAACGGTGGTGCCGGTCGCCAGAGTCGCGGCGCTCATGATGGTTACGGTCGCGCCCACGCTCACCTTGTCCATGACGATGTGCGCGCCCTTCAGACGGCCCTCGACGGACGCCTTAACGTAGCCTTCTTCCAGCTTGATCTCGGCACCCAGTTGCTCCAGGCCGGTGATGTGCAGATCGACCGGACGCGCGCCGATCGCGCAGCCCCCCGGCAGGGAAACCTGACCGCGGCCGAAGCGCGCCACCAGCGGCCCCAGCGCCCAGATGGAAGCGCGCATGGTTTTCACCAGATCGTAAGGGGCGCAGAACTCGTTCACGCCGCTGGCGTCCACGAAGACCGAACCGTTACGCTCAATCTTGGTACCCAACTGGTTGAGTAGTTTAATGGTGGTGTCGATGTCCTTCAGCTTCGGGACATTCTGCAGCTCGACCGGCTCTTCCGCCAACAGGGCGGCGAACAGGATCGGCAGGGCGGCGTTTTTGGCCCCGGAAATAGACACTTCACCGCTCAGGCGGGTCCGACCCTGCACACGAAATTTATCCATCTGACTACTCTCTGTTATCTAATCTGAAGCTGCCCGCCCAGCAGGGCAAACAGCCTTAAAATCCGTTGAGTTTGCGGTCTCGCTGCCACTCTTCAGGGGTGTACGCCTTGATAGACAAGGCATGAATGCGGTTGTCAGCAATGTATTCCATCAGCGGTGCGTAAACCGTCTGCTGTTTTTTGACGCGGCTCATGCCGGCGAACAGTTCACCGACCACGATCGCTTGAAAATGGCTGCCGTCGCCCGTCACATGTGCTTCATCCAGTGCCAATGCCTGCATCAGCACGTCTTTAATCTCGTTGGTTTCCATAGTATCCAGTTCTGCCGCTAAAGGATCATAAACAGCCTAGTATCTTAGTGGAATACGATGTTTTCTTAAACTAAAGAAAAAGCCCCTGCATAACAGGGGCTTTGTATCGTTTTACCACGCAATGGCGGCGTAAAACGCCGCTAACCGACGGTATCGACAGGCATTATCGCCTGCAGGTTGTAGAGCGCGATCAGCGTTTTCAGGCGCTCGGTGGCGCCGAAAATTTTCAGCGCTACGCCGCGTTGGCGCTGCTCTTCCTGCAGATGCAGCAACAGCGCCAGCCCGGCGGAGTCCACGCGCTGCAGTTGCGCCACGTCGATCGCGGTTTTATCCGCCATCAGCGCGTCGCGCTGCCGCCACAGCCGCTGCAGCGTTTCCCGATCCAGTTCACCGCGCAGGATCAGCGTCTGCTGCTCTGATTCGAAGCTGAGCGCTGCCGACATCAGTTTTTCTTGTCCAGCGTGATAGGCTGCGCGGCGGCGGCCTGCAGCTGTTTGGTCAGGCCGTCGATGCCCTGAGTACGCAGCGTAGACGCCCACTCGTTCTGCTTGGTAGTGATCATGCTGACGCCTTCGGCGATCATGTCATACGCCTGCCAGTAGCCGGTTTTGCTGTTCTTGCGCCATTGGAAATCCAGACGCACCGGCGGACGGCCGCCGTTGTCGATGATGGTGACGCGAATAGCCACGATGTCGGCATTGCCCAGCGGTTGTTCAGGCGCGATCTGGTAAGTCTGGCCGTGATACATCGCCAGCGCCTGGCCGTAAGCCTGCTCCAGGTAAGCCTGGAAGGCGGTGAAGTAAGCTTCGCGCTGCGCAGGCGTTGCCTCTTTGTAGTAACGCCCCAGCACCAGCGCGCCGGCGTATTTCACCTGCACGAACGGCATCAGTTCCTGATGCACGATGGCACGCAGGTAGTTCGGGTCCTGCTTGATCTTCGGCTGTTCGTTCTTCAAACGGCTGAAAGTCTTCTGCGCCGCGTCTTGCATCATGCTGTAAGGATTGGTTTGGTCGGCTGCGCTCGCCAGCGGTGCAACCACCAGCAGAGCCACTATCAGTAAACGTTTAAACATGCAGGTATCCTCTCTTAATGATTTGGAACAGCGGGTTGCGGTGCGGCGCCGGCAGCCGGCTCAGCGGCCGCGTCTCCCGATTTGGCGCTGTCCTGACCGCCGCTTTTATACAGGAACTGGCCGATCAGGTCTTCCAGAACCATGGCTGATTTGGTGTCCTGAATGGTACCCCCGTCTTTCAGGATGGTGGTACCCATCTCAGGATCTTCAAAGCCCACGTTAAGCGCCAGGTATTGCTCGCCCAGCAGGCCGGAGGTGCGGATCGCCAGCGAGCTGGTATCTGGGATTTGGTCGTACTTTTTCTGGATATCCAGCGCCACGCGCGGCGTGTAGGTTTTCGAATCGAGTTCGATGTCAGCCACGCGGCCGATCACCACGCCGCCAATCTTCACCGGCGAACGCGGTTTCAGGCCGCCGATGTTGTCGAACGTTGCGTAAATGCGGTAGGTCGGCTCGCTGCCGATCGATTTAAGGTTCGCCACCTGCAGGCAGATAAACACGATGGCGCACAGCGCGATCAGCATAAATGCCCCAACCCAGATTTCACTCTTCTTCGTTTGCATCGAATCAATTCCCAAACATCAGTGCTGTCAGCACGAAATCCAATCCCAACACCGCCAGTGACGAATGCACCACGGTACGCGTCGTCGCCCGGCTAATCCCTTCAGAGGTAGGCACGGCGTCGTACCCGTTGAAAATGGCAATCCAGGTTACGGTAATGGCGAATACCACACTCTTGATCAGGCAGTTGAGCAGATCTTTTTTCCACTCTACGGCGCCCTGCATCGCCGACCAGAAGAAGCCGCTGTCGATGCCTTTCCAGTCCACGCCGACCACCGAGCCGCCCCAAATGCCGATCGCCACGAAAATGATGGTCAACAGCGGCATGCTGATCAGCCCCGCCCAGAAGCGCGGCGCCACGATGCGCCGCAGCGGATCGACCGCCATCATTTCCAGGCTGGAGATCTGCTCCGTCGCCTTCATCAGGCCGATTTCCGCCGTGAGCGCGGAACCGGCGCGGCCGGCGAACAGCAGCGCCGTGACCACCGGCCCCAGTTCGCGCAGCAGCGACAGCGCCACCATCATGCCGAGGCTGGCCTCGGCGCTGTAGGTGGTGAGCACGATATAGCCCTGCAGGCCCAGCACCATGCCGATAAACAGCCCGGAAACCATGATGATCAGCAGCGACTGCACGCCGACGCTGTAGAGCTGTTTCAACAACAGCGGCCACTGCTTGCCGGGTTCCGGCCGGCCAATCAACGCGTTGAACAGCATCAACCCGGCGCGGCCGAAGCTGGCGCTGGTGTTGATGCCACTGCGCCCCAACGACGCTAACGCTCTTAATAACATGAGCTTATTTACTCCCTAAGCCTAGCAGTTCGGCCTGATAATCCCCGGCCGGATAGCGGAACGGCACCGGCCCATCCGCTATACCATCCAGGAACTGGCGCACGCGCGCATCAGGATTGTTCTGCAATTGCTGCGTGGTGCCTTCAGCGATCACCCGGTGATCGGCCACGATGTAAGCGTAGTCAGCGATGCTCAGCACCTCCGGTACGTCGTGCGACACCACGATGCAGGTAATGCCCAGCGCATGGTTCAGCTCGTCGATCAGCTTGACCAGCACCCCCATGGTGATCGGATCCTGGCCAACGAAAGGTTCGTCGAACATGATCATTTCCGGGTCCAGCGCGATCGCACGCGCCAACGCCGCCCGGCGCGCCATACCGCCGGAAAGCTCATTGGGCATCAGCTGAGCCGCGCCGCGCAGCCCCACGGCTTCCAGCTTCATCAGCACCGTGCTGCGCAACAAAGGCTCCGGCAGGTTGCTGTGCTCGCGCAGCGGGTAAGCCACGTTTTCGAATACGGTCAAATCGGTAAACAGCGCGCCCGACTGGAACAGCATGCTCATCTTTTTGCGCGCGTCGTATAACTGACGGCGGGACAACGCGGGAATGTTGTCGCCGTCGAACCAAATCTCCCCGCTGTCCGGCGCCAGCTGGCCGCCTATCAGGCGCAGCAGCGTGGTTTTGCCGATGCCCGATGGCCCCATGATCGCCGTGACCTTACCGCGAGGCACCGTCAGGTTGATGTCTTCAAATATCCGTCGGTCGCCGCGCGAGAAGCTCATGTCGCGCACTTCGACCAAATTATCTGCCTTTTGGAGCATGTTAATGGACCCTTTACGACTCATCTTTTGCTGAATCTACCCGTGATGTTAAAGCAATGGGCGCAATCCGTCTCATCTTTACAAAAACTTACTGCCATTTCGCAACCAATGGTGCCATTGGTTTTACTTTTCCGCGCCACCCGGTCAAAATTGGCGCCATAACGAAAAAAAACGAAACTGTTCAACAATTAGCCGGGGAAAACCGTTGCTGCGGCTCAAACGCGCGCAACGGAGGGCAAGCAATACCGCCGCATTGACGGCTTTAACCAACGAACCGGGATAATACCCGACAAAGGACCCTGCATGTTTCTCGCGATAGCATTATTAATCGTTGGTTTATTTCTACTGGTGTATGGTGCAGACCGCTTAGTTTATGGTGCTGCCGTGATTTCCCGCTCGCTCGGCGTACCGCCGTTGATCATCGGCATGACCATCGTCGGCATCGGCACGTCGCTGCCGGAGCTGATCGTGTCCACCACCGCCGCGTTGAACGGGCAGATAGATATGGCCGTTGGCAACGTATTAGGTTCCAACATCACCAACATCTTATTGATCCTGGGGGTGGCGGCGCTGATTCACCCGCTGGCCGCACGCTCCGAGATACTGCGGCGCGAACTGCCGCTGATGTTAGCGGTCACAGTATTGTGCGGTTTCGTGTTGATGGACGGTACCCTGAGCAGGCTGGACGGCGTGCTGCTGCTGACCGCCGCCGCCGGCTTCATCTTGTTGATGCTGAAAATCGCGCGGCTGGCGCAGCGCGAGGGAAGCGACAGCCTGACCATGGAGCAGATCGCCGAACTGCCGCAGGACAGCAGCAATACCGTGGCGGTGCTGTGGCTAGTGCTGGCGTTTATCATTCTGCCGCTCTCTTCCAGAATGGTGGTCGATAATGCGACGGTGATCGCACACTATTTCGGCCTGAGCGAACTGGTGGTCGGTTTGACCATTATCGCCATCGGCACCAGCCTGCCCGAACTGGCCACCTCCATCGCCGGGGCGCTGAAGGGCGAGGATGATATGGCGATTGGGAATATCATCGGATCCAATATTTTCAACACGGTGATCGTGCTGGGCGTACCCGCCCTGCTGTCGCCGGGCAGCGTGGATGCCGCCGCCTTCCAGCGCGATTACTGGGTGATGCTGGCGGCCAGCGTGCTGCTGAGCGTGCTGTGCATCGGCCGCAAACACCGCATCGGCCACCTGGCCGGCGCGCTGTTATTATGCGGCTTTATTGCGTATCTTGCGGTGCTGTTCTTTAACCCTTTCAGTACTTTCGGCTAAACCGACGGGAATGAGTATGTCGAACATTGAGTTGCAACCGGGCTTCGATTTTCAACAGGCCGGCAAAGAAGTGCTTCAGATAGAGCGTGAAGGGCTGGCTCAGCTCGACAGCTATATCAACGCGGACTTCACTCGCGCCTGCGAAACGATCGCCGCCTGCGGCGGCAAAGTGGTGGTGATGGGCATGGGCAAATCCGGCCATATCGGCTGCAAGATCGCCGCGACCTTCGCCAGCACCGGCACCCCCTCATTCTTCGTTCACCCGGCGGAAGCCAGCCATGGCGATTTGGGCATGGTCACCCCGCAGGACATCGTGCTCGCCATCTCCAACTCTGGCGAGTCCAGTGAGATCCTGGCGCTGATCCCGGTGTTGAAACGCCAACAGATCACCCTCATCTGCATGACCAACAATCCGGAAAGTTCGATGGGCAAAGCGGCGGATATCCACCTGTGCATCAAGGTGCCGCAGGAGGCCTGCCCGCTGGGGCTGGCGCCGACCACCAGCACCACCGCCACGCTGGTGATGGGCGATGCGCTGGCCGTCGCGCTGCTGAAGGCGCGCGGTTTCACGCCGGAAGATTTCGCGCTGTCGCATCCGGGCGGCGCACTCGGCCGCAAACTGCTGCTGCGGGTTAGCGATATCATGCACAGCGGCGACGAAATGCCCCACGTCAGCGCCGACGCCTCGTTGCGCGACGCGCTGCTGGAAATCACCCGCAAAAATCTGGGCCTGACGGTTGTCTGCGACGACCTGATGAAAATCGCCGGCATCTTCACCGACGGCGACCTGCGCCGGGTGTTCGACATGGGCATCAACCTGCACGAGGCGAAGATCGCCGATGTCATGACGCCGGGCGGCGTGCGGGTGCGCCCCAACATCCTGGCGGTCGATGCATTGAACCTGATGCAACAACGCCACATCACCGCGCTGCTGGTTGCCGATGGCGACCAACTGCTGGGTGTGGTACATATGCATGACATGCTGCGCGCCGGCGTCGTTTAATTAAGGAATAGAACGGAATGGGTATGGTAGAAACCTGCTACGGGCCGGTAGAACAAGAGGTTATGGCGCGTGCCGGTAACATCCGCCTGTTGATTTGCGACGTTGACGGCGTGCTGTCGGACGGCCTGATCTTCATGGGCAACAACGGTGAAGAACTGAAGGCGTTCAACGTGCGCGATGGCTACGGTATCCGCTGCTTGAAAACCTCGGACATCGAGGTGGCGATCATTACCGGACGCTCCGCCAAGCTGCTGGAAGACCGTGCGCAAACGCTCGGTATCACCCATCTGTATCAGGGGCAATCCGATAAGCTTTTGGCCTTCCGTGAACTGTTGGATAAACTGTCGTTAACGGCGGATCAGGTCGCCTATATCGGCGATGACCTGATCGACTGGCCGGTGATGGCGCAGGTCGGCCTGGCGGTCGCGGTGGCGGACGCCCACCCGCTGCTGACGCCGCGCACCCACTACGTCACCCGCATTGCCGGCGGCCGCGGTGCGGTACGCGAACTGTGCGACATCATTCTTTTGGCTCAAAATAAGCTGGAGGACGCCAAAGGGCTGTCGATATGAGTAAAACCAAACTGTGGATCACCATCCTGTTGACGGTGATCGTTCTGGCGCTGATCGGCTGGAACATGACGGACTTCAGCGACGACACGGCCCCAGGCCCGGTCAACGATCAGGATCCGACTTACCAGAGCCAGCACACGGTCACCGTGGTGTACAACCCAGCCGGCAAGCTGAATTATAAACTGGTGGCGGAAGACGCGAAGTATTACACCGCCGGCGAGCTGAGCTGGTTCACCCAGCCGGTGATGACGCTGTTCGATGAGAATGCGGTGGCCACCTGGTCAGTTCGCGCCGATCGCGCCAAACTGACTAAAGACCGGATGCTGTATCTGTATGGTCACGTCGAGGTTAACAGCCTGACCACCACCTCGCAGCTGGAAAAAATTAAGACGGACAACGCTCAGGTAAACCTGGTCACCCAGGACGTCACCTCCGATGACGAAGTCACGCTTTACGGGACCAATTTTACCTCTAACGGCATGAAAATGCGTGGGAACCTGCGGACCAAAACCGCTGAGCTGATTGATAAGGTTAAGACCAACTATGAAATTCAGAACCAAAAACCAACTCCGTAACCTGTTGCTCGGCAGCTTAGTTTTGGCCGCCAGCGCCCCCGCTCTGGCGCTGAAATCCGACTCCAGCCAGCCGGTCAGCATCGACTCGCTCAAGCAGTCGTTGGACATGCAAAGCAACGTCAGCACCTTCACTGACAACGTGGTGATCAAACAGGGCACCATCGATATTCGCGCCGACAAGGTGGTCGTCACCCGCCCGGGCGGAGATCAGAATAAGACCTATATTGAAGCGTTCGGCAACCCGGTAACCTTCTACCAGATGCAGGACAGCGGCAAGCCGGTCAAAGGCCACGCGCAAAAAGTGCGCTACGACGTGGCGACCCAGCTGGTGACCCTGACGGGCAACGCCTATCTGGAGCAGCTCGACAGCAACGTGAAAGGCGATCGCATCACCTATCTGGTGCAACAGCAGCAAATGCAGGCGTTTAGCGACAAAGGCAAACGCGTGACAACGGTTCTGGTACCGTCGCAGTTGCAAGACAAAAACGGGCAAAAAAAGAGTAACTAATCACTTATGGCAACACTCATCGCAGAAAACCTGGCGAAAGCCTACAAGGGCCGTAAAGTTGTCGAAGACGTCAGCCTGAAAGTGAAATCCGGCGAGATCGTCGGCCTGCTCGGGCCGAACGGCGCCGGTAAAACCACCACCTTCTACATGGTGGTCGGCATCGTGCCGCGCGACGCCGGGCGCATCGTGATCGACGAAGAAGACATCAGCCTGCTGCCGCTGCACGCCCGCGCGCGCCGCGGCATCGGCTATCTGCCGCAGGAAGCGTCGATCTTCCGCCGCCTGAGCGTGTACGACAACCTGATGGCGGTGCTGGAGATCCGTCCCGATCTCACCAGCGAACAGCGCGAAGACCGCGCCAAAGAGCTGATGGAAGAGTTCCATATCTCCCATCTGCGCGACAGCCTCGGCCAGGCGCTGTCCGGCGGCGAACGCCGCCGCGTCGAAATCGCCCGCGCGCTGGCGGCCAACCCGAAATTCATTCTGCTGGACGAACCCTTTGCCGGGGTGGATCCGATTTCCGTTATCGATATCAAGAAAATCATCGAGCACCTGCGTGACAGCGGCCTGGGCGTGCTGATCACCGACCACAACGTGCGCGAGACGCTGGACGTGTGTGAACGCGCCTACATCGTCAGCCAGGGCAAACTGATTGCCCACGGCACGCCGGATGCTATTCTGGCCGACGAGCAGGTTAAACGCGTTTATCTGGGCGAAGAGTTCCGCCTCTAAGCGCCGGCGCGCCCTGTGGGGCGACACCGTTAACGGAAGTAGACAGAAAACTATGAAGCAAGGTTTGCAACTCAGGCTCAGCCAACAGCTGGCCATGACACCTCAGCTCCAGCAGGCGATCCGCCTGCTGCAGTTGTCCACGCTTGAGCTTCAGCAAGAGATCCAGCTGGCGCTGGAGAGCAATCCGCTGCTTGAACAGACCGATCTGCACGACGAAATCGACGCCAAAGAAACCCAGGAGACCGAGGGGCTCGATACCCGCGAGGCACTGGAACAGAAAGACATGCCGGAAGAGCTGCCGCTGGACGCCACCTGGGATGAGATCTACACCGCCGGCACACCGTCCGGCACCGGCACCGACTACAGCGACGACGAGCTGCCGGTCTATCAGGGCGAGACCACCCAAACGCTGCAGGATTACCTGATGTGGCAGGTGGATCTGACGCCGTTTTCCGATACCGACGCCGCCATCGCCACCTCCATCGTCGACGCGGTGGATGACACCGGCTATCTCACCGTGCCGCTGGAAGACATCCTGGAAAGCCTGGGCGACGAGAACGTGACCCTCGAGGAAGTCGAGGCGGTGCTGAAGCGCGTGCAGCGTTTTGATCCGATCGGCGTCGCCGCGCGCGATCTGCGCGATTGCCTGCTGGTGCAGCTCTCCCAATACGCCAAAGATACGCCTTATCTGGCCGAAGCGCGGCTGATCATCAGCGAGCATCTGGATCTGTTGGCCAACCATGACTTTCGCAGCCTGATGCGATCAACCCGGCTAAAAGAAGATACACTGAAAGAAGCGATGCTGCTGATTCAGTCGCTCGATCCGCGCCCGGGGCAGTCGATCAATACCGGCGAATCGGAATACGTGATCCCGGACGTGCTGGTGCGCAAGACGCAGAACAAATGGACGGTAGAGCTCAACGGCGACAGCGTGCCGCGTTTGAAGATCAATCAGCAGTACGCCGCGCTGGGCAACAGCGCCCGCAGCGAAGCCGACGGCCAGTTTATCCGCAGCAACCTGCAGGAAGCCAAGTGGTTGATTAAAAGCCTGGAGAGCCGCAACGAAACGCTGCTGAAGGTCACCCGCTGCATCGTCAGCCAGCAGCAGGCGTTCTTCGAGCAAGGCGAAGAGTTTATGAAACCCATGGTGCTGGCGGATATCGCCCAGGCTGTGGAGATGCATGAATCGACGATCTCGCGCGTTACCACGCAGAAGTTTCTGCACAGCCCGCGCGGCATTTTCGAATTGAAATATTTCTTCTCCAGCCACGTGAATACCGACAGCGGCGGTGAAGCCTCCTCGACGGCGATCCGCGCGTTGGTGAAGAAATTGATTGCGGCGGAAAACCCCGCCAAACCACTCAGCGACAGCAAGCTGGCCACCCTGCTCGCCGATCAGGGGATCATCGTGGCCCGGCGCACCGTCGCCAAGTACCGAGAGTCTTTGTCCATCCCGCCGTCGAACCAGCGTAAACAGTTGGTTTGACCTCTATTGAGAAGGAAGACACTATGCAGCTCAACATTACCGGACACCACATCGAAATCACCGATCCGTTGCGCGAGTTCGTGAACAACAAGTTCGCCAAACTCGAACAGTATTTTGATCGCATCAATCAGGTGTATGTTGTATTAAGTGTGGAAAAAGTGCAGCAAATTGCGGAAGCAACGGTGCACGTGAATGGAGGCGAGTTGCACGCCACCTCGGAAGACGAGAATATGTATGCCGCAATTGATACGCTGATCGATAAATTGGCACGTCAATTGAACAAACATAAAGACAAATTGAAGCAACACTGACACCCTAACCCATTCCGTGAGGTTGCCTCCGTCGCAGCCTCGCCCTTCGGCGCGTGACCCGCATGGGTGACGCGCCGAACGGTAATCAGGGTTAAAACCGACGAAAAACCGCCTTGCCGGGTGCGCCCGGCGGCGCGGTTTTAAGTGAAGATGAGATGAACAACGAATATATGCAATTAAGCTCGGTGTTAAACATCGAGTGCACCAAAAGCTCGGTACACTGCACCAGCAAGAAGCGGGCTTTGGAAATTATCAGCGAACTGGCCGCCAAACAGCTCAATCTGCCTTCGCAGGTGGTGTTTGACGCGGTTCTCACCCGGGAACGCATGGGCAGCACCGGTATCGGCAACGGTATCGCCATTCCCCACGGCAAACTGGAAGAGGACACACTGCGGGCCGTTGGCGTGTTTATCCGTCTCGACCAACCCATCGCTTTCGACGCTATCGACAACCAGCCGGTCGACCTGCTGTTCGCGCTGCTGGTGCCTGCCGATCAGTGCAAAACCCATTTGCATACGCTGTCGCTGGTCGCCAAACGCCTGGCCGACAAAACCGTATGCCGCCGCCTGCGCGCCGCGCAAAGCGACGAAGAACTTTACCAAATCATCACCGAGTGATACCCGGTCGGCGTGACTTCCAGCCCGGATAACGTTACTGTTTCACGATGATGGATCCGGCCTCGGCCGGAATAACAAAGTTTACACCGGTGGCGATGAACGCCGCCGCGATGCCAGGGGAGTTGCCACATGGTGCTGATGATTGTCAGCGGCCGTTCCGGTTCCGGAAAATCCGTCGCCTTGCGGGCGCTGGAAGACATGGGTTTTTACTGCGTTGACAACCTGCCGGTGGTTCTGCTGCCGCAGCTCGCCAATACGCTGGCGGAACGCAATATCTCCGCGGCGGTCAGCATCGACGTGCGCAACATGCCGGAATCGCCGGAAGTGTTCGAATACGCGATGACTCAACTGCCGGACAGCTTCTCGCCGCAGCTGCTGTTCCTCGACGCCGATCGCAACACGCTGATCCGCCGTTACAGCGACACCCGCCGCCTGCACCCGCTCTCCAGCAAAAACCTGTCGCTAGAAAGCGCCATTGACGAAGAGAGCGATCTCCTCGAACCGCTGCGCTCCCGGGCCGACCTGATTATCGACACCTCGGAAATGTCGGTGCACGAACTGGCCGAAATGCTGCGCACCCGCCTGCTCGGCAAGCGCGAGCGCGAACTGACGATGGTGTTCGAATCCTTCGGCTTCAAGCACGGTATTCCGATCGACGCCGACTACGTGTTCGACGTGCGCTTCCTGCCGAACCCGCACTGGGATCCGAAGCTGCGGCCGATGACCGGTCTGGACAAGCCGGTGGCGTCGTTCCTCGATCGCCATACCGAAGTGCACAACTTCATCTACCAGACCCGCAGCTACCTGGAACAATGGCTGCCGATGCTGGAAACCAACAACCGCAGCTACCTGACGGTCGCCATCGGCTGTACCGGCGGCAAACACCGTTCGGTGTACGTGGCGGAACAGCTGGCCGATTACTTCCGCTCGCGCGGCAAGAACGTGCAATCGCGCCACCGCACGCTGGAAAAGCGCAAGCAATGACGGTCAAACAGACGGTTGAAATCAAAAACAAGCTGGGCATGCACGCGCGCCCGGCGATGAAACTGTTCGAACTGGTGCAAAGCTTCGACGCCGAAGTGATGCTGCGCAACGAAAGCGGCACCGAAGCCGAAGCCAGCAGCGTCATCGCGCTGCTGATGCTGGACTCCGCCCAAGGTCGGCACATCGAAGTCGAAGCGACCGGCCCCGATGAAGTCAACGCGCTGGCGGCGGTGGTCGAGCTGTTCAACTCCGGGTTTGATGAAGATTAGTCGCTGAGGGCACTTCTGCGCCCAATCACTCACATGCCCCTCAACTCCGGCTCAGGCAGTCCAGCGCCACCGCTTTGAAGCTGTCGAAGCTGTCGCTGCCCAGCAGGCGGCTCATTGAGCGTTCACGCACGAAGGTGACGAACAGCTCGTAGATCGCCATCGCCTCTTCATAGTCGCTCTTGCTGATCGCCAGCAGGAAAATCACGTGCGCGATCTCACCTTCCCCCCAGGCGACCCCCTGCGGCGCTAGCAGCGTCACTACCACGGTCTTTTTCGCCAGCAGCCCCAGCGAGTGCGGCAGCGCGATGCCTTCACCCAGCAGCGTGGAGACGATCGCCTCACGTTCGACCAGCGACGGATAAAAGTCCGCGCCGACGTACCCTTCCTGCTCCAGCTGGCCGCACACCCGGCTGAACAGCTCCGCCTGCGTCAGCGGCTCGTTGAGCACCATGAAATGCTCGGCGTCGAAAAACTTCTCCAGCATGTACGGTTTGGTGCGATCCACCAGCACCAGCTTGCCCAGTTGCTCCAGCTGATAATCGGTCGGGAACGGCGACATTACCACCACCGGCTTGTTCTTTTCGCCGATGCGGGCGTTGGAAATCACGAAGTCTTCGTCGATGTGCGCAAGCATCTCGTAATCGCGCAGCGAGACGATGCGCGTCATCACCAGCTGCGGGTACTTGCGCGCAATCTGCGCCTGGATCATCCGCACAGTTGAGTTGCCGGTATCGCACACCAGCATCACCTGCGGGTGGCGTTCATAACCGATGTTGTAATGCCGCTCCAGCCCCACGCCAATATGTAACACCAGATAGCCTATCTCGTTCTCGCTCAGGGTATAGGGGGTGTATTTGCCCCAGCTGGAGACCGCCGCCAGCGTCACGTCGTAAGCCATCGGATAGTGCTGCTTGATATTGGCCAATAGCGGATTGGGGATATTGATCTGGTATTTCACCCGCGTAATCATGGTTTTGATATGGGTAAGCAGATCGGCCCGCAGCTGCTCGTCGCCCTGCAGGTTGTAGTTATAGTGTGCGTTGATGTAGGACAGGATGTAGTCCACCAACGCTTCTTCATCGTCGGCATTGATCTCGGTCGGTTGCACGTCCTGCACGCGGCGCGCGGCGATGTTGACCCGCAGATAGGCCTCTTCGGCCATCGAGATCTCTTTGCCGGAGGCCGCACGCAGCTCCGCCGCCAGGCGGGTCGACACCTGGCGCACCGCGTCGTCGCCGTCCTCCACCTCGAAGTCCGGCAGCGGATAGCCGTCGTTGATGCGCCGCAGCGCCACCGCGCAGTAGAAAATCAGGTACTGTTCGCCCTCATCGGTCAGGCGAATGGCATATTGCGACAACAGCGGATGCAGCAATCCGGCGAACGCCGCTACCTGCGGCTGCAGCAGGATCTCGTTGTTGAGCAGCGGGTTCTCGGCATCGGCCAGCTGCAGCTGGAACAGCAGATCGGTGAGGCAGGCGCGGATCGCCATCTCGGCGCCGAACAGCTTCATGCCGTAGCGCGGTTTGGTTTCGATCGTCAATTGATAGTGCGCCAGACGTTCCCTCACCTCAGCCATGTCGTTTTGCAACGTACCGCGGCTGACGAACCATTCGTCGGCCAGATCTTCCAGTTTAAGGGAGAAGGCTGAGGTCAAAAAACGCACCAGCAGATAATGCACCCGCTCTTGCGCGCTGCGCGGGGTAGCATGCTTGCGGCGCTCCTGATGCTGCAGGGCGCTGAATAGCGCGGCGTTATCGACCTGCAGGCGATAGCCGGCCCCACGGCTATGCACGAAACGCGCGCCGTACTTGTCCAGGATCTCGTTCAGCGCGGTGATATCCGCCCGCACCGTGCGGGTTGACACGGCGAAACGCTTCGCCAGCTCATCCTGCGGCAAAGTCTCGGTTTGCAAAGCATCGAACAAGTAAGCCAAACGCGGGTAAGGAAATCGCACCATTCTGTATCCGTCAATCAGGCGGCCCACCCGGCGAACCGGGCGGGCCACGGGTTACTTCGCCGGCGGCAGAAATGCCATTTGCGAGGGGCTGCCGATCGGCAGATAGCCGTCCACAAAGCTGAGCTTGCCGTCCGTCGGGTTGACGCTGAAGCGAGTGACGTTATCGCTGCGCTGGTTCAACGCATACAGATAGCGGCCATCCAAGCTCAGCGCCAGCGAACGCGGGTAATCGCCGCGGGTCCAGGTTTCCGCCACCGGTTTCAACTCGCCGCCGGCGCCCACGCTGAACTGGGCAATGCTGTTATGCAGCCGGTTGGCGACGTACAACGTGTCGCCGTTCTTGCTGAGCGCCAGCCCCGAAGCGAAGCTGGCACCCTGATAGTCGGCGGGCAGCGCGGAAACTGCATGCAGTTGTTTCAGAGTACCTTTTTGGCGATCAAAACGGTAGCTGGTCAACGTTGAAGCCTCTTCGTTCACCAGCAGCACGGTGTCGCCATCCGGATGAAACACAAAGTGACGCGGGCCGGCGCCGGCGGACGAGGCAGCGATCCACGGTGGATCGTTGGGCGTCAGCCGGCCGCTCGCGGCGTCAAAGCGCCATTGGTAGATGCGATCCAATCCCAGATCGGTAGAGAACACAAACTTGCCGCTTGGATCGCTGGCGATCATATGGGCATGCGGGCCGTTGTGATCGCTGATGGCGAAGCTGCCGTTCACCGCCGCCGCCGGTTTGGCAGCGCCCGCCGGGCCCTGTTGTTGCTGCACCGAGCTGGCGGTGCCCAGGCGGCCGTCCGCTTCGATCGGGAAAGCCGCCACGCTGCCGCTGACGTAGTTCGCCACCAGCAGATGCCGCCCGTCCGGCGTCGATGAGAGATACACCGGCCCCGCCCCCTGCGAATCCACCTGGTTGAGCTGCGTCAGGCCGCCGTCGGCCGGATTGACCCGGTAGGCGGTGATGCCGCCGTGCTTACCGCCGTTGAAATCGGCCACTTCGCTGGCGACATACAGCGTTTTGCCGCCGACGCCCAGCGTCAGCTGCGCCGGATTCGGCACGTTGCTGACCAGCGTGGCGTGGCTCAGCGCGCCGCTGGCCGGATCGACCTGCACCCGGTAAACGCCTTCGCCGTTGGGATTGTAGGTGCCGATATAGGCAAAATGAGATGACGTGGAGTTCATTGCATCCTCAGCATGCAGCGCCGGGCCGGTCACGGCCAGCAGCGCCAGGAACAACGCGGTGCGTCGGGTTGGAACCTGCCAGTTTCGCATAGTAATCCTCAGTATAGGTAACGGCGCGGCATGCCGCGCCAGGGGAAAACCTTCGCCTCCCAGCGTTTACCTCATCCCATTGTGCGTTCAGCCCACCAGCTTTTTGGTCATCGCCAGCAGGGTTTTCACGTCCTGCGGACGCGTGTCGCCGCTGGCGGCGTCGATGATCGAGCTATAGATATGCGGGATCACGCGTTTCACGCCGGCCGCCAGCGCGATCTCGACGATCGGCTCGTAGTTCTCCAGATCGATGCCGCCGGTCGGCTCCAGCATAAAGTCATGTTCGGCGCAGGCCTTGGCGACGTACTGGTATTCGTCCTTGCATTTCAGGCCGCCCATCGGGAAATACTTGATGGAGCTGCCGCCCATGTCCTTCAGCAAAGCGATGGCGGTTTCCACCGGCACGATGCCGTCCGGCGCCGCGGCGCTCAAGGGGCCGGTAGAGATCTTCACCCAACCGACGCGGCCGGTCGGCGACACCAGGCCGTTGACCACGCTGTCGTTCTGGCCCAGCAGCGCGCGGCTGGCGCCGACGCCGGTAAACACCTGGTTAACGTGCTGCGGCTGCACCTGCTGAGCGATCAGGCTAACCATCGCCGACTGCTTCGGATCGCCGGCGCCCAGGCCGACCGAGAGCGCGTTTTCAATCAGGCGCGCATAGCGCAGCATGTCGGTCACCGCGCTGTCGACGTCCGGGTAGTTCTTGGAGAGCACGCCCACCAGCACATGGCCTTCCGCCGCGGCGTAGATGTCCTGCGCGTTGGCTTTGGAGCCGGCCAGCACGTTCAGGCAGACGCGGTCGCGATAGTAGTTAGGCTGCAGCTTCATGCTTGTTTCTCCGTAAACAGGTTTTTGATACAGGTAAAGACGGTCATCAGTTGCCGCTCGTCGACGCTGCGCACATCGACCTCAATCTTGCCCTCGTTGGCCTTGTAGCCGCGGAAGTAGATGGCAATATCGCCGGTTTTCAGCGCCTGGACGATGTCATAGGTCGACCGCCCCAACACCGCTTCGTCGAAGGTAATCTCGGCGCGGGCGATATCGCGGCCGGCGCTGTCCCAGACGGTCTTGGCGCTGACGCCGGTCAGGGTGTTGAGGCTGTTGAGGAATGGCGTCATCCGCGCCACCATCTGTTGCCCGGTGGTTTTCTCAAGCGTCAGATAGCTTTCAATCGCCTGCGTCAGGCCGAGGATGCCCTCTTTACCGACCTTCATCGCCCGGCCTATGCCGCCGGATTGCAACTTCACCCACTCGACGTACTGTTTCTTGCCGACAACCAGACCGCTGGTCGGCCCCTCGATGGCTTTGGCGCCGCTGTAGATCACCAGATCGGCCCCCATCTGGTAGTAACACATCAGATCTTCTTCCGCCGCGGCGTCGACGATCAGCGGCAGGTTATGCTTGCGCGCCACGACCGCCGCCTGTTCGACGGACAAAATGCTTTTCTGCACGCAGTGGTGCGATTTGACGTACAGGATCGCCGCGGTCTGCGGCGTGATGCAGGCTTCAATCTGCTCCGGCGAACATTCGTTGGCGTAACCCGCCTCCACCACCTTGCCGCCGCCCAGCGCCACCATGGTGTCCACCGGCGCGCCGAAGTTGACGTTGTGGCCGCGCGGCAGCACGATCTCGCGCGGCACGGTCACCGGCGCCGAGTGCAGGTTCACCAGCAGATTGGCGTTATCTTTGACGATCACGGCAGCCACCGACTGGGCGATGCCCGCCGAGGCGCAGGAAACGATCACCGCGTCCTCCACATTGAGCAGATCGGCGATGTAGGCGCCGGTCTTATTGACCAGATCCTTGATTTCGAAATAGTGGTTCAGACCGTAATCAACGGCGTCGATCACGTCCTGGCGCGGCGTAGAAACGCCGAGAATGGTCATGCGGCCGGAGGTGTTGATCACCTGCTTCAAACCGTATTTTTCATAAATCGAAGACATGGCTTGCCTCCCCTTGTTCGGTTAATAGGATTTCCCCGGCCACCACGGCGGCCAGCGGCACCAACAGCTGTTCGCCCTCGGCGGTTTGCCCTTCGGCGTCGGCGAACACCTGCGGTTCCCGGCGCAGTTCAAACAGCGTGAAGTCGGCGTCATAGCCCGGCTCCAGCCGCCCTTTGCCGCTCAGCTGCAGCGCCGACGCAGCGTTCTCCGTCACGCAGGCGATCACCTGCGGCAGCGTCAGGCCGACGCTGAAGAATTTGGACATCACCGTCGCCAGGCTATGCACCGGCCCGTTCATGCGGTTGCGGCAGTAAATATCGGAGCTGATGGTGTGCGGCAAAATACCCAGCGTGATCGCCTGGCGCGCCACCTCGAAGCTGAAGCTGGCGGTGCCGTGCCCCACGTCGAGCAACACGCCGCGCCGCAGCGCGCGCTGGATAGACTCGCGCAGCGTGCCCGCCGGCGTCAGAATGCGGTTCGGTTTACCGTTGTAGCAGTGGGTGATGATGTCGCCACGGGTCAGCAGATCGGCGATCTCGTCCAGATTCGGCGGGTTGTTGCCGATATGCACCATCAGCGGCAGTTGGCGGTTTTCCTGCTGGATCTCTTTGGCCAACACCAGCGGGCGAGTGCCGTTCTTGCCCACCACGCTGCTGCTCATGCGCGTCTTGATACCGATGATGAAACCGGGATGGTTGGCGATGGCCTGGCCGGCCTCGCGCTTGTCGATGTCCGTCATCTCCGCCAGCTCGTTCTGCCGCAGCAGGCCGATGCGCGAGATATTGAGGAAGGCGAAAACGTTGGTTTTAGCGCTGCGCGTCAGCTGATAAAAAGCGTCGATATCGTCGGCACCGGTGCTGCCGGCATCGACCACGCTGGTGACGCCGCTGGCGACGCCGACCCGATCCGGCTCGTCATGGTAGATCGGCGATTCGGGATAGCAGTGCACGTGCGCATCGATCCAACCGGCGCTCAGGCGGCAGTTGCCCGCCAGATCCAGCTGGCGAACGGCGCGGACATCCGCCGCCAGCCGCCCCACCGAGGCTATTTTGCCGTCTTTCACCGTCAGATCGATCAGCGTATCGTCCGCCAGTCTGGCGCCTCTGATTACTAAGTCATACATACCGCATTGCTCCTGTTAGCCCGGGCGCCGCCGCAGCCTCGGGCGGCGCCTGGCGCAGGCCTCTTAAGAAATGGCTACCGGGAAGATCGCCCCCAGGATCATCGCGCCGAGGATCGCTCCGCCGGTGATCGGTTTACCCCAGATATAGAACAGCAGCGCGCCGAGCAGCGAACCGATGCCGATCGGGATCGAGGCGGTCATCGCCGACAGGATGATCAACGGCCCGAGGAAGCGGCCCGAGGAGTTGCCCGCCCCCATCATCACGTCCGCCCCGTAGGTGGAGTTGCTTTGATTGATGGTGAATTTACGCGCCAGAATGATCACATAACCGATCGCCAGGCCGATGATCAGGCCGGTGGCCAGCGAAGCGGCGAAGTTGGCGACCGGGAACACGATGCCGGCCCCCAAAAGCAGCGCCGGTACGCCCAGCCCGACGCCGGTCTGGATCGCACCGCCGATGTCCAGGATGCCCACCAGCGAGCCTTCGATGATGCGCGCGAACAGGAAGCTGGCGCCGAACGCCGCCACCGCGCCATACACACCGGTATCCATCCCCGCCCGCAGCATGGAGACGAAGGCCACTTCGTTAAAGGCGCCGATGCCGTACAGGTAGTACATGTGCGTCCCGGCGAACACGCCGGAGGACAGCAGGCCAACAAAAATCGGGAATGACCAGTCGGCGTACCAGAAGCCCTTTTGGGTTTGCTCTTCCATCATCCCGCTCCTTATTTACCGCTCAGGGTATTGTGAATGGCGTCCAGCCAGCCCGGCACGCCGAGGCTGAAGGACTCGAGAACTTTCATGTCGAAGCCGCGGAAGAAGCCGCTCAGCACGAACAGCAGCACGATCACCGCCATCATGATCTTGGTGATCTTGTTCCAGCCGCTCTCTTCCACGCCTTTGCCGATCAGAATGCCCAGCACCAGGCCCGGTACGGCGTTGCCCATGATCAGCTGCGCCAGGCCGCCGAAGATGGTGCCCCAGAAGCCGGAGCGGCGCCCGGCGTCGATCGCCGCCAGCCAGAAGATCACCGGCATCACGGTGTTCACCAGCAGGTTGGCCGCCGGCACCAGCACCTTGATCGCGGTGACTTGCAGCGCGGCAGGCACGGCGGAAGCGGTGGTATTGAGGAACGCCACTACCAACATGCCGATGATGCCGCAGGCGATGGCCATTTTTTTCGGATCGTGCAGCGTTTGCGCCAGATTGCGGTTCTTGACCATCAGGGCCGCCGCGCCCCAGTGCGGGATGATGCGGTGATCGACGTCCTGCGTGAAGGAGCCCGCCGCCACGGAAGACGCCCAGGCGTTGAAGAAGAAGCCCAGACCGAATGAGAAGTGGGAAGCCGGATCGCCCTCGCAGGAATTCAGCTCGCCCAGGGTGCGAAACGCCCCCATGCCCTGTGTTGTCGGTGCGTGGAACATGCGCGCGGCGCCGGCCCCTACGCCGACCCCCACCAGCCCACCGATAATAATCGATTTAAATAAGATGATTAAAAACATCAGTATACCCTTTCATTTATGCTAACGTTTTTATTTCGTGACGAAGACAACCTTCTCGGTATTGATAATGGTTACGTTCACGGTTATTTCCAGAGAAACGGCATAGCTCTTTCTTTCACGCGGCAAAAAGAAGAAAAGAAATTTCTCTTTAGTTATTTTCTCTTCCGCTTTCACTACGCTGACGTCCTGCGGCTCGATACGCAGCAGAATATTGTTGGTGGACTTTAATACCGCACCCTGCACATTAGCCAAGGCGGAAGCAAAAGCTTTCGCTTTGCTGTCGCCTTTACCCTCCACCTTTACCGATGTGGTATATTGCTCTTTCATTATGGATTGCCATGTTTTTTGACGTAGGCTTCCACCAGTTTCTGGCCCAGCTCTTCCTTATCCATAAAGCCGAAACCCAGCACGTTGCAGCCTTCGTTAATTGCCGTCACGCCCTCTTCCACCGAACGCATGCCGTATTTGGCTTTGTAGCCGTATTTGGTTTGCGCGGTAATCGCGCCGGCGCCGCCGCTGCCGCAAAAAGAGATGCCCAGCTGCGCGTTTTCCGCTTTCATGACGTCGCCCAGTTTCATATCTGCCGCCACGCCGGGGATAACCACCGCTTTTCCGCCTGCGTTTTCAACGCCCTGGCCGACTTTTTGCCCTTTGCCCAAACGATCGCCGATCACTACGGTAATTTGACCCATGGTATATTCTCCTGATTGAAATCGATGCGTTAACCGCTATGCGTTATTATCTTTCGCCACTTCGAAGTGCACTGACAGTAAATAGGCTTCTTCAATAGGCAATGTGTCAAACTGATTCACCACACGCTCCGCCATTTGCATGGATTCGGCAGAGATTTCGTCGAACAATGATTTATCCACCTCCGGCAACGGCTCACCGGTTATTGAACGCAACACCATGGCGCGAATATGCGATTCCAGCATCTGTTGCTGCACCGCATTGGTATAAATATTCTCAGCATTCAGCATCGCGGTAATATCCACCAATACCCGAGCAGCGATCGCTCCGGCTTCGCTGACATCGGATTGTTCAATTTCTTTTATCGAAGCAGATCCATCATTCACTTTTCAGTACCCCTAGATCCTACATTAATCAGTAAGCCGTAAAGCGCATCACCTGAATAACCCGCTTTCTGTGATGTCTTTACCCTACCCCCGGTAGGATTTTCTGTGTAGACCGGTTTTTTCCAGTTTGAAGTGGAAATCGAATGACGCGCGGGGATCCATTTCGCAAAACGGCACCAAGGTGAAAAAGTCAATGAGATAACAAATAGATAACCGGGCTAACCGTTTCTTTTGCCACGATTGACGATAAAAGCCTTCGTGATCGGGATCTCTTTCTTTTCTCGCCCCAACCGCCTACTATCAATAGGACAAATCGACATTACCCACACCCCCGCTCCTCTGGCGCGGGGGTGTTGCTTTGTGTTGTTTTTCCGAATTTATGGGTGCACAGACTGGCACCCTTTGATTTGACTGGAGAGTGGAATGACCAAACCCATCATTACTATTAATGAGCTGGATGCGGAACGCCTGGATGCGCTATTGGAACAACCGGCCTTTGCCAACACCGACGTCGCCGCCGCGCTGAACGACGAGTTGGATCGCGCGGAAATCCTGCCGCCGGAGAAAATGCCGGCCAACGTGGTGACCATGAACAGCCGCGTGCGTTTTCGCGATCTGCACACCGATGAAGAGCACGTGCGTACGCTGGTTTACCCGGCATCGCTGAAAGACAGCCACGATCAGCTGTCGGTAATGGCGCCGCTGGGCGCAGCGCTGCTCGGCATGCACGTCGGCAAGCAGATCTCCTGGCAATTGCCGAACGGTGAAGAAGCGCGGATTGAAGTGCTGGAATTGCTGTACCAGCCGGAAGCGGCGGGCGAATACCACCGTTAAGCGGTTCTCAGGGCGGCATCCGGCCGCCCTTTCTGTCTCAGAGGCAGATAGCGATCAGCACGGCGATCAGCAGCAGCACGTAGATTTTGGCATGCAGCGCATCGCTCACCTTAGGCAAACAGCGCCTGGCAAACACGATCCCCGCAATCCCCGCGACCACCAACAACCCCAGAATGTTCAGATTGACGTAACCCAGATACTGCGGCCCGCTCATCTCGTGCCACCCCAACACGATATACATCAGCGCCCCGATCACCGCCACCGGGATCGACAGCGGGTTGGCGGCGCTGACGCAATATTTCATGTCGTAACCATGGCGACGCAGCAGCGGTACGGTCATCACGCTGCCGCCCACTCCCAGCAGGGTGGCGATGCCGCCGATCAGCGGCCCCCCGCCCCACAGCGTGACGGGGGACAGCTCGGCGCGCGCCGGTTTGATCAAAAAACCCCGGCGGAACAGACAGTCGGCGATGGTCACCGCCATATAGACCACAAACAGCCCGCGGATCACGCCGTCCGCCAGCAGCGAAGAGGCGAAAGCGCCCAGCGCCGCGCCGATGCCGATGAAAAAGATCAGCGGCACGATGGTTTCGCGCAGCAGGTTGCCGCTGCGCCAGTTAGTCAGCGTGGCGTAACTCGCGTTGAGGATCATCACCGCCGTCGAGGTCGCCACCGCGATATGCATCGCCTGGCCGGGCTGCTCGCCCGACACAGAGATCAGGTGATAGACGAAAGGCACCACCACAAAGCCGCCGCCGAAGCCGAACAGAATGGTGGTGATGCCGGTCAGAAAACCGGCACCCAGTACAATCAAGGTTTCAATCATGACCGTGCGCCCGCACGAAGTCGTCGAACCCGGCGCAGAACTGCCCCGCCAGCGGGTGGAAACGATCGCCGACGAACAACCCCAGATACTGCTCGCGCACGGCGTCATGGTCCACCAGCTCAATGCCCGCCTGTTCTGCCTGCGCCAGCGTCTGCGCGTCCGGGAAGCCCCAGTAGCGCGAATCGCCCTGCTTTTCCGCCGCTATCGCTTCGCTGTGCTCCGCCCGCATCAGCTGGCGCGCCAAAAAGGCGCCGCTCTGTACGCCCAACAGCATCATGTTTTCCAGGAACGACAGGTCGTGACGCAGCTCGGCGGGCAGACGGGCGATCACCGGGCCGGCGTCCCAGTGTTCATCCATTTCATGCAGCGTTACCGCGCAGTCCCTGTCACCGTTCATCATCGCGCGGAACAGCGTCATCACCCCGCGATAGCGCGGCAAATCTCCCGGGTGCAGGTTCCACAGCAGCTTGCCGCGTCGGCTGAAGGCGCGCACATAGTCGGCGGAGAATTTCTGATAACAGCGCAGGGAGATCACCCCATCCATATGCCCCAGGCTGCTGATAAACGCGGTGTCGTTGATGTCGAGAACGCGATGCGCTTTTACCCCGGCGGCGGCCAGGAACAGGGCCGGCGACTGATAGGCGCCGTCGCAGGCGGCGGCGTTGCGGCCCACGAACGGGAACACGAAATCGTTCAGCACTTCGCGCTCATACAGCCCCAGGCGGCGAACCGCCGGCTCCAGCGTGCGCCCGGCGCTCTTCGCCAAGGGGAAATACACCGTAAAGGCACACTCGTCCTTCAGAGCGGCGATCAGATCCTGACACACCAGCCAGGAGAAAATGTCGTTGCCGACAAAGAGCGCTACGTTTTTCATACTTCAGCCTTCTTTGCGTTGAAAATAGGGTTGTTAAACACGATCTTGCTGATATCCCGCGTGATGGATTCCATCGCCGAGGTGTAAAACAGGTCGCCCTTGGCGGGCGCGCCGAGCGAGTAGAGGTGCTGCTCACGGCCGCGTCGGTCGGCGATTTTCAGCGTGTGCGGGTTGCACTTCACGCCGCCGAACAGGTTCTCTTGCACCAACCCGTCTTGCAGCAGCTGATGGCTCAGGCGGTTGGGCGGCAGTTGATAGGAAGGCGTGGTGCAGTTGAACAGATACTGCGCATGCACCCGCGTCTCATGGCAACGGAGGGTAAACCCGTCCGCTCCCTTGCTGATATCCGCCAAGCCGCCGCAGGCGCGCAGGCGTTGGCTCTCCAGCGCCGCCACGATCTTGTTGGCGTTCTTGATCGGCATGGCGTGCCGATTGCGCATCCAGGAGGAGTTGTAAAAGCGCATGAAGACCTGCCGGTTGTTGGCATCCATCTTGACCCAGGCGGCGCACACCGCCGGGTGGATCGCCGCCAGATAGCTGCAGATATGCTCCCGGGCAAAACGCGCGCGATCGAGGCTGTCCGCCAGATCGCGATAGCAATCGCGCCTTTCCCCCAACGCCGAGAGCACCGTCAGCCGCTCCGCCCCCGGATAGTGGCGCGCCAGCGCGGCATTGATCGCATGCACCAGCTGATGCGCGTCAATGAAATCGCTGCCGGCGACATAGCGCCGCACCCCCTCCACAAACGCCTCCGGCGGCGGACGCATCAGCGCCGGCTGCACGCTGGGGAACAGGCCCGAGCGCGACAGGGCGCAGATGTCGGTCGCCCCCAGGCGCTCCATCAGCTCAACGATGGCATCGATCGCCGTCAGGCTGCAGCCGATTACGCCGATGCTCGAATAAGGGTTGATCGGCGGCAGATCCTGGTGGGCCTGATAAGCGATCACGCCATCCACCGGATAGAGACACTCCGGCGGGTTGTGCCCCGAACACAGCACTAGCGCATTCATCTGTTCGGCGCCGCCACAGGTGGTGGTCAGCCGGTAGCCGGCTTCTAGCGGCGCGATGGCATTCACTTCGGCGGTCACGAAATTCAGCGCGACGTTACTGTCCGCCGCCATATAAATCGTCATGTCGCGAATAAAGTCGAGATATTCCCGATACAGCCAGCGCGGCGGATAACGATCCTGGCAAAACTGCGGGAAATGCATGGCGATCCAATCAACGAAGTGCGTGTCGTCGAAAATATCCGCCGACATATTTTCCGGCGTCATATTTAATATATGGCTGTCAAAATCGCTGCTGTATGCCATTCCGCCCTTGAAGCCCTGCTTGTCGAACACCGTCAGGGAAAGCGGCCTTTTGCAATGATTAACCGACTTATTTTTTATAAAGTTATACGCAAAAGCGATCCCGGCGGCTCCGCCGCCAACCACACCGAACTTATACATGAAATATCACCTTATAGTCATTGAACTGCGCTAAGAACTATTGCTTCAGGTGTTGGAATAAAATGACGCTTTATTCCTTATTAACTTCTTGTATTGCGAGAACGAAAACCTTCGTCCCACCCCGGTGTGAAAACTTGCACGGGCTTTATGGCCGATAAAATAACGGCGCCGCGAACAAGCATTATTTTTCTGCCCCGATAGTAGGGCGGCGGCTGCTGGCTTGCTTTATATGAAGGGCCAACTATCATTGCGTTTCGGCCAATCTGCCCGCCAAAGGAAACACATGCGCAACGTCCGCATTGATGACATCGACCACGTAACGCGCACAGTGATCGCCATCGGCACCGATTATCCGCCGGGACACCTGCTGCCGATGCACAGCCACCGGCGCGCGCAGTTGCTGTACGGCGCCACCGGCGTCATGCACGTTTTCACGCAGCAAGGCAATTGGGTCGTCCCGCCGCAGCACGCGGTGTGGCTGCCGCCGCAGATGCCGCACGCGGTGAGGATGGTCGGCGTCACCACCCGCAGCCTGTACCTCGAACCCGGCGCGTTACCCGCCGAGCGGCCGCAGGTCTGCCAGGTGGTCAGCGTCACTCCGCTGATGCGTCAGCTGTTGATGGCGGCGGTGGATATGCCGCTGGAATATGAACAAGAGGGGCGCGACGGAGCGCTGGCGACGCTGCTGCTGCATGAGCTGGCTAGGCTGCAGCCTTTGCCGTTGCACATCCCGCTGCCCGCCGATCCTCGGCTGGGTGAGCTGTGCCACGCCTTTTTGCAGCACCCCGACGCCCACGACTCCGCGCAGCGGTGGGCGCCTCGTCTGTACATGAGCATTCGCACCTTCAGCCGCTTCTTTCGCGCGCAGACCGGCCTGCCGTTTTCGCAATGGCGCCAGCGCGCCTGCGTGGTGCTGGCGTTGGCGCTGCTGGCCGAAGGGCGCAGCGTAACGCAGGTGGCGATGGAGATGGGATATGACAGCAGCGCGGCGTTTTCAACCATGTTTCGCCGCGTGCTGGGGCAGGCACCCTCCTCCTATCTGACGGAAGATGGGCGCGACGGTTGACGAATTAGCGGAATTTCTTGTGGTTGGCGTCGCGGGTTTGCTTGAAGCCCTGCGCCAGCTGCTTCGCTTCGGCGACTTTGCCCTGACTGGCCAGCGCCAGCGCCTGATCGATTTGGCCGATCAGGGTATCCAACCCGCGGCGGAAATCTTTCATCTCCGGGCTGTCGGCGGCTTTGTCTTCCAGCTTCGGCGGAGTGCCCTGTTTGGCATCCTGCGCGGCGGCGCGCATGTTTTGCAGGCTCTGTTTGAGGGTAGCGGCGGAGTCGGTATTCAGCACCGTTTTATAGTTTTCCGCCAGGGTGTCCATATCGTCGCCCAGATCGGCGGCGGCCGCCAGCGAACTGGCTGCCAGCAGCGTCAACGCCGCCAGCGCTTTCAGGGTATTCTGCATGTTTGCTCACCTTCCAGTTATTGTTTTAATTAACCCACCGTTACCATAGGCAAGGCCGGGCAAAACCGAAACCGGAGATTTGTAAGCAAGGTTGAGACGGGATAACGCGCGACCGGCGGGTGCCGGCCGCGCAGAGGATCACTGACCGGCGATCTTCATTTCCGGCAGCAGCACCGAACCGCACTGGATATTACTGCGGGTTTCAATATCGCTGCCGACGCTGACGATGTTGCGCAGCATGTCTTTCAGGTTGCCGGCAATGGTGATCTCGCTGACCGGGTACTGGATCTCGCCATTTTCCACCCAGAAACCGGCGGCGCCGCGCGAGTAATCGCCGGTGACGCCGCTGACGCCCTGGCCCATCAACTCGGTGACCACCAGGCCGGTGCCAAGCTGTTTCAACATGCCGGCGAAGTCCGCGCCCTGCCCGGCAATGCGCCAGTTATGGATGCCGCCGGCATGGCCGGTGCTGTGCAGGCCCAGCTTGCGCGCCGAGTAGCTGGTCATCAACCAGGTCTGCAGCACGCCGTCCTTGATGATATCGCGCCGCTGGGTGCGCACGCCCTCGCTGTCGAACGGCGTTGACGCCAGCCCTTTCAGCAGGTGCGGATGCTCCTCGACGGTCAACCATTCCGGCAGGATCTGTTTGCCGAGCGAGTCCAGCAGGAAAGTGGATTTACGGTAGACGCTGCTGCCACTGATGGCGCCCACCAGATGGCCGAAAAGCCCGGTGGCCACTTCGGAGGCGAACAGCACCGGCGCCTTCATGGTCGACAGTTTGCGCGGCGCAAGACGCGCCAGCGTGCGGCGGGCGCACTCCTGCCCCACCCACTCGGGGCTGTGCAGATCGCCCATCGCACGGCCGATGGTGTAAGCGTAATCCCGCTCCATATCGCCGTCCTGCTCCGCAATGACGCAGCTGGACAGCGAGTGGCGGCTGGAACAGTAGCTTTGCAGCATGCCGTGGCTGTTGCCGAACACCTTGATGCCGTAGTGGCTGTTGAAGCTGCCGCCTTCGGTATTGGTAATGCGTTTGTCCGCCGCCAGCGAAGCCTGCTCGGCGCGCGCCGCCAGCTCGATGCCGCGCTCGGCGTCCAGCTCGGTCGGGTGGAACAGATCGAGATCCGGCGCCTCGAACGCCAGCAGATCTTTCTCCGCCGGGCCGGCGCAGGGATCTTCAGAGGTGTAGCGCGCGATGTCCAGCGCCGCCTGTACGGTGCGGGCGATGGCGTCCGGACTGAGATCGGTGGAAGAGGCGCTGCCTTTGCGTTGGCGGTGATACACGGTGATGCCCAGCGCGCCATCGCTGTTGAACTCGACGTTTTCCACCTCGCCGAAGCGAGTGCTGACGCTGATGCCGGTCGATTTGGTGACCGCCACTTCCGCCGCGTCGGAACCGGCGCGGGCCAGCTCCAGCGCCTGAGAAACGGCCTGTTCCAGCGCCTTGCGCTGTTCTGCAACTTGAGTGACTACTTTCATCAATCTGCCATAATTAATCAGAAAATCGTTGAGAAAAGTGCCGGAGCGGCGTAGTTGTGCACGCGGAGCGGCGCGCAAAAATCCTGAGATCTCTGCCGTTGAGTCTAACAGGAACCGCGTTGAATTTCGCATAAAGCCGGCAACCTGTTAGGATTAGCCTCTTTTTAACGGAGCCTACCATGAACAAACAGCCTGAAGACTGGCTCGACGATGTCCCGGAGAATGAAAACGAGGACGATGACGAGATTATCTGGGTCAGTAAAAGTGAAATTAAACGTGATGCCGAAGCGCTGAAAGACCTGGGGGCCGAAATGGTCGATCTGGGCAAAAACGCGCTGGATCGCATTCCGTTGGACGAAGATTTGCGCGCCGCCATCGAGCTGGCGCAGAAGATCAAGAAAGAGGGCCGTCGCCGTCAGCTGCAGCTGATCGGCAAGATGCTGCGCGCCCGCGATATCGAGCCGATTCAGACCGCGCTCGACAAGCTGAAAAACCGCCACAACCAGCAGGTTTCGCTGTTCCATAAGCTGGAAGCGCTGCGCGACCGCCTGGTGGAAGAAGGCGATGACGTCATTCCGTCGATCCTGGATCTGTATCCAGCAGCCGATCGTCAACAGCTGCGTTCACTGGTGCGCAACGCGCAGAAAGAGAAGGCCGCCAACAAGCCGCCTAAGGCTTACCGCCAGATCTTCCAATACCTGCGCGAGCTGGCCGAAGCGGCTGACTAAGCGCCGCCGCCGTCCCGGGATGAACCCGTTTCATCCCCGGTGATGCGCCGGTTCGCCGCTGCTTTCGCGGATATTGAAGCGCAGGCTGCCTTCCAGCTCTTCTTCCGCTTCTTCAAACAGCAGAATGATTGCGCCGAAACGACGCTTGCTGCGGGCATTGAGGTGGGTGAACTCGATTTCCACCGGCAGACCGATATCGCCGGTCACCACGTCCCACAGCGCGTCGAGGTTGGCGCCAAACCCCTCGTCCAGCGCAAACTTGTGCGCGAAATCGCGGTAGAAGGTTGGCACGTCCTGGATCTGCTCAAAATCAAACTCTACTTTTGCCATCAAACTCACTCCACACGAATGAAGTTTTTGTAATGGTCGCGCGTAACGAAGATCAGACCGTCGCTCGAATACAACAGGCGATCGGCGCCGCGCCGGCCACACTGGTAATTGATGTCCGCTTCGCGCCAGACCCGGCCGCCGGCGCTCGGCAGTTGCCCTTCACGGTTAGAGAATCGATCGCCGCCAATCGCCTTGCCCGGCAATACTGCACAGAGGTTGCCTGAACGCGGATCCCAGCCCTGCTCGCGCGCCTGCTTCTTGGTGACGTAATAGTCCGGCAGCCGCTGATGCTGCTGCAGGTAGCTCACCACCGTTTGCTGCTGCGTGAGCCGGTCGATGCTCTGCTGCTGGCCCGCCGGTGCCGGCACCCTCGCCGGATTGCCGTCGATCGCACGGTGCTCGTTGCCGCGCAGCGCGCTGAAGACGGCGATGACCACGGCGATGACAATCGCCAACAGAATCCGCTTGTTCATGACATTCCCTGAAATTATGCCGCCGAAGGCGCCGCAGCTCCCCCAGGCTAGTTAGGTATATAGTCGACCTGGATGAAACTAAGATGACCGGCACGTCACGTTTTCGCGGCGGTAAGCGTTTCATCCATTCATGACAATGATGCCACTTTCCAGCCGTTCTGGCACTCGGAGTCTCTCTGAAAACGGGCCGCCTCTTATGAGACGGCCCGCCAGATCGGGCACTGCTTTCAGTATAGTCAGGGAAGACGCCGCACAACGCGGCGCAACAGGAGGGAACGCATCAATCGATCAAGGCGTGACGATAGCGATGCAGCATATCGGCCAGGCGTTTCACGGGCCCGGTGACGCTGAGCGGTGCCTGATTGTCCACCAGCTTCTGCTGGTACTCGTTCATCTCACCCAGCAAGCGATCGTAGTAATAGGCGCGCTTGACGTCGTTCTTGGCGGAGACCACCCGATCGGCGGTGCTGCGGATCTGGCGGTGGAAGGCCGACAGCTCTTCGCTGGCCGGAATTTCCGCTCGCTGCATGCGCTGGTGGGCGATGATCAGGTTCAGCGCCAGACGATACTTGGCGATGTCGTTCGGGAACATCATCAGCAGCTGATTAAGCTGCTGATACAGCGCAGGCAGGTGGTTTTGCCGACGGCGCGCCGCCTTGGTGGTCAGCGCCGACACCGCGCTGCTGACGAACTGGTTGAGCAACGTGCGGCCGGTGCGTTCGCGCGAATTATCGCGGATCAGCAGCAGCACCATCAGCCCAACGCAGCTGCCGAGGAACTGGCCCAGCGCCCCATCGAGAAACTGGGTCACGTTGAACTCCATCGGGTTGCTCAGCACCAGAATGTTGATGGTCCCCGCCAGCAGCCCCAGCGAACCGAGCCGCCGCTTCTGCACCTCGATGCCGATGAAAAACGCCAGCAGGCCGAGGCTGAGACACAGCAGCAAAATGCTCTGCTGGGTCGCCGGCAGGATCACCATGAAGAACAGGGAACCGACCGGGATCGCCGCCAGCATGCCCAGCACGAAATCCATCGCCACCATGCGCGGCGCCGGGGTGCGCATCGCCAGCGAGGTGATCACCGCGATGATCACCATAAAACCGCTGCCGGACGTCCAGCCGGTCCACAGCCACAGCAGGCTGCCGAAGGCCGTCGCCACAAAGGTACGCAAGCCGTTGATCATCGCGTGATGCCCTTCCGCCGAGGTCGGTTTGACCACGGTTTCGTTGCTCAGCACCCCTTCTTCCACCGCGCTGATGCTGCAGTTGGCGTGCACGCCTTTCGACAGCAACAGGTAGCGCGTCGCCGCGCCGACCCAGCCGGTGATGGTCGGCAGCGTTTCCTCGGAACGATGCGTGGTCAGCACCTGGCGCAACAGCTTCATGCGCTTGTGGATCTCCTGCGGGGTTTCCGCCGGGACCATCAGTTGCTCCCGCAGGCTGTCTTTCAGTGCCTCCGGGTGATTCAACAAGATCAGATAGGTTTCGCAGGCCTGGGTGATCAGCGTCAGCGACAGGGTATGCAGCGCCTTCACCCGTCGATTGACCTTCTGCCAGCGCGAGGACTCCATCATCAGGTTGTTGCGCATGCCGTCCAGGGCCGTGGTGCTCTTGACCAGATTGCTCCAGGCGCGATCGATCTCTTCTTTATCGGCGTTGCTGATGCACATCTGCATCAGGCGGTATTGAGCCACCAGCAGCTGATCCACCGCCCGATCGATGTCCTGTTTGATCGAACGCGGCGAGAACAGCAGATCCGCCAACACGGCGCTGACGATCCCCAGCACGATCTCGCTGCAACGCTCGATGGCGAACTGCGGCGCTTCCAGCAGATGAGACTCGCTGGTAGCGACCGTCACGATGATGATCAGCGCGGTATATCCGGCCAGCCCCCAGGCATAGGAGTTCTCCACCTTGATGAGTGAAGAAAGCCAGGTGCAGAAACCGGCCCAGATGCAGCACAGCAACAGCATCACCACCGGCGCGCGGGCGGTGGTGATGATAATGATCAGGCCGACGAAGCAGCCGATAAAGGTGCCGATGATACGCAGCCAGCCGCGGTGGCGGATGGCGCCGGAGAAGGGTTCACCGCCGGCGGCAAAGGCCGGGCCGGCGGCGACGATGGCGGCGGTCATCGCCGACCAGCGCGGGGTTTCCAGATTGAGATGGAAGCCGACGAACAGCGCAAACACAATCGCGAAGCTGAGTTTGAAGGCGAATCTCAGCCGGATAAAGGTTGGGCTGCTCATTAGCCGAACTCACGCAGCCGGTGCATCAGGCGCACAAAAGGTGAGCCGCTGTCGGCATTGCGATCGTTTTTGCCAACGATCACCACGGTGGCAGTGGTGCCGGCCGGGTACGGATGCTGTTGATCCTTGGCGTCCAGCAGGATTTTCACCGGCACGCGCTGCGCCAGGCGTACCCACTCCAGGTTGCTGTCGATCGAGGCCAACCCTTTGTTGTTCACCGTGCTGCTGCTGTTGTTCACCGCCGCCGCCACGCTGTCGACGGTGCCGTGCATGATGCGGTTACTGCCGAGCGGAGTGATCTCCGCGCGATCGCCCTTATTCAGGCCGTTCAGCTTGGTCTCTTCCAGGTACGCCAGGATGTAGAAGGAATCTTTCTTCACCAGCGCCACCGCCACCGACCCACGGGTGATGTATTCACCGGCGTGTACGTTGAGGTTGGTGATCCAGCCATCGGCCGGGGCGCGCACCGTGGTGCGCTCCAGATCCAGCTGCGCCAGCTCGCGCGCCGCAATGGCCTTCGCCAGCTGGTGCTGCACGGTCTGCAGCGAGTTGTTCGACTGGTCAATCTCTTCCTGCGACATCGCCTGCACGCCCAACTTCACGCGGCGGCCGGCCTCACGCCGTTTCTCCGCCGCCAACGTCTGATAGTAGGCGACGTCGGCGCCGGCTTCCGCCAAGGCCTGCTCATAACGCGGCCGATCGACCACGAACAGCACCTGACCTTTTTTCACCAGCTGGTTGTCCACCACCGGCACGTCGGTCAGCAGGCCGCTGACGTCCGGCGCGATCGCCACCACGTCGGCGGTGAACTTGGCATCACGCGTCCACGGCGACTCGGTGTAGAACACCCAGGCCTTGAATACCGCGGCAATGCCCAGCAGCACAAGAATCAAAGTGATCGCGATTCGGGTTATTTTTATCGAAAAATTTTTCACAGCGACCTCAAACAAAAAGACACGAAATCAGATAAAACAAGCAGCAATACAGCGCGGTATTAAACAGCGCCGGATGCCAGACAAAATCGTAAATCCCCGTCGGCTGCAGCAGGCGGCGCAAGAGAAAAAATAGCGCCAGCGACACCAGCAGCTCGAAAAACACCGGCGGAAACGACAGTCCGAAGATGACCATAACCGGAAGCAAACTCATCACTTTTTCCTTATTGTTCACTGCGCCGGGGAAAGACACATCTCGCCATTCACATTCTCTTTACATTTTAGCGTGCGCGCGCCACAAATCTTGACCAGACAGCTTGTCCAGGTCACGAACCCGAAAAAAGGTTAAACTTTGGGGCAGACGTCCACGACAGGGATTGCGAGGGTGCCGGAGGAGCGGCAGGATTACGTCGCCGATCGCTCTCGCACGTTGGTAAGGTCTATTCACCCGACCACGTTATATTAGCCTGCTTACTATCAAGGCATCAACAATCTGTGATCTAAATCACTTTTAAGCCAGAGTGAATAATGGAAAGATTAAAACGGATGTCGGTATTCGCCAAAGTGGTTGAGTTCGGGTCGTTTACCGCGGCCGCGCGCCAACTCGACATGAGCGTTTCATCGATCAGCCAAACCGTCTCGAAACTGGAAAATGAGCTGCAGGTCAAGCTGTTGAACCGCAGCACGCGCAGCATCGGCCTGACCGAGGCCGGCAAAATCTACTATCAGGGCTGCCGACGCATGCTGCAGGAAGTCAGCGAAGTGCATGAGCAACTGTATGCGTTTAACAATACGCCCGCCGGTACGCTGCGTATCGGCAGCTCATCCACCATGGCGCAAAACGTGCTGGCGAACATGACCGCCGAGATGATGAAAGAGTATCCGGGTCTGACGGTCAACCTGGTGACCGGCATTCCTGCGCCGGACCTGATCACCGACGGATTGGATCTGGTGATCCGCACCGGCGCGCTGCAGGACTCCAGCCTGTTCTCCCGCCGCCTGGGGCAGATGCCGATGGTGGTGTGCGCCGCCAAAAGCTACCTCAGCCAGCACGGCACGCCGCAGAAGCCGAGCGACATGGTCAACTTTTCCTGGCTGGAGTACAGCGTGCGGCCCGACAGCGAATTTGAACTGATGTCGCCGGAGGGCATCACCACGCGCATTTCCCCGCAGGGGCGCTTCGTCACCAACGATTCCTCCACCATGATCCGTTGGCTGAAAAACGGCGCCGGCATCGCCTACGCCCCGCTGATGTGGGTGATCGAAGAGATCAAACGCGGCGAGATCGAGATCCTGTTCAAAAGCTACCATTCGGATCCGCGGCCGATCTACGCGCTCTATACCGAGAAGGACAAACTGCCGCTGAAGGTGCAGGTGTGCATCAATTATTTAACCGACTATTTCGAACGCGTGGCGGCGGTCTATCAGGGCTATCGCTGAGCGCCGCTCAAATAACGGTGCGCCAGCGTGCCCAGCAGCACCAGCGCCAGCATGCCGAGGCCCCATAGCAGCCAGACGGCGTAGCCCGCCCAGGTCAGCAGCAGAGGAAAATAGCTCGCCAGCCCGCTGGCCAGCTGTTTCAGCCACGGTAGCCAGACGTCCAACACCGCCTGCGGCACCAGGTTCAGCGCACCGTTCACCGGCAACGATGCTTTCCCGGCTGCCTCCGCCAACGACGGGAGCCAGGCCAGCACCCCGGCGACGCCCCAGGCCAGCAGCGTCCACAGCACCATGGCGCCCAGCAGCAGCGCGAGTGTCCAACCGCCCCGGTTCACGGCACACCGCCGCCGCACTGCGGACAAAAGCAGCTCCCCGGCGGCAGCGGCGCGGCACACTGTCCGCAGGTGGCGCTCGCCGCGGCAAACGGCTGACCGCAGCGGTGGCAATAACGGGCGCCCGATTTATTCACGGCCCGGCATTCCGGACACTGCGGCCCCGGCTCGCCATGCTGGTTATAGCGGTTGCCATGATGCCCACCGCCGTGGCTCGCACGCTGATGACCGCCGTTAATACCGCCTTGCCCCAACAACCGTTTCAGTAAGCTCATCCCGCCTCTCCTCTGTGCATTGACGCTGAACCTCACTGTAAACCCTGGAGTAAACTCCAGGGTAAAGCCCGACGAGCAGGATTTACGTTTCATTACATCGTAAAAGTGGCAAGGCTTTGATGCCGTTAACAAAAGCACCATCGGCATTATCCCACGCCACCGCGCTGCGTTATGCTGCGGAAACCTCTCCCTGCATCAGGAATAACCATGAAAAAAATCATACTGGACTGTGACCCGGGGCATGACGACGCCATCGCCCTGTTGCTGGCCTGGGGCAATCCGCAGATCGACCTACTGGCGGTCACCACCGTGGTGGGTAACCAAACGCTGGACAAAGTGACGCGCAACGCGCTGGCGGTGGCCCGCATCGCCAATATCACCGGCGTGCCCTTCGCCGCCGGCTGCCCGCGCCCGCTGGTGCGCAATATCGAAGTGGCGCCCGACATTCACGGCGATTCCGGCCTCGATGGCCCGGTGCTGCCGGAACCCCACCTGCAGCTGGACTCGCGCCACGCGGTGGATCTGATCATCGATACCGTGATGGCCCACCCGCCCGGCAGCGTGACGCTGGTGCCTACCGGCGGCCTGACCAATATCGCCATGGCGGTGCGTAAAGAGCCGCGCATTGCCGAGCGGGTCAAGGAAGTGGTGCTGATGGGCGGCGGCTACCATGTGGGCAACTGGAGCGCGGTGGCGGAGTTCAATATCAAAATCGATCCCGAAGCGGCGCACATTGTATTTAACGAAAAATGGCCGCTGACCATGGTCGGGCTGGATCTCACTCACCAGGCTTTGGCCACGCCGGCAGTCTGCGAACGCATCGCCGCCCTAGGCACCCGGCCGGCCGCCTTCGTCGGCGAACTGCTGGCATTCTTTGGCCGTATGTACCGGCAGGCGCAGGGCTTCAGTGCCCCGCCGGTGCACGATCCTTGCGCGGTGGCCTATGTGATCGATCCGAGCGTCATGTCGGTGCGCAAAGCGCCGGTGGATATCGAGTTGACCGGCACCCTGACGTTGGGCATGACGGTCGCGGACTTCCGCGCGCCGCCGCCGCCGGACTGCCACACCCAGGTCGCGGTCAAACTGGATCAGGATAAATTCTGGGATCTGGTGGTGGATGCGCTGGAACGGATCGGCGACGTGGAGTAAGCGCACAAGAGACGAGACTAACGCGCTTGGGCAGGCGCGTTAGTCTGTATTCTGCCGCGGCAACGGGGAGGCTCAAGTCATAACTGCTTTTATTTCCAATGCAGCAGAACAATCCTAATAATAAATCATTTCATGAAAATTTAAAAAAACAGATAAAGACAAGAAGAATCCTAATAAAAATAATAAAATGAAAATCACATTGAATTTAAAAATCAGCAATGAGAAACGATGAGGTAAATTTCCGCCGTCGCGCCGACACTGACGACATCAATTAAAAAAGCAGATACCTCTTTTATTCTTCACAGGGCCTGCCAATATAGGCCATTGCCGGGATACTCCACGATATTCACGCACGCAAGAATCACAATCAACCATTTGATTTCAATTGATAAAAACAAGAATTAGATTATGAATTGACTGAATCACAATAGATTTGAGAAAATGACGCGTCTGTTTTGCAAACAACAAACATACCTTTTGCGGGTGAAAAATACGGCTTAACCTTTCTTTGGGTACACAGCCTCGCGCATTCTCAGGGCAAACATTATTTATCGCTTCACCATAAAGACGGTTTAAATTTTCCGTGAGACATTTGCGAATTGAACATTACACGCATTTCAATATCAGGACAAAGGAAAGGGAATAATAAAAACATGCATTCAATAAACGCTATCAGGCCATGGCAGGTTAACCATGGCCGATAAATCTTCCGCTAACGCAGCGACCATCGCCGTGCTGCCCCTGCTGCTGATCTGGATGACGGTGATCCTGCCGATTTATTACCCCAATATGGGCGGCGACGGTCTGGCGCTGCCGCAAAACATTCTGGCCTGGGCCGTCATGGCGCTCACCACGCTGATAGTGACGTTCACCGTTTGCCTTGGCCGTACCCGTCTTTCGCTGACCCCCACCGCACGCCTGTTGCTGCTCGGCATCGCCGTGCTGGCGCTGCCGCTGCTGTATACTCGCTCCGAGTGGCGCGAAGACGCCCTGTGGCGCTGCGCCGGTCTGCTCGGTGGTTGGCTTTTCTATGTCGCCTGCCTGCAGCTGCGCCTAACCCCCAGGCAGCGCAACCTGTTGCTGTACGGTCTGCTGTTCGCCGTCGGCGTTCAGGCACTGCTGGCGGCTCTGCAACTGTTCGCCCCCACGCTGGCTTGGGTATCCCCTAACGGCAGCCGGGTCTACGGCGTCTTTCAGCAACCGAACGTGCTGGGCAGCTTTATCGCCACCGGGTTGGCTTTGGCGCTCTGGCAGCTGCTGGCTCCCCTCTCTGCGCCAACGCGGCGGCGGCAAATCCCGCTGCTCGCGCTGCTGGCCGCTTTCTCAGCCCTGCTGGTGCTGATCCAGTCGCGCGCCGCCTGGTTGGGGGCCGCATTGGCGGCGCTGCTACTGCTGTGGCGCTTTGCCCGCCACCGCACGCTCGAAAGCCGCTGGGCGGGTGGCGCGCTGCTGCTGGGCGCCGCGATCGGTCTGACGGTGCTGTTCACCGGCTTTGGCCTGGATGGCCGCGCAGGTCTCATCGCACGCGAAGGTTCTAATTATTCACGTCTGACCATGCTGCAAGACACCGTCGCCATGATTTTCGCCAAACCGCTGCTGGGCTGGGGCTATGGCGGCTTTGAATACAGCTTCGCGCACTTCCGCCTGCAGACAATGCCCTGGCGAGAAGTGCTGGAAGTCGCCGGGCATCCGCACAATGAAATCCTGCTGTGGTGGGTTGAGGGCGGCCTGCCGGCGCTGGCAGGTATCGCTATCGTCATCGTCGCCGGCGCGCTGCTGCTGAAACGCGCCTGGCAACGGGATCGCGAAGCGCCGGCCGGTGCGCGCGTCGGGCTGTTTCTGGTGCTGCTGCCAATGTTGATACACACCCAACTGGAATACCCTTTCTATCTGTCTGCGCCGCATTGGCTGGCGTTTCTGCTGCTGCTGGCACTGTTGGACGGCCAAACCGGCGCCCCACGCCCGCTGCCGTTAGCCAAAGCCCTGAGTCTGCCTGTAGCAATGGCGGCGCTCGGCGTGTTAGTGATGGCGGTCTTCGCCTGGCAAGGGCGCATGGCGCTCACCCAATCGGAGCGCACGATGCTGGCCACCATCGACAGCATCGAGCAGATGCCGCCGCCGGCCGCCTGGATCTATCGGGAGCGCAAAACGTTCGACGAGCAATCTCACGCGCTGCTGGTCTATAACCAAACGCGCGATGATGCCCTGTTGACCGGCTATCGGCAGTGGGCCAATGCCTATCTGCAGCGCCGTATCGACGCCAACGTCTACGCCACGCTGATCATGATCTTGCGCTATCAGGGGGATCAGGCACAAGCCGAGGCTCGCCTGCGGGAAGCCGCTTTTCTGTTTTCTCGGGATGCGCGGTTCAGGTAGGGACAACAAGGTGAGAGCGAGACCTCGTCGCTCTCACCTGTGTCATTTTATGTAGCAAAATCAACGCGGCAATATCGCGCACTCTTTATCCAGCAGCGACTCTACCGACGCGCGGTTGCCAACGTCCCAGCCGCGCTTCGAGGCCAGCAAGATAAAACCCCGTTGGCCGGCAAACGTGGTGGGCACTAACGCCACGCCATATTCCGCCAGCTGCGGCGGCGACAGATGGAAATAATCCGCCAGATCCTTAATCGGGTAAATGCCCATCGCGGTTGGCTGCATCACGCGTCGGGCATAGTAAGTGTGGCGCAACAGCTTATCCGGCAAAGGCCGCCATTGTTCCTGTATGTAGGGGCGTTCCGCCTGCAATTGACGCCGAACATCTTCGCGCAGACAGGTCAGGTGAATATGCAATTGGTTCTGGCTACGGCCGTAAGCGGAGTTGATCGCCATGCCCAACATATCATCCGGCACCGGCCCGCCATACTCGGCGGCCAACCGGTAACGCATCAGCCATGCATAGCCAAAATAGTCCGTCCGTTCCCCGGCCAGCAGCTGCGGGCTTTCAATACCGGAGAGCGGCGCCGTCGGCACCAGGATGAAGTGATAGGGATAACGCGGGTTTTGCAGCACGCTGAAGCCTTGCGCTTTCCCCTGCGGCATATAAATCTGCTCACACGGGGCCGGATCGCGCTTTTGCTGATAGTTGGCCATGCAGAGCTTATCGACCACGCCCCACAGCGCATCGGAACGGGCGCACCCCGTCAAGGAGAGAACCCCCAGCACCAGCAGCCAACGCCGGGTAGACACACCAAAGCACGCCATCGTCATCTTTCTCGGCATCATCGCCGCACAGCACTCTTTGCGCGAGCGAGAGAAAACTCAAAATGGGGAATGAACAAGGGGCCAATGCGGCCCCTTGAGGAAAAATTACGCCGTGCCGCCGACGGTCAGCGTGTCCAGTTTCAGCGTCGGTTGGCCGACGCCCACCGGCACACTCTGGCCTTCCTTGCCGCACACACCCACGCCTTTATCAAGCGCCAGATCGTTGCCGACCATCGAAATCTGCTGCATCGCCTCGATGCCGGAGCCGATCAGCGTCGCCCCCTTCACCGGCTTGGTGATACGCCCTTTCTCGATCAGATAGGCTTCGGTGGTGGAGAACACGAACTTGCCGGAGGTGATGTCCACCTGGCCGCCGCCAAAGTTCGGCGCGTACAGGCCGTACTCGACGCTGGCGATGATCTCTTCCGGCGTCGATTGGCCCGCCAGCATGTAGGTGTTGGTCATGCGCGGCATCGGCAGATGCGCATAGGACTCGCGGCGGCCGTTGCCGGTCGGGGCGACGCCCATCAGCCGCGCGTTGAGCTTGTCCTGCATGTAGCCTTTCAGCACGCCGTTTTCGATCAGTACGTTGTACTGGCCCGGCACGCCTTCGTCGTCGATCGCCAGCGAGCCGCGGCGCCCTTGCAGGGTGCCGTCATCCACCACGGTGCACAGCTCGGACGCCACCAGCTCGCCCATATGGCCGCTGAACACCGAGGTGCCGCGCCGGTTGAAGTCGCCTTCCAGGCCGTGGCCCACCGCCTCGTGCAGCAGCACGCCTGGCCAGCCGGCCCCCAGCACCACCGGCATATTGCCGGCCGGCGCCGCCACTGCGCCAAGATTGACCAGCGCCATGCGCACCGCCTCTTGGGCATAGATATCGGCGCGCACCTCGCCGTCGACGGCTTCCAGGAAGTAGTCATAGCCGAAACGGCCGCCGCCGCCGCTGGAGCCGCGCTCACGCTTGCCGTCCTGCTCCACCAGCACGCTGACGGAAAGGCGCACCAGCGGGCGAACGTCCGCTGCCAGCGTGCCGTCGGTGGCGGCTACCAGCACCTGCTCGTAAACGCCGGTGATGCTGGCGTTCACTTCCTGCACCCGCGCATCGGCGGCGCGCGCCACCTTGTCGACGCGGTGCAGCAGAGCGATTTTCTCTTCGCGCGGCAGGCTTTGCAACGGATCGAGCAGCGGGTACAGCGCCTGATAACCGATTTCGCCCAGAGTATGCGCCCGCCCGTCGCCCTGCTCGCGCACGATGCTGCGCGCCGCCTGGGCGCTTTGCTGCAGCGCATTCAGGGTGATCTGATCGGCATAGGCGAAGCCGGTCTTCTCGCCGCTGACGGCGCGCACGCCGACGCCCTGATCGATATTGTAAGAGCCATCCTTGATGATGCCGTCCTCGATCACCCAGGCTTCGTGATAGCTGGACTGGAAATAGAGATCGGCATAGTCGATACGGCGTTCTGCCAGTTGACCCAATACCCTGTACAGGTCTTGATGACTCAGCTTGTTGGTAGCGAGTAACTGCTCACTGACAAACGTCAGGCTCATAATGGTTTCACTCTTGATTGGAGGATTACTTGTCAGACGGCGCCGTCAGCGACGTCTGGAATCGGTTGTGCTGCAGCACCGGCATCTGCGCACGAATATTTTTCAGGCTTGCGGCGTCCACACGCACCTTCAGTGCCGCCACGGCGTCCGCGTTCTCGGCCAACACCTTGCCCCAGCCGTCGACAGCCATCGAGTGGCCCCAGGTGCGGCGGGTCGGCCCGTGGCGCCCCACCTGCGCCGGCGCCAGGATCATGCACTGGTTCTCGATCGCTCGGGCGCGCAGCAGGATTTCCCAATGCGCCTCGCCGGTTACCCGCGTAAAGGCCGCCGGCACCGAAATCAGTTCGGCGCCCTGCGCCCGCAGCGCCTGGAACAGCGCAGGGAAGCGCAGATCGTAACATATGGTCATGCCCAAACGCCCGACCGGCGTATCCACCACCGTCAGGTACTGCCCGTGCTGGTAGGTATCCGACTCGCGGTAATGGCCGTGCGCGTCGTTGATGTCCACATCGAACATGTGCAGCTTGTCGTAGCGGGCGCGGATCTCGCCCTGCTCGTCGAACAACAGGCTGCTGGTGGTGATAAGCTCCGGGTTCTCACGGCTGACGAGCGGCATCGAGCCCACCAGCAACCACACGCCATAACGGCGCGCCAGTTCGCGCACCGCGTTCTGCAGCGGACCATCGCCCTGTTTTTCCGCCTGTTGGCGATAGGCCGCGGAGTTGGCGAACAACAACGCGTTCTCCGGCGTCATGACCAGTTTTACCCCGGCATTGAGCTGCTTGATCTGCTGTTCAATCTGGGCCAGGTTATCGCGCACCTGATCGCCACTGCACAACTGCAACAACGCAACGTTAGCATTCCTCATGACGCCTTATCCTCCTTTGCCTTACGAAGTACCTCATTGATCTTCGGCTGGTCGAGATCGCCGCCGATATGGTAGCGAATCAGCGAAATCTTGCTCCACAGCGGCCCCAGCACCTGCGAGGCGGCAAATACCGCCGCGCCGACGATCGGGTTGACGACAAACGCCGTGGCCACGCCGACGGTCGCCGAAATCGCCGGCGCCACCACCGCCTCCATATCGATGCGGCGGCGCGCCAGATCGATCTGGCCGTTCATAGCGATATCCGCCGCCAGGCCGTCGATCAATAGATTATCAGTATGCATTATGCCATCTTTCAGCCAGGCGGTACTGCGGATGGAATCAAAGTAGAAGCCTTTGCCAAAGGTATCGCTGAAATCGAACTGCAGCTTGCGCAGCAGGGCGTCGAAGCTGACCAGCCGCAGCAGCTGACCGGCACGGCCACCGCCCATACTGTCGATTTCACCCTTGCCCATCTTGACCTGCAGCGCACCGCTCAGCGTATCGACCCGTGGCTGCCACGGCGTGCCATGCCAGTACAGATCGAAATCCACGTCATAAGGCGCGCCCTTAAGCGGAATGGTGATGTCGAAGAAGGCGGCGGTTTCATCGATCTTGCCGCCAAGCAGCTTGCCTTTCAGCGAGCTGCGCTCTTCCTGCGCATTTTGTTTCCACAGGCCGGTGGCGGTCATGCGCCCTTGGCCGGTATCGACCAGGCCGTGATCCAGCGTCAGGGTATCGCCCCGATTGGTCAGATCCGCCTCGACCCTGCCGAGGTTCTGCCCCAGCACCCAGCACGATTTGCAGCGCAGCATCAACGAAGGCCAGTCGCGGAAGGAAACGTTCTCGGTCGACGGCGGCGGCGTGCCCGCCGCGTTTTTCGTCTCTGCGAACTGCGGGTTGTAATACAGGTAGTTGATATCGGCGCGCCACGGCCCGCGATCGGCCACCCGCAGGCTACCATCCACTTCGTCGCTCTTGGCGCTCACCAGGGTAGCGCCAAGCTGTTTCTCGGCCGACAGCGTCAGCTTATGCCAGGCCTGGCCGCCCAACAGCAGCTGCGGCGTGGTCAGCGCCACGGTGGTGGGGAAGCTGAAACCGCCCACCTGACCGCTGCCGCCGCCCTGTTTCAGCGCCGGTGCCAGCAGCGCCAGCCACTGCTCGCCGTCCAGCGCCGGCAGGTTCAACGTCATCGACTTGCCGGCCGGCAGAGGCGGGGTGCCGCCCCCGTTGGTTTGCCAGGCGGCGCGCGCCAGGTTCACCTGTTTTTTATCGAAGTTCCATTCGCTGTTGAAGCGGTTCTGTTTGCCCGCGCTGCCGGTCAACATAAAGCCGTTCAAACCGCCTTTGACCTTGACGTTCACCGGCAGCGCCTCTCCCGACGCCTTGTCCAGTGGCGAAGGTAAGTGACTGCTCACTTTCTTCAGGTCTGCGTCAAGGCCGATATCGTAGCTGGCCGAGCCCTGATGCGGCAGCGTGATGGCCACCTGGCTCTGCCAGGGCGCACTGCCGCTGAGCGCATCGGCGGCCTCTTTTGGCAGGCCGGGGAACTTGCCCGGCTGCCAGTCTCCTTTCAGACCGACGTTGACCTTGTAGTCACGCTCGCCTTCCTGCGTAGTGAAGTTGACCGCCACCGGTTGCCCGAACCAGTTGGCCGACAGGGTGTCGCTCTCCAGATTGCCATTGTCGAAGCGGAACTTGCCGCTGAGCTTCTGCAGCTCGCTTTCCAGCGGTTTTATCAGCAACGAATTGTTGTTCAGCGCCACTTCACCGGTGGCTCTGACCTGCTCGCCGTCCAGGGGGATATCGAGATGTAAGCGCCCACTGACATCACCGCCAATCTGCAGCTGATCCAGCGCCGCCCCCAGCGAATCGTGCAACGGTGTCTGCATGAAGTAGTCATGTACGTCGCTGCCCGCACCCGCGACTTCGGCGTCGATCAGCAACCGCTCTTTCAGGTAATCCGGGATCACCGCGCTGATATTTTTGCCCGCCACCTTGCCCAAGCGGGTTTGCGGCGCATGCATCCACAGCCCCTCGTTGGCGAAATCGAGATCGATCGCCAAATCGGTCAGCGCCGGCCAGCCCGGTTGGAACTGGAAGGTGGCGTGACGCAGCGGTACGAAGACTTCGAACTGCCCTTCGTTTTTGCGGTACGGGAAATGCTGCGGATCGCCGGAATAAATCAGCGTGGCGTTATCCACCTGGCCGCCCTGAATGGCGCCGCCCAGGTAGTCCACCAGATGCTTGCCCATCAGCGGTTCCGGGAAATAGCGCCAGGCGTCGGCGCCGTCATACAGGCGGATGCCCGCCAGGATATTCAGCCACGGATCGCCCTTGGCCGGCTGCTGATAACGGAAATCGCCGTTGACCCACAGCGACTTCGCCTTGACGTCCAGCCCCTGACTCGCCAGCTCCCAGCCTTGATCGTTGTAACGCCAGGTCAGCGCGCCACGCGCGCTGCTGATTTCAAGCGGGGCGCGGAACATGTCGCCGTAAGGCAGGGTGCTGTCGGTGAGCCCCAGCGTCAGGCGGCCGTTCTCCACCCCGCCACTCAACGCGCCGGAGAAGTGGTTGACGCCCGGCAGCAGTTCCCAACGCTGCCAGCTGACATCGCGCCACAGCGCCTGAAAACGGCTCTTTTCCGGCTGCTTGAGCGGGATGTCCAGCGCCAGCGCTTCCATCTTCCCCTGCGGCTGCAGATCGTTCCAGCGATCGAGCACGTCCGGGCTGAGGAACGAGAAGGTCGGCAGCAACGCCGATAGACGCTCCAACTGAAGATGGGTCGCGCGCACCCGCAGCTCTTCATTCTGCGCCGGCCCCATAAATTCGGTGTTTTCCGGCAGCCACAGCGCAGAAAGCGCGCCCTGCGGCCAGGCCTGGCCGTCGGTGCTCAACCGCAGCTGCGGCACGTCGAGCTGCCAACCGGTGCCCTGGCGGCGCAGCGACAGCGCCAGATTGTCTACGTCCAGCCGGTGCTGCGCGGCGCCGGTATTCCAGTTGGCCGCCCCCTGCTTGAGCAACGCATGGCCGCCGGCGATCTCGCCGTTTTGCACCTGCAGCCAGGCTGCCAGGCTGAAGTCTGCGCTTTCCAGCCCGGTGTTGGCGCGCAGCCAGCGGGTAAACCAGGGTTTCATGTCGATGTTATCGGCCTGCAGATAGACCGTGCCGGTGTCCAGCAGGCCCTGATTATCGCGCAGGTCCATGCGCAGCTGCACCACGCCGTGTTGGCCGTTCAGCGTCGACAGGCTGATCTGCCCCTCGGCGCGGTGGCGATCGCGGCCGTTGAGCCAGGTCAGCTGAGGAATGTCGAATTCGGCGCGCGCGCCGGCGGGCGTCAGGAACGAGATACGGCTGTCGCGCAAATCGAAGTGATCGAGCTGGCGCAGCATCAGATCGCTGATTTTGCCCGGCTCAAGGCCGTCGCCCTCACGATCGCCGCCCAGCGTGGCGTTCAGATCGAGGCGGAATTGATAGAAGGTCAGATCGCGGAACTGCCAGCGCCAGTGCAGCAGCGATTGCCACACGTCCAGCGCCAGCGTCACGCGTTCGATATGCACATCGCTTTTGGGCAGCGTAACGCTCAGGTTACGCACTTCAAGCTGTGGGCCGAACGTTTCCCAACTGCCCTGCACGAAGTCCATTCGCACAGGCACGCCGGACAGCTTCTCCACCTGCGCCAGCAGTTGGGGACGGTAGTCGTTCAGCTTCGGCAGCATCAGGCGCAGCCCGCTGATCAGCAGCGCCACAATCACAATTAGGGTGGCGCCTGTTGCTAACAGAATCCCAGGCAGTCGCCTCACGCAGTTCTCCTTGATCCGCTGCCTGGCAACGGGAATATCTATGCACTGACGGGCCCGGCGTGCGGGCCCCTACCGATGTCGGACGGGCTACATCATGACGACGTCGAACTGCTCCTGGCTGTACAACGGTTCGATCTGCACCTTCACCTGTTTGCCGACGAAGATCTCCACTTCGGCCAGCGCATGCGACTCTTCGCTCTTCAGCGCTTCGCCAACCGCCGCGGAGGCGTACACCAGGAAGCGATCGGAATCGTAAGCATGGTGCACGCGTACAATCTCGCGCAGGATCTCGTAGCACACGGTTTCCACCGTTTTCACGGTGCCGCGCCCATTGCAAGTAGGACAATCGTGACAGAGCACATGTTCAATGCTTTCACGCGTGCGTTTACGCGTCATTTCAACTAAGCCTAGCTGAGAGAAGCCGTTGATCGTGGTTTTTACCCGATCTTTACTCAATGCCTGCTCCAGCGAGTGCAGCACCCGGCGGCGATGCTCTTCGTTGTTCATATCGATAAAGTCGATGATGATAATGCCGCCCAGGTTGCGCAGCCGCAGCTGGCGCGCGATGGCCTGCGTCGCCTCGATGTTGGTATTGAAGATGGTTTCGTCGAGGTTGCGGTGGCCGACGAAGGCGCCGGTATTGATATCGACGGTGGTCATCGCCTCGGTCTGATCGATGATCAGATAGCCACCGGACTTTAGCTCAACCTTGCGCTCCAGCGCGCGCTGGATTTCGTTTTCCACGTCGTACAGATCGAAAATTGGCTGGCTGCCGGTGTAGAGTTCGAGCTTGTTGGTAATGTCCGGGATGTACTCGCCGGTAAACTCCACCAACAGATCGTGCGTCAGCCGCGAATCGACGCGAATGCGATCCAGCGCCGCGCCGGCGAAATCGCGCAAGATGCGCTGCGCCAGCGCCAGCTCGCCGTACAGCTTGTATTTGGTCTGGTTGCGCTTCTTGCGCTCCATCACCTTGGTCCACAGGCGTTTGAGGAACGCGGCATCCTGCGCCAGCTCTTCCTCGCCGATGCCTTCCGCCGCGGTGCGGATAATAAAGCCGCCCAGCTCGTCGCAGTGCGGCGCAACGATGGACTTCAGGCGCTCGCGCTCGGCTTCGCTGTCGATGCGCTGCGAAACGCCGACGTGCGCCGCGCCCGGCATGAAGACCAGATAGCGCGAAGGCAGCGTAATGTCGGTAGTCAGACGCGCGCCCTTGGTCCCGAGCGGATCTTTCACCACCTGCACCATCAGGTCTTGCCCCTGGCGCACCAGCTCGGCGATATCGCGCACATGAAAGTTTTTCCGCTCGTCGCCGGCGACGCATTCGGTATGCGGCATGATGTCGGAGGCGTGCAGGAAGGCGGCCTTGTCCAGGCCGATGTCGACGAACGCCGCCTGCATCCCCGGCAGGACGCGGCTGACGCGCCCTTTATAGATATTGCCGACGATGCCGCGTTTGGATTCGCGTTCGATATGAATCTCTTGCAGAATGCCGCCATCGATATAGGCGACCCGCGTTTCAGACGGTGTGATATTAACCAGTAGCTCAGCTGTCATGCCTTCTCCTCAGAGCCGGTCGATAATGGCAGCGCCCATCAACCGGTTCTTACATCACGTAATGCGACAAAATTACTGAGCAGCTCATGTGTTTCGACCAGCGGCAGACCGACCACCGCGTGATAACTCCCGGTTATCGTTCTGACGAAACAACCACCCTTTCCTTGAATTCCATAGGCGCCCGCTTTATCCATCGGTTCGCCCGTAGCAATATAGTCGCGGATATCCTGTTGTGACAGGCTGCGGAACGTCACGTCGGTCACCACCAGCTGGCAGCGCACGTCGTGGCGATCGGCGATCGCCACCGCCGTCATCACCTGATGCTGTTTGCCCGACAGAGCCGCCAGCATGTCCGCCGCATGGGCTTCGTCGCGCGGCTTCTCCAGCACCCGGCCGTTGAGCACCACGATGGTGTCTGCGCCCAGCACCGGCCGATCTTCCTGCGCCAGCGCCACGCCCGCCTTGGCCTTGTCCTGCGCCAGACGGCGCACATAGGCCTCTGCGGCTTCGCCTTCCCGGCGCTGCTCTTCGGTATGCGTCAGCAGAATGTCAAACGACACGCCCAACAGGGTCAACAGTTCACGTCGACGTGGGGAGCCGGAGGCCAGATAAAGCGAAGTCATTGATATACCCTTACTGTACGGCGAACTGACGGCGGATTTTGCGCATCAACAGGAATAACCACGGCCACAAAATGCCGTTTACCACACTACTCCAGAATACCTCTGGGCGGAAAGAGACGTTGATCACTAAAAACTCAGCCCAGAACACCACCACATCCATCGACAGCGACAGCAGCACGACGATCAGCGCCTGTTGCCACAGCGCCATATTGCGGAACAGTTGGAATTTGAACGCCACCAGATAGGCGATGATGCCCAGCGCCAGCGCGCGTACGCCCAGCGTAGAGCCGAGGATCAGATCCATAATCAACCCCAGCACGAAGCCGGTACCGACGTTGACACGATGCGGCAAGGCCATTACCCAGTAGATCAGGATCAGCACCAGCCAGGAAGGCCGGAACATGTAGATCTGCTCCGGCCACGGCATGATTTGCAGCACCAACGCCACCAGGAACGACAGCCAGATGATCCAGCGCCCGTGGCTGCGGTAACTGTTCATTGCACCACTCCCGCCGCGGCAGGCTGAGCCGATGGCGTAGCGCCGGCGGGTTGCGGCGCCACGCCGGTGGCCGGTGCGGGCAGCTGCGGCCCAACGGAACCGGCAGGCGGCAACACCTGCGGCATCATCTGCATCAGGCGCTCATTGGCGACGCGGTGCACTTCGTCCGGCGGCAGCGGCATGTCGCCGTTGCGATCGGCGCCCCACAGCAGCAGCAGGTAGCGCAAGCGCTGCAGACCGGCGGTCGGCCGCGCCTGAATCACGGTGTAAGCGCGCTGATTGTCGACCTTGACCGAGGAAACGACCGCCACCGGATAGCCTTCCGGGAAGCGGCCGCCGAGGCCGGAGGTCACCAGCACGTCGCCAACGCGGATATCGGTGTTGTTCGGCAGATGCTCCAGTTGCAGATCGTCGGCGCAGCCGCTGCCCGCGGCGATCACTCGAATATCGTTACGCAGCACCTGAATCGGCAGCGCGTGCGAGGCATCGCAGATCAGCAGCACGCGGCTGGTCACCTTCGCCACCGCCACGACCTGGCCAACCACGCCCTTGTCGCTGATCACCGGCTGGCCTTCATAGACGCCGTTGTCCGACCCTTTGTCGATAACGACCTGGTCGCTATACGGATCGGAACCGGTGGAGATCACCTGGGTGACCATCTTGTGTTCGTCCTGGCGCAGCGGAGAACCCAGCAGCTCGCGCAAGCGGGCGTTTTCCTGCTTGAATTGGCCAAGAAGAAGAATATCGCTGTTTTTCAGCAGCAGTTCCTGCCGCAGAGCGCGGTTTTCCAGCTCCAGCTGTTGGCGGGTGGCCAGCGTCTCTGACACGCTGTCCAAAACTTTACGTGGCCCGTTGGCCAGAAAATAGAAAGGGCTGACTGCGGTGTCCATGTAGTTGCGTATCTTCACGAACGTGCCGAGCCGGCTGTCGGCAACGATCAGGCCAATGGCCGCAATCACCGCCAAAAAAAGTCGCAGTTGCAGGGAAGGCCCCCTGCTAAAAATCGGCTTCATAAATTATGCGAGTTCCTCGACAACAGAAAGAGGAACCGTACCCGATTTTCGCTGTGCGCATTCATCCGATACGATTCCTCCTTCCTGGGGCTGACTATTCTTCGCTGAACAAATCGCCGCCGTGCATGTCGATCATTTCCAACGCCTTGCCGCCACCGCGCGCCACGCAGGTCAGCGGATCTTCCGCCACCACGACCGGAATGCCGGTTTCTTCCATCAGCAGGCGATCGAGGTTGCGCAGCAGCGCGCCGCCGCCGGTCAATACCATGCCGCGTTCGGAAATGTCGGAGGCCAATTCTGGCGGGCACTGCTCCAGCGCAACCATCACCGCGCTGACGATACCGGTCAGCGGCTCTTGCAGGGCTTCGAGGATTTCATTGGAGTTCAGGGTAAAGCCGCGCGGTACGCCTTCAGCCAGGTTACGGCCGCGCACTTCGATTTCGCGCACTTCGTCGCCCGGATAGGCAGAACCGATTTCGTGCTTGATGCGCTCTGCGGTGGCTTCGCCGATCAGCGAGCCGTAGTTGCGGCGCACATAATTGATGATGGCTTCATCGAAACGGTCGCCGCCGATGCGCACGGAAGAAGAGTACACCACGCCGTTCAGCGAGATCACCGCCACTTCAGTGGTACCGCCACCGATATCCACCACCATGGAGCCGGTCGCTTCGGAGACCGGCAGACCTGCGCCGATCGCCGCCGCCATCGGCTCTTCAATCAGGAACACTTCACGCGCGCCGGCCCCTTGGGCGGACTCGCGGATAGCGCGGCGTTCAACCTGGGTCGCGCCGACCGGCACACAGACCAGCACGCGCGGGCTTGGGCGCATAAAGCTGTTGCTGTGAACCTGTTTGATAAAGTGCTGCAGCATTTTTTCAGTCACGAAGAAATCGGCGATCACGCCGTCTTTCATCGGGCGAATAGCCGCGATGTTGCCGGGGGTGCGGCCCAGCATCTGTTTGGCGTCATGACCGACGGCCGCGACGCTCTTTGGGGAGCCGGCACGATCCTGACGAATGGCAACCACCGAAGGTTCATTCAGTACGATGCCTTGCCCTTTAACATAAATCAGGGTATTGGCGGTACCCAAGTCGATGGACAAGTCGTTGGAAAACATGCCACGAAATTTCTTAAACATAACGAAAGGATAATCCTGCAAGCTGGGGGCGGAAAATAAAATCCGCCTACTTTACCAACCACACGAAGCAGCGACAAGGCGCAAAAACGTTCTACTTCGGTGAAAAATAGTCTGTATTGTTTCTGCTCGAATGCACGGAAATTGGATGAGGCCTGAATTCCCTGAACAAAGGCTCAGTTTACCACCCTGTCAACGCACGAAACGGCGTAACACAGCTCATAAAATCTAACATATTCCCTGATTGCCGCCGATGGTAAGCACCTACCAACGCCAACCAGATAAAAGCTGACAAGAGCCTATCTCAAATAGGCGTCGTTGTCGCAGGCAGATTGGAGAAAACTCCAAAATGACGGGTGACATGGCCCAGATGGATCCGGCGCTCATTCTACGTCAATTTTTGTCCGGCAATCAGCTTAAACACGATAACGACGTGAATATTTTTTACGCCCCGCGTCGATAGGTTCCGGCGATGCGAAAAAGTCGCCCTGCCCGCCGTGGATCCCCCGCTCTTTCAGCGTCTGCCATTCGTTGCGCGTACGTACGCTGGCGGCGAACACCTGAGCACGCGTGCCCGCGCAGGCGCCGGTCAGGCTCTGCACGAACAGCTGGTTTTCGTCCCGCTTATCGATGCTCCGCACCAGCCCCGGGTGGAGCTTGACGATCTCCACCTGCAGCGACTTGATATAGGACGTACTGACCACGGTTAAACCCGCTTTGGACACCGCGAGACGGCAGCCCAGCCCTGACAACAGCCTCAGCACCGGACGCAAACGGTCGATATGTTGACACACATCTGCCTCCGCAAGTTCAATCAGAATTCGCCGACGTTGGCTTTTTTCGCATTGCAACAGCGTATCGCGCAGCCAGCGCTGGAAAGAGCGCTGCAAAATCGAGTCCACGCACAGCGGAAACGCCAGCGTTTCCTCGGGCCACTGCGCCAACAAGGGAATGATGCGGCTCACCTGTTGGCGATCGTAACTCTCCGCCAACCCCAACTGCTGCACCAGCGGCATATATTCCGCCGGCAGCAATTCCTGGGTGCCGTCATAGATCCGGCTCATGATCTCACGATGGTGCACCTCGCCTTCCACGGTCACCGCCGGTTTCTGATACAGCCGCGGGCCGCCGCGCGCCAGCACCTGTTCCAGCAGCGTGCGCCACTTGACGCTGCCGCGCCCCTTTTCCGGCACCTGGCTGTCGTACACATACCACCCGTTTTCGCCCTGCAGCGTAGCGTGGCGCGTCGCCTGCTCCGCATAGTCGATTACCTGCTCGGTGGTTTGACCGCTGCGGTACGCCACGATGCCGATGTGCAGGAAGGCCTCGCGATCGATCAGCGCCGTGGAAGGCAAGGCATCGATGGCGTTGACCAGCTGTGAAGCGATGCCGTCGGCTTCCTTCAGGGTTCGATGCGGCAACAGTACGGTAAAATCGCTGTGGAAGTAGCGCGCCAGCAGCGCCGACGGGTAGCGCATCACGAAGGTAGACAGCAGGTTGACCAGCGAATACATCAGCTCTTGCACCGCCATGCTGCCGTGCGTCTCGCGCAGGGTCTCGAAGTCGGGCAGCCACACCATCATCACGATGCCGTGCGAGCCTTCATCTTCCAACTGAGTGGTCAATTGATTATCGAAAAACAGGCGATTATTCAGCCCGGTTTTGGCATCCTGCGCGGCGAAGGCGCGGATCAGCGTATCGACCCGGCTCCGCTCTTCCCGCGCTTCCGCCAGATCGGCCAGCAGGCGGTCGAGCGCGCCGCTGACGTTGGCTGGCCACTCACGCACGTCGCCCTGCATGACGTTTTCACGCTCGCCGTTCAGAATGCGCCGCGCACGGCGTTCCAGACGATCTTCGCCGTCGGCCTGCTCACGCAGCCAGCGCAGGCTGAACAGCAAAACCACCACCATGACGACGATCGACAGCGTGACGGCGGCGGTGGATTGCAGCGTGCGCACGTCGCTGGCGAAGGGATCGAGGTAGGTGATGTGCAGCGTACTGCCCGGGTGCTGCAACAGAGTTCGCGAGACCTGACGATAGCCGTTCAGCGCATCCCAGGGCTCTTTTTTCAGCGTCGGCAATTTATAGTCGAGGAGCTTGCTGGTACCGGCCTCTACGCGGATCGACACAATGCCGAGCGGACGCATGACAATCGGCAACCATTTCTCCTGATCGCGCGGCGATTCCTGCAACATGGCTTGATCGAGAGAGGTGACCAGCGAATCAAAGCGGCGCTCCTGGCGATCCTGGGTAACGTAAAAGAAGCTGTATGAGCATCCCATCAGCATCAAAAACATCGCCAGCGCGACCAACAGAGTGATCAATGCAGAGAGTTTGGTGGTAAATCGCATCCCTGTGCCTTGTCCGCTATGGTTAAGTGAGTGTTCACCCTTTAGCTAAAAGGGGCCGTCCAACCCTAACAAGCCTTGCCGAGGAATTAAACCTGCAAGCGCCGTTTTTGTCCTTTATCAGGACTTGGGCCGCTTATTATGCATATAGTCAAATAAATGTGATTCAGCCATTGATAGAAAAGTGTAAACGAGAGGAAGAGTGACATGCGTGCACTGTTATTGGAACAACAAGACGACCAAACTCTGGCTCATATCAAAGATATCGGCAGCGATCGGTTGCCGGAAGGCGATGTCACCGTCGACATCAACTGGTCAAGCCTGAACTATAAAGATGCGCTGGCGATCACCGGCAAAGGCAAGATCGTGCGCAACTTCCCGATGGTGCCGGGCATCGACTTCGCCGGCACCGTGCGCCACAGCCGCGACGATCGCTTCAAAGAGGGGCAAAGCGTGGTGCTCACCGGTTGGGGCGTGGGCGAACACCATTGGGGCGGCCTGGCCGAGCAGGCGCGCGTCTCCGGTGAGTGGCTGGTGCCGCTGCCGAACGGCCTGGATGAGCGCAAGGCGATGATCATCGGCACCGCCGGCTTTACCGCCATGCTGTGCGTGATGGCGCTGGAAGAAGGCGGCGTACACCCGGACGACGGCGATATCCTGGTCACCGGCGCCAGCGGCGGCGTGGGCAGCACCGCCATCGCCCTGCTGGCGGCGCTGGGTTACCGGGTGACCGCCATCAGCGGCCGCGACAGCAATACCGAGTACCTGAAAGCACTCGGCGCCAAAGAGGTCATGTCGCGCGATGGCTATATCGACACGCCGCGCCCGCTGGAGAAACAGCTGTGGGCCGGCGCGGTGGACACCGTCGGCGACAAACTGCTGGCGCGGGTGCTGGCGCAGATGAACTATAACGGCACCGTCGCCGCCTGCGGCCTGGCGGGCGGTTATCAACTGCCGACCACCGTGATGCCGTTCATTCTGCGCAACGTGCGCCTGCAGGGCGTGGATTCGGTGCATACGCCGCTGCACCGCCGCCAAACCGCCTGGGAACGGCTGGCCGGCATTCTGCCGGACAGCTTCTATCAGCAGGCCACGCATGAAATCGCCCTCGAGCAGGCGCCGGCCACCGCCGCCGCACTGCTGAACAACCAAATCACCGGCCGCACCCTGGTGAAAATCCGCTGACCTTCTCCCCCCGGCAACGGGGGGTTCGCCCGCATCTGCGAAATTTCATATTTTCCCGCGCCCCCTCGCTTCCGGCCGGCTTTAACGCCATGCTTATTTCATGAAGACCCGTCAGCCGCTCGCGGACGGCGGGCATCAGTCGCGGAGAGCATAAGCATGAACAAACACCCGAAATTAACTGAGGCCGACGTCACGCCGGAGAGCGTGTTCCACCAGCGGCGCAAGGTGCTGCAGGCGCTCGGCATCACCGCCGCTACGCTGGCGCTGCCTACCGGCGCGCAGGCGGACCTGCTGTCGTGGTTCAAGGGCAACGATCGCCCCAAGGCGCCGCCGGGCAAAGCGCTGGAATTCAGCAAACCGGCCGCCTGGCAGGCGCAGCTGGCGATGACGCCGGAAGACAAGGTCACCGGCTACAACAACTTCTATGAGTTCGGTCTCGACAAAGCCGATCCGGCCGCCAACGCCGGCGGGCTCAAGACCGAAGGCTGGAAAGTGCGCATCGACGGCGAAGTGGCGAAACCGATCACGCTGGATATCGACGATCTGATGAAGCGTTTCCCGCTGGAACAGCGCATTTACCGCATGCGCTGCGTCGAGGCCTGGTCGATGGTGGTGCCGTGGATCGGTTTCGAACTGGGCAAGCTGCTCAAGCTGGCTGAACCGAACAGCAACGCGCGCTACGTGGCCTTCCAGACGCTGTACGATCCGGAGCAGATGCCCGGCCAGAAAGATCGCTTTATCGGCGGCGGCCTGAAATATCCCTACGTCGAAGGGCTGCGGCTGGACGAGGCGATGCATCCGCTGGCGCTGCTGACCGTCGGCGTGTACGGCAAAACTCTGCCGCCGCAAAACGGCGCGCCGCTGCGGCTGATCACGCCGTGGAAATACGGTTTCAAAGGCATCAAATCGATCGTGCATATCCGTTTGGTACGCGATCAGCCGCCGACCACCTGGAACCAATCTGCGCCGAACGAGTACGGTTTTTACGCCAACGTGAATCCGCACGTCGATCATCCGCGCTGGTCGCAGGCCACCGAGCGTTTTATCGGCTCCGGCGGCATTCTCGACGTCAAACGGCAGCCGACGTTGCTGTTCAACGGCTATGCCGATCAGGTAGCGTCGCTGTATCGCGGCATGGATCTGCGGGAGAATTTCTAAGTGCACCTGACGCCTGTTCATATCCAATGGCTGAAAGCCGCCCTGCATCTGGCGGCGTTTTTGCCCTTTCTCTGGCTGGTGTTGGCGGTGGATCAAGGCTGGTTCAGCGCCGATCCGTCCAAGGACATTCAGCATTTTACCGGCAGGATGACGCTGAAACTGCTGCTGGCCACGCTGATGATCGCCCCGCTGGCGCGCTATGCCCGTCAGCCGCTGCTGATCCGCTGTCGCCGTCTGGTGGGGCTGTGGTGCTTTGCCTGGGGCACGCTGCACCTGATAAGCTACTCCACGCTGGAACTGGGGCTGAGCAACCTCGGCCTGCTGGGCAGCGAGCTGGTGAACCGCCCTTATCTGACGCTCGGCATCCTCACCTGGCTGATCCTGCTGGCGCTGGCGGCCACGTCAACGCTGTGGGCAATGCGCAAGCTGGGGGCCAAATGGCAAACGTTGCACAACTTCGTCTATCTGGCGGCGATCCTCGCCCCCATCCACTACCTGTGGTCGGTCAAAACATTCTCCCCCCAGCCGTTCATTTACGCGCTGTTGGCGGTGGCGCTGTTGGGCCTGCGTTACAAGAAATTCCGCGCCTGGTGGCGCTGAATCGCGCGGCGGTGCGCGTTATTGGCGCGGAAAAACGCGCGCCGCCGGCGGGAACTTTTTCTGTGTTCCAGCGCTCATATTCCTGTCACGGATCCCCCAGTTCCTCGATTTGGGGTTGAATATCTTCGCTGATAAGACCAGTATTTAGCTGCGAATTGCTACGATATCGTTATAATGCCCGACCTTGTTTCTGTTCTCAGGGTGAATTTGCCCCTTAACAGGTGACAAATCGGTAACATCGGGTTATTTTCTACGATGATGGTTTTATTGCCGGAGATACCAGCACAATGGCGGATAAGTTTCACATTTTGCTTCTGAACGGCCCCAATCTCAATCTGCTGGGGACGCGTGAGCCGGAGAAGTACGGCAGCACGACGCTGACAGAGATTGTTAACGGATTGGAAAACCAGGCATCCGCATTGGATATTACCCTGAGCCATCTGCAATCCAACGCCGAGCATCAGCTGATCGATCGCATTCATCAGGCGCGCGGCAACACCGATTTCATTCTGATAAACCCGGCGGCGTTCACGCATACCAGCGTGGCGCTGCGCGATGCGTTGCTGGCGGTGCAGATCCCGTTCATCGAGATCCACCTGTCCAACGTGCACGCCCGCGAACCTTTCCGCCATCACTCTTATCTCTCAGACGTAGCGGTAGGCGTGATTTGCGGCCTCGGCGCGGATGGCTACGCTTTCGCTTTACAGGCAGCGGTTAACCGTCTGTCGAAAACCCACTAATTGCTCCACAAAAAGAGTACGGAATCACACTCATGGATATTCGTAAAATCAAGAAACTGATCGAACTGGTTGAAGAATCAGGTATTTCTGAACTGGAAATCTCTGAAGGCGAAGAATCGGTTCGCATCAGCCGTGCCGCACCGGCGCAGGCTTATCCCGTCATGCAGCAGGCCTACGCGATGCCGGCACAGCAGCAGCCAGCCCTGGCTACCGCCGTTGCCACCGCGCCTGCGGCAGAAACCCCTGCAGCACCGGCGGCCGTGAGTGGCCATGTCGTTCGTTCCCCAATGGTAGGCACCTTCTACCGCACCCCAAGCCCGGACGCGAAAGCCTTCGTGGAAGTGGGCCAGAAAGTGAACGCCGGCGATACCCTGTGCATCGTTGAAGCCATGAAAATGATGAACCAGATCGAAGCGGACAAGTCCGGCGTCGTGAAAGCCATCCTGGTGGAAAACGGCCAGCCGGTCGAATATGACGAGCCGCTGGTCGTCATCGAATAACGAGGCGCCCCCATGCTTGATAAAATTGTTATCGCCAACCGCGGCGAGATCGCGCTTCGCATCCTGCGTGCCTGTAAAGAATTGGGCATCAAGACCGTTGCGGTTCACTCCGCGGCCGACCGCGATCTGAAACACGTTCTGCTGGCCGACGAGACCGTCTGCATCGGTCCTGCGCCATCGGTAAAAAGCTACCTGAACATCCCGGCCATCATCTCGGCGGCGGAAATCACCGGCGCCGTGGCGATCCACCCGGGCTACGGCTTCCTGTCGGAGAACGCCGACTTCGCCGAGCAGGTTGAACGCTCCGGCTTCATCTTCATCGGCCCGAGAGCCGAAACCATCCGCCTGATGGGCGACAAGGTTTCCGCGATCAACGCCATGAAAAAAGCCGGCGTGCCCTGCGTACCGGGCTCCGACGGCCCGCTGACCGACGACATGGATAAAAACCGTGCCTTCGCCAAGCGCATCGGTTATCCGGTGATCATCAAGGCCTCCGGCGGCGGCGGCGGTCGCGGCATGCGCGTCGTGCGCAGCGACAAAGACCTTGAGCAGTCCATCAACATGACGAAAGCGGAAGCCAAAGCGGCTTTCAACAACGACATGGTGTACATGGAAAAATACCTGGAGAATCCGCGCCACATCGAGATTCAGGTATTGGCCGACGGCCAGGGCAACGCCATCTATCTGGCCGAGCGCGACTGCTCCATGCAGCGCCGCCACCAGAAAGTGGTCGAAGAGGCGCCGGCGCCGGGCATCACCAGCGAAATGCGCCGCTACATCGGCGAGCGCTGCTCGAAAGCCTGTGTGGAAATCGGCTACCGCGGTGCGGGCACCTTCGAGTTCCTGTATGAAAACGGCGAGTTCTATTTCATCGAAATGAACACCCGTATTCAGGTAGAACACCCGGTTACCGAAATGATCACCGGCGTGGATCTGATCAAAGAGCAGCTGCGCATCGCTGCCGGTCAGCCGCTGTCGATCAAACAGGAAGAAGTGAAGATCCACGGCCACGCGGTAGAATGCCGCATCAACGCCGAAGATCCGAACACCTTCCTGCCGAGCCCGGGCAAGATCACACGCTTCCACGCGCCAGGCGGTTTCGGCGTGCGTTGGGAATCTCATATTTACGCCGGTTATACCGTACCGCCGTACTATGACTCCATGATCGGCAAACTGATCACCTTCGGCGAAAACCGTGACGTGGCGATAGCCCGCATGAAAAACGCCTTGGCTGAACTGATCATCGACGGCATCAAAACCAACGTTGAGCTGCAGCAGAAGATCATGAACGACGAAAACTTCCAGCACGGTGGCACCAACATCCACTATCTGGAGAAGAAGCTGGGTCTGCAGGAAACCTAAGGCAGCCACGCAGCATCGTCTGACGAAAGGCCGGTTAATCACCGGCCTTTTTCTTTGGCGCTGCCGCCAGTAACGGCTTGGCAAAACGCCGTCATGCCGTAAAATTCCCTACCTTTGATGAATCCATCACCGTAAACCTATGGGAGACACGGATGGACAAACGCTTTATTCAGGCGCACCGCGAAGCGCGCTGGGCGCTGGGGCTGACGCTGCTCTACCTGCTGGCCTGGGGGCTGGCAGCCTACCTGCCGGACAGCGCCATCGGCGTCACCGGCCTGCCGCACTGGTTCGAAATGGCCTGCCTGCTGGTCCCGCTGCTGTTCACCGGCCTGTGCTGGCTGATGGTGCGCACGGTGTTCCGCGACATTTCGCTGGAGGACCGCGATGCAAACTGAAGTGATCCTGCCGCTGGTCGCCTACCTGTTGCTGGTATTCGGCCTGTCGGTGTATGCCTACAGCCGCCGCCAGAGCGGGAATTTCCTCAGCGAATACTTTCTCGGCAACCGCTCGATGGGCGGCTTTGTGCTGGCGATGACCTTGACCGCCACCTACATCAGCGCCAGTTCGTTTATAGGCGGCCCCGGCGCCGCCTATAAATACGGCCTGGGCTGGGTGCTGCTGGCGATGATCCAGCTACCGGCGGTGTGGCTGTCGCTCGGCGTGCTGGGCAAGAAATTCGCCATCCTGGCGCGGCGCTACAACGCCATCACCCTCAATGACATGCTGTATGGCCGCTACCAGAGCCGCCTGCTGGTGTGGCTGGCCAGCCTTAGCCTGTTGGTGGCGTTCCTCGGCGCCATGACGGTGCAGTTTATCGGTGGCGCCCGCCTGCTGGAGACCGCCGCCGGCATTCCCTACGACACCGGCCTGCTGATCTTCGGCATCAGCATCGCGCTGTACACCGCCTTCGGCGGCTTCCGCGCCAGCGTGCTGAACGACGCCATGCAGGGGCTGGTGATGCTGCTCGGCACCGTACTGCTGCTGGTGGCGGTGATCCACGCCGCCGGTGGGTTGCACAGCGCGGTGGACAAGCTGCAGCAGATCGATCCGGCGCTAGTGTCGCCGCAGGGCGGCGATCAAATCCTCAGCCTGCCGTTTATGGCGTCGTTCTGGATCCTGGTGTGCTTCGGGGTGATCGGCCTGCCGCACACCGCCGTGCGCTGCATCTCTTACAAAGACAGCAAGGCGGTGCATCGCGGCATTCTGCTCGGCACCGTGGTGGTGGCGGTGCTGATGTTCGGCATGCACCTGGCCGGCGCGCTCGGCCGCGCGGTCTTGCCGGACCTCAAGATCCCCGATCAGGTGATCCCGACGCTGATGATCACCGTGCTGCCGCCGTACGCCGCCGGGATCTTTTTGGCGGCGCCGATGGCGGCGATCATGTCGACCATCAACGCCCAGCTGCTGCAATCCTCCGCCACCATCATCAAGGATCTCTATCTGGGCGTACGCCCACAGCAGATCCACAACGAGCGGTTGATCAAGCGCTTCTCCAGCCTGACCACGCTGATCCTCGGTCTGCTGGTGCTGCTGGCGGCCTGGCGGCCGCCAGAGATGATCATCTGGCTCAACCTGCTGGCTTTCGGCGGGTTGGAGGCGGTCTTCCTGTGGCCGCTGGTGCTGGGCCTGTATTGGGAACGCGCCAATGCTCAGGGAGCGCTTAGCTCAATGGTGTCGGGTGCGGTATGCTATACGCTATTGGCCAGCTTCAACCTGCAACCGGCGGGGCTGCATCCTATCGTGCCTTCGCTGTTGCTCAGCCTGTTGGCGTTTTATCTCGGTAACGTCGTCGGCGAAAAGCGCCGGGCGGCGTCATCATTACCCTCTTAAAGAGAATTGCTATGCCTTGGATCCAACTCAAACTGAACACCACCGGCAGCCAGGCGGAAGACCTGAGCGACGCGCTGGTGGAAAGCGGCGCCGTGTCGGTGACCTTCCAGGACACCCACGACAACCCGGTGTTCGAACCGCTGCCGGGTGAAACCCTGCTGTGGGGCGATACCGACGTGATCGGCCTGTACGACGCCGAAACCGATATGGCCGAGGTGGTGGCGATGCTGGAACAGCACCCGCTGCTGGGCGCCGGTTTCCGCCACAAGATAGAACAGCTGGAAGACAAGGACTGGGAGCGCGAGTGGATGGACAACTTCCACCCGATGCGCTTCGGTGAGCGCTTGTGGATCTGCCCGAGCTGGCGCGACGTTCCCGATCCCGACGCGGTTAACGTGATGCTCGATCCGGGCCTGGCGTTCGGCACCGGCACCCACCCGACCACCGCGCTGTGTCTGCAGTGGCTGGACGGCCTCGATTTGGCGGGCAAAACCGTCATCGACTTCGGCTGCGGTTCCGGCATCCTGGCAATCGCCGCGCTGAAGCTGGGTGCGGCGCGCGCTATCGGCATCGACATCGATCCCCAGGCCATTCAGGCCAGCCGCGACAACGCACAGCGTAACGGCGTTTCAGAGCGTCTGGAGCTGTATCTGCCGAAAGACCAGCCGGCGGACCTGCTGGCGGACGTGGTGGTCGCCAACATCCTCGCCGGCCCGCTGCGCGAGCTGGCGCCGCTGATTGGTTGCCTGCCGAAGGCCGGCGGTCATCTGGGGCTGTCCGGCGTGCTGGCCAGCCAGGCGAGCAGCGTAGCGGAAGCCTACGAAGAGAAGTTCACGCTCGATCCGGTCGCCGAGCGCGAAGAGTGGTGCCGTATCACCGGCCGCCGCAAGTAAGCGTCACGGTCTATTGCCCCCTCATCCACCGGCCCTGCGCCGGTGGTTTTTTTTTGTCCGGCGATCGCCAGACGGACGAGACAAAATTTTATGCAATTTTTTGCCGTTCAACGACGGATCGCCCTGACAATGCGCCTTCCAGACAGGCTATACCAGCAAAAATAGCGGGCGAATGCAGATAATATTCTGCACAAAGGCGAATATTTTGCCGCACACAAAATAAGCACTTTTCGTCAACTCATTGTAAAATATATATAATATTTTTATGAATCGCCGCGTAGCGCATTTTTCGCCCTAATACAGGGCCAATTGGTTAAAGTTTGGCCTTTCATCTCGACGCAAAAATGCGTAATATACGCGCCCTTGCGGACACAGTATGGTCACTCTTTGTCTATGCGCATTGGACACCACCAGCTTACTAATTGCCTGATTGCGGCCCCGATGGCCGGTATTACAGATCGCCCGTTCAGAACCCTCTGTCATGCAATGGGTGCTGGGATGGCTGTATCCGAAATGCTCTCCTCCAACCCGGAGGTGTGGCGGACGGATAAGTCGCGTCTGCGTATGGTGCATAGCGATGAACCAGGGATCCGCTCCGTGCAGATTGCCGGATGCGATCCTGATGATATGGCCGCCGCCGCGCGTATCAACGTGGCCAGCGGCGCGCAGATCATCGACATCAATATGGGATGCCCGGCCAAAAAAGTGAACCGGAAGCTTGCCGGGTCCGCTTTGTTGCAGTACCCGGATCTGGTTAAACGGATCCTCCACGCGGTGGTTGACGCGGTGGATGTGCCGGTAACGCTGAAGATTCGCACCGGCTGGGCGCCAGAGCATCGTAACTGTGTAGAGATTGCCCAACTGGCCGAAGACTGTGGTATTCAGGCCCTGACGATTCACGGCCGAACCCGCGCCTGTCTGTTTAACGGCAACGCGGAATACGACAGCATTCGGGCAGTTAAGCAGAGTGTTTCCATTCCGATTATCGCGAATGGGGATATTACTGACCCGCATAAAGCCAGAGCAGTGCTCGACTACACCGGGGCCGATGCCCTGATGATAGGCCGCGCTGCTCAGGGGAGACCCTGGATCTTCCGGGAAATCCAGCATTATCTGGACACTGGGGAGTTGCTGCCGCCGCTGCCGCTTGGCGAGGTGAAGCGCTTGTTGATTGGGCACATTCGGGAATTGCACGGCTTTTATGGCCAAGGCAAGGGATTCCGGATTGCTCGTAAGCACGTGTCCTGGTATCTCCAGGAACACGCTCCGAATGACCAGTTTCGGCGCACATTCAACGCCATAGAGGATGCCAGCGAACAGCTGGAGGCGTTGGAGGCATATTTCGAAAATCTTAGCGTAAAAAAAGAGCTGACAGAACTATGTTCGAACAACGCGTAAATTCTGACGTACTGACCGTTTCTACCGTTAACTCACAAGATCAGGTGACTCAAAAGCCTCTGCGTGACTCGGTTAAACAAGCACTGAAGAACTATTTTGCTCAACTGAACGGTCAAGACGTAAATGACCTGTATGAGCTGGTACTGGCTGAAGTTGAACAGCCACTGTTGGACATGGTGATGCAATACACCCGTGGCAACCAAACCCGCGCAGCCCTGATGATGGGCATCAACCGCGGCACGCTGCGCAAGAAGCTGAAAAAATACGGCATGAACTGATACTAGTCAGTTAACGTGTTGAAAAGGCGCTTTATCTCATTTGATAAGCGCCTTTTTCTTTGTCTGATTTATGCCTACATTGGCGGGGCTTTGCGCGGAATGCGCTTATCAATATATCCGGCAATGAAATAGCAAATACCCGCCACGGCCGCGACCATCACGGAGCGCTTCCACCCGTCCAACTCCACACCCAGGCTATCCAGCCCGCTCAACACCCCAAACACCAGCAGACCCAAGATAACCGATGCTCTGCCTGTCCAGGTTGGTGAGGGTGTAAATAAACGCCTTACCCAGTGGGATCTCATAGAGCTTCCTCCTTGCTTACGATTGAGTCGCCAATCGATGAAGAATACTCTCACGTTTTACTCGGGGCGACAAAGCGGGGGCATAGGCTCTGGTTTGCGGGCAATAAAAAAGGCCGCAGCGCGGCCCTTGGGGTAAAGCGGAGACCTTATTCGGTCGCTTTGTTCTTGAGGCTTTCCGCCCCTTGCTTGGTCTTGTCCCAAGCCTTCTCCGTACCCTGTTTGGTGGAGTGCCAGGCCTTTTGCGAGCCTTCGCTCACTTTGCTGCCGACGCTGTCGCTCTTGCCTTCGGCGGCGTGCTTGGCTTTCAGCTTCAGCTCTTCACCCTTGTCCTGAGACTGGTGCAGCTTTTCTTTGGCGGTATCCGCCCCTTTATGCGCCTCAGCGACGACCTCGTTGCTGGCGTGAGCGGCGGTGTCGGTCGCAGTTTCAGCAGCGAACACCGGGGAAGCGAGCAGCAGTGCAGACAAGGCAATGATTGATTTCTTCATAAGTCCCTCTTTTCTCAGATACGTGCCATTCGTCATGAAACAAGATGGCATGAAATGCCCCTTGAACGATTTAAGAATAGGACTAAAACCAAAAAAATCGATACAAAATTTTATTACCAACGGTTTTATTGATTTTTTATGCCACCAAGCAGTATGAGCGGGGGAAAGCGCACGAAAAAGTTAAATTTTTCCTGTCACAAAACTATAATTTGTACGAATTTTTAACAAGCACCAACAGGGATGGATTCTATGGTTGCCGCGATCATTATCGGCATTTTTATCATCAGCTTCCTCTACGCACACTCCCGCGGCAAAGAGAAACAAAAGCTTACCCGCCAACTGTTCGATCACTCCACCTTTATGGGGCCGATCAACATGTTTATGACCGGCTTCTCCCGTTTGCCCGCCAAACAGCCCTATTTCGACGAAAAAGGCTTCCCGGAGCTGCAGACGCTGACCGACAACTGGCAGGTGATCCGCGAGGAAGCCGTGCGCTTGCAGGATCACATCAAAAAGGCGCAGTCGCACAACGACGCCGGATTCAACACCTTCTTCAAGCGCGGCTGGAAACGTTTTTATCTGAAGTGGTACAGCGACAGCCACCCTTCGGCGCAAACGCTGTGCCCGAAAACCGTCGAGCTGCTCAACCGCATCCCGTCGGTCAAGGCCGCGATGTTCGCCGAGCTGCCGCCCGGCAGCCATTTAGGTAAACACCGCGATCCTTACGCCGGCTCGGTGCGCTACCATCTGGGGCTGATGACGCCCAACGACGATCGCTGCTTCATCGAGGTCGATGGCGAGCAGCACAGTTGGCGTGACGGCGAGGCGGTGATCTTTGATGAAACCTACGTGCACTGGGCGCAGAACGCCACCGATCAGACGCGCATCATTCTGTTTTGCGACGTCGAACGGCCGATGAAATGGCGCTGGGCGCAGGCGGTCAACCACTGGGTCGGCGCCACGCTGATGTCGGCAGCCAGCTCGCCGAACGACGATCAGGACCGCACCGGCGGCATCAACCGCATCTTCAAGTACGTCAACGCAGTGCGCGATGCCGGCCAACGCCTGAAAGCGCGCAACCGCCGTGGTTACTACCTGCTGAAGTGGCTGGTGATCGTCGCTATTTTCGCCGCCATCATCCTCCCCAGCCTGTAAACCGTCGCCAATCGTCAACACAGGGGCAACGCGAATGAGAATATTCGCATGCCCCTCTTCCGCCACACCCCGTACCCTGTGTTAACATACACGTTCCTAGAGCCGCCTCCGCTGGCCAACAGCTATCCCTCCGAAGCCTGATAGCAGCGCAAACCGCCCTTCGAATGTAAATGTTTAGTCAATTATGGAATTCCGACTAAACCCTGGCCGTACCTGGGTGTCTGAGTAGTCGTATCGCTATCGAGTGGAACCTTTATATGCGTTACAGCTTGCTGCCCCTTTTAACGTATAAAAAGAGTTTCTATGAAATCAGCCAAAGCATTTCAACTGGCCTTGCTGCACCCGCGCTACTGGTTAACCTGGTTCGGCCTCGCCCTGCTGTTCCTGCTGGTCCAGCTCCCCTACCCGTTGCTCAATCGGCTGGGAGTGTGGATGGGGCGTACCTCGATGCGATTTCTCAAACGCCGCGTCACCATCACTCGTCGCAACCTCGAGCTGTGTTTCCCCGAGATGGACGAAGCGCAGCGCGAGCGCAAGGTGGTGGGCAACTTCGAATCGCTCGGCATGGGCCTGTTGGAAACCGGCATGGCCTGGTTCTGGTCGGATAAACGCGTCAAACGCTGGTTCAACGTCTCCGGCATCAACCACCTCAAAATGGCGCAGCGCGACGATCGTGGCGTGCTGGTGATCGGCGTGCACTTCATGTCGCTGGAGCTGGGCGGCCGGGCAATGGGCCTGTGCCAGCCGATGATGGCGATGTACCGTCCGCACAACAATAAAGCGATGGAGTGGGCGCAGACCAAAGGCCGCATGCGTTCCAACAAGGCGATGATCGACCGCAAAGATCTGCGGGGCATGGTGCACGCGCTCAAGCGCGGCGAGGCGGTATGGTTCGCGCCGGATCAGGACTACGGCCCGCGCGGCAGCGTATTCGCCCCGCTGTTCGCCGTCGATCAGGCCGCTACCACCAGCGGCACCTTTATGCTGGCGCGCATGGCCAACCCGGCGCTGGTGCCGGTGGTGCTGATCCGCCGCGAAGGCGGCCGCGGCTACGACCTGCTGATCCAGCCGGCCCTGGAAGACTATCCACTCAGCGACGAACAGGCGGCGGCGGCTTACATGAACAAAGTGATCGAGAAAGAGATCATGCGAGCGCCGGAGCAATACATGTGGCTGCACCGCCGTTTCAAAACCCGACCGGCTGGTGCGCCCTCGCTGTACTGACCTTTTTTTTCAGCCCGGCCAATGCCGGGCTTTTTTGTGCGCCACCTTTAAAAAACGGCGGCTCGACACTCTACTTTCCTGTAATCTCCTTCTTTACCCGCACAGGAACGGAAATGATGAAAGCTCAAGTTCGCATTGCTCTGGTCGGTGATTACAACCCGCAAGCCGTGGCCCATCAGGCCATCCCCGTGGCGCTCCAGCTCACCGCCGCCCATCTCGATATTGACGTGCAGCCCCAGTGGCTACCGACCGAAACCTTGATCTCCCCCGAAACGCTGCAAAATTTCGACGCCATCTGGGTGGTGCCAGGCAGCCCGTATCGTTACGATGACGGCGCCTTTATGGCGATCCGTCATGCGCGGGAAAACGACGTGCCGTTCCTCGGCTCCTGCGGTGGTTTTCAATACGCCATCGTCGAATACGCCCGCAACGTGATGGGCTGGCACGACGCCGGCCATGCGGAAACCGACAGCGGTGGCCGGCTGGTGATCGCCCCGCTGAGTTGCTCGCTGGTGGAAAAAACCGGCGACATCGTTTTTCAGCCCAAGACCCGCGTCGCGCAGGCCTACGGCAGCCTGAACACCCATGAAGGCTACCACTGCAACTTCGGCGTGAATCCGGAATTCGTCGCCGATCTTAAGCGCTTCCCGCTGATGATCAGCGGCCACGACACCGAAGGCGACGTGCGCGCCATCGAACTGCCGGGCCGGCGTTTTTACGTCGCCACGCTGTTCCAGTCGGAACGCGCCGCGCTGCGCGGCGAGCTTTCACCGCTGGTGGTGGAACTCGTCAAAACCGCCGCCAGCTAACTCGCTCTTTCCTCCCCACATACCGGGGTACTGCGGCGCAACGAGACACCGTTCGCGTTGCGCCTTTTCATGTCGAATTTCAATCAGCGACAACGCCTTCCATTATTATCTCATTAAAGTTAATCAATTAATCATCCAATAACAGATCATTCATCTCAGTTTAATTTAATCGTCATACTAACATGGCCGTTAACCGCAAAATTAACGATTGAAGAAATACATAAAGTGGCAATAAACGTTACTTTCATTATTTCGCTTAGAATAATATATGATAAGAAATTCTTTATAATTTTTTATGATTCAGTCTGTTGTCCCAGCCAGAGAAGCGAAAGCCCATATTCCCCCCAATAACTGCTCTATCTTCCGCAACCAGTTATCGTCATACTTCCTTATACCAACAAAAAATAAAATACATCAAAAACAGTTGGATAGATAAACACACATTAACCAAATCCTCGTAAAAACAGTAATCCACGATTGGCAGCCTATAAAAAACAGCAAGAAAATCAGATTAAAAATAAATGATATCGAAATAATTAATTAAAAAATCACTACAAATGTAATAATTTAGCTGAACTATTAAAAATATTTAATGTAAAACCGGGCTAATTTAAAAACCACCTTTTATAATGTTCGAGTACTTGGCTACGACTCACTTTATTTAATTCGCTTAATTCCTTATTTTTGGAGGTGGTTCCGTGTCCGCTTATTCCCTGACGACCGTGCAACAAGCCGTGTGGCTAGATCAATCTTTAAACCCCGACATACCCTTATATAACGTTGGGTGTTTATGGCGCGTAGAGCGCGAGATTTCGCTGCCGCTGTTTCAAGAGGCCATACGGCAAATACAGCAACAACATGATGCGCTGCAAACCACGCTGAAAGAAACGCCGCAAGGCATTACTCAGGAACCCCGCGACCGGGCCTATATCGACCTGCACTACCACGATTTTTCGCGCAGACAGGATGCCGTCGGCCAAGCGGAAGCGCACCTTCGCTCTCAATTCCTGCAGCCTTATTCACTATATGACGGCCTGCTCTGGCGCTGCCATCTGGCCAAAATCGGCGAATCCAGCACGCTATGGCTGCTGGCTTCCCATCACCTGATTGCGGACGGCACCTCAATTTCTCTGCTGAGCAAAATGATCATGGAGCGCTATAAACAATTAAAAATAGGGGTAAAAAACGAATCCCCCCGCTCACGTTACCAAGACTTCGTCACCAGCGATCGAACCTATCAGCAATCGCCACGCTACGAGCGCGATCGTGATTTTTGGTTGGAACGCTTCATCAACTCGCCCCCTTCCATGCTGGAGCGCCGCCAAAATCACTGTGAGCAGCAAACCTACCCCAGCAGCCAGATAATCAAGCGGCTGCCACGCGAGCGTTTCCTTCAGTTGGAGCAATACGCCGCCGCACAGGGCGGTTCTGCGATGCATTTTTTGAGCGCTCTGCTAGCCACGTGGTTCGCCCGGATTTGGCAAACCGATCAATTCACGCTGGGCGTGCCGGTACATAACCGCAGTACCGCCGAACATAAGCAAACGCTGGGCATGTTTTCCTCGATGATCCCACTGCGCATCACGGTCGATTCGCAGCAACCCTTCGGCCACTTACTGCGGCAAATCGGCAGTGAGCTGCGCCAGTGCTATCGCCACCAGCGTTTCCCCATTGCCGAACTCAACCGCCATCTGAATCTGCATCAGCAGGGGCGGCGCCAGCTGTTCGATATCAGCTTTTCACTGGAAGTTTTCCCGACCGACATCGAACTGGAAGGCAGCCAGTTCAAGGTTGAAAACCTGCACCACGGTCAGGAACAGTTGCCCCTCGGCATCTACCTGCGCCATTACCATCCGGGTGACGATCCGCTGCTGGAGTTCAACCTCAATCAGGCCTGGTTCAGCCAGGAAGACGGTGAACGCATCGCCGCACGCATACTGCACCTATTGGACACGCTGCTGGATGGCGATCCGGCGCTGCCGCTGGGGCAGTTACCGCTGCTGTTGCCACAGGAAAGACAGCAAATCTTTCATCAATGGAATGACACCCAACAAACATGGGCAGACATGCCGCAAGGCATACATCAATTCCTGGAACGACAGGCCGCGCTGACGCCGGAGGCGCCGGCGCTGTGCTACGAAAACCTCGAGATCAGCTATCAACAGCTGAATCAACAGGCTAATCGATTGGCCGCCTTTCTCCGGCTGCAGGGCTTACAGCCTGACGATCGCATCGCGGTATGCGTCAGCCGCAGCCCGGAGATGGTGATTGCCCTCTACGCCATTCTGAAGGCTGGCGCCGCCTACGTACCGCTCGATCCCGACTATCCACAGGACCGTCTACGCCACATGCTGCAAGATTGCGGCGCCAGATTCGTTCTGATCGACGATGGCGGCGAACACGCGCTGCACCCGCTGCGCGATATCGCCGTACCACGGTTACATCTGCAGCGTGAAAGCTACCTGTGGAGACAAACGCCGGATGGCAACCCACCGCCGCTGGCCGCCGATCTGCAGCGCAGCCTGGCTTACGTGATCTACACCTCCGGTTCAACGGGAAAACCTAAAGGGGTGATGAACGAACACCGCGGGGTGATCAACCGCTTACTGTGGATGCAACAGGCTTATCCACTGACGCCGGATGATGTTGTGCTGCAGAAAACGCCGTTCAGCTTCGACGTCTCTGTCTGGGAATTTTTCTGGCCGATGATGGTCGGCGCCCGACTGGCCATCGCCAAACCTGGCGGTCACCAGGAACCGGATTATCTCAGCGCCTGCATCGCACAACACGGCGTCACCACGCTGCATTTCGTTCCCTCGATGCTACAGCTGTTTTTACGCCACGGCGATATGGCGCAGTGCGCTCCCCTGAAACGCATTATGTGCAGCGGCGAAGCATTGCCGCTCGCCACGGTACAACGCTGCCTGCAGCAGTTGCCGCAGGCGGAACTGCACAATCTCTACGGCCCGACAGAAGCTGCCGTTGACGTTTCCAGCTGGCAATGCCTGCCCGATGATCCACGTCCCTTGGTACCGATCGGTAAACCGATTGCCAATACCCAGCTCCACATTCTGGATGACCAACTGCAGCCGTTGCCGCCTGGCATCGCCGGCGAATTGCACATCGGCGGTATTCAGGTTGCCCGTGGCTATCTGAACCGCGCAGAGCTGAGCGCCGAGCGATTTATCGCCGATCCCTTCAGCCCTGAGCCACAGGCTCGCCTGTATAAAACCGGCGATCTGGCTCGCTGGCTGCCGGATGGCAACATTGAGTATCTGGGCAGAAACGATTTCCAGGTCAAAATCCACGGTCTGCGTATTGAGTTAGGTGAAATCGAGCAGCTGCTCAGACAGTATCCGGGCGTTGAAGACGCTGCCATTCTGACACGGGAAGACGAGAGCGGCGGCAAGCGTCTGATAGCCTATGTCGTCGCCCCTGAGCAAGGCGCCGGAGCCACCGAATGGCGTCGGCAATTGCAGCAGCATCTGCCGGACTTTATGGTGCCATCCTGTTTTATCCGGCTTGATGCTTTCCCGCTGTCGCCCAACGGCAAACTGGATCGCAAGGCTTTACCGGCACCTGCCAACATGCTGGAAACCGCCGCTTATGAGGCCCCGCAAGGCGAGCTGGAACTGCAGCTTGCCGAACTGTGGAGCGAACTGCTCGGCACAACGCGCATTGGCCGTGACGATGACTTCTTCGCGCTGGGCGGCCATTCGTTGCATGCCATTCAACTGCTGGTCAAACTCAAGCGATATGGGCATTCGTTAGGCATTAAAACGCTGTTTGCTCACCCGACGCTGCGCGGTCAAGCCCGTATTATCACCGACGGCGTCCCCGCAACGGCTCCCGTCACCTCAGAGCCTTTGCAGCAGTTGTTGACGCGTCTGAATCAGGCCAGTTTTACCTTTAAACAGGTAGAGCGCCTGAACCATGCTATCAGCCCCGACAGCGTCTGGATGATCCACCCTGCCGTCACCGGTTGCGATGTTTACCGCGATCTGGCGAACTATTTGGAAAAGGATTTCAATGTGTTAGGCATCAACAATTACAACCTGTTTCAGCAACCACACATCTCTTCACTGCGCGAGCTGGCGTCGTATTACCTCGGCCATATGCGGCTGTCGCTGGCGCGCCCCGTGCGTCTGTTGGGTTGGTCGCTAGGAGGGCTGATCGCACTGGAGATGGCTGCTCAACTGGAAAGCCAGGGCTATCGCGACATCCAGCTGTTCCTGCTGGATACTTTCTACCGAACCCCGTTCCAAATTCGCAGCGAGCCGGGCATGCTGGCGGCGATGCTGGCCATGTTGGGTATTGACGGCGAGGCCGCCGAGCGGGCCTTAAAGGCAGAGCCGACGGAGCTGGCATTGGCGAAGCAAACGCTCAGCGCACCGTTGCAACATGCCCGCATCACGCTGTTCAAAGCGACCGAACATGCAAACCTGAATATCACCGGCCTGGGTGATGAGCGGGAACTGCTGGCGATTGCCGACAATGGCCTGTCGGCAATCAGCCAACATCTGCAGGTGCATCCGCTGGCCTGCAACCATCACTCTATTATCTTCAGCCACGAGGAAATAGGACGCGCCTTGCGACAGTCGTCGCGCACGCCGGCGATGCTCGGCAATCTTCCCTGACGCTATACGGTCTGCGGCGTTGTTCGCTGCAGACCGCCCCCTCTTACCACATCAGCCGGCCGATCAATGGCGCGGCCACGACCGTAATGATGCCGGCCAGCATCATCACCAAACTCGACACTACGCCCTCCTGCGGCCCCAGCTCATAAGCGCGAGCGGTGCCGGCACCGTGCGACGAGGCGCCAAATCCGGCGCCCTTCGCCAGACGGCTGCGCACCGCCAGCCGCAAAAACAAAATATCCCCCACCGCCATGCCGAACACCCCGGTGATCACCACGAACAGCGCCACCAGATCCGGCTGCCCGCCCATCTGTTTGGCGGCCTCCAGCGCGAACGGCGTGGTGATCGACCGCACCGCCAGGCTGCGCTGCACCTCTTCCGGCAACGTCAGCAGGCGCGCCAGCCACACCGAGCTGTACACCGCCACCAGCACCGCGGTCGTTACGCCGGCGGTCAGCGATAGCCAGTGGCGGCGGATGATATGCAGGTTCTCATACACCGGCACCGCGAAAGCGATGGTTGCCGGCCCCAGTAGCCACAGCAGCCAGTGAGTTTCACCAATATAGTCCTGATAGGAGATGTGGGTGACCACCAGCAGCAGCACCAGGATCATTGGCGTCAGCACCAGCGGCATCAGCAACAGCGTGCGCCGGCGGCGATACAGCTTCTTGTTGGCGAAGTACAGCGCCAGCGTCGCCAGAAAACAGGCCAGGCTAAGGATAAAATCATTCATGACGCTGCTTCCGACGCTGCAGCCAAATCTCCAGCCGATACACCCTGTCCACCACCAGCCCGGTGGCGCCCAACGTCAGCATGGTGCTGACCGCGATCACCAAAAAGATCTTCCAGCCCTCGACCATCAACAGCTGGGCATAGTTGACCACCGCCACCACCGCCGGCACGAAAAACAGCAGCATTTCCGCCAGCAGCCAGCGGGAGCCGGCCTTAACCCAGCTCAGCGGCAGAATGCGCAGCAGGATTAGCGCCAGCAGCATCAACATGCCGACGATATTGGCGGGGAGCGGCAGGTGGAATTGTTGCACCAGACGATCGGCGATCAGGAACAGCGCCGCATACAACGCCACCTGAATCGGCACCTGCAAGCGGGTCAGCAGGGAGGGGGCAACGCGGCGTAACGCCAGAGACATGAAAGATGACCTCAAACAATAAATTAACGGCCTACAGTATACGCAGCCGGGAAACCACGCCTGAAATGAATTAAAATTATCGACATCATGCCGTCCGGGAATAGTTTCCCGCCGGTAGCGTCCCCAAGGAGAACCCTAACGTGGATGTCCGCACCCTGCGCTACTTCGTTGAAGTGGTGCGCCAGCAAAGCTTCACCCGCGCTGCGGAAAAACTGTTCGTCACCCAGCCCACCATCAGCAAGATGCTGCGGCATCTGGAGGAGGAGCTGGAGTGCACGCTGCTGATCCGCGAAGGCCGCAAACTGCGCCTGACCGACAGCGGCCAGGCGGTGTATCAGCGCGGCCTGACGATCCTCGACGAATTCCGGCAACTGGAGGCGGAGCTGGAAGACATCAGCTCGGTGAAAAAGGGCGTGCTGCGGCTGGGCATTCCGCCAATGGTGGGCAGGCAGATCGCCGATCTGATCCGCCGCTTTCGCCAAACCTACCCCGGTATCGAATTGAAGATTTCCGAGCTGGGCGGGCTGTCGGTCGAACAGGCGGTGATGTCCGGCGAACTGGATCTGGCGATGACGGTGTTACCCTTCGATTCGGAACAGCCGCTGACCTTTCTGCCGCTGCTGGGCCATCCGATGTGCGTAGTGGCGCCGCGCACGCCGCAGTGGCTCAACCGCACCCGCATCAATATCGCCGAATTGGCCGACAGCCCGATCCTGATTTATAACGAAGACTTTGCGCTTTACAAGATGCTGATGAAGGCGTTTCGCCAGGCCGGTTTTGAACCGCAAATCGCGGTGCGCAGCGGCCAATGGGACTTCCTCGCCTCGATGGTGCAGGCCGGCGTGGGCATCGCCATGCTGCCGGAGCCGGTTTGCCGCTGGCTGGACAAGGAAAACCTGGTCTGGCTGCCGCTGGAGCCGCGCATGGAGTGGAAAATCGGCCTGATCTGGCGTCAGGGCAGCTACCTGTCGCACAGCGCGCAGGCCTGGATCGCCTGCTGCCGCGACTATTGGCCGCCGCTCAAGTAGCCAAAAAACAAGGGCCGCACAGGCGGCCCTTCAGGACAGAAATAAAGAGGAAAAACGTTAATTCCTCCTCTGAGGTTTAGCCTTCGCGCTCGATCAGCAGCGCTTCGAGCAGGTCGAGATCGTGCAGCAGTTTTTGCAGCGTCTCGTTGCTGATTTTCTGCGTGGCGCGCAGATGGTACAGCTCGCCGCGCTCGGCGCGCAGCGCCGTCAGGCGGAAACGCCGCTCGAGGTTTTCCATCGCCAACGCATTCTCGATATCGTCTTTCGACGCGATGCGCCGCCGCAGCATGCCCGTCACCCGCGAGCTGACCTCTTTCAACACCTGCGGGTCGAGGTTTTCTTCGGTATCGGCAACCAGGCGCTCTTCCATTTTATTCACGCTTTCGATCGCCACCTCGGCCGCCATGGCGATCGCCATGCGCTCTTCCTGCTTGCTGGCGCTCTTGTCGGCCACCTGCACGCCGCGCAGCAGCAGCGGCAATGCCAGCACGCCGACAATCAGCGACAGCAGGATCACCCCGGCGGCGATAAACACCAGCTGATAGCGCGCCGGGAAGGCGGTGCCGTCACTTAGCAACAGCGGTATCGACAGCACGCCGGCCAGGGTAATCGCCCCGCGCACCCCGGCGAACGACGCCACCCACAGCTCACGCGTGCTGTAGTCGCCAAACTGCAGCGGGCGCTTTTTCATAAAGCGGTTGCTGGCCTTCTTCATCACCCACAGCCAGGTGAAACGCAGCACCAGCAGCGCGGCGTAGATAGTGGCCACGTCGGCGAACAGGTACCAGGTCTGGATGGTCGGATCCAGCTCCGCCTGCAGGATAGAGGTTTCAAGAATGCCCGGCAGCTGCAGGCCCAACATGATGAACACCATGCCGTTGAACACGAACTCCAGCATCGCCCATACGCTGTTGGCGCGCAGGCGCATCGCCAGCGGCGCGTTGCGGATCACGCCGGATTGGCTGATGGTCATCCCCGCCGCTACCGCCGCCAGGATGCCGGAGACGCCGATGTGTTCGGCGATCAGGTAAGAAGCGAACGGCAGCAGCAGCAGGAATACGATTTGGGTCGCCGGATCGTCGCCGCTCCAGCGGCTCATCACCCGCAGCGATTTACTGTAGGTCCAGGTGACCGCCACGCCGGCCAGCAGGCCGCCGATCGCCACTTTGAGGAACTCGAGGGTCGCGCCGCCCACGGTGAACACCATGGTGCCCATCGCCACCGCGATGGCGAATTTGAGCGATACCAGGCCGGACGCGTCGTTCATCAGCGCCTCGCCCTCGAGCACGCCCATGATCGGCTTGGGAATCCGCCCTTTGCCGACGATGCCGGACAGCGCCACGGCATCGGTCGGCGACAGCACCGCCGCCAGCGCGAAGGCCGCCACCAGCGGAATGCCCGGCACCATGGCGTAGATCAGATAACCGACGCCGACCACGGTGATCAGCACCAGCACCAGCGCCAGGCCGAGAATTTCACGCCCGTGATGCAAGAACTCGCGCGTCGGCGTTTTCCAGCCGTCGGCGAACAGCAGCGGCGGGATGAACAGCACCAGGAACAGTTCGGGATCAAAGTCGACGTGCAGCCCGAAATGCGGCCAGGCCAACAGGGCCCCGATGGCGATTTGCATCAGCGGCAGCGGCACCTGGAACGGCAACATGCGCGTCACCACCCCGGACAGGGAGACCACCAGGATCAAAATGAGGATTGTAAAAAAGATTTCCATGCTTTCCTTAGACTCTACGATTCAGACGACATCGGCTCAGGGCCTGCGTTGGTCCCGATAGTAGATCACTTTTTTTACAGCCGTTAAAGCTTGTTGTGCCTTTCAAAACGCGGTGCAGAGCAGAAGAAGACTTATCTTAAGAAGGGAATTGCCGTCACAGGCTCCCCCGCCCGATGGGCGAGGGAAACCCAAGAGGCTTAAATCGCCCAGCCGCCGGCGTAGAACGCCACCAGCGCCACGGCGATCAGCACGGTGCCGATGTTCAACTTGCGCCATTCGCCGGAGAAGATGCGGCCGATGACCAGCGAGCTGAAGCCCAGCATGATGCCGGTCACGATGTTGCAGGTCAGCACGATGAACACCGCGCACAGCAGGCCGGCCATTGCGTCGACGAAGTCGTTGAAGTCCAGCTTGGTGACGTTGCTCAGCATCAGCAGGCCGACGTACATCAGCGCCGGCGCGGTGGCGTAGACCGGCACCAGATAGGCCAGCGGCGACAGGAACAGGATCAGCAGGAACAGGATGCCGACCACGGTGGCGGTCAGGCCGGTTTTGCCGCCCGCGGCGGTGCCGGCAGCGGACTCGATGTAGACCGCGGCAGGCGCGGCGCCCACCAGGCCGGAGAAGATGCTGCTCAGGGAATCCGAGGTCAGCGCCTTGCCGCCGTTGATGATCTGCCCGTCTTTATCCAGCAGGTTGGCCTGCCCGGCCACCGCGCGGATGGTGCCGGTGGCGTCGAACACCGCAGTCATCACCAGCGCCAGCACGCTCGGCAACACCACCGGCTGCAACGCGCCCATGATATCCAGGCTGAAGATCAACGATTTGCCGTCAGCGTCCGCCAGGCTCGGCATGGCGAACAGCCCCTGGTATTTCACCGCCGGATCGACGATCAGGCCGATGATGGAAATGGCGATGATCACCAGCAGAATGCCGCCGGGCACGCGCAGCTTCTCCAGGCCGAAGATCACCGCCAGGCCGACCAGCGTCATCACCACCGGGAAAGAGGTGAACGCGCCGAGCGCCACTGGCAAGCCATCCAGCGGGTTCTTCACCACCAGACCGACGCCGTTGGCGGCGATCAGCAGCAGAAACAGACCAATACCGATACCGGTGCCGTGCGCCACGCCCATCGGCAGGTTGCGCAGGATCCAGGCGCGGATGCCGGTGACCGAGATGACGGTAAACAGCACGCCCATCACGAACACCGCGCCCAGCGCCACCGGAATGCTGATGTGCTGGCCCAGCACCAGGCTGAAAGCGGTGAAAGCGGTCAATGAAATCGCACAGCCGATGGCCATCGGCAGGTTAGCCCACAGCCCCATCAGCAGCGAGCCCAGCCCGGCCACCAGGCAGGTGGAGACGAACACCGCCGCCGGCGGGAAGCCCGCTTTGCCCAGCATGCTCGGCACCACGATCACCGAGTACACCATCGCCAGGAAGGTGGTCAGTCCCGCCACCACTTCCTGTCGCACGCTGCTGCCGCGTGCGGAAATTTTAAAATAGCCATCAAGCCCGCCGGTTGGTTTTGCGGCGTGGTTCGCTTGAGAGTTCGACATAGGTTACTTCCCCTGTGTTTCATGAATCGGCCCGTCGCAGCAGGCCTGTCATCTCGCCCGCGCCCGATCGTCACGTAATCGTTTACGTCACGTTCCGCTTCCTTGCCCTTCCGTCGCACCGCCAACGGCAATGCGCACCAAGGCAAACGTTTAACTCGCAGCGCGCGGTACGGGTAATTTATGGTGGTTTATTCAAGGCAAACGATTATCCTGCCTTCCATAGCGTCTAATCAACTAAAGATCGCGGCAATTTATGCAGAAAGTGGCGAGAATGGCGTCTGCACGATAAAACCGGGGCGAGGGACGCCCCGGCGAGATTATTGCGCCTGTACCGCAGCGGGATCCATATACATCAATTCCCAGATATGGCCGTCCAGATCCTGAAAGCCGTGGCCGTACATCATGCCGTAGTCGCGCGGCTGATGATAAGTGTTGCCGCCGCCGGCGATCGCCTTGCGCACCAGTTCGTCCACCGCCGCCCGGCTGGGTTGCGACAGGCATACCAGCACTTCGGTGGCCTGTTTGGCGTCGCCGATCGGGTTCGGGGTAAACATCCTGAATTTGTCATGGGTCAGCAGCATCACGTAAATCGTGTCGCTGACCACCATGCACGCGGCGGTATCGTCGGTAAATTGCGGGTTGAAAGCGAACCCCAGGTGGGTGAAAAACGCCATCGAGGCGGGCAGATCGCTGACGGGCAGGTTAACGAAGATTTGCGTAGCCATAGGCTACCTCCGATGAAGAATGACCCCATCGAGTATAGCCCATCCGCTTAACTCAGCAGGTCGTAAGGGCCGCCCTGCTCCAATGCCCGCTGGTAGGCGGGCCGGGCATGAATGCGCTGCAGGAAGCCGCGCAGTTTCGGGCAATTGTCCAACGCGCCGCGCGCCGCCATCGCCTCCAGCGGGAAGCTCATCTGAATATCCGCCGCGCTGAAATCGTTGCCGACAAACCAGCTGCCCTTGTTCAGGTGCTGTTCGAGGTATTCGCAGTGCGGCGCGATCTGTTTGTCGAGGTATTCGCGCTGCACGCCCTTGCCGATCGCGCCGGCCATCGGCCGCAGCAGCCAGGGGATCGGCGGCTGGCCAAGGCGGCTGAACACCAGCTTCATCACCAACAGCGGCATCAGCGATCCTTCGGCGTAGTGCAGCCAATAGCGATACTGCTGGCGCGCGTGGAAGTCGGTCGGCATGAACATGCCCTGCGCGTCATAGGCTTCCTGCAAGTATTCGATGATGGCGCCGGATTCCGCCAGCGTCAGATCGCCGTCGACGATCACCGGCGATTTGCCCAGCGGATGGATCTTTTTCAGCGCCGCCGGCGCCAGCAGGGTCTGCGGATCGCGCTCGTAGCGTTGCACCTGATAGGGCACGCCCAGCTCTTCCAAAAACCACAGAATGCGCTGCGATCGCGAGTGGTTGAGATGATGAACAATGATCATGACGAAGCCCCTGTCCGCTGCCACACCAGTTCGCCAACCTGCACGCCGTTGCCGAGCGGCAAGGGCACCGTGCGCAACGTCAGCCGATCGCCGCTGAAAGCGTAAAAACGCACCTGACGGCTGCCTACCCAATTGGGGAACGAACAGCCTTCGACCTGATGCACCACCCGCTGTTCGCTTTCCTCCACCTGATAGTGGCCGAAGTAGCAAATCATATTGATGAAGGCGGCGCGGATCTCCCGCTCAGACCCCTGCGTCAAATCGTCGGCGGCGAAACGCGGCCGCACGGCGCTATACAGCTGCGCCGCCATCGTGCCGTTGGCCTCATAGTGGATGCGCCCCAACACCTGCTCGCCCAGCGGGTAATTCAGCTCGCCGTTCTGGTTTTTGAACACCGACGACACCAGCGCCCAGCTGCCGATAAACGCGTTTACCGTCATTACGCTTCTCCGGTTAAAGATCCTCTGTAAAGGGTAGTGGCGATTTTTACCGCGCGCCAGCGGGTGAAAAAACAATCAGTTTATTTGACAGAGATACTCAAAACTCTCCGATTTTTTATTCACACCCGGTGCACTACTATTTAACACATCGAGAGGCAACGGGCTCTCACCTAACAAATACTCTGAGGAACACATCATGAAAAACGTCAAAATTTTTGCTACCGCTGCGCTGCTGGCTACCGCTTCTTTCGCTACCTTCGCCGCTGACCTGCCTTCCAGCCAACCCGCTGCAGACGCCCAAAAAATCGGCGTAGTCTCCGTTAGCGGCGCCACCAACCTGAGCGCGCTGGAAAGCGAACTGGCCAGCAAAGCCGCCGCGTCGGGCGCCAGTTCCTACCGCATCGTCGCCGCCGGCGGCCAGAACAAACTGTACGGCACCGCAGAAATCTTCAACTGATCGTCGAACAGCCAACCGACGGAAGAAAGAAGCCCCGCAAGGGGCTTTTCTCGTTGTGGGCAGGCAAAGCTCTTTGTGAACAGTGGCCGCCGGACATTTCACCGATACTGGGAATAACGCCTTACCCTCACCCACTTTGGAGAAATAACATGACCACAGCACATCCTCTGCAAGGCAAAGTCGCATTCGTCCAGGGCGGCTCACGCGGCATCGGCGCCGCCATCGTGAAACGGTTGGCGAGTGAAGGGGCCGCGGTCACCTTTACCTACGCCGCCTCGGCCGATCGCGCCGAAGCGGTGGCAAGCGCCGTTACCGCCGCCGGCGGCAAAGCCCTCGCCATCAGGGCCGACAGCGCCGATGCGGCGGCGCTGCAGCAGGCGGTGCGTCAGGCCGTCAGCCACTTCGGCAACCTGGATATTTTGGTGAACAACGCCGGGGTGTTTACACTGGGCAGCACCGAAGCGCTGGCGCTGGACGATCTGGATCGCATGCTAGCGGTCAACGTGCGCAGCGTGTTCGTCGCCAGCCAGGAAGCGGCGCGCCACATGAATGACGGCGGGCGCATCATCCACATCGGCAGCACCAACGCCGAGCGTGTGCCGTTCGGCGGTGCGGCGGTGTATGCGATGAGCAAATCGGCGCTGATCGGCCTGACCAAAGGCATGGCGCGCGATCTCGGCCCGCGCGGCATCACCGTCAATAACGTGCAGCCCGGCCCGGTAGACACCGAGATGAACCCGGACGCCGGCGAATTCGCCGATCAGCTCAAGCAGCTGATGGCGATCGGCCGCTACGGCAAAGATGAAGAGATCGCCAGCTTCGTCGCCTACCTCGCCGGCCCGCAGGCGGGTTACATCACCGGCGCCAGCCTGAGCATCGACGGCGGCTTCTCGGCGTAACCATTCTTCGATGCAAAAAGCCCCGCAAGGGGCTTTTTTAATGGCGAATTACGCTTCGGTACCGTCGCCGTCAATGCAGACCACCGCGCTTTCGTTCGTCCCCACAGGGAAATGGCGGTCAAAGCGATCCTTCAGATCCTCCAGGGTGATTTCGGCAAAGCGCGCCAGCAGCGCCTGCTCGGCCTCATCCAGCACGTTGCCCAGCGCCTGATTTACCGCCGCCTCCACCGCACATTCCGGATGCTGTTCCCCACCGCCGATGGCGAACAACTGCTTAACGCCCACCGCCCGGTAGATATCGAGCAGGCTGATGTTCCGCAGATCGTCGGCGATACGCCACCCTCCGTGATGGCCCTTTTCCGACGCAACGAAACCGGCATCACGCAGGCCGGCCAAGGTGCGTCTGACGACGGCGCTGTTGGTGCCCAGCATCGCGGCGATCTGTTCCGAGGTGTAAACCCCCTTGTGGCGCGCCATATGCAGTAACACGTGCAGCATGCGCGAAAGCTTGTTGTCCTGACGCATTCCCATCTTCCTTTCAGCTCAGCATATTCTCGTATCTTACAATGATACGAAAGATTGACAACGGCGAATATCACGTGCTTTTATAGGTTACATGAAATAACCGGCGTTCTCTTGGGCGCTGAAAACCCATTGCACCATGACCTCGTAAGGAATAATGATGACTCCCGTATCGGCTTCAGATCTCTCGGTATGCCTGATGATCGCGCTGGCGTCGGCCAGTATTTCCATGACCCTGACACAAACCGAACTCTTCACGGCGCTGCGGGCCTGGGCGGCGCGCAAAAATGCCCTGCTGGGCCATTTGTTCCAATGCTTTTACTGCATGAGCCACTGGGTGGTGATTGCAGGAATGCTGGTTTACCGCCCGGCGCTGTTGCACAGCGGCATCGGCCCGATCGATTGGGTGATGACCGCCTTCATCGTGCTCACCGTCACCACCTTTATCAACGGCCTGCTGTTTAAAGTATTTCAGGCGGCTGTGCGCACTCATGTGATGAAACACGAGGCGCAGCACATGTTGAATTCGCATGAGCAGTGATGAGGCCGCGCATGAACCAGAACACCAATGACATTTTCAACGGCGAATTCTCCCGCCGGTATGACGCCGGCAACGCGCGCTTCAATACGATTAGTGACAATCTTCACTTTTTGATTGTGCTGCTATTGAAGGATTTGCCCGTCAATGCTCACATCCTGTGTGTTGGCGTAGGAACCGGTACCGAGATGATCCATTTGGCCCGCCAGAACCCGAGCTGGCGTTTCACCGGCGTGGATCCTTCCGCCGACATGCTGGCGGTGTGCGCTGCCAAGCTACGGCAGGCGGAGATTGGCGAACGCTGCACGTTGGTGGAGGGCTATCTGCAGGATCTGCCGAGCGTGCCAGATTACGACGCCGTACTGTGTCTGCTAGTGACCCATTTTATTCTCGATGACGCGCGTGGCGACCTCTATCGCCATATGGCGTCACGGTTAAATACCGCAGGCCGGGTGGTGATTGCGGAAATTTCCGGTGATACGACGGCGGCGGATTTTGACCAGCACCTGGCCAGCTGGGCCGCCATGCAGTCTCTTGACGGTCAAACTCCGCGCACGCCGGTTGAGCTCCGAGCCCAGTTGCAGCAACGGCTGTTGCTGCTGCCGCCGGAACGCACCGAACGGTTGATCGCCGAAGCCGGATTTTCTCCGCCGCAGCGTTTCTTCCAGTCGTTGCTGATCCACGCTTGGACGGCCCGTAAATCGGCATAAAAAAACCCCGCCTAAGCGGGGTTTTTCGCGATCTTTTCCAGGCGAACCTTAGAACGGAATATCGTCGTCGAAATCCATTGGTGGTTCGTTGCTGCTGGCCGCCGGAGCGCTGTTCTGCGCCGGGCGAGACTGCTGCTGGCCGCCGCTGAACTGGTTGCCGCCCTGTGGCTGCTGAGGCTGGCCCCAACCGCCCTGGCCGCCGGCAGATTGACCGGCCGGTGCGCCGCCGCCCTGACGGCCGCCCAGCATCTGCATGGTACCGCCAACGTTAACCACCACTTCGGTGGTGTATTTTTCCACGCCGGACTGATCGGTCCATTTACGCGTCTGCAGGGAGCCTTCGATGTAGACCTGAGAGCCTTTACGCAGGTATTCGCCCGCCACTTCGGCCAGTTTGCCGAACAGCACGACGCGGTGCCACTCGGTCTTTTCTTTCTGTTCGCCGGTCGCCTTGTCACGCCAGCTTTCGGAGGTCGCCAGGGTAATGTTGGCCACTGCGCCGCCGTTCGGCATGTAACGGACTTCTGGATCCTGACCCAGATTCCCGACCAGAATTACTTTGTTTACGCCTCTGCTGGCCATGAGCACTTCTCCCGATGATTGATTTCTACACAGTATAAACGCGTCAGTTTACCACGCTGAGTACGAAACCACACCCGTGTTGATAAGTGCGAATTGCATTCCAGAATTGTCTTTTCGATCGACCTTGTTGCATTCTCATACTGGATATTCATTCAGGTTTTTTTGTGTCATAATTATGCGTTTCGACCTGGCTGTGCCGGTTTTTTGCGAGATCCATCACAAAATCCCCCGCAAAAATCGCGACAGGCGCGGTGTATCATCAAGACGGGAAGTGTAAATGGACAATATCGAAGTTCGTGGTGCTCGAACCCATAATCTGAAAAACATCAACCTGATCATCCCGCGTGACAAACTGATCGTCGTCACCGGCCTGTCCGGTTCCGGCAAGTCTTCGCTGGCTTTCGATACGCTGTACGCCGAAGGGCAGCGGCGCTATGTCGAATCACTCTCCGCCTATGCGCGCCAGTTCCTGTCGCTGATGGAAAAACCGGACGTCGACCATATTGAAGGCCTGTCGCCGGCGATCTCCATCGAGCAGAAATCCACCTCGCACAACCCGCGGTCCACGGTCGGCACCATCACCGAGATCCACGACTACCTGCGCCTGCTGTTCGCCCGCGTCGGCGAGCCACGCTGCCCGGATCACCATGTGCCGCTGGCGGCGCAAACCGTCAGCCAAATGGTCGATAACGTGCTGAGCCAGCCGGAAGGCAAGCGCCTGATGCTGCTGGCGCCGGTAGTGAAAGATCGCAAGGGCGAGCACACCAAAACGCTGGAAAACCTGGCCGCCCAAGGCTATATCCGCGCGCGCATCGACGGTGAAGTGTGCGATCTGTCCGATCCGCCGAAGCTGGAGCTGCAGAAAAAACACACCATCGAAGTGGTGGTCGATCGCTTCAAGGTGCGCGACGACATGGCGCAACGCCTGGCCGAATCGTTCGAAACTGCGCTGGAGCTGTCCGGCGGCACCGCGGTGGTGGCGGACATGGACGACGAAAAAGCGGACGAGTTGCTGTTCTCCGCCAACTTCGCCTGCCCGATCTGCGGCTACAGCATGCGCGAGCTGGAACCGCGCCTGTTTTCCTTCAACAACCCGGCCGGTGCCTGCCCGACCTGCGATGGCCTGGGCGTGCAGCAGTTCTTCGATCCGGAGCGCGTGGTGCAAAACCCCGAGCTGTCGCTGGCCGGCGGCGCGATCCGCGGCTGGGATCGCCGCAACTTCTACTATTTCCAGATGCTGCGTTCACTGGCGGAGCACTATGAGTTCGACGTCGAAGCGCCGTTCAACACCCTGAGCGCCGACGTACAGAAGGCGGTGCTGAGCGGCTCTGGCAAAGAGTCGATCGAATTCAAATACATCAACGATCGCGGTGACACCACCGTGCGCCGCCATCCGTTCGAAGGCGTGCTGCACAACATGGAGCGCCGCTATAAAGAGACCGAATCCAGCGCGGTGCGCGAAGAGCTGGCGAAGTTCATCAGCAACCGCCCTTGCGCCTCGTGTCACGGCACCCGTCTGCGTGAAGAAGCGCGCAACGTGTTCGTCGAAGACACCACGCTGCCGGAAATCTCCGATCTGAGCATCGGCCATGCGATGACCTTCTTCCAGAACATGAAGCTCAGCGGCCAGCGCGCCAAGATCGCCGAGAAAGTGCTGAAAGAGATCGGCGATCGCCTGAAATTCCTGGTGAACGTCGGCCTGAACTACCTGTCGTTGTCCCGTTCGGCGGAAACGCTCTCCGGCGGTGAAGCGCAGCGTATTCGTTTGGCCAGCCAGATTGGCGCCGGCCTGGTGGGCGTGATGTACGTGCTGGATGAGCCGTCGATCGGCCTGCACCAGCGCGATAACGAACGCCTGCTGGAAACGCTGATCCACCTGCGCAACCTCGGCAACACAGTGATCGTGGTGGAGCATGACGAAGACGCCATCCGCGCCGCCGACCACGTGATCGACATCGGCCCCGGCGCCGGCGTGCACGGCGGCCAGGTGGTGGCAGAAGGCACCGTCGACGACATCATGGCGCAGCCGGAATCGCTGACCGGCCAGTTCCTCAGCGGCAAGCGCGAGATCGCCATTCCCGCGCAGCGTGTGCCGGCCGATCCGACCAAAGTGTTGAAGCTGAGCGGCGCGCGCGGCAACAACCTGAAGGACGTGACGCTGACGCTGCCGGTCGGTCTGTTTACCTGCATCACCGGCGTGTCCGGCTCCGGCAAATCGACGCTGATCAACGATACGCTGTTCCCGATCGCCCAGCGCCAGCTTAACGGCGCCACCATCGCCGAGCCGGCGCCGTTCCGCGAAGTGACCGGCCTGGAACATTTCGACAAGGTGATCGACATCGATCAGAGCCCGATCGGCCGTACGCCACGCTCCAACCCGGCCACCTACACCGGTATCTTCACCCCGGTGCGCGAGCTGTTCGCCGGCGTGCCGGAATCGCGCAGCCGCGGTTATACGCCGGGCCGCTTCAGCTTCAACGTCAAGGGTGGGCGCTGTGAAGCCTGCCAGGGCGACGGGGTGATCAAGGTCGAAATGCACTTCTTGCCGGACATCTACGTGCCGTGCGACCAGTGCAAGGGCAAGCGTTATAACCGCGAAACGCTGGAAGTGAAGTACAAGGGCAAGAGCATCCACGAAGTGCTGGAGATGACCATCGAAGAAGCGCGTGAGTTCTTCGACGCGGTGCCGGCGCTGGCGCGCAAGCTGCAAACCCTGATGGATGTCGGCCTGTCCTACATCCGCCTCGGCCAGTCGGCCACCACGCTCTCCGGCGGGGAGGCGCAGCGCGTCAAGCTGGCGCGCGAGCTGTCGAAACGCGGCACCGGCCAGACGCTGTATATCCTCGACGAACCGACTACCGGCCTGCACTTCGCCGATATCCAACAGCTGTTGGCGGTGCTGCATCAGCTGCGCGATCAGGGCAATACCATCGTGGTCATCGAGCATAACCTGGACGTGATCAAGACCGCCGACTGGATCGTCGATCTGGGGCCGGAAGGCGGCAGCGGCGGCGGCGAGATCCTGGTCGCCGGCACGCCGGAAACCGTGGCCGAGTGTGAAAAATCGCACACCGCGCGCTTCCTGAAACCGCTGTTGAACAAGTAATATCGCCAACGTGCGGGCCGTCGTTCAGGCGACCCGCACGCTGACCCGTTTCATTGCAATCAAACAGAAACGGGCAAGATTTCGACATTTTCAGGCATTTCCCTCCGCACTCACCGCTTTTATCATCAATGTTCCCTCGGCGGCCGCCCTGTCTGATTCAGGCCGCATCTTACCGGCACTCCGCTGCCGGCCAAGCGTTGTCCCCCCTACATTGATAACTGGAGCGACCATGAACATTACCCATGCCTATGCCGCGCATGATGCGAAGTCTGCGCTGGTGCCTTTCGATTACCCACCCCGCGCCCTGCGCGACCACGATGTGCAAATTCAGGTGTTGTTCTGCGGTGTCTGCCATTCGGACCTGCATCAGGCTCGCAACGAATGGAGCAATACGATTTACCCGGTAGTGCCGGGCCATGAAATTGTCGGGCGCGTCAGCGCCGTCGGCGGCCATGTCTCGCGTTACCGGGTCGGCGATCTGGTCGGCGTCGGTTGCATGGTGGATTCCTGCCGCAGCTGTCCGAGCTGCGATGAGGGGTTGGAACAGTATTGCGAGAACGGCTTTACCGGCACCTATAACGGCCAGGATCGCCAGACCGGCGCCGTCACCTATGGCGGCTACTCCACCAATCTGGTGGTAGATCAGGACTTCGTGCTGCGCGTGCCGGAAAATCTCGATCCGGCCGGGGTCGCGCCGCTGCTGTGCGCCGGCATCACCACCTATTCGCCGCTGCGCCAGTGGGGCGCGGGGCCAGGCAAAAAGGTCGGCATCGTCGGCCTCGGCGGGCTGGGGCACATGGGCGTCAAACTGGCGCGGGCGATGGGCGCGCACGTGGTGCTGTTCACCACCTCGCCGTCGAAAATCGAAGACGCCAAGCGCCTCGGCGCCCATGAAGTGGTGATTTCGCGCAACCCGGATGAGATGGCACAGCACGTTAATAGCTTCGACTTCATCCTCAACACGGTAGCGGCTCAGCACGATCTGAACCCGTTCCTCAACTTGCTGCGCCGCGACGGCACCCTGACGCTGGTCGGCGCGCCGGAGCACGATCATCCGTCGCCGCAGGTGTTCAACCTGATCATGAAGCGCCGCCGCATCGCCGGTTCGCTGATCGGCGGCATCGCGGAAACGCAAGAGATGCTGGACTTCTGCGGCCAACACGGCATCACGTCCGATATCGAGCTGATCCCGATGCAGCAAATTAATGAGGCCTATGAGCGCATGCTGAAAAGCGACGTGAAGTACCGCTTCGTGGTGGATATCGACTCGCTGCGAGCCTGATGACAGCGGGCGCCCGGCGGCGCCCGTTTTTTTTATAGCTGCTTGATGACCCTGGCCGGGTTGCCGCCCACCACGCAGTTGGCCGGCACGTCTTTGGTCACTACCGCGCCGGAGGCCACGACCGCATTATCGCCGATGGTCACGCCCGGATTGATCACCGCGCGCCCGCCGATCCACACGTTGTTGCCAATCTTGACCGGCTTGCCGAACTCCGCGCCGCCGGCGCGGGTCTCGGCGTCCAGCGGATGGGTGGCGGTGTAGATATGCACGCCCGGCGCCAGCAGGCAGTTGTCGCCGATATGCACCTCGCACACGTCGAGGATCACGCAGTCGAAATTGGCGTAGAAGTTCTTGCCGAGATAGATGTTATAGCCGTAGTCGCAGCGGAACGTCGGCTCAATGGTGCCGCCCTGATAGCCGCCCAGCAGCTCGTCCAGCCATTGTTTGCGCAGCTCGCCCTCTTCCGGCGAGGAGTGGTTATAGCGATGCGTCAACTGGCGCGCGCGCCGACGTTCGCTGCGCAGCAGGTTATCACCGGCGTCGTACAGCTCCCCGGCGATCATCTTGCGCTTTTCTTCGCTGATGGCCATGTCGGCCTCCTTAATCTTATCCGCGTTTCTTGAATGCCCAAGCGTAGCCGTTTTTTCTGACGACAAAAAGGGAACGTTCCCAATTTAAAGCCGCGATCACGATTTAACACGAAAAAGCAGGAGAAAAACGGGCGGTGCCGCCGCCCGGCAATCAGGCGCGCAGTTCCTGGCGCACGTGTTCGGGCAGGCCTTCCACCACCAGCTGATAGGAGCTGTCGATCAGCGTATAAAACTGCGAGTTCGGCAGGTTGCCGTCGAGAAACACCGTATTCCAGTGCGCCTTGTTCAGGCCGTCGCAGGCGACGATCTCCGGGTGGTGCTCGCGCAGGCTTTCCGCCAGCTCCGGGCTGGACTTGATTGCCAGCGCCGGCCGCCCTTCGACCTCGCACACCATCGCGAACATCACGTCGCCCACCTTGATCTGGCTGGCCTGCCACTGGTTCTGGTCGCTCTGCTCCGCGCCCGGCTTCGCCATGCAGTACTCCAGCAATGCGCTGTTATTCATTGGGTTATTCCCCCTGTAATGTGGCCACAATACGGCGTGCTCCGCCGTGGATGCGGTGCTCCCCCAGCCAGATGCCCTGCCATGTGCCCAACATCAGCCGCCCGTGCCTGACGGGCAGCGTCAAGGAAGCGCCCAGCAGCGAGGATTTGATGTGCGCCGGCATGTCGTCCGGCCCTTCGTAGTCATGCTGATAGGGTGCGTTTTCCGGCACCTGGCGCAGGAAATGCTGCTCCATATCGGCTCGCACCGTGGGATCGCAGTTCTCGTTGAGCGTCAGCGAGGCCGAGGTATGCTGCAGCAACAGATGCAGCAGGCCGGTTTGCAGGCGGTGTAAGTGGGTTAACTGGTTGACGATCTCGTCGGTAACCAGATGAAAGCCACGCGCTTTTGCGCTGAGGATTAGCGTTTGCTGATGCCACATGAGTGAGCGCCCCTCAATCAGTATATTCTCTCTCCGGTTTGCGGCAACTTCGGCAGCGCGCCGGCAATAAAAAAGGAGCGATATCGCTATCGCTCCCCGATGAACGTCCGTTCAGACTAACAGGCGTTACTGCACCGCGGCAAACGCCTCGGCCACCTGACGCACGTTGTTGTGGTTCAGGCCGGCCACGCACATGCGGCCACTGTGGATCAGGTAGACGCCGAACTCTTCACGCAGGCGATCGACCTGCGCCGCGCTGAAGCCGGTGTAGCTGAACATGCCGCGCTGAGCCAGCAGGTAATCGAAGTTGCGCTGCGGCAGCGCGCTCTTCAGGGTGTCCACCAGCGCGTGACGCATCTCGAGAATGCGGGTACGCATGCTCTCCACTTCGTCCAGCCATTGGGTTTTCAACTGGGCGTCGTTCAGCACCTTGGCCACCAGCTGCGCGCCGAAATTCGGCGGGCTCGAGTAGTTGCGGCGCACGGTGGCCTTCAGCTGGCCCAGTACGCGCCCGGCCGCCTCTTCGCTTTCGCACACCACCGACAGGCCGCCGACGCGCTCGCCGTACAGCGAGAAGATCTTCGAGAACGAGTTGCTCACCAGGCACGGCAGGCCGGCCGCCGCGATGGCGCGAATGGCGTAGGCGTCCTGCTCCATGCCGCCGCCGAAGCCCTGATAGGCGATGTCGAGGAACGGAATGATTTCACGCTCGGCGATCACCTTGACCACCTCATCCCACTGGGCAGGGGTCAGGTCGGAACCGGTCGGGTTGTGGCAGCACGGGTGCAGCAGCGCGATGCTGTGCTTCGGCAGCTGTTTCAGCGCGGCGAGCATGGCGTCGAACTTCACGCCCAGGCTTTCGCTGTCGAAATACGGATAGGTATTCACCTTGAAACCGGCACCGCTGAAGATGGCGACGTGGTTTTCCCAGGTCGGATCGCTGACCCACACCTGCGAATCCGGGAAGTAGCTTTTCAGGAAGTCGGCACCCACTTTCAACGCGCCGGAACCGCCGACGGTCTGAATGGTGGCGATACGCCCCTGCTGCAGCATCGGGTGCTGCGCGCCGAACAGCAGTTGCTGGATGGCGGAACGGTAGGGTTGCAGCCCTTCCATCGGCAGGTATACCGAGGCGCCGTGCTCGACGCTGTTCAACTGCGCTTGCGCCGCAGCGACCGCCCGCATCTGCGGAATGATGCCCTGCGCATCGTAGTACAGGCCGATACTCAGGTTTACCTTGTGCGCGCGCGGGTCTTGTTTGAATTTTTCCATCAGCGACAGAATGGGATCGCCGGCATAGGCGTCAACGTTCTGGAACACGGGGTTTTTCTCCTGGTTTATTTATTGTGGTTTGGGCACAGCGTTACGTTCCTAATATAGACGGAAAACCGCATTCGGTTTTAGCTTTCTCGCGCCACCGGCAATAAACCGTTTTCCTTGATGCGATTGAGCACCACCGCCGTTTTGATATGCGCTACGCTTTTGTGCGGCGACAGCGTCTGACTGATGAATTCGCTCAGCGCCGGCAGGTCTGCCACCGCCACTTTCAACAGGTAATCGGCGTCGCCGGTAGTCTTGTAAGCGTCAAGGATCGCGTCCACGTCCTCCAGCATCTGATGAAAGCTGTCGATCTGCTCCTGCGCGTGCGTGATCAGGCTGACTTCAATCAGCCCCACCAGCCCCAGGCCGACCGCCTCCGGCGCCAGCCGCGCGTGGTAGCCGCGGATCAGCTGCGCCTGCTCCAGGCTGATGCGCCGCCGCGAACATTGGGAGGCCGAGAGCCCCACCAGTTCGCTCAGCTCCTGATTGGTCAAACGGCCGTTGGCCTGTAACAGCGTCAGGATTTTCATATCAAAATCGTCAATGTTGTACATAGCCACCTGTAAACTGTGTTAATAAATGTTGACGTTACAGCCTACCAGTTTTTTTACCGTTGCCGACGTCACACCCTGGCGCTTGAATCGCGTACAGCAGCAACGCCCGGCGTTTTCGCCGGTAAGCGGCATAAAAAACGGCTAACTCATGCAGACAAACGACAATTAACGGCGAAGTAACGCATAAAACCACGAATGTATAAAAAGGACGCCAGATGAAAAAGCTACTCCCCCTCGCGCTGCTGCTCGCCGCCGGCAGCGCCAGCGCGCAATCCCACCTGGACAAAGTGCTGCAGCAAAAGACCCTGGAGGTCTGCACCACCGGCGACTACAAGCCCTATACCTTCCTCAAGGAAGACGGCAGCTATGAAGGCATCGACATCGACATGGCGCAATCGCTGGCCAAGAGCCTGGGCGCCAACGTGAAGTGGGTGAAAACCAGCTGGAAAACTCTGACGCCGGACTTCGCCTCCGGCAAGTGCGACATCGCGATGGGCGGCATCTCCGTCACGCTGGAGCGGCAAAAACAGGTGTTCTTCGCTGACAAGCTGGATACCGACGGCAAAATCCCGCTGGTGCGCTGCACCGACGTGAAGAAATACCGCACTCTCGAACAGATCAACAAGCCGTCGGTGCGTCTGTTGGAACCGGCGGGCGGCACCAACGAAGCCTTCGTGCACGCCTATCTGCCGAAGGCCAAACTGACGCTGACGCACGACAACATGAGCATTTTCCAGCAGTTGGTGGACCGCAAGGCGGACGTGATGATCACCGACGCTTCCGAGGCGCTGTACCAGCAGAAGCGCTATCCGAAGCTGTGCGCGGTGAATCCGACCAAACCGATGCAGTACGGCGAGAAGGCTTACATGCTGCCGCGCGACGATCTGAGCTGGAAACTGTATGTGGATCAGTGGCTGCACCTGGCCAAGGCGACCGGCGAGTATCAGAAGGTTATCGACAAGTGGTTGGCGGTAAAGAAGTAACCCGCTGAGAAACGGGGCCGACGCGCGTCGGCCCCTGCGGCGCATCAGTCGCCGATGTATTCCATCGCCACACGCTGCGTGAGCTTGGTGATCAGTTCGTAAGCGCTGATGCCGGTGCAGGCGGCGATGCGTTCGACCGGCAGCGCCTGGCCCCACAGCACCGCTTCATCCCCCACCTTATCGGCGGCGTCCGGCCCGAGATCGACCGAAATCATGTCCATCGACACCCGGCCTACAATCGGCACTTCGCGGCCGTTGATCAGGATCGGCGTGCCGGTCGGCGCGCTGCGCGGGTAACCGTCGCCGTATCCCATCGCCACCACGCCCAGCCGGGTATCGCGCGGGCTGACCCAGGTGCCGCCGTAGCCGACCGCTTCGCCGGCCTTGTGCTCGCGCACCGCGATCAGGCTGGATTTCAGGGTCATCGCCGGCTGCAGACCATGCTCGGCGCCGCTGCCGTTATCCAGCGGCGACACGCCGTACAGAATGATGCCGGGGCGCACCCACTCGTTGTGGGCGTCCGGCCACAGCAGCGTGCCGCCGGAGGCGGCGACCGAACGCTGGCCCGGTTTACCGCGCGCGAACTGCTCAAAGCAGGCGATCTGTTTCAACGTGGTGTCGGACTCCGGTTCATCGGCGCGGCTGAAGTGGCTCATGATATTGACCGGCTGCGCCACGTTGCGGCAGGCGCACAGGCGCTGATAAAACGCCTCCGCGTGTTCGGGGCGCACCCCCAGCCGATGCATGCCGGTATCGAGCTTCATCCACACCGGCACCGGGCGCGCCAGCTCGGCCTGCTCCAGCGCTTCGAGCTGTTCGATGCTGTGCACCGCGGTTTCGATGTTGTTCGCCACCAGCACCGGCAGATCTTCGGCACTGAAGAAGCCTTCCAGCAGCAGGATCGGTTTGACGATGCCGCCGGAACGCAGCATCAGCGCCTCGTCGATGCGCGCCACGCCGTAGCAGTCGGCGTCTTGCAGGGTGTGTGCTGTTTCCAGCAGGCCATGTCCATAAGCGTTTGCTTTCACAACGGCAATCAGGCGGCTTTGCGGCGCCTGGCGGCGCACCTGTTGCAGATTATGTCGCAGAGCGCGGCGGTCGATTACAGCGGTTGCCGCTTTCATTTCAGTTCCTTAGCTGATTATTCGTCATCGTATTGTGGCCCCGCGTAGTTGTCGAAACGCGACCACTGGCCGTTAAAGGTAAGGCGCACGGTACCGATCGGGCCGTTACGCTGCTTACCGATAATAATTTCCGCGATCCCTTTCAGATCGCTGTTCTCGTGATACACCTCATCACGATAGATGAACATAATCAGGTCGGCGTCCTGCTCGATAGAGCCGGATTCACGCAGGTCGGAGTTAACCGGGCGTTTGTCGGCGCGCTGCTCCAGGCTACGGTTCAGCTGCGACAGCGCCACCACCGGCACCTGCAGCTCTTTCGCCAGCGCCTTCAGCGAGCGCGAAATCTCGGCGATCTCCAGCGTACGGTTGTCGGACAGGGCCGGCACGCGCATCAGCTGCAGGTAGTCAATCATGATGAGGCTAAGCCCGTCGTGCTCGCGGAAAATGCGCCGCGCGCGCGAGCGCACTTCGGTCGGCGTCAGGCCGGAGGAATCGTCGATGTACATGTTGCGCTTCTCCAGCAGGATACCCATGGTGCTGGAAATGCGCGCCCAGTCCTCGTCGTCGAGCTGGCCGGTACGGATGCGCGTCTGATCCACGCGCGACAGCGACGCCAGCATACGCATCATGATCTGCTCGCCGGGCATCTCCAGGCTGAAGATCAGCACCGGTTTTTCCTGGGTCATCGCGGCGTTTTCGCACAGGTTCATGGCGAAGGTGGTTTTCCCCATCGATGGACGGGCGGCGACGATGATCAGATCGGACTTTTGCATGCCCGCGGTTTTCTTGTTGAGGTCCTGATAGCCGGTATCGACCCCGGTCACGCCGTCGTGCGGCTGCTGATACAGCTGTTCGATGCGCGACACGGTGTCTTCCAGGATGCGTTCGATGCCCTTCGGGCCTTCGTCTTTGCTGGCGCGGTTCTCGGCGATTTGGAATACGCGGGATTCCGCCAGATCGAGCAGGTCTTCGCTGCTGCGCCCCTGCGGATCGTAGCCGGCGTCGGCGATTTCGTTAGCCACCGAGATCATTTCGCGCACCACCGCGCGCTCGCGCACGATGTCGGCGTAGGCGCCGATGTTGGCGGCGCTCGGGGTGTTTTTCGACAGCTCGGCCAGGTAGGCGAAGCCGCCGACCGAGTCCAGTTCACCCTTCTGCTCGAGCGATTCGGACAGGGTGATGAGGTCGATAGGCTTGCTCATCTCCAGCAGACGCTGCATCTCGGTAAAGATCAGGCGATGTGGGCGGCTGAAGAAGTCGTTGGCGACCACGCGCTCCGCCACGTTGTCCCAGCGCTCGTTATCCAGCATCAAACCGCCCAACACCGACTGCTCGGCCTCCAGCGAGTGCGGCGGCATCTTCAGCCCTTCCATCTGACGATCTCTGGAACGCTCTCTGGTTTCGTCCGCGTTTGTTTTGTTGGTTGGTTTTTTTCCTGCCATGAAACGTAGTCTTTATCCGGTTGCGAATGAAGGATCTTGACGCGAGAGTATACGTGATTTTTGCGTCATAACCGATGCAAAAAAGGTATTGAATCCCGCACGGGTGAACTGGATCTCCGATACTAAAAAGAATAGGGTGAAATCAGACACCCAAACGAGGTAACGATATGGCCAAGCGCATTCAATTCTCCGCCACCGGCGGGCCGGAAGTCTTGCAATACGTTGATTTTACACCGCTCGATCCCGCCGCCGGCGAAGTGCAGGTCGAGAACAAAGCGATCGGCATCAACTACATCGACACCTATGTGCGCAGCGGGCTGTACGCGCCGGCGAGCCTGCCGAGCGGCCTCGGCACCGAGGCGGCCGGCGTGGTGGTCAAGGTTGGCGCCGGCGTCAGCGCGATCAAACCGGGCGACCGGGTGGTGTATGCGCAGTCGTCGCTCGGCGCCTACAGCGAGATCCACAACGTGCCGGAAGAGAAAGTGGCGCTGCTGCCGCACAACCTGAGCTTTGAGCAAGGCGCCGCTTCTTTCCTCAAAGGGCTGACGGTGCACTATCTGCTGCGCCAGACCCACGAAGTGCAGCCGGGTGAAGTATTTTTGTTCCATGCCGCCGCCGGCGGCGTCGGGCTGATCGCCTGTCAGTGGGCCAAAGCGCTGGGCGCGCGCCTGATCGGCAGCGTCGGCTCCGACGAAAAGGCCGCGCTGGCGAAACAGGCCGGTGCATGGGCCACCATCAACTACCACAAAGAGGATATCGCCCAGCGGGTGGCAGAACTGACGCACGGCGAGAAGGTCGGCGTGGTGTACGATTCGGTGGGGCAAAGCACCTGGCAGGCCTCGCTCAACAGCCTGAAGCGGCGCGGCCTGATGGTCAGCTTCGGCAACGCGTCCGGCCCGGTGACCGGCGTCGATCTGGCGCTGCTGAATCAGAAGGGCTCGCTGTACGTCACCCGCCCTTCCCTCAACGGCTACATCACCAACCGCGCCGAGCTGCAGTACGCCAGCAACGAGCTGTTCTCGCTGATCGGCAGCGGCGCCATTCGGGTGGAGGTGAGAGACGATCAGAAATTCGCGCTGGCCGACGCCCAGCGTGCGCACCAGGTGCTGGAAAGCCGCAGCACCAGTGGCTCCAGCCTGCTGATCCCCTGATTGCGGCCAAAGAAAAGGGCTCCTTGCGGAGCCCTTTCTGTTACTGCGTTTTGTAGGGGTAGAGCAGGGTCCGCCAGAGACAGGGGTTGCTTTAGCAACACGAATTTTAGGTGTCTCTCACGGTGATGAAATCGGTCGCATCACTGCATCGCCCCACATCCTAACAGCCCCGTCCGGCAAAAAACACGCTTTATGTGCCACATCGCCGGGGAAAACTGCCAAGCTGTGATCGCTGCCGCATTAGCGTGGCGGGCAGTTATGCAAGTTTCATCGCGACTGACTGATTATTCAGCAAAAAATCAGTAACGCCGGATCTGGGGTTTCTGCATTGAACGGTAAATCCATACCCCAACCACCGCCAAAATCAGCCACGGCAGCAGCTTAATGACCACCGCGAACAGCCCGCCCAACAGCATGAATGCCGCCGCCACCAACAGCGCAGCGAAGATCCCCAGCAGCGAGATGCCGGTCACCATCAGCATCACCACAAAGCCAATGAGAAAGAAGATTTCCAACATGATTGCTCCTTTGCAATACAACGTATCTGCAGAGTGGATTACAAGAAGCGTGCCAGAACGGCGGATGGGCTAACCCATTGAAAACAGAGGACAGGCATCCGGTAACGCACCGAACGCCTGGCGAAAAAGACTAATTGTTGGTCAAATTTTTTGTGGATTACGCCATTTCGACGCGCGGCTGACGCACCAGCGCCAGCGCCTGCTCCACCACCCGCGCATCGGCGCCCGGCTTGTGGGCGTTCTCGCTCAGGTGGCGACGCCACTGGCGCGCGCCCGGCACGCCCTGGAACAAACCGAGGATGTGACGGGTGATGTGGCCGAGATAGGTGCCGTTGGACAGCTCGCGCTCGATATACGGATACAGCGCTTCGACGATCGCCACGCTGTCCGGCACCGCGGTCTGCGCGCCGAACAGTTCGCTGTCGACCCGCGCCAGGATACCCGGATTCTGATACGCCTCGCGCCCCATCATCACACCGTCCAGATGCTGCAGATGCTGCCGCGCCTCTTCCAGCGTTTTCACCCCGCCGTTAATGGCGATGGTCAGCGCCGGGAAATCCCGCTTCAGCTGATAAACGCGCGGGTAGTCCAGCGGCGGCACTTCGCGGTTCTCTTTCGGGCTGAGGCCGGAGAGCCAGGCTTTGCGAGCGTGGATAGTGAACATGTCGCACTCGCCGCGCCCGGCGACGGTCTGGATAAAGTCGCACAGGAAGGCGTAGCTGTCCTGATCGTCGATGCCGATGCGGGTCTTCACCGTCACCGGGATCGACACCACGTCGCGCATCGCCTTGATGCAATCGGCGACCAGCGCCGCCTGGCCCATCAGACAGGCGCCGAACATGCCGTTTTGCACGCGATCGGACGGGCAGCCGACGTTGAGGTTAATCTCGTCGTAACCGCGCTGCTCCGCCAGCTTGGCGCAATGCGCCAGCGCGGCCGGATCGCTGCCGCCCAGCTGCAGCGCCACCGGATGCTCTTCTTCGCTGTAGGCCAGATAGTCGCCCTTGCCGTGGATGATCGCGCCGGTGGTCACCATTTCGGTGTACAGCAGCGTTTCCTTGGTCAGCAGGCGGTGGAAGTAACGGCAATGACGATCGGTCCAGTCGAGCATCGGCGCGATGGAGAAACGATTGGCGGCGTAGGTTGGGGCGTGGTTGTCTTTCGTCATGCTGAGTTACTGGCTACCTGAGTCTGTCTGGGTTCAACGAACGGCGCGCGGCCGCAAACGGCTATTATAACGACAATCGGCGCCGTTGGGAAAACCCGCTTGCCGCCGGCAAAAATAAGCGGAGACAAGGCGAATAAACCCACTCGTTCAGGTGTTATCTCATTACGGGCGCGCACGGCGCCTCTGCCTTGAGGACACAACCATGAACAGCTTCATTAAACGCCTGCTGGCATCGGCCATTGCCGGCTGCCTGCTGTTTTCCGGCGCGGCGCTGGCGATGGGCGGCGACGGCAGCAGCCAAACCCCGCCGACCTGCCCGAAAGGCCAGGTCTACGACAGCAAAACTCAGACCTGCATGGTGGATAAAAGCGGCAAGGTCGACGACGTCGACCGCACTCACTACGCCTATGCGCTGGCGAAAAGCGGCCGCTATCAGGAAGCGCTCGATATGCTCAACACGCTGAAAGATCCCAACACCGCCGTTGCGCTGAACTATCGCGGCTACGCCACGCGCAAACTTGGCCGCACCGATGAGGGTATCGGCTATTATTTAAAATCAGTAGCCCTCGATCCGAAATACCCTAAAGTGCGCGAGTACCTGGGGGAAGCCTACATGCTGAAAGGCCGACCCGATCTGGCGCGCCAGCAGCTGCAGGTGATCCAGTCGCTGTGCGGCACCAAATGCGAGGAGTACCGCGATTTGGCGGCGGCCATCGACCGCCACCCGGAATCTTGATCCGACGCGCCTGCGGAGGTGACTATCAGCGGCGATGCGATACGCGATGAACTCGGCCACTATCTCTCCCGCCTGTGGCGCTATGCGCTGGTGCTCTCGCACCGGCGGGATGTCGCCGACGATCTGGTGCAGGCCACCTGCCTGCGTGCGCTGGAGCGCGCCGCGCAATTCACCCCCGGTTCGCACCTGGATCGCTGGCTGTTTTCCATCCTGCACTCCATCTGGCTCAATGAAGTTCGCGCCCAACATCTTCGCCAGGGGCAAGGCTGCATGGCGGCGGAAGAGCTGGGCGATGCGGACAACGGCGAACAGCCGGTCTGGCTCCATGAAGTGATGCGGCGCGTCAGCCGGCTGCCGACGGCCCAGCCAACGCGCTGTTTCTGGTGTATATCGAAGGGCTATCCTATCGGGAGGCCGCGAAAGTGCTGGCGGTGCCAATCGGCACCGTCATGAGCCGCCTGGCGGCCGCACGCTTGGCGTTGGCCGATGACCGCTCGTTGGCAAACGACGGCCCGCACCGCAAAGAGAGCCATCCCGCCCCCCTTGCCTCCTGCTCGTCGATAACGCCCTATTCCAACGAGCGGATAACCCGGCATGGCTGCCCCAGCGCCAGCACGTTGGCCGGGATGTCGCCGGTGACGATGCTGCCCGCGCCGATGGTCGTGCCGTCGCCGATGGTCACTCCCGGCAGGATCACTACGTTGCCGCCGATCCAGACGTTGTTGCCAATGGACACCGGCTGCGCCGAGGTGCGGAAAGGGAAATCCGGATCGCCGGTGAAGCGCTCTGCGGCCTTCAGCGGGTGGCTCGGCGTATAGATTTGCACGTTGGGGCCGATCAGCGTGTTGTCGCCGATGGTGATGGTATTACAATCGAGGAACACCGCATTGACGTTGATAAAACAGTTTTTACCGATGCGGACATGCTGCCCGTAGTCGCACCAGAATGGCGTTTCAATCCAACTCGCCTTCCCCCAGGCGCCAAACAGCTCGCCGAGCAGGCGGTTTTTCTCGTCCGCCTGATGCGAGTCCAGCGCCCCCAAGCTTTTGGTCAACGCCCTCGCCCGATGGTACAGGGCGATCAGTTCTTCATCGCGGCTGTTGTACTCCAGGCCGCTTAACAGCTTCTCTCTTTCCGTCATCACACAGGGCTCCTGCTCATCACGCGGGTGAAAGGCGTTATACCGCTCTCGTCCCCCGCTCTCCAGCGCTAAAACCGGCAACGTTGATTTGCCGCCCGACGGCGGGGAAAAGTTGTGATGCAACTCTCTTTTCGCGCGATCGGCGCGCCTTTCCCTGCGCTATCCTCAGGGGAAAAGGGGGCAACTCTCGGCGATTCGCCGTAATCATGGTAAAATCGGCTTTTTTACGTACCGGGATATTTGCGATGAACTCAACCACCCAGGAAAAGCTGCTGGCGCAGGCTGAACGCCTCTGCCAGCAACGCAATGTGCGATTGACGCCGCAACGGCTGGAAGTGCTGCGTCTGATGACTCAGCAACCCGGTGCAATCAGCGCATATGACCTGCTCGATCTGCTGCGCGTCGCCGAACCGCAGGCCAAGCCGCCGACGGTCTACCGCGCGCTGGATTTTCTGCTGGAGCAAGGGTTTATCCATAGAGTGGAATCGGCCAACAGCTACGTGCTGTGCCACCATTTCGAACAGCCGATGCATACGTCCGCGCTGTTTATCTGCGACCGCTGCGGCCAGGTGACCGAACGCACCACCGAAGGCGTGGAAGAAACGCTGCAGAAGCTGGCGCAGGAAGCCGGATTTGCGCTGCGGCACAGCGTGGTGGAAGCGCGCGGTCTGTGCGCCGGTTGCGTTGAAGTTGAGGCTTGTGACAGCAAGCATGACTGCGCCGAACACGATCACAGCATCGCCATCAAGAAGAAGTAAGACGAAGTCAGGTACTTCCCTGTACCTGCAGCCGGGGCGCCAGAGGATGGAGCGACGCCGGCCTGCGCTGTTGCCGGCCGCCGTCAGTGGCGGCCCTGCGTGTTACCAGCGGTGTTTGGTGTGATCTTCCCAGGCTTTCACCTCTTTCTCGGCCGCCTCTTTCTGGTAACCGTAGCGCTCCTGGATTTTACCGACTAGCTGTTCGCGTTTCCCTTCGATGACCGTCAGATCGTCATCGGTCAGCTTGCCCCATTTTTCCTTCACTTTGCCTTTCAGCTGCTTCCAGTTACCGTCGGCTTGATCTTTATTCATAGTCTCTCCGTTAACCTGTGGTGAATCAGTGATCCCTGTCGCCGGCCGGGGTTAAACAGAAGTTTTTCTGGTTGATACTCCCTTCACCTTAAGAAGCACCGCTCCCCTTCATTCACCAGCCACATGATTCATTCTAGTTAAACACGGAAATAAAAAAGCCAAATATCAGAATAAAAAACCATTAAAAAGAAAAATAAACACAAAAAACGCTAACAAACAACGAACTAAACCGGAAATATTCAGGCTGAAAACATGTAAGCAAACATGAATAAAAACATAAGATAAATTAATAATTAACCCAACAAAGCGTCCGGTCTAACGTGCAGCAAACCAGCTGCCGCGCACCTGATGACGGTGCCAAATCCAACCCAGCGCCACGCCACGCAACGTCAGAAACACCGCCAGCGCCAGCCAGAGCCCGTGGTTGCCTAGCAGCGGCACGCTGAACAGCGTCAGACCATATCCTGCCGCGGCCACCGCCATACTGTTACGCATCTCGGCGCCGCGCGTGGCACCGATAAACATGCCGTCCAGCAAATAGCACCACACCCCGACCAGCGGCAGAATGACCTGCCACGGTAAATAGTGGGCGGCCAACGCACGCAGCTCCGGCAAGGAGGTCAACGCCGCCACGATCTGCTGGCCGGTAACGGCATACGCCAGGCCGAAAGCCAACGCGACCAGCCCAGCCTGCCTGCAGGCCGCGTGCCACACCTTACGCAGTTGGCTGCCGTCCCGGGCACCGTAGGCGTGGCCGGAATGGGCCTCCACCGCATAAGCGAAGCCGTCGAGCGCATAGGCGGTAAACGTCAGCAGGTTCATCAACACCGCGTTAACCGCCACCACATCGCTCCCCAGGCGAGCGCCGAAAATGGTCAGCGACGCAAAACACAGCTGCAGCAGCAATGAGCGCAACATGATGTCGCGATTGAGCGCCAGCAGGCGGCGCAGATCGCCACGCCAGGCCTGACGCAGCATCGCCAGGGTAATACCGCGCAGACGCATCACTCGCCACGCCAGCCACAGGCCGAGCAATAGCGTGGCATATTCGGCGATGGCGGTGGCCGCCGCCGCCCCTCGTACGTTCCAGCCCAGGCCCATCACCAGCCAGATATCCAGCACGATGTTCAGCAGGTTGCCGACGATCAGCAGGATCACCGGCGCACGCACGTACTGCACGCCGAGCAGCCAGCCCAGCAGCACCAGGTTGGCCAGCGCCGCCGGTGCGCTCAACCAGCGGATCTCAAGAAAACGCCGCGCCTGCTCCAGCACCTCGCCATCGCCGCCGACGATCCGCAGCGCCAGTTCAATCAGCGGGTAGCGCAACAGGACGATCGCCCCCCCGGCCAACAACGCCAGCAGCAGCGGTTGCATAAAGGCGCGCGCCAGCGCCTGCGGGTTCTTCGCTCCCAGCGCCTGCGCCGCGAGGCCGGTGGTGCTCATGCGCAGGAACAGCAGCAGCATGAACAGGAAGCTGGTCGCCACCGCGCCGATCGCCACGCCTCCCAAATAGATCGGGCTGTCGAGGTGGCCGATCACCGCGGTGTCCACCAGCCCGAGCAGCGGCACGGTGATATTGGAGAAAATCATCGGCAGGGCGAGGCGCCACAGGGCTTTATCGGTGTCGCTGGTGAAGGCGGAAATCAGGCGCATGATGGGATGTTCCTGTGACAGAGTGACGAAGGGCGAGGTCAGAAACAAAAACGCCCCAAAACAGGGGCGATTGATACAGGGAGCGGCGGTGATGGCGCGGCGATTAAATCCAGTCGCCGTTGCGGATCACGCCGACCGCCAGCCCTTCGATCGTGAAATTCTGCTGGCGCAGATCGACCACGATCGGTTGGAATTCATTGTTCTCCGGCAGCAGCTCAACCATGTTACCGTGCTTTTTCAAGCGCTTGACCGTCACTTCGTCTTCGATGCGCGCGACCACGACCTGGCCGTTGCGCACGTCTTGCGTTTTGTGCACCGCCAGCAGATCGCCGTCCAGAATGCCGATGTCGCGCATCGACATGCCGTTCACCCGCAACAGGAAATCGGCGCTCGGTTTAAACAGGGAAGGATCCACCTGGTAGTGCCCTTCGATGTGCTGCTGCGCCAGCAGCGGTTCGCCGGCGGCGACGCGACCGATCAGCGGCAGCCCTTCTTCTTCTTCCATCAACAGGCGGATACCGCGCGACGCACCGGAGACGATTTCGATCACGCCTTTGCGTGCCAGCGCCTTCAGGTGCTCTTCGGCGGCGTTAGGCGAACGGAACCCCAGACGCATCGCGATCTCGGCACGCGTTGGCGGCATGCCCGTTTGCGAAATATGATCGCGAATCAGATCGTAGACCTCTTGCTGTCTGGTAGTTAGTGCTTTCATTCCGCCCCCTGTTTGTTTATACAGTCTTGCTGTGAGTATATACAGGTAAGCGCGGATTGGGAACCGAAGAATAAATAAAAATCAGTCAGTAGGCGACTTTCGTCAGCCAAAATGCTGCCACAAGACCGTGCCCCATACGAACAGCGCCAGCACGATCGCCAGCGACACCGCCGCCGATCCCATGTCCTTGGCCCGCCCGGACAGCTCATGGTGTTCGCTGCCGATGCGATCCACCACCGCCTCGATCGCGCTGTTCAGGATCTCGACGATCATCACCAGCGCCACCGATCCGATCAATAAAATGCGCGCTATCGCACCCACGTCCAGCCAGACAGCCAGTATGATAGCCAGGAGGGTCACCACCAGTTCCTGGCGGAACGCCGCCTCGTGTTGCCAGGCGGCGGAAAGCCCTTTATAAGAATAGCCGGCGGCCTTGATGATGCGGGTCAATCCGGTTGCTTGGTTTGCCATGTTTTCGTGCCTTTCTCAGAGGTCGGTCATAATAAAAAGAGTCTAGAACAGTCCGCGCTGACGGCTCTCGGTTTTCGAACACCACAGATCTGCTACCCGGTTTCTGGTATGCTTGCGGCGCATTGCTAACAAGAGGCTTCACGTTGTTATGTCAGGTTGGCGTAAAATTTATTATAAAATATTGAATTTACCACTTAAATTGTTGGTAAGAAGTAAGGTCATCCCTTCAGATCCGGTTACCGAGCTAGGGTTGGATCCCTCACGGCCGATTTTGTATGTTTTACCTTACAATTCCAAGGCGGATTTGCTGACGCTGCGCACCCAGTGCCTGGCGCAGGATCTGCCCGATCCGCTCAACGCGCTGGAGATCGACGGCACCGTGCTGCCGAGCTACGTGTTCATTCACGACGGCCCGCGCGTGTTCCGCTACTACACCCCGAAAGAAGAGTCGGTAAAGCTGTTCCACGACTATCTGGATCTGCATCGCAGCAATCCGGATCTCGACATTCAGATGCTGCCGGTTTCGGTCATGTTCGGCCGTTCGCCGGGCCGCGAAGGTCACGGCACGCCACACCTGCGTCTGTTGAACGGCGTGCAGAAATTCTTCGCCGTACTGTGGCTCGGCCGCGACAGCTTCGTGCGTTTCTCCAACACCGTTTCGCTGCGCCGCATGGCCACCGAGCACGGCACGGATAAAACCATCGCGCAGAAACTGGCACGCGTGGCGCGCATGCACTTCTCGCGTCAGCGCCTGGCCGCGGTAGGCCCGAGCCTGCCGGCCCGTCAGGACCTGTTCAACAAGCTGTTGGCGTCCAAAGCGATCGAAAAAGCAGTCGAGGACGAAGCGCGCAGCAAGAAGATCTCGCACGAGAAGGCCCAGCAGAACGCCATCGCGCTGATGGAAGAGATCGCCGCCGATTTCTCCTACGAAACCGTGCGTCTGTCCGACCGCGTGCTGAGCTGGACCTGGAACCGGCTGTATCAGGGCATCAACGTCACCAACGCCGAGCGCGTGCGCCAGCTGGCGCAGGACGGCCACGAGATCGTCTACGTGCCCTGCCACCGCAGCCACATGGACTATCTGCTGCTGTCCTACGTGCTGTATCACCAGGGCCTGGTGCCGCCGCACATCGCCGCGGGCATCAACCTCAACTTCTGGCCGGCCGGCCCGATCTTCCGTCGCCTGGGCGCGTTCTTCATCCGCCGCACCTTCAAGGGCAACAAGCTTTACTCGACGGTGTTCCGCGAATACCTCGGCGAGCTGTTCACCCGCGGTTACTCGGTGGAATACTTCGTGGAAGGCGGCCGCTCCCGCACCGGGCGCTTGCTGGAGCCGAAGACCGGCACCCTGTCGATGACCATCCAGGCGATGCTGCGCGGCGGCACCCGTCCGATCACGCTGGTGCCGATCTACATCGGCTACGAGCACGTGATGGAAGTGGGTACCTACGCCAAAGAGCTGCGCGGCGCCACCAAGGAAAAAGAGAGCCTGCTGCAGATGCTGCGCGGCCTGCGCAAGCTGCGTAACCTGGGCCAGGGTTACGTCAACTTCGGCGAACCGCTGCCGTTGACAGCTTACCTCAACCAGCACGTGCCGCAGTGGCGCGAGTCGATCGATCCGATCGAAGCTCAGCGCCCAAGCTGGCTGACGCCGACGGTCAACGATCTCGCCGGCCAGATCATGGTGCGCATCAACAACGCCGCCGCGGCCAACGCCATGAACCTGTGTTCCACCGCGCTGCTGGCCTCGCGCCAGCGTTCGCTGACCCGCGAACAATTGCTCGAGCAGCTCGAGTGCTACCTGCAGCTGATGCGCAACGCGCCTTACGCCCATGACGTCACCGTACCATCGCAGACGCCGGACGAGCTGCTGGATCACGCGCTGAACATGAACAAGTTCGAGGTGGAAAAGGACAACATCGGCGACATCATCATCCTGCCGCGCGAGCAGGCGGTGCTGATGACCTATTACCGCAACAACATCCACCACCTGCTGGTGTTGCCGTCGCTGATCGCCAGCATCGTCATGCATCATCGCCGGGTATCGCGCGCCGAACTGCTGCGCCAGATTGGCATGATTTACCCGATGCTGAAAGCCGAGCTGTTCCTGCATAACGACAAGGAGCAGCTGCCGGACGTGCTGCGGCCGATGATCGACGAGCTGATCCGTCAACAGCTTATCTGCGACAAAGGCGACGAGCTGGTGCTGAACCCGGCGCGCATTCGCCCGCTGCAGCTGCTGGCCGCCGGGGTGCGCGAAACCCTGCAACGCTACGCCATCACCATGTCGATCCTCAGCGCCAACCCGAGCATCAACCGCGGCGCGCTGGAGAAAGAGAGCCGCATCATGGCGCAGCGTCTGTCGGTGCTGCACGGCATCAACGCGCCGGAGTTCTTCGACAAGGCGGTATTCTCCACCCTGGTGGCGACGCTGCGCGAAGAAGGCTATATCAACGACAGCGGCGATGCGATCCGCGAGCACACCCTCGAGGTGTACAACATGCTGAGCGATCTGATCACGCCGGAAATCAAGCTGACCATCGAAAGCGTCAACATGCCGGAAGAGACCACCATCCTGCCGCAAACCGATGCGGGAGAAGAGCAAGACGAGTGATTTCGCCCGGCGCAGAAACACAAAAGGCACCCCGAGAGGTGCCTTTTTTCTTGCTGCAGGAAACCGTTACGCCGGCAGATAGCTCAGCGCGATGCCGATAAATACCACCAGCCCGACATAATTGTTCTGCAGGAAGGCCTTGAAGCAGGCTTCGCGCTCGCGCCCGGCAATCTGCTTCTGCTGGTGAATGAACAGCGCGCCCGCCAGCAACAGCGACCAGTAAAACGCGCCGCCGAGCTGCGCCAGATAACCGACCCACACCAGCAGCAACAGCGTCGCGAACTGCAACAGCCCGACGATCAGCTTGTCATAACGCCCGAACAGGATAGCGGTGGACTTGATGCCTATTTTCAGATCATCGTCGCGATCGACCATCGCATACAGCGTGTCGTAGGCCACCGTCCAGCAGATGTTCGCCAGCAGCAGCAGCCAGCAGCTGAGCGGCAGCGATTCGCTGACCGCCGCATAGCCCATCGGAATGCCCCAGCCGAACGCGGCACCCAGCACGAACTGCGGCAGGTTGGTCACCCGCTTCATAAACGGATACACCCAGGCTAGCGCCAGCGCCGCCAGCGACAGCCAGATGGTCATCGCATTCAGCGTCAATACCAGGCAGAAGGAGATCAGCACCAGCACCACGAACAGCACCTTGGCCTCTTTCGCGCTCACCCGGCCGCTCGGCATCGGCCGCCCGGCGGTGCGCTTTACGTAGCCGTCCACCGCGCGATCGGCGTAGTCATTCACCACGCAACCGGCGGCGCGCATCAGGAACACGCCGAGCACGAACACCACCAGAATCGAGAGCGGCGGCACGCCTTTCCCGGCCAGCCACAGCGCCCACAGCGTCGGCCACAACAGCAACAGCGTGCCGATCGGTTTATCAATGCGCATCAAATGGCTGTAAGCCCGCCATTTACTTTGAGTCACGCTTCCCTCCAACGTCTTGCTCTCCTCTCTTTATGCGGGGACCGCTGAATACAGCGGTGAAGCCGGTAAAAACAGTTCGGTCAGCAGCAGCGGCTTGCCCGCCAACCGCAGCCGTGAACGACGCGCCCACAGCGCATCCTGCCGGCCGATATGGATATAGTCGCGCGTCAGCTCGCCGCTGCTGAACAGGTAGCGCCCCAGCGGCAGCGTCCCCAGATCCACCAGCGCCTGGTCGGGGCCGGTCAGCGTATGTTCCGGGATCACCGTGCGCCCCAGCAGCCAGGGCTGGTCGTCGCCCAGCAGCACCACTTCGCGCAGCCAGTAGCGCGGGCTGTCGGGCAGGTGGTTCGCCTCGTCGCCCAGCGCCTCGCGCGTGACGAAGCATTCGCGCTGCGGTTCAACGCGCACCTGGGCGCAATGGCGTTCAAATCGGCGGGTCATGGAGCCTAACTCCATCAGCCAGTCGCTGACGGCGGCGGGCGCCGGAGGATCCTGTTCGGACAACCACTCCAGCGGCGGCAGGATGGAATCCCTGATGCCAGACATTGTTTTACTCCTCGCCTGAACCGCGGCCGGTGTGGCGCGCCAGACGATACAAACTGTTAACAGGCCCCCATTGTAGCGCAGAAATGCGAAAGCGGCAGGCTGATTCGTGGCGAAAACGGCAGGTCTGTCGGCCGGAAAAACCGGGGTTCTGTCATCTTTTTGCCATCCGCCTTCTCTATCTTCATTTCCCGGCGCGCTGACGATTCTGTGATCGCCCGCAAAGTTTCAGCCTCCTCGCGTTGTGTTATCTACGCGCGTAGATACCCTGATACGGCAGCGTTGAATCGCCATGCGTCCGACATGATTTGTCGGCACACCTTTGTTGCCGGCACCAGGGAAACCATCTTTAACCGCGCCCCTCCAGGCGCAGAACAAAAGAGGATAGCACTGCCATGAGCGAAACAACGCTTGCCCCTTCACAGACCGCCGACGCCGCGCTGGCGGCCGATGAACGCCTGGCAACCAAAGAGGGGCGCAGCCAATTTTGGCGCGCCACCTTCTCCTGCTGGCTCGGCACCGCCATGGAATACGTCGACTTCGCGCTGTACGGCCTGGCGGCCGGCATGGTGTTCGGCGACGTGTTCTTCCCGGAAGCCACGCCGCTGGTGGCGCTGCTGGCCAGTTTCGCCACCTACTCCGTCGGCTTCGTCGCGCGGCCGATCGGCGCGCTGGTGTTCGGCTGGATCGGCGACCGCAAAGGCCGCCGCGTGGTGCTGATCACCACCGTGGCGCTGATGGGCCTCTCCACCACATTGATCGGTCTGATCCCGCCCTATGCGCAAATCGGCGTCTGGGCGCCCACCTGCCTAGTGATCCTGCGCTTCGCGCAGGGGTTCGGTGCCGGTGCGGAACTGTCCGGCGGCGCGGTGATGCTGGCGGAATACGCGCCGGCCAAACGGCGCGGGCTGGTGGCGTCGATCATCGCCATCGGCTCGAACAGCGGCACCCTGCTGGCGTCGCTGGTATGGCTGCTGGTGCTGCAGCTGGACAAGGAAGATCTGATGAGCTGGGGCTGGCGCATTCCGTTCCTCGCCAGCATTCTGATCGCCGGTGCGGCGCTGTACCTGCGTCGCCACGTGCGGGAAACGCCGGTCTTCGAACGCGAGCTACAGCAAAACCACCAGCGCATGCTGGACGCCGCCCAGGCCGCGCCGGATACGCGCAGCTACCTGCAGCGCACCAAGGCGTTCTGGGTGATGCTCGGCCTGCGCATCGGCGAAAACGGCCCTTCCTACCTGTGCCAGGGCTTTATCGTCGGCTATGTCGCCAAGGTGCTGATGGTCGATAAATCGGTGCCGGCGCTGGCGGTGTTGATCGCCTCGCTGTGCGGTTTTCTGGTGATCCCGCTGGCCGGCTGGCTGTCCGATCGCTTCGGCCGCCGCATCACCTACCGCTGGTTCTGCCTGCTGCTGGTGCTGTACGCCTTCCCGGCGTTCTGGCTGCTCGACAGCCGTGAACCGGCGATCGTCATCTCGGTGATCGTGGTCGGCATGTGCATCGCATCGCTGGGGATCTTCGGCGTGCAGGCGGCCTACGGCGTCGAACTGTTCGGCGTGAAGAATCGCTACTCCAAGATGGCGTTCGCCAAGGAGCTCGGTTCGATCCTCTCCGGCGGCACCGCGCCGCTGATCGCCACCGCGCTGCTGTCCGGTTTCGGTCACTGGTGGCCTGTCGCCTGCTATTTTGTTGTAATGGCGGCCATCGGCTTAATCACCACCTTCTTTGCTCCCGAAACCCGCGGCCGCGATCTCAACCTGCCGCAGGATGCCGCGTAGCGAGAAGGCGAACAGGAACCCAATTTGGATAATCACTCCGCGCGACGCGTTACCCGCGCCGACGTGGCCCGCGTAGCGGGCACCTCCGTCGCCGTGGTCAGCTATGTGATCAACAACGGCCCGCGCCCGGTGGCGGAAGCCACCCGGCTGCGCGTGCTGGCGGCGATCGAGCAGACCGGCTACCGGCCTAACGACATCGCGCGGGCATTGGCCTCCGGCAGCACGCAAACCTACGGGCTGGTGGTGCCGGATATTTCCAACCCTTTCTTCGCCACGCTGGCGCGGGCGCTGCAGCAAGAGGCCTTCAGCCGCGGCCGCGTGCTGCTGCTGGGTGACGCCGGCGATGACCGGCAGCGTGAGTATGAGCTGATCAACAACCTGCTGCGCCGCCAGGTCGACGGCCTGCTGTACACCAGCGTCGATCGCCATCCGTGGTTCGAGCTGATCCGCGCCTCCGGCACGCCCTGCGTGATGATAGACACTATCGACAGCCAGGCTGGCGTCTGCGCCATCCGCGTCGACGAGCGCGACGCCGCCTGCCAGGCGACCCGCCATCTGCTGCAGCACGGCTATCGCGACATCGGCATTTTCATCGGTCCGCTAACCATGCTCAACGCGCAGGATCGCCTGAACGGCTGGCGCGATGCGCTGCTGGAGGCGGGCATTGCGCCGCGCGACGAGTGGATTTTCGAGGTGCCCTACACCCGCCAAGGCGGCTACCAGGCCACCCAGTGCCTGGTGCAAGGCCCACGCCCACGCGCCGTTTTCACCTCCAACGAACAGCAGGCGCTCGGCTGCCTGTCGGCGCTGGCAGAGCATGGGTTGCGCGCACCGGACGATCTGGCGCTGATTTGTTTTAACGGCACGCAGCAATCCGAATTCAGCGTGCCGCCGCTCAGCGCGGTCGAGCAGCCGATCGACGCCATGGCCAAGCGGGCCATCGCCATGCTGGCCGCCGGTGCCGCGCCCGCCGAGCTGCATGAATTCGCTTTTCAACTGCGCATCCGCCATTCATGCGGCTGTTAGCGGGTTTTCAGGACACCTTCTATGCGTTTAATCATTGATTGCGATCCCGGCAATGGCGTCCCCGGCGCCAACGTCGACGACGGGCTGGCGCTGGCCCTGGCGCTGGCGGCCAAACCGCAGCTGCAGCTGGAGCTGATCAGCATCGTGGCCGGCAACACCCCGCGCGAAGTGGGCTTCGCCGTCGCCACCGATCTGCTGGCGCAGAGCGGCTATCAGGTTCCTGTCGCCCTCGGCGCGGCGCGCGCCCTGAGTGAGCCGCCGGAGCCGTGGCGCGCGCATCTGGACTGCCCGATCGCCGATCCCAAGCTGGCAGCGCTGTGGCGCGACCTGCCCGCGCCCTCACTCGCCAACGCGCCCGCACCGGACGCCGCCATCGCCATCGGCGAGCTGATCTGCCGCCATCCCGGCGAGATCACGCTGGCGGCGATCGGCCCGCTGACCAACGTTGCGCACGCCATGCAGCTTTACCCGCAGATGGCGCAGGCGGTGAAAGAGATCGTAATCATGGGTGGCGTATTCAACGTCGACGGGTACATCAAGGACACCAATTTCGGCCTGGATCCGGAAGCGGCACGGCTGGTGCTGAACAGCGGCGCCGCTATCACGCTGGCGCCGCTGGATGTCACCACCCAGACCATGCTGACCCAGGCGGATCTGGCCGCACTGACGCAGCCGGATACGCCGCTGTGCCGCTATTTGCGCGCCACCACGCAGCCGTGGATCGACTATTCGCGCCATACGCGGCGCCTGCCGGGCTGCTGGATCCATGATGCACTGGTGATCGCCTGGCTGCTGGAACCGCAGCTGGTCACGACCGAAATGTTCCATGTGGATGTGGCGCTGGAAGGGGCGTTGACGCGCGGCAGCTCACGCCGTTGGCGGCCGGACAGCCTACGCCTGACGGTCGGCATGCCGCCGCCGCAGGGCAAGCCGGTGCGCATCATGCAGCAGGTGGACAACGCCCGTCTACTGGCGTTGATCGGCGCAACGCTGGCGCGCGGATGAAAAAAGGTGCGCCAAGGCGCACCAATCATCGAGCCAGCATCGGCAGCGCCGGGTGTTACCCCTTGCCTTTAACGCTGCTGATAAACGTTTTACGCGCAGTGGTCGAGCCCAACTTCTCGGCCTCATTCATCAGTTTCAGCGCCTTGTCGATATCGCCCGCCTTCACCGCCTGCTTGATGCCATTATTGAAGTAACTTTCGGTATCGTTGAGCATCGGCTCCGCCGGTTTCTCCGGGGTCGGTGCCGGCGCCGCCACGGCGGCCGGTGCGGTTGATCCTACCACCACCGGCGCCACGGTCGGCGCAGGCTGCAGCATACCGATCATCACGTTGCCGGTGCCCTGTTCCGCGGTCACCTTGAGCTTCAGCGTGCCGCTCGTCGCGTGGCCGGCGATTGGATCCGGGATATCCGGCACCGCGTTGCCCACGCCCTGCGCATAGGCCTTGGCCGGGTTGGTCAACTGCGTGGTTTTCGCCAAGTCCTGCCGAGTGGTGTACACCAGCAGGTAAATCTGTTTTTGACCAAGCGCCGGCGTCAGTTTCAACGTGCCTTCGAGGCGATCGGAGGACATTGCTCCCGGCGGCTGGTAAGGGAAATAGCTGCTCGGGTAATACGCCGCCGGGCGCAGATGCTCATCCAGCACCAGCACGCTCGGCGCGTACAGCGAATTGTTTTTAGCGAGGCTGCTCAGCGTCACCTCCAGCGAGCCGCGATCGGCCGGCAGCGTATAGGCGGCGATCGCCCCCTGAATCTCGCCCTGATTGAGTTGCGGACTGACGGCGTCGAGCTTCACCTCTTGCGACACCGGCGGTTGCAGCGGCTGCCACGGCAGGCTTTGCAGCGTGGCGGCGCTGATGGCCGGGGCGACGGAAACGTTAGCCGGCGTCTCGGCGTTGGCCGCCAGAGGCGCGCCGACGGTCAGCGCCAGCGACAGGCAGAGTGACAGCAGATTCTTTTTCATCGTTATATCCTCTTTCAGCGCCGCGGCGGATCAGGCAAGAGATCCGGCCGCGGCGAATGCGGTTGGGGGAGAGCCAGCGGCCCTCCCCGTCCTGTCGTCGTTACCACCAAATTTCCATCTGGGCGCCGAAGGTGACTTCGTCATCCTTGCCGCGGCTGAAGGTATGCATGCTGGTGTCGTTGTAAGCGGTGCCAGCGTTATACCCGGTGTCATCGCCGGTGGCGTAGCCCCACTTCTCATCCCACTTGGCGTAGGTGGCGAACAGGCGGATGGCCGGACGCGACCAGATGCTGTTGCCCGCCTGCCATTGCTGCGCCAGGGTCACTTTATACTGGCCGTTGCGATCGCCGGTGCGCTGGGATTTGACGTTGTCATAGCCCGCCTCCAGCAAGGTGCTCATGATCGGCGTCCATTTGTACATCGGGCGCACGCCCACGGTGTACCAGGTGGTGCCGTTGTTGTTGTCGCGGTCGATGTCCTGGAACATGGCGACGTACATCAGTGCCCACTGATCGTTGAAGTCGATGGCGCCGTGATCCAACACGCGGATCATCTTGCCGTTGTTATCAATGGTGGCGCCTTCGTTGCGGCCGTTGTTCTGCGAGGTCATCGAGTCGGTGGCGTACTGCAGCACGAACTTGTTGTAACCGTTCAGGATACTCTGCGTGTGTTCGGCGGTGAACATCCAGCCGTCTTTGCTGGCGCCGTCGGCCAGGCGGTAGTTATCCTGCGCATTGGCGCGGCCGTAGTCCACGCCCAGCTCCAGGGTGCCGCCCGGGTTCAGCTCCAGCCCGGCCAAGCGCACGTCGAAGGTGTCGTTGACGGTTGGACGCTGTTTCCATTCGTTATCCAGGTAGCCGTAAGAGCCGCCGGACTCCGAGTTGCGGGTCACGGCAGCGGACAGCTTGCCGAAGCCCAGATCGATGTTTTCCAGACCGGCGCCCGGGCCGGAGATATCCCAGTAGTAGAAGTCGATCATGTGAACGTCATGACGCTGATAGAAGCGCTTACCGGCCCACAGCGTGGAGCCCGGCAGCCACTCGATCAGGTTTTTACCCTGCACGTTGACTTCGCGGAAGCCCGGGGTCACATCTTCCCAGTCGGAACGCTGCGAGACCGAATAGGCCAGGTTAGTGTCGAAATAGAAGCTCTTGTCGCCTTCTTTCCACACTTCCTGCCCCAGTTTCAGTTCGGCGTAGGTTTCGCATTCGTTGCCGAGACGGTATTTACTCGCGGCGCCGGTGGCCTTGAAGCACTGTTGCTCACCGCCGCTGCCGGTCCAGCCGATGCCGGAACGGGCATAACCGTGGAAATCCACGGCCATCGCCTGAGTAGAGAGAACACCGGCGGCGACAGCCAGTGCCAGAGGAAGTTTGCGCAGAGTAGTCATCATTATTCTCCTGTTATACCGACTTTGATGCTTTAAACGCCCGGCTCCTGGTGCAGCCGTTTACATGCCGTACCGTCTTCACGGAACAGGTGGCAGCGGTGAGGCGGCAGGCCGATGGCGAATGTGGCACCTTCTTCTACCAGCACCACGTCATTCTGGCGGTACACCAGGTTTTGACGGATGGCCGGGATTTGGATGTGGATTTGCGTCTCGTTGCCGAGCTGCTCCACCACCTGTACGTCGCCGGTAAGCCGCACTTCTGAGGCTTCGCCGGGCAGCAGATGTTCAGGGCGAATGCCCAGTGACAGGTTGGCGCCGGGTTGAACGCCCGCGCCTTCCACCGGCAGCCAGACCAGCTGGCGGTTGGGCAGTTCGACCTGCACCTGTTGCGGCTCCGCCGCGGTCACCTTGACCGGCAGGAAGTTCATCTTCGGCGAGCCGATAAACCCGGCGACGAAGCGGTTGGCCGGGTAGTGATACAGTTCCAGCGGCTTGCCGACCTGCGCCACGCGACCGGCGTCGAGCACCACGATCTTGTCGGCCAGCGTCATCGCTTCGACCTGATCGTGGGTGACGTAAATCATGGTGCGCTGCAGGCGCTTGTGCAGACGGGAGATCTCGATGCGCATCTGCACCCGCAGCGCGGCGTCGAGGTTGGACAGCGGTTCGTCAAGCAGGAATACGTCCGGCTCGGCCACCAGCGTGCGGCCGATCGCCACGCGCTGACGCTGCCCGCCGGACAGCGCCTTCGGCCGCCGGTCGAGCAGGTGCGCCAGTTGCAGCACCTCGGAGACCTGGTTCACCCGTTGATTGATTTCCGCTTTCTTGGCGCCGGCCAGCTTCAGGCCGAACGACATGTTGTCCGCCACCGACAGGTGCGGATACAGCGCATAGGATTGGAACACCATGCCGATGCCGCGCTCGGAAGGCGGCACCTCATTCATACGTTTCTCGCCGATCAGCAGCTCGCCGGAGGTGATGTCCTCCAGCCCGGCGATCATGCGCAGCAGCGTCGATTTACCGCAGCCCGAAGGCCCGACAAACACCACAAACTCGCCGTCTTCGATGGTCAGATTGACGTCTTTGGAAATCACGGCCTCACCGAAGGCCTTATAAACGCTGCGCAGTGTCACGCTAGCCATGCGTTACTCCCCTGCTTTCGCAGTTAACATGTCGTGTGAAAATGGCGGAGGCAAAGCCCGCCAAAACCCATTGATGACCCTCTTGCTGCGCGCCGTGCTGCCATGCCAACGGCAAGGTCGCCTCAGACGGCGCGGCCGCCTGAGTATAAGGCTGCAGGTTTATCAGCGCTTCAAGGCATTGATCCTGATGGGTAATAAGTAAGCGCACCACGCCATCGCGCTGGCTGACCGCGCTCAGTTCGCCGTGCTGGATGAGCGGCGAACGACGCAGGGCCAACAGCGCCTGGCAGTAACGTAAGGTGGAGTGGCTGTCGTGCTGTTGGCGGCTGATGGCCAATGCGCGGTGTTCGATCGCCACCTGTTGATACCAGCTGATTTCGCCGGCGGTGACCTGTTCGGGGGCTTCGTGCCACGGCATCGGCGTTTGCGCGCCGCGCGGATCTTGCAGGCCGGCGGCATGCGGCAGCCCCAGCTCCTCGCCCTGATACAGGCAGATTGGCGCCGGTAGCATCGCCAGCAGCGTCAGAAAGGCGGCGGCGGAACGCAGGTCGCCCTGCCCCCAGCGGCTGACCACCCGGGGCTGATCGGCGTCCCCGGTGCTCCACAGGCTGTCCGCCAATGTGGTACGACGGGCGTGCAGCACCGCCACCAGCTTCTCCGCGCTGAACGGCATCACGTCCAGCGCCAGCGCACCGTGGGCGAACCGCCGCGGCGCGACGGCATTGCGAACGCGGTTGGCTTCATCGCCGTACCACAGCGTCAGCCCTTCGCCCGTCACCGTCGCCTCGGCCCCCGGCGCCAGCGTCTGCGGCAGCAACAGGCCGTCGATCGACAGCGCTTTCAGATACGGCAGCGCCGCCAGCATGCCGTGCGCGTCGCCCACGCCGTCCCCGTTTCCGTCACGGAAACTGGCCGGATGGATCCGGTACAGGGTGGGCTGAGTAGCGATAGGCGTTGACGACATAAATCCGGTATCCCTGCTGCGCGTAGCGTTGAAAATCAATGGGCCGATAGTGCGGGAGTCGCCGGAAAGGGTAATCATCCGTAACAAGATTTTTCATGGGGGAGGAGGCGGGAGGATGAGAGAACGACCGCGGCGATGAGAAGTTCCGCGCTTAAGGCAATTCTGTGATCCGGCTGGCAAAAATCGCCCCCCTATTTTGTGCCTGACGCCACAGAATAGAGCGCAACGTTAACTGGATCACACTCCTCATCTCAGGGGCGTAGAGGGGGGGAGGATGAGAATATGTCGCGTTGTGACCCACTATTACCGCGAAACGTCTCTCCTTGATTTATGTGCCCACAAAAAGAAGGACTGGATTATGACTCGCAGCATTACCCTCGCCCGCACGCTGGCGCTCTCGGCACTGGCCACCCTGGTGCTCTCTTCTTCCGCCTTCGCCAAGATCGAGGAAGGCAAACTGGTTATCTGGATCAACGGCGACAAGGGCTATAACGGCCTGGCCGAAGTCGGCAAGAAATTCGAAAAAGACACCGGCATCAAAGTCACCGTCGAGCACCCGGACAAGCTGGAAGAGAAATACCCGCAGGTGGCCGCCACCGGCGACGGCCCTGACATCATCTTCTGGGCCCACGACCGCTTCGGCGGCTATGCGCAGTCCGGCCTGCTGGCCGAAATCCACCCGTCCAAAGCCTTCCAGGACAAGCTGTTCCCGTTCACCTGGGACGCCGTGCGCTATGACGGCAAGCTGATCGGCTACCCGATCGCCGTCGAAGCGCTGTCGCTAATTTATAACAAAGACCTGGTCAAACAGCCGCCGAAGACCTGGGAAGAAATCCCGGCGCTGGACAAACAGCTGCGCGCCAACGGCAAGAGCGCCATCATGTGGAACCTGCAGGAACCCTACTTCACCTGGCCTATCATCGCCGCCGACGGCGGTTATGCCTTCAAGTATGAAAACGGCAAATACAACATCAAGGATGTCGGCGTCGCCAATGCCGGTTCGCAGGCCGGTCTGCAGTTCATCGTCGATCTGGTGAAAAACAAACACATCAACGCCGATACCGACTACTCGATCGCCGAAGCCGCGTTCAACAAAGGCCAGACCGCGATGACCATCAACGGGCCGTGGGCCTGGAACAACATCGAGCAGAGCAAAATCAACTACGGCGTGACGCTGTTGCCGACCTTCAAAGGCAAGCCGTCCAAGCCGTTCGTCGGCGTGCTGACTGCCGGCATCAACGCCGCCAGCCCGAATAAAGAGCTGGCGACCGAGTTCCTCGAGAACTACCTGCTGACCAACGAAGGACTGGCGGACGTCAACAAAGACAAACCGCTGGGCGCGGTGGCGCTGAAGTCCTATCAGGAAGCGCTGGCCAAAGATCCGAAGATCGCCGCCACCATGCAGAACTCGCAAAACGGGGAAATCATGCCGAACATCCCGCAGATGAGCGCCTTCTGGTACGCCGAACGCAGCGCGGTGATCAACGCCGTCAGCGGCCGTCAGACGGTGAAAGCCGCGCTGGACGACGTGCAGACCCGTATCACCAAGTAACGACGTCGTGCGGGGTGCCACGGTGCCCCGCCGTTGCTTCACAGAAAGGAACGCCCTATGCAATTCGCTCACGCCGGGACGCCCGCGCGTAAAAAATCGAAGTGGTGGCAAAGCGACGCGCTGAAATGGCTGGTGGTCGGCCTGTTCAGCCTGGTGACCTGCTACCTGATTGTGTTGATGTATGCACAGGGTGAATACCTGTTCGCCATCCTGACGCTGATCCTGGTCAGCGCCGGGCTTTACGTCTTCGCCAACCGCCGCGCCTACGCCTGGCGCTATGTGTATCCCGGCGTCGCCGGCATGGGGCTGTTCGTCCTGTTCCCGCTGATTTGCACCATCGCCATCGCTTTCACCAACTACAGCAGCACCAACCAGCTGACTTTTGAACGCGCGCAATCGGTGCTGATGCAGCGCCAGTTCCAGAGCGGCCAAACCTTTACCTTTGGCCTCTACCCGGCGGAAAACCAGCAGTGGCGCCTGCAGCTGACGCCACCGGACAGTGAACAGCCGCTGATCTCCGAGCCTTTCCGCCTCGACGCCGCCGCGCCGCAAACCCTGAAACTGACGGCGCAGAACGCCGCGCCGCAGGGCGAACGCGCCACGCTGCGGGTGATTACCCAGAACCGGCAGGCGCTGAGCCAGCTGGTGGCGCAACTGCCCGACGGCGGGGAATTGCGCATGAGCTCCCTGCGCCAGTTCTCCGGCACCCGCCCGCTGTATGCGCTGGACAAAGACGGCAGCACGCTGACCAACAACCAGACCCAGGTACGCTACCGGCCAAACGGCGACACCGGCTTCTATCAGGCGATCAACGCCGACGGCGGCTGGGCGCAGGAAACCCTGAGCCCGGGTTATACCGTCACCACCGGCTGGAAAAACTTCCTGCGGGTGCTGCAGGACGAGGGCATTAAGAAACCGTTCGTGTCGATCTTCATCTGGACCATCGTGTTCTCGGTGATGACGGTGATCCTCACCGTGGCGGTCGGCATGGTGCTGGCCTGCGTGGTGCAGTGGGAGGCGCTGAAAGGCAAGGCGATCTACCGCGTGCTGCTGATCCTGCCCTATGCGGTGCCGTCATTCATCTCGATCCTGATCTTCAAAGGCTTGTTCAACCAGAGCTTCGGCGAGATCAACATGATGCTCAGCCATCTGTTCGGCATCAAACCGGCCTGGTTCAGCGATCCGCTCACCGCCAAGAGCATGATCCTTATCGTCAACACCTGGCTCGGCTACCCCTACATGATGATCCTGTGCATGGGGCTGCTGAAGGCGATCCCGGACGATCTGTACGAAGCCTCGGCGATGGACGGCGCCAACCCGTGGCAAAACTTCTTCCGCATCACCTTACCGCTGCTGATCAAGCCGCTGACGCCGCTGATGATCGCCAGCTTCGCCTTCAACTTTAACAACTTCGTGCTGATCCAACTGCTGACCAACGGCGGCCCGGACATGATCGGCACCACCACGCCGGCCGGCTATACCGATCTGCTGGTCAGCTACACCTACCGCATCGCCTTCGAAGGCGGCGGCGGGCAAGACTTCGGGCTGGCGGCCGCCATCGCCACGCTGATCTTCCTGTTGGTGGGCGCGCTGGCGATCCTGAATTTGAAAGCCAGCAAGATGAACTTCGATTAGGGAGAATAACGATGGCCATGGTTCAACCCAAGTCCCAGCGCCTGCGCCTGTGGATCACCCATATTTTGATGCTGTGCTTTATCGCCCTGATCATGTTCCCGCTGCTGATGGTGGTCGCCATCTCGCTGCGCGCCGGCAACTTCGCCACCGGCAGCCTGATACCGGAAACCCTCTCCTGGGATCACTGGCGGCTGGCGCTCGGCTTCAGCGTCACCCACGCCGACGGCAGCGTGACGCCGCCGCCGTTCCCGGTGCTGCTGTGGCTGTGGAACTCCATCAAGATCGCGGCGATCACCGCCATCGGCATCGTGACGCTGTCCACCACCTGTGCCTACGCCTTCGCCCGCATGCGTTTTCGCGGCAAGAGCACGTTGCTGAAAAGCATGCTGATCTTCCAGATGTTCCCGGCAGTGTTGTCGCTGGTGGCGCTGTACGCCCTGTTCGATCGCCTGGGCCAGTACATTCCGTTTATCGGCCTGAACACCCACGGCGGCGTGATCTTCGCCTACATGGGCGGCATCGCGCTGCACGTCTGGACCATCAAGGGCTATTTCGAAACCATCGACAACTCGCTGGAAGAAGCGGCAGCGCTGGACGGCGCCACGCCGTGGCAGGCATTCCGTCTGGTGCTGCTGCCGCTGTCGGTACCGATTCTGGCGGTGGTGTTCATTCTGTCGTTTATCGCCGCCATCACCGAAGTGCCGGTCGCGTCGCTGCTGCTGCGCGATGTGAACAGCTACACGCTGGCGGTGGGGATGCAGCAATATCTCAACCCGCAGAACTATCTGTGGGGCGACTTCGCCGCCGCCGCGGTGCTGTCAGCGATACCGATTACCGCCGTGTTCCTGCTGGCGCAGCGTTGGCTGGTGGGCGGCCTGACGGCCGGCGGCGTGAAGGGGTAATTTGTGCCACTGCAGTGCGTTTGATGTTTTTCCGCGATAGCGGTAATCCTGTGTCTTTGGCGGCCTTTGGCCGCCATTTTTATCGCTACTCCCGTTTCAGCCGGTCGGTATTGGCCAGATAGAGCGTCACCACCAGCACCAATATCGCCGCGGCGTAGATCAGGGTATCGATGGGGTTTTTGTGGTCCACGATAATCAAACGAATAATCGCGGTAATGCCAATGTAAATAAAATAGCGCAACGGGAAATGATAACCCGACTCAAAATACTTGACGATCAAGGCGATAAATTCAAAGTACAGGAAATAAATCACGATACCTTCAATCAACAGGTAAGAAGACGACTCTTCGCTGTTGATAAATAACACCTTCGCCAGATGGATGGTTTCCTTGACCAGAAACACCACCAGAATTGCCGCCAGCAGCAACAAGCCCACGTTCAGCACTCGCTGCAGTCCTTTCGCTATCATTATCGAACGCGACGTTTTTGCCATAAAACCTCTCTCTGAATACCGCTTATATGATTCAACCGTGCCAATATAGGCATTGTCTTAAAAATTATGCCCCGCGCGAAAGCACTTTAAACCCCATTTAATTCATAAAGTTATAATAAGATGTTTCTGGCTTATAGATTTGTAGCAAATCGAAATGTCAACTATCATGGGTCACAGAGATCTTTACATAAAACCAATAACCTCGAATTAACAAGGGAATTCTTTATGCGCGCTAAACTTAACGGACTGGTCGCTGCGGGCCTGTTTACCTGTGCATTGTCCGGCCACGCCGCCGGCCTGGTAGCCCCTGACAACGATCTGCGTAACGATCTCGCCTGGTTGTCTGACCGCGGCGTTATCAACGTCAGCCTGTCCACCTGGCCGCTGAGTCAAGAAGAGATCAGTTCCGTTATCGCGCAGGCCAAGCCGGTGACCAACACCGAGAAAAACGTCATTGACCGCGTACAACGTCGTGTCGATGCCCTGAAAGCCAACATCCGCGTCAGCGGTTACGCGTCGACCGATAAACCCGGCACCCCGCAGGGCTTCGGCCAAAACGAGTACGCCGACGATCGCCTGACCATCGGCGCCGGCGCCAACGGCGAGTTCTGGGACGTGCGTCTGCAGGGCTCGGTGGAAGGCGATCAGCGCGTCAGCGACGGTTCCAAATTCAATATGAACGGCTCCTACGGCGCGGTGAAAATCTGGAATCAGTGGCTCTCCTTCGGCGAGGTTTCCCAGTGGTGGGGCCCGGGTTACGACGGCAGCCTGATCCGCTCCGACGCCGCGCGCCCGGTGGCCGGCTTTATGCTGCAGCGCGCCGACCAATCACCGTTTGAAACCCCGTGGCTGTCGTGGATCGGCCGCTGGCAATATCAATTGTCCGCCGGCCAGCTGTCGCAGTACAGTTCTGTACCGCACACCAAACTGATCGGCGGCCGTTTCACCATGATGCCGACCGACTTCCTGGAATTGGGGGCGTCGCGTATCATGATGTGGGGTGGTGAAGGCCGTCCGCAGTCATGGAGCTCGTTCTGGGATGGATTTACCGGCAAAGATAACGATGATTCAGGTAAAGGCAACGATCCGGGCAACCAGCTCGCCGGTTTCGACTTCAAGCTGAAAATGCAGCCGCTGATCGGCCTGCCGGTTAGCCTGTACGGTCAGTTGGTGGGTGAAGATGAGGCGGGCTATCTGCCGTCGCAAAATACCTATCTGCTCGGTCTGGAAGGCCACCCGGAATGGGGCCCGACCACCATCAACTGGTATATCGAAGGGTCAGACACCCGTTCGGATATGAGCCGTAAAAACTATGTGTACACTCACTACACTTACAAAGGCGGCTACTACCAACAGGGTTACCCGCTGGGGCATGCGATGGGCGGCGACGGCCAGATGTTGTCCGGCCGCGTCGAGCTAGTGCTGGACGACAGCCAGCGTTGGAGCACCCGCGTAGTTTACGCCAAGGTGAACCCGCTGAGCCAAAGCATTAACCAGGCCTTCCCGAAATCCGATACGCTGAAAGGCATTCAGGTCGGCTGGGGTTACACCTTCCCGTCTCAGGTTAAGTTTGATACTAGCCTGTGGTACACCGACAACGATCACAGCACCGCCGATGACGTGGGTGCAGGCGTCAGCTTCGAAGTGCCGATCAACCTGTAATTTTTTGCAGACGTAAAAAAACCCGCCGCGGCGGGTTTTTTATTGGCTTCAGCTCAGGCGCTTAGCGCCATTCCTTGAAGCGGTTGATCAGCGCATTGGTCGAGCTGTCGTGACTGCTGATTTTCTCGCTGCCCGCCAGCTCCGGCAGGATGCGGTTAGCCAGCTGTTTGCCCAGCTCCACGCCCCACTGATCGAAGGTGAAGATGTTCAGGATCGCGCCCTGAGTAAAGATCTTGTGCTCGTACAGCGCGATCAGGCTGCCCAGGCTGAACGGGGTGATTTCACGCAGCAGGATCGAGTTGGTCGGACGGTTGCCTTCAAACACTTTGAACGGCGCCACGTGTTTAACCTGCTCAGGGGTTTTACCCTGCGCCGCGAACTCCGCCTCCACCACTTCCAGCGACTTGCCGAACGCCAGGGCCTCGGTCTGCGCGAAGAAGTTGGACAGCAGTTTGGCGTGGTGATCGCCCAGCGGGTTATGGCTGATGGCCGGCGCGATGAAATCGCACGGCACCAGCTTGGTGCCCTGGTGGATCAACTGGTAGAACGCATGCTGGCCGTTGGTGCCCGGCTCGCCCCAGATGATCGGGCCGGTCTGGTAATCCACCGGATTGCCGTTGCGGTCGACGTACTTGCCGTTGGATTCCATGTTGCCCTGCTGGAAGTAAGCGGCAAAACGGTGCATGTACTGATCGTACGGCAGAATGGCTTCGGTTTCGGCGCCGAAGAAGTTGTTGTACCAAATACCGATCAGCGCCAGCAGCACCGGCAGGTTTTTCTCCGCCGGCGTTTCGGCGAAGTGCTTATCCATGGCGTGCGCGCCGCTCAGCAGCTGCTCGAAGTTGTCGTAACCGATGGACAGCGCAATCGACAGACCGATCGCCGACCACAGGGAGTAACGGCCCCCTACCCAGTCCCAGAACTCGAACATGTTGTCGGTATCGATGCCGAACTCGGCCACCGCTTTGCCGTTGGTGGACAACGCAGCGAAGTGCTTGGCCACGTGCTGTTGATCGGCGGCGCTGCTCAGGAACCAGTCGCGCGCGCTGTGGGCGTTGGTCATGGTTTCCTGAGTAGTGAAGGTTTTGGACGCCACCAGGAACAGCGTAGTTTCCGGATTCAGCGGCTGCAGCGTTTCGGCGATGTGGGTACCGTCAACGTTGGAGACGAAGTGCATGTTCAGGTGGTTTTTATACGGGCGCAGCGCTTCGGTCACCATGTAAGGGCCGAGATCCGAACCGCCGATGCCGATGTTCACCACGTCGGTAATCGGCTTGCCGGTGTAGCCTTTCCACTCGCCGCCGATGACGCGCGCGCAGAACTGTTTGATCTTGGCCAGCACCGCGTTCACTTCCGGCATCACGTCTTTGCCGTCGACCAGGATCGGGCTGTTGCTGCGGTTGCGCAGGGCAATATGCAGCACCGCGCGATCTTCGGTGCGGTTGATCTTTTCACCGGCGAACATCGATTTGATGGCGCCTTGCAGATCGGTTTCTTTCGCCAGCGCCTGCAGCTTCTCCAGGGTTTCCTGCGTGATGCGATTCTTGGAATAGTCCACCAACATTTGATCGTTGAAGGTCGCGGAGAACCGGGAGAAACGATCGCTGTCCTCGGCGAACAGGTCGGCGATCCGTACGTCTTTCATCTGTGCATAATGTTGCTGCAGGGCTTGCCAAGCAGCGGTTTGACTAGGATTGATATTTTTCATAGCAACACTCTTAGGCTTGAGAATAAAAATGACGCGTTTGTCCGATTGTAGCCTGTTCGACTGTGATTATGATCGCTTTTCTTGCGATAGGCGCTAACTGTCAACGCATTGCCGCCTCGTTTCAGCTTTCACTCTATACTTTTGGCTAACGGCCTGTTATCGGGGTTGCCGAATTGTCATCAGGCTGTGTCATCGTTACTTATTTCGTCATTTGAAAGGGATCTCGCTTATGGAATTATCCGCCCCGCTTATGTTGGTGCTTATCGGCCTGGCGTCGCTGCTGGCGCAGTGGCTGGCCTGGCTGCTGCGTCTGCCGGCCATTTTGCCGCTGCTGCTGTTCGGCATCGTGCTCGGCCCGACGGTGCATCTGGTGCAGCCGGATCTGCTGTTCGGCGATCTGCTGTTTCCACTGGTGTCGCTGTCGGTGGCGATCATCCTGTTCGAGGGGGCGCTGACGCTGCGCTTCGAGGAGATACGCGGCCTCGGCGGCGTGGTGCGTAATCTGGTCACCGTCGGCATGCTGGTCACCTTTCTGGTCATCAGCCTCGCCAGCTGGTGGTTGCTGGATTTCCCGCCGGAGCTGGCGGCGCTGATCGGCGCGGTGACGGTGGTGACCGGGCCGACGGTGATCGCTCCGCTGATGCGCGTGGTGCGACCGAACGCCAACATTAACCAGGTGTTGCGTTGGGAAGGGATCGTCATCGATCCGGTTGGCGCCATCTTCACCCTGCTGGTGTTCGAGTTCATCGTACTGAAGCAGAATGCGGAGTCCTATACCCACCTGTTTTGGACGCTGGGCGTCACCGCCACCGTCGGCCTGATCGCCGGCGCGCTGTTCGGCTACCTGCTCGGCCTGGCGCTGCGCCGCGTCTGGCTGCCACGCTACCTGCAGAACCTGGCGGTGCTGGCGATCATGCTGACCGCCTTCGGCGTTTCCAACGCCATCGCCGACGAATCCGGCCTGTTGACCGTCACGGTGATGGGCATCTGGCTGGCCAACATGCGCGACGTCGATACCAGCGATATTCTGGCGTTCAAAGAAGAACTGTCGGCGATCCTGATCTCGGCGCTGTTCATCATTCTGGCGGCGCGGCTCGACATCCAGGCGCTGTGGAACATGGGCTGGCCGCTGCTGCTGCTGCTGCTGGCGGTGCAGTTTATCGCCCGGCCGCTGTGCATCGCGGTCTCGACCTGGCGCTCTTCCCTGCATTGGCGCGATCGGCTGCTGCTGTGCTGGATCGCCCCGCGCGGCATCGTGGCCGCGGCGGTCAGCTCGCTGTTCGCGCTGACGCTGCAGCGCAGCGGCTATCAGGGCGCCGACCGGCTGGTGACCGTGGTGTTCGCCATCATCATCGGTACCGTGGTGTTGCAAAGCCTGACCAGCGGCATGATGGCGCGCTGGCTGCGGGTGCAGCAGCAAAAGCCGCGCGGCGTACTGATCGTCGGCGCCAACAGCGTGGCGCGCATGCTGGCGCAGGCGCTGATCAAGCTGAACGTGCCGGTGATCGTCACCGACAGCAGTTGGGAATACTACCGTCAGGCGCGTATGGACGGCATTCCGGCCTACTATGGCCACGCCTACTCCGAACACGCCGAGAACTACCTCGATCTGAGCAATATCGCCCAGGTGTTGGCGCTGTCGCCCAATCGCCACCAGAACGCGCTGGCGGTCTACCACTTCGGCCATCTCTTCGGCGAGGATCACGTGTTTGCCATCCGTTCGGGGGCGCCGCTGAAAGGGCGCGGCGCCAGCGCGGAAAGTTCGCGTTTCCGCCGGCATGAAATTTTATTTAATCAGGAAGCCACCTACGGCCGCCTGAGCAGCCTGCTCGCCAGGGGGGCCACCATCAAAGCGACCAAATTGAACGAAAATTTCGGTTGGCTGGAGTATTTGGAGAAACATCAGGGCGTTATCCCGCTATTCAGCCAAAAGGAAGACTGTTCTCTGCAACCGATTGGCGCCGGTTCCACGCCCGCGATGCCCTGTACGCTTATCGCGCTGGTACAAGATGAAAATCCCTCACCGTCCGTACGTTGACAGAATGGCAATAACCGGCTATTCCTAACAGCCTACTTGCGCACCCGGTGCGCAAGCCAGAAGAGGCGCGTCGCCCAGGTAGAGTGTCAGAGGAGCCGTTTCTCCGTTGACGGCACCCGAGGGGGAGCGACGCCGAGGTACGATAATGGCCGGCCATTATCGTATCGACTACAGGGGCTGAATCCCCTGGGTTGTCACCAGGGGATCGCCCACAGGGCGATCGACAAGGTGGGGCGCTTCTGGGTGTATCGTAGCCTGACCTCTACGCCTGCCCCCTGTTTACCGCTCTCCCCTTGTGCCAAGGCTATGGAATTACAGTGCCCCCAAACGGGCATCCCTGACACGAGGTTTCTACATGAACCAAGCAGTACCCCAGAATTCCACCGTGGTAGCCAAGTTCGGCGGCACCAGCGTCGCCGACTTTGAAGCCATGAACCGCAGCGCCGACGTCGTGCTGGCCAACCCGCAGGTCCGCCTGGTGGTGTTGTCCGCCTCGGCGGGCGTCACCAACCTGTTGGTCGCCCTGGCCGAAGGCTGCGAGGCCGACAAGCGCAACTACCAGCTTGATGAAATTCGTCGCATCCAGTACGCCATCCTCGATCGCCTCGCGGCGCCTGCGGTGATCCGCGACGAGATAGACCGCCTGCTGGAAAACATCGCCATGCTGTCGGAGGCCGCGTCGCTGGCCACCTCGACGGCGTTGACCGACGAGCTGGTCAGCCATGGGGAGCTGATGTCCACCCTGCTGTTCGTGGAAATCCTGCGCGCCCGCAACGTGCAGGCCGAATGGTTCGACGTGCGTAAAGTGATGCGCACCGACGATCACTTTGGCCGCGCCGTGCCGGACAGCGCCGCGCTCAGCGAACTGGCCCGATCGCAGTTGCAGCCACGCCTGCAGGAAGCGCTGGTGGTCACCCAGGGCTTTATCGGCAGCGAGCCGAAAGGCCGCACTACCACGCTCGGCCGCGGCGGCAGCGACTATACCGCCGCGCTGCTCGGCGAGGCGCTCGGCGCTGGCCGGGTAGATATCTGGACCGACGTGCCGGGCATCTACACCACCGATCCGCGGGTGGTGCCGGCGGCCAAGCGCATCGACAAAATCGGTTTCGAAGAGGCGGCGGAAATGGCCACCTTCGGCGCCAAAGTACTGCATCCGGCCACCCTGCTGCCGGCGGTGCGCAGCGACATTCCGGTGTTCGTCGGCTCTAGCAAGGATCCGGCGGCCGGCGGCACGCTGGTGTGCAACACCACCGAGAATCCGCCGCTGTTCCGCGCGCTGGCGCTGCGCCGCAAGCAAACGCTGCTGACGCTGCACAGCCTGAACATGCTGCACGCGCGCGGTTTCCTGGCCGAGGTGTTCAACATCCTGGCGCGCCATAATGTCTCCGTCGATCTGATCACCACTTCGGAAGTCAGCATCGCGCTGACCATGGACACCACCGGCGCCACCTCCGTCGGCGGCAGCCTGCTGACCACCTCACTGCTGACCGAACTGTCGTCGCTGTGCCGGGTGGAAGTGGAAGAAAACCTGGCGCTGGTGGCGATCATCGGTAACCAGCTGTCGCGCGCCTGCGGCGTGGGCAAAGAGGTGTTCGGCGTGCTCGATCCGTTCAATATCCGCCTGATCTGCTACGGTGCCAGCAGCTATAACCTGTGCTTCCTGGTGCCGGGCGAAGAAGCCGAACAGGTGGTGCGTACCCTGCATCACAACCTGTTCGAATAAGTCATTATCCCTGATTGCGGGCGCAGCATGCTGCGCCCCTGCGTCTAAAAAATCCGTTCAAAACCTGCAGGGGTTCAGCCTGTTGAACCCGCAAAAAACACAACCACACCCATCGTTCTCAATCTGGCTAAGGAAAACCTGCATGTTGGCTCTACTCACGCGTTTATTCCCCCTGTGGGCGATACTGCTGTCCGTCGCCGCCTATTACACGCCGACCACCTTTACCGGCATCGGCCCCTACGTCAGCCCGCTGCTGATGCTGATCATGTTCGCCATGGGCGTCACGCTACGACTGGACGACTTCAAACGCGTGCTGGCGCGCCCCGGCCCGGTGGCGGCCGGCATCTTCCTGCACTATCTGATCATGCCGCTGGCGGCCTGGATCCTGGCGATGCTGTTTCGCATGCCGCCGGATCTGTCCGCCGGCATGGTGCTGGTGGGCAGCGTGGCCAGCGGCACCGCCTCCAACGTGATGATCTATCTGGCCAAGGGCGACGTGGCGCTGTCGGTAACCATCTCGGCGGTCTCAACGCTGGTGGGGGTGTTCGCCACGCCGCTGCTGACCCGTCTGTACGTCGACGCCAAAATCAGCGTCGATATCATGGGCATGCTGTTGAGCATTCTGCAGATCGTGGTGATACCGATCGGCCTGGGTCTGATCGTCCACCATACCCTGACCAAAACGGTGAAGCGCATCGAGCCGCTGCTGCCGGCGCTGTCGATGGTGTGCATTCTGGCCATCATCAGCGCGGTGGTGGCGGGCAGCCAAAGCCATATCGCCTCGGTCGGTCTGGTGGTGATCGTCGCGGTGATACTGCACAACGGCATCGGTCTGCTGAGCGGCTACTGGGGCGGCAAACTGTTCGGCTTCGACGAGTCCACCTGCCGCACGCTGGCGATCGAAGTCGGGATGCAGAACTCCGGGCTGGCGGCCACGCTGGGCAAAATCTACTTCTCGCCGCTGGCCGCGCTGCCGGGCGCACTGTTCTCGGTCTGGCACAACCTCTCCGGTTCACTGCTGGCAGGGTATTGGTCCGGCCGCCCTATCAAGAAAAAATAAACCCCTGGAGGGACGCAAACAATTGCGTCCCGTTTCTTCCCTGCGAAATTTCGTATTTCCCACTGGTCGGATTGTCATAATTCCCCTCATCCCCTATCATCCGTGAAAAATAAAAATTCAGATTCTTCCTATCCATGCCGATAATGTTGGCAAGAGGAAGAGACGTTCTACTTTTTTTAATTAATTAAGTCACCAGGGTTGCCCGCCATAAAAGAAGCAGCCTAATTATTATTTAGATATATACCCACCGTCTTATTTGCTGCGGCAAATCAAGATACCTCGCAATGTGCATGTCGCTCATTATTTCGGGCCGGCCCTCGGCCGCCCGTGGTTAACCTCATGGATTGGGCTGGCTGCCCCGGCGGCCTCTCATAATGGATTACAATGATAAAAAAAATCACCGCCTTGACGCTGTTGGTCAGCACGGCCCTTTCCGCCGAAACCCTGCCGGATGCCCACATGATGCGGGATATGTCGATGGGCGAGTCGCGCCGCGCGCTGCAAGACAGCACGCGTGAAGTCAACCAGTTGATTGAGCAACGCCGTTACCAGCAGCTGAAGCAGCAACGCCTGCTGGCGGAGCCGGAGCCGGCCGCGCCCGCCCTGCCGCAGTCCGCGCAGTGCCTGCCGATCGCCGGCGTTTATCTGCAGGGCGTCACCCTGCTCTCGCCGAGCGATTTATCCGCCCTGAGCGCGTTGCCGGAACAGTGCATCAGCAGCAACGATATCAATCGCCTGACCCGTGAATTAACGCGTCTTTATGTGCAAAAGGGCTATATCACCGCGCGTGTGCAAATTGTTCGCCCTAATTCACAAGGAGAATTGGGGTTAAGCGTCACCGAAGGATTTATCGAGAAAATAGAAGGCGGCGATCGCTGGGTCAACAGTCGTTTATTATTTCCGGGGCTGGAAGGCAAGCCGTTGAAATTAACCGAACTCGACCAGGGATTGGATCAGGCCAACCGTTTGCAATCGAATACCACCAAGCTGGATATATTGCCCGGCCATCAGGTTGGCGGTTCGGTCATTCGTTTGCGCAACCAGCATGCCAAGCCCTGGCTGATTACCGCCGGCACGGATAATTACGGCCAAAAAAGCACCGGCCAGTGGCTGGCACGTGCCACCGCCACACTGGACAGCCCGTTCGGCCTGTCGGACTTCGTCAGCCTGAACGCCAACAGCACGCTGGAAAACCCGGCCCACCGCTATAATCGCGCCTATACCCTGCTCTATTCGCTGCCGTACGGCGCGTTCACCTTCAGCGGGTTCGCCAGCTTCTCGTCCTATGAGAACCACCAGCAGCTGCCGCACAACGTGGTCAAACTGCACGGCCAGACCCAACAGTACGGTCTGCGCAGCGACTACGTGTTTTACCGCGATCACGATCAGATAGACAGCCTGAGCGGACAGCTGACCTACAAGCGCATCGATAACTACTTCGAAAGCGTGCGCCTCGAGGTCAGCAGCCCCACGCTGACCCTGGCCGAGCTGAGCGCCAGCCACCTGCAGATTCTGCCCAACGGGGTGTTCAGCGCCAACCTCAGCGTCGAACAGGGCCTGCCATGGCTGGGCGCCGATCGCCACCCGAGCTCGGTGCACCTCGACAGCCAGTTCACCAAAGGCAAGCTGTTCGCCAACCTCAGCCAGCGTCTCAAGCTGGGTGACGCCACCTATCAGCTCAACAACCTGTTCTATGGCCAGTACAGCCGCGACCCGCTGCCCGGCGTGGAGTGGCTGAGCCTCACCGATCGCAGCGCCGTACGCGGCTTCAGCCGCAGTACCCAGTCCGGCGACAACGGCTGGTATCTGCAGAATACGCTGTCGCGCAGCTTCAATTTAGGCGCCGCCACGCTGACGCCGCGCCTTGGCGCCGACGTCGGCCGCATTTTGCCGCGTCAGGATAACTCGGGCTGGCGCAGCAGCGCCGGGCTGAGCAGCGGCGCCACGTTACGCTACCGCCAGGCGCTGGTCGATCTGGAGGTCAGCCGCGGCTGGATCTTGTCGAACCACGCCACGCCCGAGGATCCCGTTCAGGTGCTGGCGCGCTTTTCTTACACCTTTTAATCAGCAGTTTTGCAGGACCCCACGGCAATATATGGAGATACATGGATGAAAAATAATAACTTCAGACTTTCGGCGGCAGGCAAACTGGCCGCCGCGCTGGCGATAATTCTCGCCGCTTCCGCCGGCGCCTACGCCGGAGAGATCGTCGCGGCCAACGGCGCCAACGGCCCCGGCGTTTCCACCGCCGCCACCGGCGCCCAGGTGGTCGACATCGTCGCGCCGAACGGCAGCGGGCTGTCGCATAACCAATACCAGGACTTCAACGTCAACCAACCCGGCGCGGTGCTGAACAACTCTCGCGAGGCGGGGCTGTCGCAGCTGGCCGGGCAACTGGGTGCCAACCCGAATCTGGGCGGACGCGAAGCCAGTGTGATCCTTAATGAAGTGATCGGCCGCAACCCGTCGCTGCTGCACGGCCAGCAAGAGATCTTCGGCATGGCGGCCGACTACGTGCTGGCCAACCCGAACGGCATCAGCTGCCAGGGCTGCGGGTTCATCAACACCAGCCGCTCCTCGCTGGTGGTCGGCAACCCGCTGGTGGAAAACGGCCTGTTGCAGGGCTACAGCACCCTGGGCAACCGCAATACCCTGAGCCTCAACGGCACCCTGAACGCCAGCGGCGTGCTGGATCTGATCGCACCGAAGATAGACAGCCGCGGCGACGTGATCGTACAAGACTTCACCCACCGCAACGGCAAAGTGACGCCGGCGGCGATCAACGCCATCAGCGGCCTTAACCGCGTGGCGCGCGACGGCAAGGTGCTGGCCAGCGAACAGCCGACGACCGCGCTGGACAGCTACTACCTCGGCAGCATGCAGGCCGGGCGCATCAACATCATCAACACCGCGCAAGGCAGCGGCGTGAAGCTGGCCGGCACGCTGGCTGCCGGCGACGAACTCAAGGTGAAAGCCTACGATATTCGCAGCGAAAGCCGCATTGAAGATGCCAGCAGCAACAAAAACGGCGGCGATAACTATCAAAATTACCGTGGCGGCATCTACGTCAACGATCGCAGCAGCAGCCAGAAGCTGACCCGCACCGAGCTGAAAGGCAAGAACATCAGCCTGGTGGCGGATAACCACGCGCACCTCACCGCCACCGATATTCGCGGCGAAGACATCACCCTGCAGGGCGGCAAGCTGACGCTCGACGGCCAGCAGTTGAAGCAAACTCAAGGTCACACCGACGACCGCTGGTTCTATTCCTGGCAATACGACGTCACCCGCGAACGCGAGCAACTGCAGCAGGCGGGCAGCAACGTCGCCGCCAGCGGCAACGCCAAACTCGTCAGTACTCGGGAAGACGTGAACCTGTTGGGCGCCAGCGTCAGCGCCGACCGGGCGTTGAGCGTCAAAGCGGCTCGCGATGTGCACCTCGCCGGGCTGGTGGAGAAAGATAAGTCCAGCGAACGCGGCTATCAGCGCAACCACACCTCCAGCCTGCGCACCGGCAGTTGGAGCAGCAGCGACGAAAGCGAAAGCCTGAAGGCCAGTGAACTGCGCAGCCAGGGCGAACTGACGGTGAAAGCTGGCCGCAATGTCTCGACTCAGGGTGCCAAGGTCCACGCCCAGCGCGATCTGACGATCGACGCAGATAACCAAATCCAGGTCGGGGTGCAGAAAACCGCCAACGCCAAAGCGGTGCGCGATGACAAAACCTCCTGGGGCGGCATCGGCGGCGGCGACAACAAGAACAACAGCAATCGCCGCGAAGTCAGCCACGCTTCCGAATTGACCAGCGGCGGCACCCTGCGCCTGAACGGTCAGCAAGGCGTCACCATTACCGGCAGCAAGGCGCGCGGCCAGAAAGGCGGCGAAGTCACCGCCACCCACGGCGGCCTGCGCATCGACAACGCGCTGAGCACCACCGTGGACAAAATCGACGCGCGTACCGGCACCGCCTTCAACATCACCAGCAGTTCGCACAAGGCCGATAACAGTTATCAGAGCAGCACCGCCAGCGAGCTGAAGTCCGACACCAACCTGAAGCTGGTCAGCCGTAAGGACACCGACGTGATCGGCAGCCAGGTCGCCAGCGGCGGCGAGCTGAGCGTCACGTCGCAGACCGGCAATATCAACGTCAAGGCCGCCGAGCAGCAGCAGAACATCGACGAGCAGAGAACCGCGCTCACCGTCAACGGCTACGCCAAAGAAGCCGGCGACAAGCAATACCGCGCCGGTTTACGCATCGAACACACCCGCGACAGCGAGAAAACCACCCGCACCGAGAACCGCGGCGCCACCCTCAGCGGCGGCAGCGTGAAACTCGACGCGGATAAGGACGTGACCTTCAGCGGATCCAAATTGGTCGCCGACAAAGGCGACGCCAGCGTCAGCGGCAATAAGGTTTCGTTCCTGGCGGCGGACGACAAAACCACCTCGAATACCGAGCAGACCAAGGTCGGCGGTGGTTTCTACTACACCGGCGGCATCGACAAGCTCGGCAGCGGTGTGGAGGCCGGCTACGAGAACAGCAAAACACAGGCGCAGAGCAGCAAGGCCGTCACCTCCGGCAGCGACGTCAAAGGCAACCTGACTGTCAACGCCCGTGACAAGCTGACCCAGCAAGGTGCGCAGCACAGCGTCGGCGGCACCTATCAAGAAAACGCCGCGGACGTCGATCACCTGGCCGCTGCCGACACCACCAGCAGCAACACCACCAAAACCGACGTCGGCGTGAACATCGGTGCCAACGTCGATTACAGCGCCGTGACCCGTCCGGTCGAGCGTGCGGTCGGCAAGGCGGCCAAGCTGGACGCCACCGGCGTCATCAACGACATCGGCGGCATCGGCGCGCCTAACGTCGGCCTGGATATCGGCGCACAGGGCGGCAGCAGCGAAAAACGCAGCAGCAGCTCGCAGGCGGTCGTCAGCTCGGTGAAAGCCGGCAGCATCGACATCAACGCCAAAGGCAAAGTGCGCGATCAGGGCACGCAATATCAAGCCAACAAAGGCGCGGTCACGCTGACGGCGGACAGCCACCGCAGCGAAGCTGCGACAAATCGTCAGGAAGAGCAGAGCCGCGATACCCGCGGCAGCGCCGGCGTGCGCGTCTACACCTCCACCGGCAGCGATCTGACCGTGGACGCCAAGGGCGAAGGCGGCACCCAGCGCAGCAACAGCAGCGCCAGCCAGGCGGTGACCGGCTCGATCGACGCGGCCAACGGCATCAACGTCAACGTGAAAAAAGACGCGGTCTATCAGGGCACCGCGCTGAACGGCGGCAGCGGTAAAACCGCCGTCAACGCCGGCGGCGATATCCGCCTTGATCAGGCCAGCGACAAGCAGAGCGAAAGCCACAGCGGCTTTAACGTCAAAGCCTCCGCCAAGGGCGGTTTCACCGCCGACAGTAAAAACTTCGGCGCCGGGTTCGGCGGCGGCACCCACAACGGCGAAAGCAGCAGCAGCACCGCGCAGGTCGGCAACGTCAGTGGCCAACAGGGCGTTGAGCTGAAGGCGGGCCGCGATCTGACGCTGCAGGGCACCAACGTCAAGAGCCAGGGCGACGTCAGCCTGAGCGCGGGTAACAAGGTCGCACTGCAGGCGGCGGAATCGACCCAAACGCGTAAGGAAAGCAAGCTGTCCGGCAATATCGATCTGGGCGCCGGCAGCAGCGACAGCAAGGAAAAAACCGGCGGCAACCTCTCCGCCGGCGGCGCCTTCGACATCGCCAAGGTGAATGAGTCCACGACCGAGCGTCAGGGCGCCACTATCGCCTCAGACGGCAAGGTCACCCTGTCCGCCAACGGCAAAGGCGATGACGCGCTGCATCTGCAGGGGGCCAAAGTCAGCGGCGGCAGCACCGCGCTCGAGGCGAAAAACGGCGGCATCCTGCTGGAGTCCGCCAAAAACGAGCAGCATAAGGACAACTGGAGCCTGGGCATCAAAGCCAACGCCAAAGGCGGCCAAACCTTCAACAAGGACGCCGGCGGCAAGGTCGACCCGAACACTGGCAAAGATACCCACACGCTGGGCGCCGGTCTGAAGGTCGGCGTGGAACAGCAGGATAAAACCACCCACGCCAACACCGGTATCACCGCAGGCGACGTGACACTCAACAGCGGCAAAGACACCCGTCTCGCCGGCGCGCGTGTCGATGCCGACAGCGTACAAGGCAAGGTGGGCGGCAATCTGCACGTTGAAAGCCGCAAAGACGTTGAGAACGGTGTGAAGGTCGATGTGGATGCCGGCCTGAGCCACAGCAACGATCCGGGCAGCAGCATCACCTCCAAGCTGTCGAAGGTCGGCACACCGCGTTACGCCGGTAAGGTGAAAGAGAAACTGGAGGCCGGAGTGAACAAAGTGGCCGACGCCACCACCGACAAGTACAACAGCGTGGCGCGTCGCCTCGATCCGCAGCAGGACACCACCGGCGCGGTCAGCTTCAGCAAGGCCGAAGGCAAAGTCACGCTGCCGGCAACGCCGACCGGCGAAAAACCGCAAGGCCCGCTGTGGGATCGCGGCGCACGCACCGTCGGCGGCGCGGTGAAAGACAGCATCACCGGTCCGGCCGGTCGCCAGGGGCACCTCAAGGTCAATGCCGACGTGGTGAACAACAACGCGGTCGGCGAGCAATCGGCGATCACCGGTAAGAACGGCGTGGCGCTGCAGGTTGGCGGCCAAACCCAACTGACCGGCGGCGAGATCCGCAGCCAGCAAGGCAAGGTGGAACTGGGCGGTAGCCAGGTCAGCCAGCAGGACGTCAACGGCCAACGCTATCAGGGCGGCGGCCGCGTCGATGCGGCGGCCACGGTTGGCGGCCTGGCCGCCGGTGCGGCGAAACAGGGCGTTGACGGCAACGTGCCGTTCGTCAGCGGCCATGCCTCAACAAAACAGGCGGATGCCAAAGCCGGCGTGTTCAGCGGCAAATAACGCGCCTTTCCTGCACAACGCCCCCGGTTAAAACCGGGGGCGTTTTTTTACAGCGTGCTCGGGGTGTCTTCCCAGTCGCGATCGTCGTCCTTGGCATCCTGGTCCAACACGTTGTAAGCCACCGCGCAGAACAGCGAGTTCAGGCGCTTCATGTCCCCCAACAATCCCAAATGCAACGAACTGGTCTCGATGCTCTGCACGTTTTGCTGGTGCAAACGATCGACGTGCGCGTGCGCGTAGCGGCGATCCAGAATGCGGAAGCGGTGCTTGGAACGGCGCAGGCGTTTGGCGCTGGTGACGTCGCCGGACAGGAACACCGACAGCCCCAGGCGCAGGTTGCCGATCAGCCGTTCGTGCAGCCCGTCCAGCTCCGCCAACCCTTCCGCCGAGAAGGCGCGGCGCGCGGCGTGCGACTTGGCGCCCACGTCGCCGGCCATGCGCTCGATGATGTCGCCCGCCTGTTCCAGGTTGAGCGCCATTTCGATGATCTCCGCCCAGCGGCGCGAGTCTTCCTCGCCCAGATCTTCCTTCTGGATCTGCGCCAGATACAGCTTGATGGCGGTGTACAGCACGTCGACGTCATCGTCGAGGCGCCGCACCTCTTTATCAACCCCCTGCTTACCGTGCAGCACTTCACGTTGCAGGATCATCATGTGTTCCACCACGTCGCCCATGCGCAGCGTTTCACGCGCCGCATTGGCCAGCGCCAGCGTCGGCGTGTCCAGCGCGCTGGCGTCCAGATGGCGCGGCCGCATGCGCGGATCGTCGGCCGCTTCGTCGACGATCAGCCGCTCGCACAGCGTCGCCATCGGCCCGGCCAGTGGGATCATCACCAGGCAGCGGATCAGGTTGTAGAACACGTGGAAATAGATCACCAGCTCTTCGCTGCCGCCCGGCAGCTGAGCCATCAAATCCGCCAGATAGGAGACGAACGGCAGCACCAGTATGCAGCCCACCAGCTTGAACAGCAGGCTGCCGAGCGCTACGCGCCGCCCGGCGGCGTTCTGCCCGCTGGCGTTGATCATCGCCAGCAGGCCGCTGCCGAGGTTGGCGCCGATCACCAGACAGAGCGCCACCTTCAGCGAAATCACGCCGGTGGCGGTCAGGGTGGCGGTCAGCAGCACCGCCGCCAGGCTGGAATAGCTGACGATGGCGAACAGCGCGCCGGTCAGGGCGTCCAGCATCACGTCGCCGGTCAGCGACGAGAACAGCACTTTCACCCCGGCCGCCTGGGTGATCGGCGTGGCGGCGGCGACGATCAGCTCCAGCGCCAGCACGATCAGCCCAAGGCCGATCAGGACGCGTCCGATCTGGCCGATCCGCATTTGCTTGCGGCTGAGGAACAGGAAGACGCCGACCAGGATCAGCAGCGGCGACAACCAGGAAAGATCGAAGGTCAGCACGCGCGCCATCAGCGCGGTGCCGACGTCGGCGCCCAGCATGATCACCAGCGCAGGCGCCAGCCCCACCAGCCCCTGCGCGACGAAAGAGGTCACCAGCAGCGCGGTGGCGTTGCTGCTTTGCACCAGCGCGGTCACGCCGATGCCGGAAACGAACGCCAGCGGTTTTTTCTCAACGCTGTCGCTCAACACGCGCCGCAGATTGGCGCCGTAAACCCGCATGATCCCGGTGCGCACGATGTGGGTGCCCCACACCAACAGCGCCACGGACGAAAGCAGGTGAAGAAGGGTCAGCACGGAAGATACGCTCCATTAACGCCCGGCCAAAGGAGGCTGATACCCGATGCTTGTCACGCGACGCAGAGAGGCGAGCCAAAGGATGACGGGTACAGTGCGCGGTCCCGCCTGCCGGGCGTGGGTCTGGCAGGACAGCGGGCGGGCGGCAGACCGCAGAAGAGAAGGGTTAATGCGGCGGCGGGAAGGCCCCGGCGCCGCGCTGCGAAGTCATGCAACTTCCCGCAATACAACAGGTTCCAAGTGTAGCCCAATTTCCGCGCCGTCGGGCCGCAGGTCGGCCACCGAACGGTTGAGCACGTCAACCAGCAATTCTATCTCGCAAACCTGAATCCGATACCGTACCACATTCCCGAGCAAACTGTGACCCAGGATCACCCCGCCGATCCCCTGTCCGGCCGGCAACAGGCCGATCGACTCGGGGCGGATCGCCACCTTGCCGACATAGCTGCGCCCGGTCAAGCGGCCGGCCTGTTCGGCGCTCAGCAGGTTGTAGTTGCCGATAAAACCGGCGGCGAAGGCATCCGCCGGCTGGGTATACAGGGTTTCCGCATCGCCGCTCTGCACGATCTGCCCCTTGTTCATCAGCACGATGCGATCCGACAAGGTTAGCGCCTCTTCCTGATCGTGGGTGACGAAGATCGCCGTCAGGTTCAGCTCGCGCTGAATGCGCCGGATCTGCTCGCGCAGGTGTTTGCGAATACGCGCATCCAGCGCCGACAGCGGTTCGTCGAGCAGCAGCAGACGCGGGCGAGTGACCAGCGATCGCGCCAGCGCCACGCGCTGACACTGGCCGCCCGACAGCTGATGCGGATAGCGCTTCGCCAGATCGCTCAGCTCCACCAGCGCCAGCACCTCCTGCACCCGCTGGCCGATCTGCCCGGCCGCCAGCTTCTGCATTTTCAGGCCGAATGCCACGTTGCCTTCCACCGTCATATTGGGGAACAGCGCATAACTTTGGAACACCATGCCGATGCCGCGCTTTTGCGGCGCCAGCGGTACCAGATCCTGGCCCTGCAATAAAATTTGCCCGCTGTCGACCGGGGTCAGGCCGGCCAGGCAGCGCAGCAGCGTCGATTTGCCGCAGCCGCTCGGCCCCAGCAGGGTGACGAACTCCCCCTCTTCGGCGGTGAAATCGATATCCTGAAACACCTGGGTCTGGCCATAGTGTTTGTTCAGGCGGGTGACGTTGAGATAAGCCATCGGGTTAACCCTTGTTTTTATTCAGCAGGTTCGCCAGCCAGGTGACGAGCAGCACCACGGCGAAATAGGAGATGACCAGCGCGCTGGTGAAATGCCCGCTGCCGTTGCGCATGTTGAACAGGTAGACCTGCAGCGTTTCATACTGGCTGCCCACCAGCAGGTTGGCGAACACGAACTCACCGATCAGGAACGAGAATGACAGTAACACGGCGATCGTTCCGCCCTTGCGCAGGTTCGGCAGCACCACCCACAGCGCCGCCTGCCAGGTACTGGCGCCGAGCAGGTGGGCGGCGTCCATCAGATCGCGCAGGTTGATCGCCTGCATGTTGTTGCTGATGGCGCGGTAGATAAACGGCAGCGCGATGGTGAAATAGCAGCCGACTAAAATCCAGGGGGTGCCGAGCAGCGGCAGCGGATCGGCGGCGAACAGCTGCATCAGCCCCACCGCCGACACCACCGGCGGCACGGCGAACGGCAGCAGGATCAGCACGTTCATCACCGCGTCCAGCTTGGGAAAATAGTAAGCAATCACAAACATCGCCGGCAGGATCACCACCACCGACAGCAGCAGCGTGCCGAAGCAGATCAGCAGCGAATGCCACAGCGCCTGCAAAAAGCGCGGGTCGCTCCACAGCGCCGTCAGCCACTTCAGGGTAAAACCGTCCGGTAAAATGGTGGCGCCCCACTGGGTGGCCAGCGCATAAATCAGCGTCGCCGCCAGCGGCAGCAGCAGGATCAGCAGCAGCAGGCCGGTCACCGTGCGATGATAGAGGCGTTCAGCACGCGACATGAGCATTCTCCATCCGATTATGAGCGCGCATTGAGGTAGCTCCTGCGCAGCATCCATTGGTGGATTACCGTGATAAACGCCATCATCACCACCAGCAGCATCGCCAGCGCGCTGGCCAGGTTCGGATCGAGGGAGATGTCCCCCGCCACCAACGCCGAGATGCGGATCGGGATCACGTTGAAGTTGCCGGTGGTCAGCGCGTACACCGTGGCGTAGGCGCCCAGCGCGTTGGCCAGCAGGATGACGAAGGTGCCCATCAGCGCCGGCGCCAGCACCGGCAGGCCGATATGCCGCCAGTAGCGCCAGGGGCCGGCGCCGAGCAGCGCCGCCGACTCACGCCAATCGGCGCGCAGCGCATCGAACGCCGGATACAGCAACAGCACGCCCAACGGGATCTGGAAGTAGGTATACAGCACGATCAGGCCGCTCTTCGAATAGAGGTTGAAGCTCTCCATCAAACCGTATTTGCGCAGCAGCAGCGTCAGGCAGCCGTTCAACCCCAACAGAATGACGAAGGCGAACGCCAGCGGCACCCCGGCGAAGTTGCTGGTCATGTTGGTGAACGACATCACGAAGTCATGAAAGCGGGTCTGGCCGAGCTGGCGAAGTGAGTAACTGCCCACTAATGCAATCAGCAAGCCGTAGACGCTCGACCACAGCGAGATCTCCAGCGAGAACTGAAAGGCCTGCAGGTAGAACGGCGACGTGAGGATATCGACATAGTTGCCCCATCCCCAGCTGCTGGTCTCGCTGAAAAAGCTGTGAACCGCGATCCACACCAGCGGGGCGATCTGAAACGCGCCGAACAGCACGATAAACGGCAGCAGGCACAGTGCGGCGATCCATTTGGTTTTGCTGTTCATCGCGCATCCTGCGCCAGCAGCGCCCGGCAGCGCGGCTTGTCATGCGCCGCCTGCAGCAGATCGCAGATCGTGCCGCACAGCTCGGTTTGCTGCGGATCGGCGTCGTCCAGGCTGAAGCCCGCGCCGAACACGAACAGCGGCACCTGGCGCTCTTCCGGCAACACCCCGCCGTGGCTGCGATCGTCGTTCATGCCGTGGTCGGCAGTGACCAGCACCTGATAACCGGCCGCCAGCCACTCGGGCAGGTAGCGCGACAGCGAGCCGTCGGCGCGCCGCGCCGCGTTGCGGTACTGCGGCGAAGAGAGGCCGAAGCGGTGCCCGGCGTCGTCGATGTTCATCGGGTGGATCAGCAGGAAATCCGGCTGATGACGCTGGCGCAGGCTTTCGGCGTCGTCGAACAGATGGCTGTCGGGATAGCCGTCGTCGTAATAGAAATGGCCGTGCTGAATCGGCAGCTCGGGAGCGTCGGTGTGGCGGTCGCGCGCGGCGTCGAACGGCGTGCGGTTATACAATTCGCTGAACCAATGATACGCGGCGGCGGCGGTGGTCAGCCCGGCGGCGCGCGCGTAATGAAACACGCTTTGTTGATGAGAAAGGCGCGAGACGTGGTTGTGCACCACGCCGCTCTCCACCGGCGTGACGCCGGTGAGGATGCATTCATACAGCGGCCGGGAGAGCGAGGGCAACTCGCTCTCCAGCAGGTACAACCGCCCGCGTCCCGCCGCACATTCGGCCTGCAGATACCCCATGGCGTCATGCGCCACCCGGTAGTTGAGGCCGTCCAGCAGCACGAGGATCGTTTTCATGGTGCGTTAACTCACTGCTGCATAAACATAATGACGTTTTCCTGCCACAGGCGCGGCAGCGCTTTGGCGCTCTGTTCCCAGGCCGCCGGATCGGCGATCGGGTGCGCATTCTTGTACTGCTCGGCCGGCAGCAGCTTGGCCTTGACGTCGTCCGGCAGCGTCAGATGTTCGGCGCGGATCGGGCGGGCATAGCCGCGCGCCAGGTTGATCTGGCCGGCGTCGGAGAAGATGTATTCGCGCGCCAGCTTGGCGGCGTTCGGGTGCTTGGCGTATTTATTGATGATGGTGGTGTAGCCGGAGGTGATCGAGCCGTCCGACGGGATCAGCACTTCAAAACGGGTTTTGTCGATCTGATCGCGGTAGTTCAGGCCGTTGAAGTCCCACACCACGCCAACCTGCACTTCCCCTTTCTCCAGCGATGCGATCACCGGGTTACTCAGGCTCAGGCGGCCGGCCTTGGCCAGCTTGCCGAAGAATTCCAGGCCCGGCTTGAGGTTTTTCTCGTTGCCGCCCATGGCGTAGGTGGCGGCCAGCACGCCGCTGGCCGCCTGCGACGCGGTGCCGACGTCGCCGATGGTGACCTGATAGCTGCCCTTGAGCAGATCGGCCCAGCTGTGCGGGATGTCTTTCACCTGCTGTTTATTGATGATAAAGGCGATGGTGCCGGTGTAAGCCAGCGCCCAGTGCCCGTCTTTGTCTTTCGCCCAGTCCGGCACCTGATCCCAGGTAGAGGGTTTGTAGGGCTGCGTTACGCCCTTCTGCACCGCCACCGGGCCAAAGGCCGCGCCGACGTCACCGATGTCCGCCGTAGCGTTGTTCTTTTCCGCATCGAATTTGGCGATCTCCTGCGCGGAGCTCATGTCGGTATCGACATGCTTCAGGCCGTACTTGCTCAACAGATCTTGCCAGGTGCCTTTCCAGTTGGCCCAGCTGTCCGGCATGCCGACGCTGTTGACTTCGCCTTCTTTCTTCGCGGCCTGCTCCAGCGCCGCCAGATCGGTATCCGCGGCCCAGCTCATCTGGCTGGATAACACGATGGCACTGGTTAACACAGAAGCGCACAAACGTTTCATAACTGATGCTCCAGGTGGTAGTGTGGGGATGGCTGGACTAGTCCAGCAAGGACCAAACCAATCTAACGGACGAATGTGATAATTATATGTCAGCTTAAAAAAGCGACAGTTTTATCACCCATTGCAACGGCGAAAACGCGACGCTGGTCTACCTTAAGGAAGGCCAAACGCACTGAAACGGGACACCCGCTGTATGAGTGAAGCACCGACGACCGTCGCCACCATCTGCCAAACGCTGAGCGCCCGCATCACCGCCGGCGAGTTCGCCGTGGACGGCAAGCTGCCCTCCGAACGCGCCCTGAGCGAGCAATTCGCCACCACCCGCATTACCTTGCAGGAGGCGCTCGGCCAGTTGGAGGCGCAGGGCGTCATCTACCGCCAGGTGCGGCGCGGCTGGTTCATCTCGCCGCCACGTTTGATCTACAACCCGCTGCAGCGCAGCCATTTTCACGCCATGGCGCAGCAGCAGGGGCGCGCCGCGCATACCGAAGCGATCGACAGCGCGGTCGTCACGCTCGACGCGCCGCTGGCCGGCCGTCTGGCGCTGCCCCCCGGCGCCGAGGCCTATCGCATTCGCCGACTGCGCTACATCGACGGGCGCGCGGTGCTGTACTGCGAGCACTACCTCAATCCGTCCTATTTCCCCGGCATTCTGGACGAAGATCTGACCCAGTCGCTGACCGCGCTGTACGCCGCGCGCTACGGCATTCACTACGGCCGGGTGCGTTTCGACATGCTGCCCACCCTGCTGCCGCAGCAGGCCGCCGCCATGCTGAAGGTGACCTACGGCAGCCCGGCGCTGTTCATTACGCGGGTGAATCGCGATCAGCACGACAGGGTGATCGATTGTGACCTGGAGTATTGGCGGTACGACGCGCTGCACATCGATGTGGAAGCGCTGTAAATGACAAGGGCGCATCGCTGCGCCCTTAAAGAGGAAAGTCAGTCGGCGTCGTAGCCGAGGTTTGGCGCCAGCCAGCGCTCGACCTCGCTCACGCTCATCCCTTTACGCGCCGCGTAGTCTTCCACCTGATCGCGCTGGATCTGCGCCACCGCGAAGTACTTGCTCTCAGGATGGCTGAAGTACCAGCCGGATACCGCCGCTCCCGGCCACATAGCGAAGGACTCCGTCAGTTCCATGCCGGTGTGGCGGTTGACGTCCAGCAGCTGCCAGATGGTCGCTTTTTCGGTGTGCTCCGGGCAGGCCGGGTAGCCCGGCGCCGGCCGGATGCCCTGATAGTTCTCGCGGATCAGTTCCTCGTTGCTCAGGCTCTCGTCGGCGGCATAGCCCCAGTGTAACTTGCGCACCTGCTCATGCAGGTATTCGGCGAAGGCCTCCGCCAAACGATCCGCCAACGCCTTGACCATGATTTTGTTGTAATCGTCGTGCTGCGCGTCGTACGCCGCCGCCAGCGCGTCTTCCTCCAGCCCGCCGGTCACCGCGAAGGCGCCGAAGTAGTCGGCCTTGCCGCTGCTTTTCGGCGCCACGAAGTCCGCCAGGCAGTAGTTCGGGAAGTCGGTTTTTTCCGTCTGCTGACGCAGATGGCGGCTCACCGCCAGCACCTCGCCGCGCCGTTCGTCGCGGTACACTTCCACGTCGTCGCCGACGCGGTTGGCCGGGAACAGGCCGTAAACGCCACGCGGGTTGAGGCTGCGCTCGGCGGCCAGCCGATCCAGCATCTGATTGGCGTCGTGGAACAGGCGCTTGGCCTCTTCCCCCACCACCTCATCCTCCAGGATGCGCGGGTATTTGCCCGCCAGCGACCAGGTCATGAAGAACGGCGTCCAGTCGATGTAGTGGCGCAGCGTCTCGATGCCGGCCGCCACCGGAAACACGCCGAGCTGCCGCGGCGCCGGCGGCTGATAATCGGCCCAGTCCAGCGCCATGGCGTTGGCGCGCGCCTTCTGCAAATCGACCGGCGGCGTGCGCGGTTTTTTGCGCGCGTGCTGAATGCGCACCGTTTCATATTCTTTGCGGGTGCGCACCACAAACTCGTCGCGCTGGGTGGCGGACAGCAGTGCCGACACCACGCCCACGGTGCGCGAGGCGTTCTGCACGTAGGTGGTCGGGCCGCTGTAGTTCTGCTCGATTTTCACCGCGGTGTGCGCCTTGGAGGTGGTGGCGCCGCCGATCAGCAGCGGCAGCGTAAAGCCCTGGCGCTCCATCTCTTTGGCCACGTTGACCATCTCGTCCAGCGACGGCGTGATCAGCCCCGACAGGCCGATGATGTCGACGTTCTCCTCGCGCGCGGTGCGCAGGATTTTCTCCGTCGGTACCATCACGCCAAGATCGACGATTTCATAATTGTTGCACTGCAGCACCACGCCGACGATGTTCTTGCCGATGTCGTGCACGTCGCCCTTCACCGTCGCCAACAGGATTTTCCCCGCGGAGGTGCCTTGCTGCTTGCTGGCCTCGATGTACGGTTCCAGGTAGGCCACCGCCTGCTTCATCACGCGGGCGGATTTCACCACCTGCGGCAGGAACATCTTGCCCTCGCCAAACAGATCGCCGACCACGTTCATCCCGGCCATCAGCGGCCCTTCGATCACTTCGATTGGGCGTTCGGCCTGCTGCCGCGCTTCTTCGGTGTCCAGCTCGATAAACTCGGTGATGCCCTTCACCAGCGAGTATTCCAGCCGCTTCTCCACCGGCCAGCCGCGCCACTCCGCCTGCTGCACCGCCGCTTCGCCGTCTTTGCTGCCGCGGTACTTTTCCGCCAGCTCCAGCAGGCGTTCGGTGCCGTCCTCGCGACGGTTGAGGATCACGTCTTCTACCGCCTCGCGCAGCTCAGTAGGCAGATCGTCGTAAATCGCCAACTGCCCGGCGTTGACGATGCCCATGTCCATGCCGTTGCGAATGGCGTGATACAGGAACACCGCATGGATCGCTTCACGCACCGGATCGTTGCCGCGGAACGAGAACGACACGTTGGACACCCCGCCGGAGATCATCGCGTGCGGCAGGTGGGTTTTAATGTCGGCGCAGGCTTCGATAAAGTCGACGGCGTAGTTGTTGTGCTCTTCGATGCCGGTGGCGACGGCGAAGATGTTCGGGTCGAAAATGATGTCTTCCGGCGGGAAGCCAACGCGTTCGGTCAAAATTTTATAGGCGCGGCGGCAGATCTCGAACTTGCGCTCGCGGGTGTCCGCCTGGCCCACTTCGTCGAACGCCATCACCACCACCGCGGCGCCGTAGCGGCGCACCAGTTTGGCGTGATGGATAAAGGCTTCTTCGCCCTCCTTCATCGAGATCGAGTTGACGATGCCCTTGCCCTGAATGCACTTCAGGCCTTTCTCGATAACGGACCACTTGGAGGAGTCGATCATGATCGGCACCCGAGCGATATCCGGCTCGCCGGCGATCAGGTTGAGGAAGCGCACCATCGCCGCTTCGGCGTCGAGCATCCCCTCGTCCATGTTGATGTCGATGATCTGCGCGCCGCTCTCGACCTGCTGACGCGCCACGTCGAGCGCCTCGTTGTATTTCTCTTCTTTGATCAGGCGTTTGAAACGCGCCGAACCGGTGACGTTGGTGCGCTCGCCGACGTTGACGAACAGGGTGTTGGCGTCGATGGTCAACGGCTCCAGACCGGCCAGGCGGCAGGCGACCGGGATATCCGGCAGCCGGCGCGGCGGCACGCCCTCGACCGCCTTGGCCATCGCGGCGATATGTTCCGGCGTGGTGCCGCAGCATCCGCCGATGATATTGAGAAAGCCGGCCTGCGCCCACTCCCCGACCTGGCGCGCCATCTCGGCCGCATCCAGATCGTATTCGCCGAAGGCATTCGGCAAACCGGCGTTCGGGTGCGCGGTGACGTAGGTCTCCGAGATGCGCGCCAGCTCGGCGACGTACTGGCGCAGCTCGTCCGGGCCCAGGGCGCAGTTCAGGCCGAAGGTCAGCGGCTTGACGTGGCGCAGCGAATTGTAAAACGCTTCGGTGGTCTGGCCGGATAAGGTGCGGCCGGAGGCGTCGGTGATGGTGCCGGAAATCATGATCGGCAGTTCCACCCCCAGCGCTTCGAATTCGGTTTCCACCGCAAAAGCGGCGGCCTTGGCGTTCAGGGTGTCGAAGATGGTTTCGATCATGATCAGATCGACGCCGCCTTCCACCAGCGCGCGGGTCGATTCGCGGTAAGCCGCCACCAGTTCATCGAACGAGATGTTGCGGAACGCCGGATCGTTGACGTTCGGCGAGATGGACGCGGTGCGGTTGGTCGGCCCCAACACCCCGGCGACGTAGCGCGGTTTTTCCGGCGTGCGCGCCGTCCATTCGTCGGCGCAGGCGCGCGCCAGGCAGGCGGCCTGATAGTTAATCTCGGCGGACAGCGACTCCATATGGTAGTCGGCCATGGCGATGGAGGTGGAGTTGAAGGTATTGGTCTCAAGGATATCGGCGCCCGCCTCGAGATAGGCGTAATGAATGGCGGTGATCACTTCCGGCTTGGTCAGCACCAGCAGATCGTTATTGCCTTTCAGATCGCTGCGCCAGTCGGCGAAACGCTCACCGCGGAAATCGCGCTCATCCAGACGGTAGCTCTGGATCATGGTGCCCATGCCGCCGTCCAACACCAAAATGCGCTGCGCTAACTGGCGGCGCAGTTGTTCTACTCGATTCGTCACTGTAACCCCTTCCATTGCCATCCAGCCCATTGCTCAACTGCCGCAAAAACCAACGAGTCATCCTAGCACAGCTTGTAAGGACAAAGGGCCAGGCGACAATTGAGAGTTTTTCAGGTTGTGCGCCAACACCTCCGATGAGCTGACGGCGGCTTGCAATTCATCGACAAAAAACGAAAATGAATTCCATAATACGGAAAAAGGAATCTCACCCATGGCCACCCCTGCTCCCGCCAAGCGCGGCAAGAAGCCCCGCGCAGCAGCCCCCGCCGCCAGTGCGGCGACCGGTCAGGTACAATCGTTGACCCGTGGCCTGAAACTGTTGGAATACATTTCGGAAGCCCAGGGCAACGTGGCGCTGACCGATCTGGCCCAGCAGGCCGGCCTGCCGAATTCCACTACTCACCGCCTGCTCACCACCATGCAGCAGCAGGGATTCGTGCGCCAGGTCGGCGATCTCGGCCTGTGGACCATCGGCTCGCACGCCTTTGTGGTCGGCAGCAGCTTCCTGCAAAGCCGCAACCTGCTGGCGATGGTGCATCCGACGCTGCGCCGCCTGATGGAGGAGTCCGGCGAAACCGTCAACCTGGCGGTGCTGGATACCAGCGAGTACCAGGCGATCATCATCGATCAGGTGCAGTGCACGGCGCTGATGCGCATGTCGGCGCCGATCGGCGGCAAACTGCCAATGCACGCCTCCGGCGCCGGCAAAGCGTTCCTCGCCACCCTGCCGGACGATCAGGTGACCAAACTGCTGCACAAGAAAGGCATGCACACCTACACGCCGCATACCCTGACGCCACACAACCTGAAAGAGGGGCTGGCGCAGATCCGCAAACAGGGCTTCTCCTTTGACGACGAAGAGCACGCGCTCGGCCTGCGCTGCGTGGCGGCCTGCATCTTCGACGAGCACCGCGAAGCCTTCGCCGCCATTTCCATCTCCGGCCCGGTGTCGCGCATCACCGACGATCGCGTGATCGAGCTGGGCGCGCTGGTGATCCACGCGGCGAAAGAGATCAGCCTGGCCTACGGCGGCGTGCGCTGATCCAGCCCATCCGAGGGGCGCCCCAGCGCGCCCCTGCTCCCCTGCCATGCTCTGTTGTCAGCATGTAACAGGCTGTCGGCATCCTGTTTAGCGCACAGGAAAAAAGCTTGAAGCCGATCACAGTTAACGATCCTCACGGCGAAAGCCCATTGCAACCGCTCAAACTTCCTTCGACAATGTTACCGATAACATGTTACCGGTAACAACCAGGCTAAACGAAGGTAACGTCACCCGGTGTTTTGGAGCCAAGCCATGACCAACAATCAAAATCGCATTTACGTCGTTATGGGCGTTTCCGGCAGCGGCAAGTCCGCCGTCGCCGCCGCTGCGGCCCGCCAACTCTCCGCCGGCTTCCTCGACGGCGACTTCCTGCACCCGCGCAGCAATATCCTGAAGATGGCCGCCGGCGAGGCGTTGAACGACGACGATCGCGCGCCGTGGCTGGCCGCGCTCAACGACGCCGCCTTCGCCATGCAGCGCACCAACAACGTGTCGATCATCGTCTGTTCGGCGTTGAAAAAGCAGTATCGCGACCGCCTGCGCGCCGGCAACGGCAACCTGTCATTCATCTATCTGCACGGTGAGTTCCCGGTGATCGAATCCCGCCTGGCGGCGCGCAACGGCCACTTCTTCAAGCCGCAGATGCTGGTCACCCAGTTCGCCGCGCTGGAGCAACCGGGCGCCGACGAGAACGACGTGATGGCGATCGACATCAATCAGCCGCTGGACGCGGTGATCGCCGATACCGTGCGCCATATCCAGAGCTTCCTGCCGCAGGACGTGTGCGCGTGAGTACCGTAACGCTGGTCGGTACCGCAGTCGGCTCGGTTTTACTGCTGTTATTCCTGGTGATGAAGGCGCGCATGCACGCCTTCGTCGCGCTGATGCTGGTGTCCATCGCCGCCGGCATTTTCTCCGGCATGCCGCTGGAACACATCGCCGACACCATGCAAAAAGGCATGGGCGACACGCTGGGCTTCCTGGCGATCGTGGTGGCGCTCGGGGCGATGTTCGGCAAGATCCTGCATGAGGTCGGCGCGCTCGATCAAATTGCGGCGCAATTGCTGAAACGATTCGGACAAAGCAAGGCGCACTACGCGCTCGGCATCGCCGGCCTGATCTGCGCGCTGCCGCTGTTCTTCGACGTGGCGGTGGTGCTGCTGATCGGCATCGTGTTCGCCGTGGCGCGCCGCACCGACGGCAATATCGTCAAGCTGGCCATCCCGCTGTTCGCCGGTGTGGCCGCTGCCGCCTCCTTCCTGCTGCCGGGGCCGGTGCCAATGCTGCTGGCATCGCAGATGAAGGCCGATTTCGGCTGGATGATCGCCATCGGCCTGGTGGCGGCCGTGATCGGCATGCTGATCGCCGGCCCGCTGTACGGCAGCTTTATCAGCCGCTTCGTCAACTGGCCAATGCCGCCGGAAGAGAACGAGCCGACGCTGACCAAGGGCAATCTGCCGTCGTTCGGCTTCAGCCTGGCGCTGGTGCTGTGCCCGCTGGTACTGGTCGGCATGAAGACTATCGGCGCGCGGCTGGTCACTCCCGGCTCGCAGCTGCAGCAGTGGCTGGAGTTTATCGGCCACCCGTTCACCGCCATTCTGCTGGCCTGCCTGATCGTGATTTACGGTCTGGCGAAACCGCGCGGCATGAGCAACGAACAGACCCTGGCCATCTGCTCCGCCGCCGTGCAGCCGGCCGGAATCATCCTGCTGATGACCGGCGCCGGCGGGGTGTTCAAGCAGATCCTGGTGGATTCCGGTGTAGGGCCAGCGCTGGGTGACGCCATGATCGGCGCCGGCCTGCCGATCGCCGTGGCAGCGTTCGCGTTGTCCGCCATGGTGCGGGTGATCCAGGGCTCGGCCACCGTCGCCTGCCTGACCACCGTCGGCCTGGTGCTGCCGGTCACCAGCCAGCTCGGGCTGAACGGCGGGCAGTTGGCCGCGCTGGCCATCTGCATCGCCGGTGGCTCCATCGTGCTGAGCCACGTCAACGACGCCGGTTTCTGGCTGTTCGGCAAATTCACCGGCGCCAACGAACTGCAAACGCTGAAAACCTGGACGGTGATGGAAACCATTCTGGGCAGCGTCGGCGGCGCCATCGGCATGATTGCATTCACGATGTTTTAAATCCTGAATCGCCCCCGGCCTTGCACACCAGGGCTGCAAATCACCCCCGGGGGCACCGCCACAGGCGGCGACTATAACAACAGCAATGTGAGGAAGGCATGATTAATCCAACCTTGTCCCGTGTCACACAGCGCATCATCGACCGTTCCCAGGCCAGCCGCGCCGCCTATCTGGCGCGTATCGAGGCGGCCCGCGCCCAAACCGTCCACCGCGCGCAGCTCGCCTGCGGCAACCTGGCCCACGGCTTCGCCGCCTGTCAGCCTGATGACAAGGCGTCGCTGAAAAACATGGTGCGCAGCGATATCGCCATCATCACCGCCTATAACGACATGCTGTCGGCCCACCAGCCCTACGAACACTACCCGCAGCGGCTGAAGCAGGCGCTGAAAGCGGTCGGCGCCGTAGGCCAGGTGGCCGGCGGCGTGCCGGCGATGTGCGACGGCGTGACGCAGGGGCAGGACGGCATGGAGCTGTCGCTGATGAGCCGTGACGTGATCGCCATGTCGGCCGCCGTCGGCCTGTCGCACAATATGTTCGACGGCGCGCTGTTCCTCGGCATCTGCGACAAGATCGTGCCGGGGCTGGTGATGGCCGCCCTCTCCTTCGGCCACCTGCCCGCGCTGTTCGTGCCGGCCGGCCCGATGAGCAGCGGCCTGCCGAACAAGGAAAAAGTGCGCGTGCGCCAGCTGTACGCCGAGGGCAAGGCCGACCGTTTGGCACTGCTGGAGGCCGAGGCGGCCTCTTATCACGGCATCGGCACCTGCACCTTCTATGGCACCGCCAACACCAACCAGATGGTGATGGAAGTGATGGGTCTGCATCTGCCGGGCGCCTCCTTCGTCCATCCGGACACGCCGCTGCGCGACGCGCTGAACGACGCCGCCGCGCGCCAGGTGACCCGACTGACCGATACCGCCGGCAACTACCTGCCGATCGGCCGCCTGGTGGACGAGAAAGTGGTGGTGAACGGCATCGTCTCGCTGCTGGCCACCGGTGGCTCCACCAACCTGACCATGCATCTGGTGGCGATGGCGCGGGCGGCGGGCATCATCATCACCTGGGACGATTTCTCGGAGCTGTCGGAGGCGGTGCCGCTGCTGTGCCGCATCTACCCGAACGGCCCGGCCGATATCAACCAATTCCAGGCCGCCGGCGGCGTGCCGCTGGTGGTGCGCGAGCTGCTGCAACATGGCCTGCTGCACGAAGACGTGCACACCGTGGCCGGTTTCGGCCTGCGCCGCTACACCCAGGAACCGTGGCTGGACAACGGCCAATTGGTATGGCGCGAAGGCGTGGCCGGCTCGCTCGACGCCAGCGTGATCGCCAGCGTCGCTCAGCCGTTCGAACATCATGGCGGCACCAAAGTGATGGCCGGCAATCTGGGCCGCGCGGTGATGAAAACCTCGGCGGTGCCCGCCGATAACCAGATCATCGAAGCGCCGGCGGTGGTGTTCGACAGCCAGCACGATATCGTGCCGGCGTTCGAAGCCGGCAAGCTGGATCGCGATTGCGTGGTGGTGGTGCGCTTCCAGGGGCCGCAGGCCAACGGCATGCCGGAGCTGCACAAGCTGATGCCGCCGCTGGGCGTGTTGATGGATCGCGGCTTCAAAGTGGCGCTGGTGACCGACGGCCGCCTGTCCGGCGCCTCCGGCAAGGTGCCTTCCGCCATTCACGTCACCCCGGAAGCCTATACCGGCGGCCTGCTGGCGAAAGTGCGCGACGGCGATCCGATCCGCGTCAACGGCCGCAGCGGCGAGCTGCAGATGCTGGTCGACGCCGACGAGTTGGCCCAGCGCGCGCCATGCCAGCCCGATCTGAGCGCCGAACACATCGGCTGCGGCCGCGAGCTGTTCGGCGCGTTGCGCAGCCAGCTGTCAGGCGCCGAGCAGGGCGCCTGCTGCATCAAATTTTAATCGATAGCCTGGCCGCATCGCCGCCTGGCGGCGGCCACAGAGGAGAACGTCAGCATGAACAAGTGGACAACAAGCGCCGAGCAGATCCTGACGGCGGGGCCGGTGGTGCCGGTCATCGTTGTCAACAAGCTGGAACATGCGGTGCCGTTGGCGAAAGCGCTGGTCGCCGGCGGCGTACGGGTGCTGGAGGTGACGCTGCGCACCGCCTGCGCCATGGACGCCATTCGCGCCATCGCTCAAGAGGTGCCGGAAGCGATCATCGGCGCCGGTACGGTGATCAATCCGCAGCAGCTGCGGGAAGTGACCGAAGCCGGCGCGCAATTCGCCATCAGCCCAGGATTGACCGACGAGCTGCTCAAGGCGGCCACCGCCGGGTCCATTCCGCTGATTCCGGGCATCAGCACCGTTTCCGAACTGATGCAGGGCATGGATTACGGCCTGCGCGAGTTTAAATTCTTCCCGGCGGAAGCCAACGGCGGCGTAAAAGCGCTGCAGGCGATCGGCGGCCCGTTCCCGCAGGTGCGTTTCTGCCCGACCGGCGGCATCTCGCCGGACAATTACCGCAGCTATCTGGCGCTGAAAAGCGTGCTGTGCATCGGCGGCTCCTGGCTGGTGCCGGCGGACGCACTCGAAAGCGGCGACTACGCTCGCATTACCGAACTGGCGCGCGCCGCCGTCGCGGGCGCCCAGGCCTGATTTACATCGCAGCGGTGGCGGCCGGCAGCGCCGCCCCGCTGCGCTGGCTGAACCGCTGCTTCTTGCGATAAGCAAATACGTCTTCCACATGCCCTTCGCGGATGCGCTGCTGCAACCCGCGCCAATACTCCGCGGTAAACAGATCGCTGTGCAACTCTTCAAACACCTGCCGAATGCGCCGATCGCCGCACAGGAAGTGGCGGAACTCTTCCGGGAACACATCGTTGGGCGCGATGCTGTACCACGGCTCGCTGGCCAGCTCGTCCTCCGGATAACGCGGCGGCGGAATGTCGCGGAAGTTGACCTCGGTCATGTAGCAAATTTCGTCGTAGTCGTAGAACACCACCCGCCCGTGGCGCGTCACGCCGAAGTTCTTGAACAGCATATCGCCGGGGAAGATATTGGCGGCGGCCAACTGCTTGATCGCATTGCCGTACTCTTCAATCGCATCGCGCATCTGCTGGTCGTTGGCCTGCTCCAGATACAGGTTCAGCGGCGTCATGCGCCGTTCCATATACAAATGTTTGATCACGATGCGATCGCCGAGATCTTCCAGCTTGCCCGGCACTTCACGCCGCAACTCCGCCAACAGCTCAGGGCTGAGACGCGCCTTGTCGACGACGAAATTTTCGTACTCCTGGGTATCCGCCATGCGCCCGACGCGATCGTGCTCTTTCACCAGCTGATAGCAAGCCATCACCTGCGCCTGCGTCACCTCTTTTTGCGGGGCGAACTCATCCTTGATCACTTTAAACACCCGATCGAAGGACGGCAGGGTGAACACCAGCATCACCATGCCTTTCACGCCCGGCGCGATGATGAACTGTTCCTGTGAGTGCGCCATAAAGGTCAGGTATTCGCGATAGCATTCGGTTTTACCGTGCTTCTGGCAGCCGATCGCCATGTACAGCTCGGCGGTGGTCTTGCCCGGCAGGATCTCGCGCAGCCACTCCACCATCGCCGCCGGCAGCGGCGCGTAGACCATGAAATAAGAGCGGGCGAAGCCGAAGACAATGCTGGCCTCGGCCTTGCCGGTCAGGCAGGCATCGATAAACAGCGCGCCCGACTCGCTGTGGTGGATCGGGAGCAAGAACGGATAAACACCGTCGGCCAGGCGCAGCTTGCCGACCAGCCAGGCGGCCTTGTTGCGATAGAACAGTTCGTTGGCTATCTGGAAGGTTGCGCCCGCCAGCTGCGGTGCGCTGAAGGCGCGTTGCAGCGCCTGAGTGATGTCGCGAATATCGCGTGCCAAGTCCTCCCACGGCAGCCGCAGCGGCAGATCGCTCAGCACGCTGCGCAGCATCGCCGGCAGATCGCCATTGGGGGTAAAATCGCGCGCCAGCGGACGCGGTATGTCGCGAAAGCGCCGTTCCGGCTGCGAACTGAAGACGAACAGCTTGTCCGGCGTCAGATCGCGGTGCTTGAACAGCCGGCAATAGACCGAGTTAAAGAAGCTTTCGGCGATCTCGAAACGCGGATAGTCCGGCAGCAGGTCGATATAAACCGCTTTAACCCGGCTGGGGAAGTCGGCATCGAAGTATTTCTGCCCGGTGATGCATTTGAGCTGCTCCACCACCAGGCCGACGTGATGGTCATACAGATGGATGCGCTTTTTCATCGCCTGCTGCACCGCCGGCCAGTCCGCCTGCTCGAAGCGCTGCTGCGCGCCGGCGGTCACTTCCAGAAAGCGGCCGTACTGCGCATCGAAGCCCTGCAGGATCGTCTGTGCGATCAACAACTCCAGTTTTGCCGCCATCCTTACCCCCGCCAGAAAAAGAAGCCTGCGCATGCAGGCTCCGGGTGAAACGTCTTCAAGCTTGCCGCATCAGAACTGCTGTTCTTCCGTCGAACCGGTCAGCGCGGTGACCGAAGAGGCGCCGCCCTGAATGACGGTGGTGACCTTGTCGAAGTAGCCGGTACCCACCTCCTGCTGGTGCGACGCGAAGGTGTAACCGCGATCCACCGCGGCGAACTCCGCCTGCTGCACCTTCTCGACGTAGTGTTTCATCCCCTCGCCCTGCGCATAGGCGTGCGCCAGGTCGAACATGTTGAACCACATGCTGTGGATGCCCGCCAGCGTGATGAACTGATACTTGTAGCCCATGTCCGACAGCGCCTGCTGGAAGCGGGCGATGGTCTGGTCGTCGAGGTTCTTCTTCCAGTTGAACGATGGCGAGCAGTTGTAGGCCAACAGCTTGCCTGGATATTTGGCGTGGATGGCGTCGGCGAAGCGCTGGGCGGCATCCAGATCCGGCGTTGAGGTTTCGCACCACACCATATCGGCGTAAGGGGCATAGGCCAGGCCGCGGCTGATCGCCTGTTCGACGCCGGCATGGGTGCGGAAGAAGCCTTCCGCCGTACGCTCGCCAGTGACGAAGGCGCTGTCATACGGATCGCAGTCAGAGGTCAGCAGGTCGGCCGCATCGGCGTCGGTACGGGCGATCACCAGCGTCGGCACGCCGAGCACGTCGGCCGCCAGGCGCGCGGCGACCAGTTTCTGGATCGCTTCTTGCGTCGGCACCAGCACTTTGCCGCCCATATGGCCGCATTTCTTCACCGCCGCCAGCTGATCTTCGAAGTGCACCCCGGCGGCACCGGCGGTAATCATCGCTTTCATCAGCTCAAAGGCGTTCAACACGCCGCCGAAGCCGGCTTCCGCATCGGCGACGATCGGCAGGAAATAATCGGTGTACCCTTTGCTGCCCGGCTCAATCTGGTTCGCCCATTGGATCTGATCGGCACGGCGGAAGGTGTTGTTGATGCGCTCGACCACCTTCGGCACCGAGTCCACCGGATACAGCGATTGGTCAGGGTACATGGCCGCCGCGCTGTTGGCGTCGGCCGCCACCTGCCAACCGGACAAGTAGATGGCCTCGACGCCGGCTTTGGCCTGCTGCAGCGCCTGGCCGCCGGTCAGCGCGCCCAGGCAGTTCACGTAGCCTTTGCGCGCCTTGCCGTTCAACAATGCCCACAGTTTGGCGGCGCCGTTTTGCGCCAGGGTGCATTCCGGGTTGACCGAACCGCGCAGGTTGATCACGTCTTCGGCGCTATAGGGGCGGGTAATGCCTTCCCAACGGGCCGATTTCCATTCCTGTTCCAACTGCTGGATCTGTTGAGAGCGAGAGGTAGACATAATTTTTATCCTTTCAGTCATGTAGGGTTGATTGGGAAAATTCAGGCCAGCAGCTCATAGCCGGGCAGCGTCAGGAAATCGATTAATTCATCTTGCGTGGTGATGCGCTCCATCAGGCGCGCCGCCTCTTCGAACCGGCCGGCGTTAAAGCGCGCTTCCCCTACTTCTTCACGCACCACCAACATCTCTTCTTGCAGCATCTGGCGGAACAGCGCCTTGGTGACCGGGCGCCCGTCGTTCAGGCTCTTCTCGTGGTGGATCCACTGCCAGATAGACGTGCGGGAGATCTCCGCCGTCGCCGCATCCTCCATCAAACCGTAAATCGGCACGCAGCCGTTGCCGGAGATCCAGGCTTCAATGTACTGCACCGCCACGCGGATATTGGCGCGCATCCCTGCTTCGGTGCGTTCGCCGTCGCACGGTTCCAGCAGCTGTGCGGCGCTGATCGGCGCATCCTGCTCACGCAGCACGTCCAGCTGGTTTTGACGATCGCCCAATGAGTTGCCGAACACCTCCATCACCGTGTCCGCCAAGCCCGGGTGCGCCACCCAGGTGCCGTCGTGGCCATTGTTGGCCTCCAGCTCTTTGTCCGCCCGTACCTTATTCAGCACCCAGGCGTTTTTTTCGGCGTCTTTGCTCGGGATAAACGCCGCCATGCCGCCCATGGCGAACGCGCCGCGCTTATGACAGGTTTTGATCAACAGGCGCGAATAGGCGCTGAGGAAAGGTTTTTCCATGGTCACCGACTGACGATCCGGCAGCACGCGATCGCCGTGGTTCTTCAGCGTTTTGATGTAGCTGAAGATGTAATCCCAACGGCCGCAGTTCAGACCGACGATGTGATCGCGCAGGTGATACAGGATCTCGTCCATCTGGAACACCGCCGGCAAGGTTTCGATCAGCACGGTCGCCTTGATGGTGCCGCGCGGCAGATCGAAACGATCCTCGGTAAAGCTGAAGACATCGCTCCACCAGGCAGCTTCCTCCCAGGACTGGGTTTTCGGCAGGTAGAAATACGGGCCGCTGCCCTTGGCCAACAGCTGGCGATAGTTGTGGTAGAAGTACAGCGCGAAATCGAACAGGCCGCCGGGGATGGCTTCATCACGCCACAAGACGTGTTTCTCCGGCAGGTGCAAGCCGCGCACGCGAGCGATCAACACCGCCGGATTCGGTTTCAGCTGGTAGATCTTGCCGGCTTCATTGGTGTAAGAGATGGTGCCGTTAACCGCATCGTGCAGGTTGATTTGACCGTCGATGACTTTGTCCCAGCTTGGCGCCAGCGAGTCTTCGAAGTCCGCCATAAACACTTTTACGTTGGCGTTCAGCGCATTGATCACCATCTTGCGCTCGACCGGCCCGGTGATCTCGACCCTGCGGTCACGCAGGTCTTGCGGAATGCCGCGGATTTGCCAGTCACCTTCACGAATGGAAGCAGTTTCCGAAATAAATCCCGGCAGTTCACCGCGATCGATATTTTGTTGCCAGCGGACACGCGCCGCCAGCAGCTCGTTGCGCCGCGGCGTGAATTTCCCCACCAGGTCCGCCAGGAATTCAACCGCTTCATCCGTTAACACCTGGCGCTCCGCTGCGGCGAAACCCTGCGTAAACCTTAATTCCGTGCCTGCTATCTGTTGCGTCATGACCTTGCTCCTTCCCATCGTTGCGCCCGCGCGACCGGCGCATTTTCATCAGAAATCACTGTGGATCAGGGCGGATGAAACGATCCTCAACTGGTCAGATCTCATCCCGATAGCTCTAAGAATACTCAACAAAAAATAAAAATCAAAAACCATTTCCATTTTATTATTAAATATTTTATTAACACTTTATTATCAATTGGTTAGGATAAATAACACGATAAACAGGTAAGGAAATCGGTTCCAATAGAATTGCAAAGACGGACTAACGCTTTGTTAGGCAATGGTTTTTTTAGGAAAATTGACGGGTAAAAAGAGGATCGGGCAGAGGATGAGCAGTGCGGCGGCCTCGATTCAGCCGCCGGCAGGCAGAAAAGATCAGTCGAGCGTCGGATTCATATGGCGCAGATCGTAAGGCGTGATCTGGTAGACGTAATAGTTGAGCCAATTGGAAAACAGCAGGTGGCCATGGCTGCGCCAGGTGGCTTTCGGTGTCAGTGCGGGGTTGTCATCGGGGAAATAGTTGAGCGGTACGGCAGGATCGAGGCCAGCTTCGTTGTCGCGACAATACTCTCCTGCCAGGGTCAACGTATCGTATTCCGGATGGCCGGTGACGAACGCCAGGCGCTTATCCCTGCTGGCGAACAGGTAGGCTCCGGCCTGTTCGGATTCGGCCAAGATGTCCAGGTCGGTATATTGGCGAATCACCTCGGTCGGGAAATCGGCATAGCGCGAATGCGGCGCCAGGAAGCTTTCGTCGAAGCCGCGCGTCAGCAACGCATGCTGCTGCAGCGTTTGGTGCGGATAAACCCCGGAGAGCTTCACTTCACGCGTCATCTTGGGAATGCCGTACAGAATATTCAACGCCGCCTGTACCGCCCAGCACACGAACAGCGTGGAGGTAACATGGTTTTTGGCCCAGTCAATGACCCGTTCGATCTGCGGCCAGTAGGCAACATCGCAGAAATCGACCAGCCCCAGCGGCGCGCCGGTGACGATCAGGCCATCGAAGTTCTCATTCTGGATATCCTCGAAGTCGCAGTAGAAGTTGTTCAGATGCTCGGCCGGCGTATTCTTCGATTCGCGGCTGTCGATGCGCAGCAGCTGGATATCAATCTGCAGCGGCGAGTTGGAAAGCAGGCGCAGAAACTGGTTTTCCGTTTCGATCTTCTTTGGCATCAGGTTAAGGATCAGCACTTTCAGCGGCCTGATTTCCTGTGTTTTTGCCCGCGAGGATGTCATCACGAAGACATTCTCACCACGCAAGAAATTGACCGCAGGTAACTCATCAGGAACACGAATCGGCATTGCTTAACCCTCACACATCCATTTATACGTTTAGACTTCTAGATGCCCGAAGATAGCGTTTTTTTCCGTCGCTGTCGAGCATTCAGCGGAAAGGTGAAAATGTTTCATTGCGCGAACTGCGTCAGGATCTTTGGCAGGGAGGATGAGAGGTACTGAAAGCAAAAAGGCCATCCTTTCGGATGGCCTCTTGGCTTATTTGGTGCTTGGCAGTGTCCTACAGTATTCGTCTCATCCTGAGACTCTCCCCTGCGGGGCCGCCGCAAGCGGCGTTAAGGCCCGTTCCCGACGAGCCTTTCGCATGCCCATGCTCGAGCAGAACACCAAATAACAGACAAAACAAAAAGCCCCATGCTTTCGCATGAGGCTTTTTGTTTTATTTGATGCTTGGCAGTGTCCTACTCTCGCATGGGGAGACCCCACACTACCATCGGCGCTACGGCGTTTCACTTCTGAGTTCGGCATGGGGTCAGGTGGGACCACCGCGCTATTGCCGCCAAGCAAATTCTTTTTTCTGCCGAACTTCTAAACCCACTTTAAATAAAGTGGTGCTGATACCCAGAGTCGAACTGGGGACCTCACCCTTACCAAGGGTGCGCTCTACCAACTGAGCCATATCAGCACGCTTAATTTGATGCCTGGCAGTGTCCTACTCTCGCATGGGGAGACCCCACACTACCATCGGCGCTACGGCGTTTCACTTCTGAGTTCGGCATGGGGTCAGGTGGGACCACCGCGCTATTGCCGC
>NZ_JBJNMB010000007.1:0-360889 GCF_052168755.1 Serratia sp. CY43202
CCCCCCCCCCCCCTCCGCCCCCCCCCCCCCCCGCGGTCAGCGGGTTATCGCCGGTGATCATCACCGTTTTGATGCCCATCTTGCGCAGCTCATTGAAGCGTTCCTTGATGCCGCCCTTGACGATATCCTTCAGCGCCACCACGCCCAGCACTCGGGCGCCTTCCGCCACCACCAGCGGCGTGCCGCCGGTGCGCGCCACGCTTTCCACCAGATCGTCCACCGCCCGCGGGAAGTGCCCCTGATTGGATTCGACGTGACGGCGAATGGCATCCACTGCGCCTTTGCGGATCATGCGCTCCTGCACGTTGACGCCGCTCATGCGGGTTTGGGCCGAGAAGGGCACGAAGGTGGCGTTCAGCGCCTGCAGATCGCGTTCGCGCAGGTTGAAGCGCTGTTTGGCCAACACCACGATGCTGCGGCCTTCCGGCGTTTCGTCCGCCAGCGAGGCCAGCTGCGCGGCGTCCGCCAGCTCTTGCTCTTTCACGCCCGGCGCCGGCAGGAACTCTGAAGCCTGGCGGTTGCCCAGCGTGATGGTGCCGGTTTTATCCAGCAGAAGCACGTCCACGTCGCCGGCGGCTTCCACCGCGCGGCCGCTGGTGGCGATCACGTTGGCGCCGAGCATGCGGCTCATCCCGGCCACGCCGATGGCGGACAGCAGGCCACCGATGGTGGTGGGGATCAGGCAAACCAGCAAGGCGACCAGCACGGTGATGGTGACCACGCTGCCGCTGCCGGCCGCTTCCACGCTGTATTGCGAGAACGGGAACAGGGTGGCGGTGGCCAGGACGAACACGATGGTCAGCGCCACCAGCAGGATGGTCAGCGCGATCTCGTTCGGCGTTTTGCGGCGCTTGGCGCCTTCCACCATGGCGATCATGCGATCGAGGAAGGTTTCCCCCGGGTTGACGCTGCACTGTACCACCAGCCAGTCGGACAGCACGCGGGTGCCGCCGGTGACCGAGGAGAAGTCCCCGCCGGATTCGCGGATCACCGGGGCGGATTCGCCGGTGATGGCGCTTTCATCTACCGAGGCGCCGCCTTCCAGCACTTCGCCGTCGCACGGGACGGTATCGCCGGCTTCCACCAGTACGATATCGCCTTTGCGCAGGCTTTCGGCGGCCACTTTCTCCGTGGCGCCGTCGCGGCGCGGGCCGGCCAGCTTTTTCGCCCAGCTGGTTTTCTTGGTGCCTTTCAGGCTTTCCGCCTGGGCCTTGCTGCGGCCTTCGGCCAGCGCCTCGGCGAAGTTGGCGAACAGCACGGTGAACCACAACCACAGGGCGACGCTGCCGGTAAAGGCGGCGGCACCGTCGGTTTGGCCGGCGAGGATCGCCAGCCAGATGGCGGTGGTCAGCAGGCTGCCGATATACACCACGAACATCACCGGGTTGCGCCATTGAACGCGAGGATCCAGTTTTTTCACCGCATCGATCAGCGCGGTGCGCACCAGGGCCGGTTCAAACAGCGCGCGTTGTTTGCGAGTCATCTCTTATTCTCTCTCTGTGACGTCGGTTAGTTTGCCAACCAAAGCTGCAAATGCTCGGCCACCGGGCCTAGCGCCAGCGCCGGCACGAAGGTCAGTGCACCCACCAGCAATACGGTGCCGATCAGCAGACCGATAAACAGCGGCCCATAGGTCGGCAGGGTGCCGTTGCCCGCCGGCTGGCGTTGTTTAGCGCTCAGCGAACCGGCGATCGCCAGCACCGGCAGGATCACCCCGAAGCGGCCGACGAACATAGCGAAGGCCAGCAGCAGGTTGTAGAACGGCGTATTGACGCTCAACCCGGCGAAGGCGCTGCCGTTGTTGTTGGCGGCGGAGGACAGGGCGTACAGCACTTCGCTGAAGCCGTGAGCGCCCGGGTTGAGGATGCCGGCGCGGCCCGCGTCGGTGCCGATGGCCAGCGCGCTGCCCAGCAACACCAGCGTCGGCGTGACCAGGATCGCTAGCGCGGTCATCTTCATGTCGTAAACGTCGATCTTTTTGCCCAGGTATTCCGGGGTGCGGCCGATCATCAGACCGGCGATAAATACCGTCAGCAGTACGAACAGCAGCATGCCGTACAGGCCGGAGCCTACGCCGCCGAACACCACCTCACCGATCTGCATCAGCCACATCGGTACCATGCCGCCCAGCGCGGTGAAGGAGTCGTGCATGGCGTTGACCGCCCCGCAGGACGCGGCGGTGGTCACCACCGAGAACAGGCTGGTGGCGAAAATGCCAAAGCGCGACTCTTTGCCTTCCATATTGATGTTGCTGTCGGCGCCCAGCGCGCTCAGGTGCGGGTTGCCCGCCAGCTCGGCGACCATCACCACCACCACCGCCACCACGAAGATCAGCGCCATCGCCCAGATCAGCGCGTGGCCCTGACGGTTTTCACCGGCCAACTGGCCGAAGGAGAAGCACAGCGCGCAGGGGATCAGGAAGATGGCCAGCATCTGCACGAAGTTGGTCAGCACGGTTGGGTTCTCGAACGGGTGCGCCGAGTTGGCGCCGAAGAAGCCGCCGCCGTTGGTGCCGAGCATCTTGATCGCTTCCTGCGAGGCCACTGGCCCCATCGGCAGCGTCTGCTGCGCACCTTCGAGCGTGGTGACGTGCAGGTAAGGCAGGAAGTTTTGCAGCGTGCCCTGGCTGACGAAGAACAGAGCGATCAGCAGCGCGATCGGCAGCAGCACATACAGCGTGATGCGGAATAGATCGGCCCAGGCGTTGCCGACGGTCTTGCCGGCGCGGCGGGTAAAGGCGCGGATCAGCGCAAAGGCCACGGCGATGCCGGTGGAGGCGGAGACGAAGTTCTGCACCGCCAGCCCGGCCATCTGGCTGAAATAGCTGAGAGTGCTTTCACCGCTGTAGGCCTGCCAGTTGGTGTTGGTGACGAAGCTGACGGCGGTGTTGAGCGCCAGATCCCAGGAGAGGCCCGGGAAGCCTTGCGGGTTGAGCGGCAGCGAGCCCTGCGTCATCAGCAGGGCGAACAGCAACGCCAGGCCGAGCAGGTTGAACGCCAGGATCGCCAGCGCGTACTGCCACCAGTTCATCTCGGTGGCGCGGATGCCGCAGGCGCGCCAGACGCCGGCTTCCACCCCGCGCAGCGTAGGCAGCGGCTCACCTTCGATCAGGCGCGCCATAAAGCCGCCCAGCGGCCGGGCCAGCAGCAGAAGCACCAGCAGGAAACTGGCGATCAGTAAAAAGGCTGAAGCCGCCATCAGAAATCCTCCGCGTTAAACAGGGCGTAGACCAGATAGGCCAACAGCAGCAGGACCAACAGCGCACCACCAATAACGCTGAAACTCACGGGACACCTCCAGAGGTGTTGTTTTTGATAGAGGCAGTGTAGGGAGCGGGGTAGAAAGAAGATGAAAAAATCGCGCGGGCGGGTGTAAAAAAAGTATAAAAATGGCTGAAATTTCAGCGGAAATTGAGCATTTCAAGCAGCAGGTTGGTGGCGAGATTGCGCCTGATGAGTGAATAAGCAAGGGCAGAGGCGTGGAAGCAGGAACCGGATAATAACCACAATGTAACCCATGATAAGTTAAAAATTAACCTGACTGTAACAAAATTACGAATCGCTGCGGTGATTAGCGATTTTTTGTGCGATTTAGTGGTCGGATGAGTAGTAAACTTTCATCAAGTGCGCTAAAATTTTGCTCAGTTACCAAATTACCGATTGTTCATTTGATACGCCCACGCCGTTTTCCCTGACAAATCAACGGCAGGCGTTTTTAAGGAGGTTCGCATGTCTACGACCTATCACGCTTATTCACTGCATCGGATTCTCCTGCGCCGCAGCGCAGTGGTTATCGCGGGCATTTTGGCCCTGCCGGTGATGCTGTTCCGCAGCGATCGCGGGCGTTTTTACAGCTACCTGCACCGCGTCTGGTCAAAAACCAGCGATAAGCCGGTCTGGCTGCAGCAGGCGGAACTGGCGTCCTGCGATTTCTACTGAGTCGCTGCCGATTCACGAAAAAACCCTCGCCCTGTGGCGGGGGTTTTTTTATGCCTCTGGCCACCCCTATCAAGCGCAAGGTCGTATTTGGCAAGCCATTCTTCTACACTTTCCTCATCGGTCAACAACATGGGAGAGCGGTATGAGCGACAAGATCCCTATCGGCATCAGCGCCTGTTTACTGGGCGACGCGGTGCGTTTCGACGGTGGCCACAAGCGGCTGGCTTTTGCGGTGGAACAGTTGGCGCCCTATGTGCGCTTTGAGCCCGTTTGCCCGGAAATGGCGATCGGCCTGCCCACGCCGCGCCCGGCGCTGCGCCTGGTGAAACAGGCGCAGCCGTGGCCGGCGATGCGCTACAGCAACGACGCCGGCGTGGATCTGACCGAGGAGATGCGCAGTTTCTCCGCGCAGCGCGTGGCCGCGTTGCAGCACCTGTGCGGCTATATCGTCTGCGCCAAGTCGCCGAGCTGCGGCCTGGAACGGGTGCGGGTCTACAGCGAGAACGGCAAGGACTCGCGTAAAAACGGCGTTGGGCTGTTTACCGCCGAGCTGCTGCGTCAGATGCCGTGGCTGCCGGTGGAAGAAGATGGACGATTGCAGGATGCGGCGCTGCGGGAAAACTTTATCGAGCGAGTGTACGCGCTGTATGAGTTGAACATGCTGTGGCGTCAGGGGCTGACCCGCGGCGGGCTGATCGCGTTTCACAGCCGCTACAAGCTGTCGCTGCTGGCGCATTCGCAGCCGGCGTACCGCGAGCTGGGGCGCTTCGTCGCCGATATTCACCGCTGGGACTCGCTGGAGGCCTTCGCCGTGGAATACCGCAGCCGCCTGATGGCGCTGTTGGCGCACAAAGCGACGCGGCGCAACCACACCAACGTGTTAATGCACGTGCAGGGCTACTTCCGTCGTCAGCTTAACGCGGCGCAGCGCCAGGAGCTGGCGCACCTGATCGATCGCTACCGGCAGGGCATGCAGCCGCTGCTGGCGCCGATCGCGCTGCTCAAGCATTACATGGCGGAATACCCCGATCGCTATCTGGCGGAACAACGCTATTTCGAACCTTACCCGGAGGCGCTGCGTTTGCGTTACGGCCATTGATTGACAAGGAGTTTTATGACCACGCATCTGGTCTGGTTGCGTAACGATCTGCGTATCACCGACAACAAAGCCCTGCACGCCGCCTGCAGCGATCCGAAAGCCCGGGTGCTGGCGGTGTTTATCGCCACACCGGAGCAGTGGCGGCAACATGAGATGGCGCCGCGGCAGGCGGCGCTGATCCACGCCAGCCTGCAGGCGGTGCAACAGGCGCTGGCGCAAAAGGGCATTGCGCTGCATTGCCATGCCTGTGCGGACTTTGCCGCGTCGATCGACTGGCTGGCGGACTATTGCGAGCGAGAGCAGGTAGATGCGATGTTTTACAACCGCCAGTATGAACTGAATGAACGGCGACGCGATGTGCGGCTGGAGCAGCAGTTGAATGGACGGGTAACGTGCCACGGTTTTGATGACAGCCTGCTGTTGCCGCCGGGCAGCGTGCTCACCGGCGGCGGCGAGATGTACAAGGTTTATACGCCGTTTCGCAATGCCTTTATTCAGCGCCTGACCGAGTCCGACGTGAGCTGCCTGCCGGCGCCGAAGATCCGTGCCGATGGCGCGTTGCCTGCGCCTGAGGCGCCGGCGGCGTTCGATTATCCCGCGGCGGAAATTGGGGATGACTATCCCGCCGGCGAGGAGGCCGCGCTGCAGCGGCTGCGCGCCTTTTGTCGTGAGCAGGTGCAGGATTACCTTCGGCAGCGCGATCTGCCCGCCATCGCCGGCACCAGCAGCCTGTCGCCCTATCTGGCGATCGGTGCGCTGTCGCCGCGCCAGTGCTTCAACCGCCTGCGCGCCGAATGCCCGCAGCTGCTGGAAGATCGCGAGAGCGGCGCTTTCGCCTGGCTGAACGAGCTGATTTGGCGCGAGTTCTACCGCCATCTGCTGGTGGCCTATCCCGAGCTGTGTCGCCATCGGCCGTTTATCGCCTGGACGGACAAGGTGCGCTGGTGCGATGACGCGGCGAAGCTGCAGGCCTGGCAGCGGGGCGAAACCGGTTATCCGATCGTCGATGCCGCCATGCGCCAACTGAATGCCACCGGCTGGATGCACAACCGGCTGCGCATGATCAGCGCCAGTTTTCTGGTGAAAGATCTGCTGATCGACTGGCGCGCCGGGGAGCGCTATTTCATGTCGCAACTGCTGGACGGGGATCTGGCGGCCAACAACGGCGGCTGGCAGTGGGCGGCCTCCACCGGCACCGACGCCGCGCCGTATTTCCGCATCTTCAACCCGACCACCCAGGGTGAACGTTTTGATCCACAAGGCACTTTTATCCGTAAATGGTTGCCGGAACTGGCGGATGTGCCCGACAATGACATCCATCATCCCCATCGCTGGGCGGAAAAGCAGCGATGCACGCTGAACTACCCGCTGCCGATCGTCGATCACAAACAAGCCCGCATGGAGACGTTGGCGGCGTTCGAGGTGGCGAAACGGGGAGAGTCTTGAGGCAACTGCAAGGAGCGACGCAATGATGAAAAAGGTGCTGGCCCTGTGCCTGAGCGGCTATTCGGCGCTGGCGATAGCCGGCTTTGACGTGGTGGCGCTGGGCGTCGACGGCGGCGTTAGCGACGGCAACCTGACCTCTTATCTGATCCGCAGCGATAATCAGCCGCAGTATGTGGCGCTGGACGCCGGCTCGCTGCTACCGGGCATCGCCAAAGGGTTGGAGAAGGGCAGTTTCCCGCAGGTGACCCCCGAGCTGGCCGCGCCTTACACGCCGCAGGGCTATGTGTTCCGGCAGTTGATCGGCAGTTACTTTATCAGCCACGGCCATCTGGACCACGTGGCGGGGCTGATCGTCGGCTCGCCCGAGGACAATAAAAAAACCGTTTACGCCCAGGCGGACACCGTGCTGACCCTGCGTAATCACTACTTCAACTGGAAGGCCTGGCCGAACTTTACCGACGCCGGCAACGGTTCGCGGCTGGGCACTTACCGGCTGCAAATGGTGCGGCCGCAGCAGCGCTTTACCCTCGGCCTGACCGGGTTGACCGGCGTGATGTACCCGCTTAGCCACGATCGCTACCCGTCGTCGATGCTGCTGATTTCCAACGGCAGCGAGTTCTTCGCCTACTTCGGCGATACCGGGCCGGATAAGGTGGAGCAATCACGCGATCTCGATACCGTCTGGCGCACGCTGGGGCCGCTTGTCGAGCAGAAAAAGCTCAAAGGCATGATTATCGAAACCTCGTACCCCAATGGGATGGAGGATAAACATCTGTACGGCCATTTGACGCCGGCCTGGCTGCTGAAGGAGTTGAAGAACCTGACGCAGTACAGCGGCGGTGAAGGTTCGCTGAACGGTCTGCCGGTGGTGATCAGCCACATCAAGCCCAGCCTGAAGCAGGGCGAAGACACGCGCGCCGCCATTGCGCAGCAGCTGGCGCAGGGCAACGATCTGGGCGTGAAATTCATCCTGATGGCGCAGGGCGACCGGCAGACATTTTGACTATGAAGAGAGAAGAGAATGCGTAACCTCGATCTGGAACAACTGATCAATACGGAACTGAACGCCGCGGCGTTTCAGGACTACGCCCCTAACGGATTGCAGGTAGAAGGCCGCCCGCACGTGCAGCGCATCGTGACCGGCGTCACCGCCTGTCAGGCGCTGCTGGATGCCGCGGTGGCGCATCAGGCCGACGCGATTATCGTGCACCACGGCTATTTCTGGAAAAATGAGGCGCCGGCGGTGCGCGGCATGAAGCGCAATCGTCTGAAAACGCTGTTGACTCACGATATTAACCTGTACGGCTACCACCTGCCGCTGGACGCGCATCCGGTGCTGGGTAACAACGCGCAGCTTGCGCAGGCGCTGGGCATTCGGGTGATTGGCGACGTCGAGCCGCTGGTGCCACACGGCGAATTTGAACAGCCGCTGACCGGCGAGGCGCTGCAGCAGCGTATCGAAAGCCGGCTGGGGCGCGCGGTGCTGCACTGCGGCGATAACGCGCCTGAGCACATTCGCCAGGTGGCCTGGTGCACCGGCGGTGGCCAGGGCTTTATCGACAGCGCGGCGCGCTTCGGCGTCGATGCGTTCATCAGCGGTGAAGTGTCTGAGCAGACCATTCATAGCGCGCGCGAAATGGGCGTGCATTTCTTCGCCGCCGGTCACCATGCGACCGAGCGCGGTGGCGTGAAAGCGTTGGGGGACTGGCTGGCCCAGCACCACGGCTTTGATGTGACCTTTATCGATATCCCGAATCCCGCCTGATTTTTTTCTTCCCCGGATCCAGCCCGGCCTGTGCGCCGGCTGAATCCTTTTATCGCGCTATTTCCTTATTTTCCTTATGGTTGCGTTCTATTGACAGCCGGGGCCGCGTCACGCATAACTGGTGTGTTTTTCATCGCGATAATAATAAGGAGAATAAGGGTGCAACAAGCACGTTATTACCTGTTGGGTGAAAGAGCGGTAGTGCTTGAACTGTCGCCGCCGGTGACGTTACCGAGCCAGCAGCGCATCTGGGCGCTGGCGGAAAAGCTGAATCACCACCCCGACGTGCGGGAAGTGGTGCCGGGGATGAACAACCTGACGCTGTTGCTGCATACGCCGCAGGCCGACGCCGAAGCGATGCTTGCGTTGCTGCAGCAGGGTTGGGAAAGCAAAGAGCGCCTGACGCCGGAGTCGCGCCAGGTGGATATTCCGGTGGTCTACGGCGGGGAGCAAGGCCCCGATCTGGATGACGTGGCGCGCCATACCGGCATGACGCCGCGGCAGGTGGTGGAATGCCACGCGGCGGCGGCCTATGTGGTCTATTTCCTCGGCTTTCAGCCGGGCTTCTCCTATTTGGGCGGCATGCCGGAAAAATTGGCGACGCCGCGCCGCGCCGAACCGCGTCTGGCGGTGGCGGCCGGCTCCGTCGGCATCGGCGGCGGCCAGACCGGCATCTATCCGCTGGTGACGCCCGGCGGCTGGCAACTGATTGGCCGCACGCCGCTGGCGCTGTTCAATCCGCATGAAATGCCGCCGACGCTGCTGCGTCCGGGCGATAGCGTGCGCTTCGTGCCGCAGAAGGAGGGCGTATGCTGATTATTCTGCGTGCCGGCATCTATACCACGGTGCAGGATTTGGGCCGCGAGGGATTCCGCCGCCTGGGCATCAGCACCGGCGGGGCGTTGGATCAACCGGCGCTGAAGATCGCCAACCTGCTGGTGGGCAACGCGCCGGAGGCCGCCGGGCTGGAGATCACGCTCGGCCAGTTCAGCGCCGAGTTTACCCACTCTGGCTGGATCGCCCTGACCGGCGCCGGCTGCGACGCGCAGCTGGACGGCAAGCCGCTGTGGACCGGCTGGCGCTACCCGGTGAAAAAGGGGCAGCGGCTGGCGCTAGGCACGCCGAAACGCGGCATGCGCAGCTACCTGGCGATCTCGGGCGGTATCGCCGTGCCGGAAATGCTGGGCTCGTGCAGCACCGACATGAAAGCCGCCTTTGGCGGCCACGAAGGCCGTAATCTGAAAGACGGCGATCGGCTGCCGCTGGGCAAATCAGCCGCTCAACCGCAATATCGCTGCGGCGTGAAACAGCTGCTGTTCACCAACCGCATCCGCGCGCTGCCGGGGCCGGAGTACGCCGAATTCAGCGAAGAGGCGCAGGATACGTTTTGGCGCACCGCCTGGCAGCTCAGCCCGCAGAGCAACCGCATGGGCTACCGCCTGCACGGCGGTACGCCGCTGGAGCGCACCACCGACCGCGAGATGCTGTCGCATGGCCTGATGCCCGGCGTGGTGCAGGTGCCGCATAACGGCCAGCCGATCGTGCTGATGGCCGATGCGCAAACCACCGGCGGTTACCCGCGTATCGCCTGCGTGATCGAAGCCGATCTCTACCACTTGGCGCAGATCCGTCTCGGCGAACCGATCCACTTCGTTCTCTGCTCACTGACGGAGGCGCAGCGCGCCAAAGCCGAGCAGGATCTCTTCCTTCGACAGATTGCCTGGGGGTTACATGATCGTTGATTTGAACGCCGATCTCGGCGAAGGCTGCGCCAACGATCAGGCGCTGTTGCAATTGGTGAGCTCGGCCAACATCGCCTGCGGCTTCCACGCCGGCGATGCGCAGACCATGCGTCAATCGGTGCGCTGGGCATTGCAGTACGGCGTGGCGATCGGCGCCCACCCGAGTTTTCCCGATCGGGAGAACTTCGGCCGCACCCGCATGCAGCTGCCGCCGGAAACGGTGTACGCGCAGGTGGTGTATCAGCTCGGGGCGCTGGCGGCGATCGCACGCGCCGAGGGTGGGGTGATGGTACATGTTAAGCCGCACGGCATGCTGTATAACCAGGCGGCGGTTGAACCGGCGCTGGCGGAAGCGATCGCCCGGGCGGTGCAGGCGGTCGATCCGGCGTTGCGGCTGGTGGGGCTGGCCGGCAGCGAGCTGATCCGCGCCGGGGAAAAACTCGGTCTGACCACCCGGCAGGAGGTGTTCGCCGATCGCGGTTATCAGGCCGACGGCACGCTGGTGCCGCGCGGTTTGCCGGGGGCATTGATCGAGGATGACGAACAGGCGCTGGCGCAAACGCTGGAGATGGTGCGCCATCACCGGGTGCGCAGCGTGGATGGCGTCTGGGCCGCCGTTCAGGCGGAAACTGTCTGCCTGCACGGGGACGGCGAGCATGCGCTGGCGTATGCGCGCAAGCTGCGGGACAGTTTTGTTCAACAGGGTATTCGCGTCAGCGCGGAGCAATAAAGCCGTAAAGCAAGACTCAACATCACAAGCAAAAAACTATTAGAAAATATCGAGGGAAGACTATGGAACAGGCCGTGAATCTCTGGCCACTGATCGGCATCGCCGCCATCGTGGTCGGATTTGTATTGCGTTTCAACCCGGTGCTGGTGGTGATCGCCGCCGGTATCATCACCGGTTTGGCGGCGCTGATGCCGCTGGACGTCATTCTGGAAAAGCTCGGCGAGGGCTTTCTCAACACCCGCAACCTGCCGCTGATCCTGCTGCTGCCGCTGGCGGTGATCGGCCTGCTGGAGCGCCACGGGCTGAAGGAGCGGGCGCAGGCGTGGATCGCCAAGATCAAAAGCGCCACCGCCGGCCGTTTGCTGATCGTGTACCTGTTCGTGCGCGAGATCACCGCGGCGATAGGGCTGACCAGCCTGGGCGGGCACCCGCAAATGGTGCGGCCGCTGCTGGCGCCGATGGCGGAAGGGGCAACGGAAAACCGCTATGGCGAACTGCCGGAGCGTACGCGCCACCGCCTGCGCGCCATGTCGGCCGCGACCGACAACGTCGGGCTGTTTTTCGGTGAGGATATCTTCGTGGCCTTCGGCGCGATCATCTTCATGCACAACTTTATGCTGGAGTCCGGCGGCATCCAGACCGAGCCGCTGCATATCGCGCTGTGGGGCATTCCGACCGCCATTTTCGCTTTCCTGATCCACGCATTCCGGCTGTATCGAATGGATAAACAGCTGAGCACCGAGCTGGCGCAGCTGAATCAGGCGGCGCTGCAGGCGAAGGGGGAGGCGCGATGAACTTCCAGCAACAATATCTCTACTGGCTGGCCGGCGCGGTGCTGCTGATTGTGGCGGTGATGTCCTTCCGCGATCGCGCCAACCCGCGCCGCATCACCACCGGGCTGTTTTGGGGGTTGTACGGCCTGGTATTCCTGGTCGGCGACTGGACTTACCGCCTGCTGGGCGACGTACTGGGCGAGGGCAGTAACGAGAAACGTATGCTGCACATCATCGTTGGCGGGGTGGTGGTGGTGATGGCCCTGATCGCCGGCTTCGGCGGTGTGCGCCTCGGCAGCTATCATCAGCGAACGCCGCAGGAGCGCGAGACCAGCGCCAAGCGTTTGGGCAACAAGCTGTTTATCCCCGCACTGGCGATCCCGGTGGTGACGGTGATCGGCGTGCTGCTGTTCAACAACATTCCGGCGTTGCAAAGCGCGGTGTTCGGCAGCGGTAACCACGCGACGCTGATCACGCTGTTCTCGATGACCGTCGGCTGCCTGATCGGTCTGGCGATCGCGGTGAAAATGACCCATGAGAAGGCGTTGCAGCCGGTGCAGGAAGCGCGGCGCCTGCTGGATTCGATCGGCTGGGCGTTCATTCTGCCGCAGATCCTCGCCACGCTGGGGCTGCTGTTTACCGTCGCTGGCGTTGGTACTGCGATCTCGCATTTGACCCAGGAGTATCTGGCGGTCGATAACCGCTTTATCGCCGTGGCGGTCTACGCTATCGGTATGGCGGTGCTGACCATGGTGATGGGCAACGCCTTCGCCGCTTTCCCGATCGTCACCGCAGGCATCGGCATTCCGATCCTGGTGCTGCAACACGGCGGCAACCCGGCGGTGATGGCGGCGATCGGCATGTTCTCCGGCTATTGCGGCACCCTGATGACGCCGATGGCAGCGAACTTCAACATTGTGCCGGCGGCGCTGCTGGAGTTGCCGGACAAGAATGCGGTGATCAAGGCGCAGGTGCCGACCGGCGTGCTGCTGCTGTTGGTTAACGTGTTCCTGCTGTATTTCCTGATGTTCCTGTAGGAGTAAGGATGCAAAAAGTATTGATTACCGGCTTTGAGCCGTTTGGCGGCGAACGCCTTAACCCCTCCTGGGAAGTGGTGAAGCAGCTCAATGATATGGAGCTGGTCGGCACGCGCATCGTGGCGCGCCAGCTGCCGTGCGTGTTCGGCGCGGCGCTGGAGGCGCTCAATGCGGCGATCGATGAGGTGCAGCCGGTGATGGTGCTGGCTATCGGCCAGGCCGGCGGCCGCACCGATATCACGATTGAACGGGTGGCGATCAACGTCGACGATGCGCGCATTCCCGACAATCAGGGGCAGCAGCCGGTGGACGAGCCGATCGTCGCCGGCGGTCCGGCGGCCTATTTCAGCACCTTGCCGATCAAAGCGATGGTCAGTTCGATGCGCGAAGCTGGCATTCCGGCTGCCGTTTCGCAGACTGCCGGCACCTACGTGTGCAACCATGTCATGTATGGGCTGCTGCACCGTTTGAGCGGCCAGCGTGAGGTGAAGGGCGGTTTTATCCATATTCCATACCTGCCGGAACAGGCGGCGGCCCACCCCGGTGCGCCGAGCATGGCGGCTTCGACGGTGCTGTTTGCGCTGGAGCTGGCCGTTTCCATCGCTTTGCAGGTGGAACACGATCTGAAAGTGGTGGGTGGCGCAACGCATTAATCAAGAACACTCCCGGCGCACCGGGCTGCGCCGGGTCTACGCAAGGAGTGGTCTATGCCGGAAGGACCGGAGATTCGCCGGGCGGCGGACAAACTGGCGGCGGCGGTGATCGATCAGCCGTTGACCGCCGTCGATTTCGCTTTTCCTCAGTTGAAACACTATCGCCAGCGTCTGATCGGCGAGCGTATCGTCGCCATCGAGCCGCGCGGCAAGGCGCTGCTGACCCATTTCTCCAATGGGCTGACGATGTACAGCCATAACCAGCTGTATGGCGTGTGGAAAGTGGCGGCGGCAGGAGAGACGCCGGAGACCAAACGCGATCTGCGGGTGCGACTGGAAACCGCCCGCAGCGCGATATTGCTCTACAGCGCTTCCGACATTACCGTCGGGCCGCGCGAGGAAATAGAACAGCACCCGTTTTTGCAACGCATCGGCCCTGACGTGTTGGACATGTCGCTGACGGTAGACGCCGTGGCGGAGCGGTTGCTGACGCCGCGTTTTCGCCGCAGGCAGCTGAGCGGCATGCTGCTCGACCAGGCATTTCTTGCCGGATTGGGCAATTATCTGCGTGCCGAAATCCTGTGGCAGGCCGAACTGGCGCCGCAGCATAAACCGCAGGATCTGACGCCAGAGGCGCTGCGCCGTCTGGCGGAGGCGTTGCTGGCAGTGCCGCGCCTTTCCTACCAGACGCGCGGGCAGGCGGATGACAACCGGCATCACGGCGCGCTGTTTCGCTTCAAGGTATTTCATCGCAGCGGTGAGCCTTGCGAACGCTGCGGCGCGATGATTGTGCGCACCGAGCTGTCATCGCGGCCGTTTTATTGGTGCCCGGGTTGCCAGAAATAACCAAAAAAAAACGCCGCCCGAAGGGGCGGCGCTGTGCGGTTTCAGCCAGGAAAGCGGCTTACTTGTTTTTCAGCTGGGATTTGAAATCACGCTCGGCATAGCCGGTGTACAGCTGACGCGGACGGGCAATTTTAATGCCTTCGTCGTGCATTTCGTTCCAGTGGGCGATCCAGCCGATGGTGCGTGCGATGGCGAAGATCACGGTGAACATGGAAGAAGGAATGCCCATTGCCTTCAGGATGATGCCTGAGTAGAAGTCGACGTTCGGGTACAGTTTCTTCTCGATGAAGTACGGGTCGTTCAGCGCGATGTGTTCCAGCTCCATCGCGACCTGCAGCAGGTTGTCGTCCTTCTTGTTCAGCTCTTTCAGCACTTCGTGACAGGTTTCGCGCATCACGGTGGCGCGCGGATCGTAGTTCTTGTACACGCGGTGGCCGAAGCCCATCAGGCGGAAGGAGTCGTTCTTGTCCTTGGCGCGCTTGATGAACTCTGGAATGTGCTCGACGGTCTTGATCTCTTCCAGCATTTTCAGCGCCGCTTCGTTGGCGCCGCCGTGTGCCGGCCCCCACAGGGAGGCGATACCGGCCGCGATGCAGGCGAACGGGTTGGCGCCGGAAGAGCCGGCGGTGCGCACGGTCGAGGTAGAGGCGTTCTGCTCATGGTCGGCGTGTAGGATCAGGATGCGGTCCATGGCGCGTTCCAGCACCGGGTTCACCACGTACTCTTCGCACGGGGTGGCGAACATCATGTGCAGGAAGTTGCCGGCATAGGACAGATCGTTGCGCGGGTAAACGAACGGCTGGCCCAGGGAGTATTTGTAGCACATCGCGGCCACGGTCGGCATTTTGGACAGCAGACGGAACGCGGTGATTTCGCGGTGACGTTCGTTGTTGACGTCCAGCGCATCGTGGTAGAACGCCGCCAGCGCACCGGTCACGCCGCACAGCACCGCCATCGGGTGCGAGTCGCGACGGAAGCCACGGAACAGATGGGTGATCTGGTCGTGGATCATGGTGTGACGGGTTACGGTCGTCTTGAAGGTTTCGAACTCTTCCGGCGTTGGGGTCTCGCCGTACAGCAGGATGTAGCACACTTCCAGGTAGGAAGATTCTTTCGCCAGCTGCTCGATAGGGAAGCCGCGGTGCAGCAGCACGCCTTTGTCGCCGTCGATGAAGGTAATCTTGGATTCGCAAGAAGCGGTGGAGGTAAAGCCGGGATCAAATGTGAAATAACCTTTGGAACCCAGAGCGCGGACATCGAGGACATCAGGGCCCAGTGTCGGTGTCAATACGCCCAGTTCGATCGGAGCTTCGCTGTCGTTAATGGTTAGCGTCGCTTTCTTATCAGTCATTTACTGTCTCCTTAGCGCCTTATTTTAAAAAACCACTAACAACTGAAATACCTTAAATCTCTGCAGGTTGCCCGCAAAAAATGGTGCGGACGCTAACTCTGTGAGCGACTGCGCAACTGTGCGCGGGTAGGGTACAGAGTGCTGACCAGGCGAACGAGACGGGTGACCAGTTGTTAACGATTCAGAGTAATTCGTTATAGTCTGTTAATCTTACCTATGAGCTGTTCGAAGAGATGTGAACCTATCCCAATAATCTGTTTTTATGTGCTTTATTTGCTTTTGACGCCGGCAAACTCGAGCGGGAAACAACGTCTATTGGGATAGGTTCGCCAAATACACTGTTGCATAACTCGAACCCGGGAGGAAGTGTATCTGCTGACCCATAGCGCATCATAGGACCGTTTGTGCCCCTATATGTAATGGAAATGTTGATCTCTTGTCAAATCAGATAATTAATTTTGCACTAATTGTGAAATCCGTGATCTGAATCACTGTTCGGGGGAAATGTTATCAAAGCGGTTGTATGAGAATTGTAATCAGAATGTGATCCTCCTATACTGCCGCCAGGTCTCCGGATTACCCTGAAGTAGGAGCACCCAGCGTTATAAATGCGCGCCGTTTGAGCACAGAGGATGTTGATGTTTGAGCGCGTGACGTGTAAGGGTTTTAGGCTCTTAACGCTGTCTGATCCCCGCCCAGGCCCGGAGGAAGGAAAATAATAAGAGCTGTGTGGGCAAATACGTGAAAAAACAACGACCTGTCAACTTGGATCTGCAAACGATCCGGTTCCCCGTAACTGCGATAGCGTCTATCTTACACCGAGTCTCTGGCGTAATTACCTTCGTTGCCGTGGGTATCCTCCTCTGGCTGCTGGGCCTGTCACTCTCTTCCCAAGAGGGGTTCCTGCAGGCGGCCGCCATCATGAATAGCTTCATCGTCAAATTCATATTCTGGGGCATCCTCACGGCGCTGGCCTATCACATTTGCGGTGGCATCCGTCACTTGTTAATGGATTTTGGCTACATCGAAGAGAGTTTGGCCGCCGGTACCCGTTCCGCCCAGGTGGCGATCGGTCTGACCGTCGTGCTGTCAGTTCTGGCTGGAGTCCTCGTATGGTAAACAACGTTTCTGCATTAGGGCGCAACGGCGTGCACGATTGGCTGCTGCTGCGTGCTTCCGCGATCATCATCACCCTGTACGTCCTGTATATCCTGGGCTTTTTCGTCACGGCTCCGGAACTCACTTATGACATTTGGCGCGGTTTCTTCGCCACTTCCATTACGAAAGTGTTCACTCTGCTGACCTTGCTGTCGATTCTGGTGCACGCCTGGATCGGGCTGTGGCAGGTGCTGACGGACTACGTCAAGCCGCTGGCGGTTCGCCTGGTGTTGCAGCTGGCTGTCGTGGTCGCGTTGCTGGTCTATTTACTGTACGGAACAATCGTAGTGTGGGGTGCTTAAATGAAACTGCCAGTCAGAGAGTTTGATGCCGTCGTAATCGGCGCCGGCGGTGCGGGCATGCGTGCCGCGCTGCAAATTTCCCAAGCGGGCTCGACCTGTGCCCTGCTGTCCAAAGTTTTCCCGACCCGTTCCCATACCGTGTCTGCACAGGGCGGCATTACCGTCGCGCTGGGCAACAGCCACGAGGACAACTGGGAATGGCATATGTACGACACGGTGAAAGGGTCCGACTATATCGGTGACCAGGACGCCATCGAATATATGTGTAAAACCGGCCCGGAAGCAATTCTGGAACTGGAACACATGGGCCTGCCGTTCTCTCGTCTGGACGACGGCCGCATTTATCAGCGCCCGTTCGGCGGTCAGTCGCTGAACTTCGGCGGCGAGCAGGCGGCGCGTACCGCAGCTGCAGCCGACCGTACCGGTCACGCGCTGTTGCACACCCTGTACCAACAGAACCTGAAAAACCACACCACCATCTTCTCCGAGTGGTATGCGCTCGATCTGGTGAAAAACCAGGATGGCGCGGTGGTCGGCACCACGGCTATCTGCATCGAAACCGGTGAAGTGGTTTACTTCAAAGCCAAGGCCACCGTGCTGGCGACCGGCGGCGCAGGCCGTATTTATCAGTCCACCACCAACGCCCACATCAACACCGGCGACGGTGTCGGCATGGCGCTGCGCGCTGGCGTGCCGGTGCAGGACATGGAAATGTGGCAGTTCCACCCGACCGGCATCGCTGGCGCGGGCGTACTGGTGACTGAAGGCTGCCGCGGCGAAGGCGGTTACCTGCTGAACAAACACGGCGAGCGCTTCATGGAGCGTTATGCGCCGAATGCCAAAGATCTGGCGGGCCGCGACGTGGTTGCCCGTTCGATCATGATCGAAATCCGCGAAGGCCGCGGTTGCGACGGTCCTTGGGGCCCGCACGCCAAGCTGAAGCTGGATCACCTGGGCAAAGAGGTACTGGAATCCCGTCTGCCGGGCATTCTGGAGCTGTCCCGCACCTTCGCGCACGTCGATCCGGTGAAAGAGCCGATCCCGGTTATCCCAACCTGTCACTATATGATGGGCGGGATTCCGACCAAGGTGACCGGCCAGGCGCTGACCGTGAACGAGAAGGGCGAAGACGTGGTGATCCCGGGGCTGTTCGCCGTGGGCGAAATCGCCTGCGTATCGGTGCACGGCGCCAACCGCCTGGGCGGCAACTCGCTGCTCGACCTGGTGGTGTTCGGCCGTTCCGCCGGCATGCACCTGCAGGAATCGCTGGAAGAGCAGGGCGTGAGCCGTGACGCCAGCGACTCCGACGTGGAAGCCTCGTTGGACCGTCTGAACCGTTGGAACAACACCCGTTCCGGTGAAGACCCGGTCGAAATTCGCAAAGCGCTGCAGTCTTGCATGCAGCACAACTTCTCGGTATTCCGTGAAGGCGATGCGATGGCCAAGGGCCTGGAAGAACTGAAAGTGATCCGTGAACGTCTGAAGAACGCACGCCTGGACGATACCTCCAGCGAGTTCAACACCCAGCGCATCGAGTGCCTGGAGTTGGATAACCTGATGGAGACCGCGTATTCCACCGCCGTGTCGGCCAACTTCCGTACCGAGAGCCGTGGCGCACACAGCCGCTTCGACTACCCGGAACGCGATGACGCCAACTGGCTGTGCCATTCGCTGTATCTGCCGCAATCGGAAAGCATGACGCGTCGTGAAGTGAACATGCAACCGAAGCTGCGCCCGGCATTCCCGCCGAAAGTGCGTTCTTACTAATTGCGGAGATCGACAGATGAAACTCGAATTTTCCATTTATCGCTACAACCCGGATGTCGATGACGCGCCGCACATGCAGGATTACACCCTGGAAGCGGAAGAAGGTCGCGACATGATGCTGCTGGATGCGTTGATCCAGTTGAAAGAAAAAGACCCGACCCTGTCGTTCCGTCGCTCATGCCGTGAAGGCGTATGCGGTTCCGATGGCCTGAACATGAACGGTAAAAACGGCCTGGCGTGCATCACCCCGATTTCGTCGCTGCGCAAAGGCAACGGCAAGATCGTGATCCGTCCGCTGCCGGGCCTGCCGGTGGTGCGCGATCTGGTGGTGGATATGGGCCAGTTCTATACCCAGTATGAAAAGATCAAGCCATACCTGCTGAACGACGGCAAGAACCCGCCGGCGCGCGAGCACCTGCAGTCGCCGGACCAACGCGCCAAGCTGGACGGTCTGTACGAGTGCATCCTGTGCGCCTGCTGCTCGACCTCTTGCCCATCGTTCTGGTGGAACCCGGACAAGTTCATTGGCCCAGCCGGTCTGTTGGCGGCGTATCGCTTCCTGATCGACAGCCGTGACACGGAAACGCAAGAACGTTTAGATGATCTGGACGACGCTTTTAGTGTTTTCCGCTGCCATAGCATTATGAATTGTGTCAGTGTATGTCCTAAAGGCTTGAACCCGACGCGTGCGATCGGGCATATCAAGTCCATGCTGCTGCAACGCGGCGCATAAACGGAATGAGATGCTGCGCCGGGCTCTTTTCCGGCGCACATCCCATAGGGGAGGGAACCTCTAAAAACTGACCCGCGGCTGCGGCGCTATGCAGCCTGGTTCTTCCGCCGGTTTTTAGAGGTTCCTTGTAAGGGACCGCAAGGTCCATAACAGAACGTATCGGGCCGTCATGGCCGCAAGTACGTCGAGTGAACCGTTTTACGGCAAACCGTATTCATCACGGTAATTATGTTAACCACGGCGAAAACTAAAGCTTCAAAGCTTAAGGGATCATGATGCAGAACGGCGCAATGAAGGCCTGGCTGGATTCCTCCTATCTGGCGGGCGCGAACCAGTCTTACATAGAACAGCTCTATGAAGACTTCTTAACCGATCCGGGTTCCGTTGAAGATAGCTGGCGTTCCATTTTTCAACAGCTACCAACCGCGGGTGTCAAACCCGATCAGCTTCACTCTCAAACGCGCGATTACTTCCGCCGCCTGGCGAAAGACTCCGCGCGCTACAATACCACCATCACCGATCCGGAAACCGACGCCAAACAGGTCAAGGTACTGCAGCTGATCAACGCCTTCCGCTTCCGCGGGCATCAGCATGCCAACCTCGATCCGCTCGGCCTGTGGCAGCGCGAGCAAGTTCCTGACCTTGATCCCGCTTACCACAACCTGACCGAAGCCGATTTCCAGGAAACCTTCAACGTGGGCTCTTTCGCCATCGGCAAAGAAACCATGAAGCTGGGCGATCTGTACGCCGCGCTGAAGCAGACCTATTGCGGGTCGATCGGTGCTGAGTACATGCATATCACCAACACCGAAGAGAAACGCTGGATCCAGCAGCGCATCGAATCGGTGGTGGGGCGCGCCAGCTTTACCGCCGACGAAAAACGCCGTTTCCTGAACGAGCTGACTGCGGCGGAAGGCCTGGAACGCTACCTGGGCGCCAAATTCCCGGGCGCCAAACGCTTCTCGCTGGAAGGCGGCGACGCGTTGGTGCCGATGCTGAAAGAGATGGTGCGCCACGCCGGTAAGAACGGCACGCGCGAAGTGGTGTTGGGCATGGCCCACCGCGGCCGTCTGAACGTGCTGATCAACGTGCTGGGCAAAAAGCCGGCCGATCTGTTCGACGAATTCGCCGGTAAGCATAAAGAACATCTCGGCACCGGTGACGTGAAATATCACCAGGGCTTCTCTTCCGACGTGGAAACCGAAGGCGGCATGGTTCACCTGGCGCTGGCGTTCAACCCGTCGCACCTGGAGATCGTCAGCCCGGTGGTCATGGGCTCGGTACGTGCCCGTCGCGATCGTCTGGACGAAGCGCGCAGCAACATGGTGCTGCCGATCACCATCCACGGCGACGCCGCCATCACCGGCCAGGGCGTGGTTCAGGAAACCCTGAACATGTCTCAGGCTCGCGGTTACGAAGTGGGCGGCACCGTGCGTATCGTCATCAACAACCAGGTTGGCTTCACCACCTCCAACCCGCTGGATGCGCGCTCTACCGAATACTGCACCGACATCGCCAAAATGGTTCAGTCGCCGATCTTCCACGTTAACGCGGACGATCCGGAGGCCGTGGCCTTCGTCACCCGCCTGGCGTTGGATTTCCGTAACACCTTTAAGCGTGACGTGATGATCGATCTGGTCTGCTACCGTCGCCATGGGCACAACGAGGCCGACGAGCCGAGCGCCACCCAGCCGGTGATGTATCAGAAGATCAAGAAACACCCTACGCCGCGCAAAATCTACGCTGACGTGCTGACCGAGCAGAAAGTGGCCAGCCTGGAAGATGCCACGGAAATGGTCAACCTGTACCGCGACGCGCTCGACCGCGGCGATTGCGTGGTTGAAGAGTGGCGTCCGATGAACCTGCACTCCTTCACCTGGTCACCGTATCTGAACCATGAGTGGGACGAGGAGTACCCGAGCAAGGTTGAGATGAAGCGCCTGCAAGAGCTGGCACGTCGCATCAGCACCGTGCCGGAAGCGATTGAAATGCAGTCGCGCGTGGCGAAAATCTACGCTGACCGCGCCGAGATGGCGGCGGGCAACAAGCCGTTCGACTGGGGCGCTGCCGAAACGCTGGCTTACGCGACCATGGCGGATGAAGGCATCCCGATCCGCATCTCCGGTGAAGACGCCGGCCGCGGCACCTTCTTCCACCGTCACGCGGTGGTGCACAACCAGAAAAACGGTTCCGTCTATGTTCCGCTGGCGAATATTCACAGCGGCCAGGGCGAATTCAAGGTCTGGGACTCCGTGCTGTCTGAAGAGGCGGTGCTGGCGTTCGAATACGGCTACGCCACGGCGGAACCGCGCACGCTGACCATCTGGGAAGCGCAGTTCGGTGACTTCGCCAACGGCGCACAGGTCGTTATCGACCAGTTCATCAGCTCCGGCGAGCAAAAATGGGGCCGTATGTGCGGCCTGGTGATGCTGCTGCCGCACGGCTATGAAGGCCAGGGCCCTGAGCACTCTTCCGCGCGTCTGGAACGCTATCTGCAGCTGTGCGCAGAGCAGAACATGCAGGTGTGCGTCCCGTCTACGCCGGCGCAGGTTTACCATATGCTGCGTCGTCAGGCGCTGCGCGGTATGCGCCGTCCGCTGGTGGTGATGTCGCCGAAGTCGCTGCTGCGTCACCCGCTGGCGATTTCTTCGCTGGACGAGCTGGCCAACGGCACCTTCCTGCCGGCGATCGGCGAGATCGACGACTTGGATCCGAAAGCGGTCAAGCGCGTCGTGCTGTGCTCCGGCAAGGTCTACTACGACCTGCTGGAACAGCGTCGCAAGAACGAGCAGAAAGACGTGGCCATCGTGCGTATCGAGCAGCTGTATCCGTTCCCGCATCAGGCCGTGCAGGCCGTGCTGGAACAATACTCGCACGTGCATGATTTCGTCTGGTGTCAGGAAGAGCCGCTGAACCAGGGCGCCTGGTACTGCAGCCAACACAACTTCCGTGAAGTGGTGCCGTTCGGGGCTTCTTTACGTTACGCAGGACGTCCGGCCTCCGCCTCTCCGGCAGTGGGCTATATGTCCGTACACCAGAAGCAGCAGCAGGCTCTGGTGAACGACGCGCTGAATATTGACTAATGTTCGCTCGCTTGCCGGCCGAGGGCCGGCAAGCAGATGATAAAAAACTTAAGGGAAAGCTAAATGAGTAGCGTAGATATTCTGGTTCCTGACCTTCCTGAATCGGTTGCCGATGCGACCGTAGCCACCTGGCACAAAAAACCGGGCGACAGCGTGCAGCGTGATGAAGTCCTGGTTGAAATCGAAACCGACAAAGTGGTGTTGGAAGTGCCGGCCAGTGAAGCGGGTATTCTCGATGCTATCGTGGAAGAAGAGGGCGCGACCGTGCTGTCTCGCCAGCTGCTCGGCCGCATCCGTCCGGGCGACAGCTCCGGCAAGCCGACCGCTGAGAAGAGCCAAGAGAAAGAAGCCACGCCTGCACAGCGCGCTACCGCGAGCCTGGAAGAAGAAAGCAATGACGCGCTCAGCCCGGCGATTCGCCGCCTGATCGCCGAACACGATCTCGATGCTGGCGCCATCAAAGGCACCGGCGTGGGTGGCCGCATCACGCGTGAAGACGTGGAAGCGCACCTGGCCAAAGGCGGCGCCGCTGCCAAACCGGCCGCCGCCGCTGAAACCGCACCGCAGCCTGTTCTGGCCGGCCGCAGCGAAAAACGCGTACCGATGACCCGCCTGCGCAAACGCGTTGCCGAGCGTCTGCTGGAAGCGAAGAACAGCACCGCGATGCTGACCACCTTCAACGAAATCAACATGCAGCCGATCATGGACCTGCGCAAGCAGTACGGCGAAGCCTTCGAGAAGCGCCACGGCGTGCGTCTGGGCTTCATGTCCTTCTACATCAAGGCCGTGGTTGAAGCGCTGAAGCGCTTCCCGGAAGTGAACGCGTCGATCGACGGTTCCGACGTGGTTTACCACAACTACTTCGACATCAGCATCGCGGTTTCTACCCCGCGCGGCCTGGTGACGCCGGTACTGCGCGATGTAGACGCCATGAGCATGGCTGACATCGAGAAGAAAATCAAAGAGCTGGCCGTTAAGGGCCGCGACGGCAAACTGACCGTTGAAGAGCTGACCGGCGGTAACTTCACCATTACCAACGGCGGCGTATTCGGCTCCCTGATGTCTACCCCGATCATCAACCCGCCGCAGAGCGCCATCCTGGGCATGCACGCCATCAAAGATCGCCCAATGGCGGTCAATGGTCAGGTGGTGATCCAGCCGATGATGTATCTGGCGCTGTCTTATGACCACCGCCTGATCGACGGTAAAGAATCCGTCGGCTATCTGGTGACGGTCAAAGAGATGCTGGAAGATCCGGCTCGTCTGCTGCTGGACGTCTAGTAACCCTTGCCGGGCGCGGCGTGCCGCGCCCGCACTCTGTGCTATGTGGCCGGAAAACCATGCGGTTTACCGCGTAATAATGGTCCGGCTAAAAACCTTCAGAACTGAATGGATAGAACATCATGAATTTACACGAATATCAGGCAAAACAGCTGTTTGCTCGGTATGGCATGCCGGCACCAACCGGTTACGCCTGTACCACTCCGCGTGAAGCAGAAGAAGCCGCATCCAAAATCGGCTCCGGCCCGTGGGTGGTGAAATGTCAGGTTCATGCTGGCGGCCGTGGTAAAGCGGGCGGCGTTAAAGTCGTCAACAGCAAAGAAGATATCCGTGCTTTCGCGGAAGCCTGGTTGGGCAAGCGTCTGGTGACTTACCAGACTGACGCGCTGGGCCAGCCGGTTCACCAGATCCTGGTAGAAGCGGCGACCGACATCGATAAAGAGCTGTACCTGGGCGCGGTAGTGGATCGTTCTACCCGTCGCGTGGTGTTCATGGCGTCTACCGAAGGCGGCGTGGAAATCGAGAAGGTGGCGGAAGAAACCCCAGAACTGATCCACAAAATGACCATCGATCCGCTGGCGGGTCCACAGCCTTATCAGGGCCGTGAGCTGGCCTTCAAACTGGGTCTGACCGGTAAGCAAGTCAGCCAGTTCGCCAAGATCTTCATGGGCCTGGCGACGCTGTTCCTGGAGCGCGATCTGGCGATGGTTGAGATCAACCCGCTGGTGATCACCAAGCAGGGCGATCTGGTGTGCCTGGACGGCAAACTGGGCGCCGACGGTAACGCCCTGTTCCGCCAGCCGGAACTGCGTGAAATGCGTGACCCTTCGCAGGAAGACGAGCGCGAATCCCGTGCTGCTCAGTGGGAGCTGAACTACGTTGCCCTCGACGGCAACATCGGTTGCATGGTTAACGGCGCCGGTCTGGCGATGGGCACTATGGACATCGTTAAACTGCACGGCGGCGAACCGGCCAACTTCCTGGACGTTGGCGGCGGCGCGACCAAAGAGCGCGTGACCGAAGCGTTCAAAATCATCCTGTCCGATGACAAGGTGAAAGCGGTTCTGGTTAACATCTTCGGTGGTATCGTACGTTGCGATCTGATCGCCGACGGCATCATCGGCGCAGTGGCCGAAGTGGGCGTTAACGTCCCGGTCGTGGTGCGCCTGGAAGGGAACAATGCCGAACTGGGCGCCAAGAAACTGGCGGACAGCGGCCTGAATATCATTGCTGCGACCAGCCTGACTGATGCGGCTCAGCAAGTTGTTGCAGCAGTGGAGGGTAAATAATGTCCATCTTAATCGATAAAAACACCAAAGTAATTTGCCAGGGCTTCACCGGTAGCCAGGGGACTTTCCACTCCGAACAAGCTATCGCTTACGGCACCAAAATGGTTGGCGGCGTAACCCCGGGCAAAGGCGGCACTCAGCATCTGGGTCTGCCGGTGTTCAACACCGTGCGCGAAGCGGTTGAAGCGACCGGCGCGACTGCCTCGGTCATCTACGTTCCAGCGCCTTTCTGCAAAGACTCCATCCTGGAAGCGATCGATGCCGGCATCAAACTGATCATCACCATCACCGAAGGCATCCCGACCCTGGACATGCTGACCGTGAAAGTGAAGCTGGACGAAGCCGGCGTGCGCATGATCGGGCCGAACTGCCCTGGCGTGATCACCCCGGGCGAGTGCAAAATCGGCATCATGCCTGGCCACATCCACCTGCCGGGCAAAGTGGGCATCGTTTCCCGCTCCGGTACCCTGACCTATGAAGCGGTGAAACAAACCACCGATGCCGGTCTGGGCCAGTCCACCTGCGTGGGCATCGGCGGCGACCCGATCCCGGGCTCCAACTTCATCGATATCCTGAAGATGTTCCAGCAGGATCCGCAGACCGAAGCGATCGTGATGATCGGTGAGATCGGCGGCAGCGCTGAAGAAGAAGCGGCAGCTTACATCAAAGAACACGTCACCAAACCGGTTGTCGGCTACATCGCCGGCGTAACCGCGCCGAAAGGCAAGCGTATGGGCCACGCGGGCGCCATCATCGCAGGCGGCAAAGGCACGGCGGACGAGAAGTTTGCTGCGCTGGAAGCGGCGGGCGTGAAAACCGTTCGCAGCCTGGCGGACATCGGCGACGCGGTAAAAGCGGTGCTGAAGCGCTAAGATCTTAGTACGAAATAATAATATCTCGACATGTTTGGCCACCCATTGGGTGGCCTTTTTTATGGGGGAAGATCAGAAATCGTTGAGTGCTTTGATCAGCGCGATCCGATCCTGCAGGCGGCGCTGTTGCACCGGATCCGCGGCGGTTTGCCGCTGTTTTTCCAGCGAGGTGAGGGCGGTGCGGTAATCGTCGGCGTTGCGGAACAGCGCGTCTTTGACGTTGATCGAGGCGACGTTGGTGTAGCGGCCATCGTCGGTGGTCGGCACCTGGATAACGCCTTCATTGAGCAGCCGTTTGACGATCGCCCGCTGCGGTTCGTACCCCTCCATGCCGACCAGCTTCCAGCGCTGCGGCGTCACGCCCTGATACTGGCCGTGTTTCACTTCCGCCAGGTAGCGCAGAGCCAGGTGGCGAATGGTGCCTTCTTCTTCACCGTATTGCGCTTTGCTGTCAAACAGCACCGGGAAGGATTGCCCCTCCAACGCGCCGCCCTTTTGCGTCAGGTGGCCCATGCGGTAACTGTTCATGCCCAGGCGGATCGGCATGTCGTCGGTGACCGGTGTGCCGTCCGCCAGGCGCAGATCGACGATGCGCGAACCGGCGGGCTGGCGCAGATCGATGGTGTAAGTGACGCCGTCGAAGAAATCGTTGGTGGAATATTTGGACGATCGCCGCGCCGGGTTAAAGCTGTAGGTGACGTCGCCCGGCTGCAGCTGATTGAAATAGTCGGCGGACCACTCCATGTAGCGTTTAAGCGCTTTGCCGTTGAGCTGATAAACGGTGATCTCGCCGCCGGCGTATTGGTAGTTAAAGGCGATGTCCTTGGCCTTGATGTCGCCGACGTTCAATTTGGCGCGATCGTTGTCGATCTGCAGGGCGATCACCTGAGCCAGCGGCGCATAGTGGCGGGCGGCCTGCTGGAACAGCGCGCTGATGCCGGTATCCTGCACGTGAACCTGGGGAATGCCGCGAAACTCGTCGGCGGGCACCAGATCGCTGCCGCTCAGCTTCGCCACGACCCGGTTGGCGTTGGCGCGCAAAATGTCATGGTACGGCTGGTAGAGCGCTTGCATGGCGCTGTCCGGCGCCAGCCCTTTGATCGGGTAGGTGTAGCTGTTTTTGTCGATCAGCGTGAATTTGCCGTCGCGGCGTTCAAACTGCAGGTCGATGCGCGACAGCGCGCGGCCGTATTTATCCGGCTCGGTGATGATGACGCCGTTAACCACCGCTTTGTCGATCTTAACATGCATGTGGCCGGCGACGATCGCCGCCAGCTCCGGGTTGGCGTTGGCGATGTCGGCCACGCCGGTGCCGGGGCGCTGGTTCTCGTTGTCGATGCCCATATGCGCCACTAGCACGATGGCGTCGACCTGGCCGTCGATTTGCCTGATGACCTGTTTCACCGCCTGCACCGGATCGGTGAAGTTCAACCCTTTGATGCGATCGGTGCCCTTGGCGAATTCCGCGGTCATCGGCGTGTCCATGCCGATAATGCCAATTTTCACCCCCTGGCGTTCGACGATGGTGTAGGCCGGCAGGTAGGGCTTGCCGCTGTCCCAGACGATATTGCCCGCCAGCGCCGCGCCTTTGAACTGCTTGAGCGGCGTAGCCAGCACCGGTAGGCCGAAGTCGAACTCGTGGTTACCCATCACCCAGACATCATAATTGAGCGCGTTGAGGCCCAGCATCATCGGGCTGACGGCCTCATGCTTGAAGGTTTCGACGAAATTGCCCTGAATGGTGTCGCCGGCGTCCACCAGGATCAGGTTGGGCTGCTCGGCCCGCACCTGTTTGACCTGAGTGGCTATCTGGCTCAGGCTGCCCGCCAGATTTTCCGTGTCGCTGGCGTAGTCCCAGGGCACGAAAGTGCCGTGCAGATCGGAAGTACCCAGCAAGGTGATATTTACCGTTTCGGCGGCCATGACGTTTCCCGAGAGTCCCAATACAGAGGCAAAGATGATTTTTTTCATAAGTTATTGTCACTCAATGTAATTTTAACATTAGTGGTCATTTTGCTACAAAATCGCAACCTTTACGATCCCATCGCGAGAAATAGACTAATATTGGAGAGAGATTTGTTGTTTTGTGACTGCTATCACTGTCACGGCTTATTGGAAATAAAAGGTTAATTATGTCGCATAATAAGCGCGTAATAATACAATGGCGGCTCTTTTAAATTACATTTATTTAACACAAAAATATCATTAAAAAACAATTAAACCATTGCGCAACATGACCCTAAGAAAATTATGCGAAATGTGCTGATGAATATGGAAATAAGATGCGGATAGGCTTAAATTGTCTCAGATCAAATTAGCCCGAAGTACCTCTTTCGGCTAAGATTTGACCTGTAACCAAAAGTCTAACCCACGTCACGTAAAAACCTATTTATTGTGTGGGATTGGGCGAGTATCATCCATGTTGTGATTATGGATGGTTGATCTTGTTGCATTTGTTACCCGTTGTCGGTTTTCAGTGGCGTGCTTGTCGAGGGCCCGAGGGGCTATTGGCCGAGTGTGCGGTTGAAAGCGGAGAAGCTGGATCAAATTTGTTGTGTTTAAGGGCATTCACTGCGGGGCGTTACTGGCAGCTTTGAAAGAAGCGTGCCGATAACCGCGTGTCGGAGTCTTCCTGCGAGGAGCAAGGAGTCAAGATGTTTGATATTGTCGAACTGTCGCGCTTACAGTTTGCTTTAACGGCGATGTACCATTTCTTATTTGTCCCATTAACGCTCGGTATGGCGTTCTTGCTGGCAATTATGGAAACGGTATATGTCCTGTCTGGCAAACAAATTTATAAAGACATGACCAAATTCTGGGGAAAGTTATTTGCGATTAACTTTGCTCTGGGTGTGGCCACCGGTTTGACCATGGAGTTCCAGTTCGGGACTAACTGGTCGTATTTCTCTCACTACGTCGGCGATATCTTCGGGGCCCCTCTGGCTATCGAAGGTCTGATGGCGTTCTTCCTTGAATCGACGCTGGTCGGCCTGTTCTTCTTCGGCTGGGATCGTCTGAGCAAGGTGCAGCACATGGCGGTAACCTGGTTCGTGGCCCTCGGCTCCAACCTGTCCGCGCTGTGGATCCTGGTCGCCAACGGCTGGATGCAGAACCCGATCGCTTCGGATTTCAACTTCGAAACCATGCGCATGGAGATGGTCAGCTTCTCCGAACTGGTGCTTAACCCGGTTGCGCAGGTGAAATTCGTTCACACCGTGGCTTCCGGCTACACCTGCGGCGCGATGTTCGTGCTGGGTATCAGTTCCTACTATCTGCTGAAAGGCCGCGACATCGCCTTTGCCAAGCGCTCCTTCGCCATCGCTGCCAGCTTTGGTATGGCTGCCATTCTGTCCGTTATCGTTCTGGGTGATGAATCCGGCTACGAAATGGGCGACGTGCAGAAAACCAAACTGGCCGCTATCGAAGCGGAATGGGACACTCAGCCGGCGCCGGCCTCCTTCACCCTGTTCGGCATTCCCGATCAGGACAAGATGGAAAACTCCTTCTCTATTCAGATCCCGTATGCGCTTGGCCTGATCGCCACCCGCTCCACGGACACTCAGGTCACCGGCCTGAAAGATCTGATGGCGCAGCATGAAGTGCGTATCCGCAACGGGATGAAAGCCTACCAGCTGCTGGAAGAGCTGCGCGGCGGCAATACCGATCCTGCGGTGCGTGCCGAATTCAACAAAACCAAGCAAGACCTGGGCTACGGCATGTTGCTGAAGCGCTATACCCCGAACGTCACCGACGCGACGGAAGCGCAAATCCAGCTGGCGACCAAGGACTCCATTCCGCGCGTGGCGCCGCTGTACTTCGCCTTCCGCATCATGGTGGCCTGTGGCGTGATCATGCTGTTGATCATCGGCCTGTCGTTCTGGAACGTGATCCGCGGCCGCATCGGCCAGAAAAAATGGCTGCACCGCGCGGCGCTGTACGGTTTGCCGCTGCCTTGGATCGCGATCGAGTCGGGTTGGTTCGTGGCGGAATACGGCCGTCAACCGTGGGCGATTGGTGAGGTGCTGCCGACGGCGGTCGCCAACTCTTCGCTGACCGCGGGCGACATTCTGTTCTCAATGGGGCTGATCTGCGGCTTGTACACCCTGTTCCTGGTGGCTGAATTGTACCTGATGTTCAAGTTTGCGCGTCTGGGTCCAAGCAGCCTGAAAACCGGCCGCTATCACTTTGAACAACCGACTGCCGCCGTGCAGGAAGCGCGCTAAACAGGAGTCCACGTATGTTTGACTATGAAGTACTGCGATTTATTTGGTGGGTCCTGGTTGGCGTTCTGCTGATCGGCTTCGCCGTCACCGACGGTTTCGACATGGGCGTCGGCATTCTGGTGCGCATCATCGGCAAAACCGACACCGAGCGTCGGGTGATGATTAACTCCATCGCTCCGCACTGGGACGGTAACCAGGTGTGGCTGATCACCGCCGGCGGCGCGCTGTTCGCCGCCTGGCCGATGGTCTACGCAGCGGCCTTCTCCGGCTTCTACGTCGCCATGATCCTGGTGCTGGCCGCCTTGTTCTTCCGCCCGGTCGGTTTCGACTACCGTTCCAAGCTGGAGAGCAGCCGCTGGCGCAACATGTGGGACTGGGGCATCTTCATCGGCTCCTTCGTGCCTGCAGTGGTATTCGGCGTGGCGTTCGGTAACCTGCTGCAGGGCGTGCCGTTCCACATGGACGAGTACATGCGCCTGTTCTACACCGGCAACTTCTTCCAACTGCTGAACCCGTTCGGTCTGTTGGCGGGCGTGGTCAGCCTGACCATGCTGGTCACTCAGGGCGCGACCTACCTGCAAATGCGCACCACCGGCGAGATCCACCTGCGTTCACGCGCTGCGGCACAGATCGCGACGCTGATCATGGCGGTATGTTTCCTGCTGGCGGGCGTATGGCTGGTGAAAGGCATCGACGGCTTCGTTGTGACGTCGGCGTTGGACACCCTGGCGGAATCCAACCCGATGCGTAAAGAAGTGGCGCATCAGGCCGGTGCCTGGCTGATCAACTTCAACAAGTATCCGCTGCTGTGGGCCTTGCCTGCGCTGGGCGTGGTGCTGCCGTTGTTCACCATCCTGTTCTCGCGTCTGGAGAAGGGCGCGCTGGCGTTCGTCACCTCGTCGCTGACCATCGCCTGCGTCATCCTCACCGCCGGGGTCACCATGTTCCCGTTCGTGATGCCGTCGAGCACCGTGCCTAACGTCAGCCTGACCATGTGGGATGCGACCTCGAGCCTGTTGACGCTGAAAGTGATGACCGTCGTGGCGGCGATCTTCGTGCCTATCGTTTTGGCGTACACCAGCTGGTCGTACTACAAAATGTTCGGTCGCCTCGACAAGAACTACATCGAAAACAACAAGCACTCGCTGTACTAAGGATAAGGAGCTAAACCATGTGGTATTTTGCCTGGATTCTCGGAACGCTTCTTGCCTGCGCCTTCGGCATTATCACGGCGCTGGCGCTTGAGCAGAGCGAAGCGACCAAAGCTCAGCAAGACGGTAAGTGATGAGCTCGTCCGTGATTGACAAGCTGTACGCTGTCACCGACAAGGGCCCGATCCGGGCCCTTTCCCTGGTGCTGGCGTTGATTTTGGCGGGGTGCGTGTTCTGGGATCCGACGCGTTTCGCCGCCAAAACCAGCTCGCTGGAGATTTGGGAAGGGCTGTTGCTGATTTGGGCGGTGTGCGCCGGGGTGATCCACGGTTTCGGATTCCGCCCACAGCGCAGCGTCTGGCGCGCTTTTTTCGCGCCGCTTCCCGCCATTGTGATCTTGTTCGCAGGATTACTTTACGTTTCTTTATAATCTCCCCGATGTCCCCTTGTTATGGGCCCTCACGGCCCATAATTATTTTCATTCCCATCTTGTAACCCATTCCCAACCCGATCCGTCTTGCGTATAGTAGCAGCGTTAAATTGCATTGCTGGGAAGTAGAGTGAGTAATACGTTGTTTCGATGGCCGGTTCGCGTTTACTACGAGGATACCGATGCCAGTGGTGTGGTCTATCACGCCCGCTACGTCGCCTTTTTTGAAAGAGCGCGCACAGAGATGCTGCGTCAGCACAACTTTCATCAACAGCAGCTGCTCAGTGAACAAGTCGCTTTTGTCGTCCGGCGCATGACGGTGGATTATCTGGCTCCGGCTCGTCTCGACGAGCAACTGGAGGTCCAGAGCGAAATCACCTGTCTGCGCGGGGCTTCTCTCACGTTTGCTCAACGCATTGTCAATTCTGACGGGGCCCTACTGAGCCAGGCAGATGTCCTGATTGCCTGTATTGATCCACACCAAATGAAGCCAAGAGCGCTTCCTAAGTCTATTGTCGCGGAGTTTAAGCAGTGACTGACATGAACATCCTAGATTTATTCTTGAAGGCGAGCCTGCTGGTTAAGCTTATCATGTTGATTTTGATATGCTTCTCGGTAGCTTCTTGGGCGATCATCATTCAGCGCACCCGCATCCTCAATGCGGCGACGCGTGACGCCGAAGCCTTTGAAGACAAATTCTGGTCCGGTATCGAGCTTTCCCGTCTGTACCAGGAAAGTCAGGCGCGTCGCGATAGCCTGACCGGTTCCGAGCAGATCTTCCATTCCGGCTTCAAAGAGTTCGCTCGCCTGCACCGCGCCAACAACCATGCGCCGGAGTCGGTGATCGAAGGGGCGTCGCGCGCGATGCGCATTTCGATGAACCGCGAGCTGGAAACGCTGGAAACCCATATTCCGTTCCTCGGCACCGTCGGTTCGATCAGCCCGTACATCGGCCTGTTCGGCACCGTGTGGGGGATCATGCACGCCTTTATCGCGCTGGGCGCGGTGAAACAAGCCACGCTGCAGATGGTAGCGCCGGGTATCGCCGAAGCGCTGATCGCCACCGCGATCGGTCTGTTCGCCGCTATCCCGGCGGTAATGGCCTACAACCGTCTCAACCAGCGCGTCAACAAGCTTGAGCAGAATTACGACAACTTTATGGAAGAGTTCACCGCTATTCTGCATCGTCAGGCCTTCTCCAGCGACAGCAAATAAGTAGGAGGTAGCATGGCGAGAGTACGTGGACGTAGTCGGCGCGAGCTGAAGTCCGAAATTAACATCGTTCCGCTGCTCGACGTGTTGCTGGTGCTGCTGCTGATCTTTATGGCAACCGCGCCAATCATCACGCAGAGCGTGGAGGTTGACCTGCCGGACGCCACCGATTCCAAAACGGTGTCCAGCGATGACAATCCGCCGGTGATCCTTGAGGTTTCCGGCGTAGGTCAATACACCCTGGTGGTGGACCATAACCGTATGGAGCTGCTGCCGCCTGAGCAAGTCGCGGCCGAAGCCAAGTCGCGTTTGGCGGCTAACCCGAAAACGGTCTTTTTGATCGGCGGTGCGAAGGAAGTCCCTTACGATGAGATTATTAAGGCATTGAATATTCTCCATCAGGCGGGCGTGGCTTCCGTGGGGCTGATGACCCAGCCGATCTGACCGTGAGGCGAACGGCAACCCGGTTCCTGCGCTGCGGCCCAGGAACCCCGTATAAGCAACACCAGTTTTTGGGAATCTATTTTGGTAAAGGCAACTGAGCAAAACGATAAGCTGAACCGCGCCGTTATTGTTTCGGTCGTTCTGCACTTCATATTGATTGCCCTGCTGATTTGGGGATCGCTGCAGGAAAAGGTCGACATGGGCGCCGGCGGTGGCGGTGATGGCACCGTGGTGGGCGCAGTGATGGTCGATCCTGGCGCGGTGGTGGAGCAATACAACCGCCAGCAGCAGCAGAGCAACGATGCGCAGCGTGCCGAGAAGCAGCGCCAGAAAAAGGCGGAGCAACAGGCCGAAGAGCTTCAGCAGAAGCAGGCGGAGCAGCAGCAGCGCCTGAAGGAGCTGGAGAAAGAGCGTTTGGCGGCGCAGGAGAAAGCTGCGCAGGACGCCAAGGCGCAGGCTGAGCAACAGCAGAAGGCAGCGGAGCAGCAGAAACAGGCCGCCGAGCAGCAAAAAGCGGCGGAAGCCGCCGCAGCCAAGGCCAAAGAGCAACAGAAGGTCGCCGAAGCCGCCGCCGCCAAGGCGAAGGCCGAAGCGGAAAAGGTCGCCAAGGCACAGGCGGACGCGCAGAAGAAAGCCGAAGCGGAAGCCAAGAAAGAAGCGGCCGCCGCTGCCGCCGCCAAGAAACAGGCGGAAGAGGCGAAGAAAGCCGCAGCTGCCGCCGCAGAGCAAAAAGCCGCAGAGGCCGCGGAGAAGAAAGCGGCCGCTGAAGCCGAGAAAAAAGCCGCAGCGGAAGCCGAGAAGAAGGCTGCCGCTGAGGCAGAGAAGAAAGCGGCCGCCGCTGAGAAAGCTGCGGCAGCCAAGAAAGCCGCTGCGGACGCCAAGAAGAAGGCCGCCGCTGAGGCTGCGAAACAATCGGATGAAGTGAGCGATCTGTTTGGCGGCCTGGCGGACGGCAAGAACGCGCCGAAGGGCGGCGGTGCCAAATCGAAAGGTGATGGTAAACCGGCCGGGCAGGGCAATGCCAAGGCGGCAGGCGCCAGCGGGGCGGATATCAATGGTTATATTGGGCAGGTTAAAAACGCGATTGAAAGCAAGTTCTATGACGCCAGTTCGTTCGCCGGAAAAACCTGTGACCTGCGTATCAAGCTGGCGCCGGACGGCCTGCTGATAAGTGTACAACCGGCGGGAGGCGATCCGGCATTGTGCCAGGCCGCGGTATCTGCCGCCAAGTTGGCGCATATACCGAAGCCGCCGAGCGATGCCGTTTATCAGCATGTTAAGAATGCTACCCTTGAATTCAAACCTTAATAATGGTTGTTTGAGCTGAGTAAGATCACAGGGATGTACTAAGGTAACCAACAGGGATTATGTAGTTTTACGTAAGTTGGTTTGTTAAAATTCTGCTAATTTATCGCAGGCATCCCGCCTGGATAAGGGAGATGAGATGAAGCAGGCATTTCGAGTAGCGCTAGGTTTTTTAATTCTGTGGGCGTCCGTGCTGCACGCGGAAGTTCGCATTGAAATCACCCAAGGGGTCGACTCCGCTCGCCCGATTGGCGTGGTGCCGTTTAAGTGGGCGGGCCCAGGCACGCCGCCGGAAGATATCGGCAAGATTGTCGGCGCGGATCTGCGCAACAGCGGCAAATTCAACCCGATCGACGTGGCGCGCATGCCGCAGCAACCGACCTCCGCGTCTGAAGTGACGCCGGCGGCCTGGACTGCATTGGGCATCGACGCCGTGGTTGTTGGCCAGGTTCAGCCTGGCGCCGACGGCAGCTACCTGATCTCCTACCAGCTGGTGGACACCTCGGGTTCGCCGGGCACCGTATTGGCGCAGAACCAGTATAAAGTGACCAAACAGTGGTTGCGTTATTCTGCCCATACCGCCAGCGACGAAGTGTTCGAGAAGCTGACCGGCATTAAGGGCGCGTTCCGTACCCGTATCGCCTACGTCGTGCAGACCAACGGGGGGAAATTCCCGTATGAGCTGCGCGTAGCGGATTACGACGGTTACAACCAGTTCACGGTGCACCGTTCGCCTGAGCCGCTGATGTCGCCGGCCTGGTCGCCGGACGGCAGCAAACTGGCTTACGTGACCTTCGAGAGCGGCCGTTCCGCGCTGGTGGTACAGACCCTGGCTAACGGCGCTATCCGCCAGATCGCCTCGTTCCCGCGCCACAACGGTGCGCCGGCGTTCTCTCCGGACGGCAGCAGGCTGGCGTTCGCGCTGTCCAAGAGCGGTAGCCTGAACCTGTACGTGATGAACCTCGGCTCCGGCCAAATCACGCAGCTGACCGATGGTCGCAACAACAACACCGAACCGACCTGGTTCCCGGATGGCCAGTCTCTGGCGTTTACCTCCGACCAGGGCGGGCGTCCGCAGATTTATAAAATCAGCGCCAGCGGCGGTGCCGCACAGCGTCTGACGTGGGAAGGCTCTCAGAACCAGGATTCTGAAGTTAGCTCCGACGGTAAATTCCTGGTGATGGTGAGCACCAACAGTGGTGCACAACACATCGCCAAACAAGATCTTGGATCGGGCGCCGTTCAGGTTTTGACCGGCACCTTCCTGGATGAAACGCCTAGTATTGCGCCAAACGGCACCATGGTGATCTATAGCTCCACGCAAGGTATGGGCTCCGTGCTGCAGTTGGTGTCAACTGATGGGCGTTTCAAAGCGCGTCTTCCGGCAACTGATGGACAGGTCAAATTCCCTGCCTGGTCGCCGTATCTGTGATGCATGTGTAAATATGTATGGCAAACTATAAAAGGATCAAAGAAATGCAACTGAACAAAGTGCTGAAAGGGCTTCTGCTGGCACTGCCAGTTCTGGCTGTAGCAGCTTGTAGTTCTAACAAAAGCGCGAACAACGACCAATCTGGTATGGGCGCTGGCACTGGTATGGAAAACGGCAGCAGCAACCTGTCTTCCGAAGAACAAGCTCGTCTGCAGATGCAAGAACTGCAGAAGAACAACATCGTTTACTTCGGCCTGGACAAGTATGACGTTAGCTCCGAATTCGCTCAGATGCTGGACGCGCACGCTGCATTCCTGCGTAACAACCCGTCTTACAAAGTGACCGTTGAAGGCCACGCTGACGAACGCGGCACGCCGGAATACAACATCGCTCTGGGTGAGCGCCGTGCTAACGCCGTTAAAATGTACCTGCAGGGTAAAGGCGTTTCCGCTGACCAGATCTCTATCGTTTCTTACGGTAAAGAAAAACCAGCAGTACTGGGCCACGACGAAGCGGCTTATGCTAAAAACCGTCGTGCCGTTCTGGTTTACTAAGAGAATCGCATGAACAGTAACTTCAGACGTCACCTGTTGAGTCTGTCGTTACTGGTTGGCGTAGCGGCCCCCTGGGCCGCTACTGCCCAAGCGCCAATCAGTAATGTCGGCTCCGGCTCGGTCGAAGACCGCGTCACCTCGCTTGAGCGCATCAGCAATGCTCAAGGCCAGCTTTTAAACCAACTCCAGCAACAACTCTCTGATAACCAACGCGACATTGATTCTCTCCGTGGGCAAATCCAGGAAAGTCAGTATCAGTTGAATCAGGTGGTTGAACGCCAGAAGCAAATCTATCAGCAGATGGATAGCCTCAGCCAGGGCGGCGCTCAGAGCGCCTCTGCGGCCGCGGGCGCTACCGGTGGGGCAGCCGCAGGCGCATCTTCCGATGCGGGCAGCAGCGCGCCTGCAGCCGCGTCTGCAACGCCGAGCGGCGGTGATGAGAACAGCGACTACAACGCCGCTGTTTCTCTGGCGCTGGAAAAAAAACAGTATGACCAGGCGATTTCTGCCTTTCAGTCCTTCGTAAAACAGTACCCGAAGTCTACCTATCAGCCCAACGCCAACTATTGGCTGGGTCAGTTGTTCTACAACAAGGGTAAAAAGGACGACGCGGCCTACTATTTTGCGGTGGTGGTGAAGAATTACGCTAAATCACCGAAGGCGCCGGACGCCATGTACAAGGTGGGTATCATCATGCAGGAGAAAGGGCAGGCCGATAAAGCCAAAGCCGTGTTCCAGCAGGTGATTAAACAATACCCAACCAGTGCGGCGGCCAAACAGGCGAAAAGTCGTGTAGGCGGTTAATAGTCAGAAAAATGAGCCCAGAAGTTAGTCGATTTGACCGATTTCTGGGCTCATTCGCGTGAAGAACAAGCAGTTGAACGCATCGGTAAAAAATTTAGGTTGCGCTGCCAAGATAAATTAGTAATATATGCCGCCGTTGCCAAGACATCTTGCAAGATGTTAAAGCGGCAGGGAAATTGGGTCGTTAGCTCAGTTGGTAGAGCAGTTGACTTTTAATCAATTGGTCGCAGGTTCGAATCCTGCACGACCCACCAATTTTGAAGCAAGAAATGAAGTGGAATCGGGAAGGATAACATCACGAAGTGATGGCCCGTCAGGGCGAGGCTAAAGGCCGAGTCATCCTGCACGACCCACCAATTTCTGAAGTAGCAGTAACCACAACAGTGGGTGATTAGCTCAGTTGGTAGAGCATCTCCTTTACACGGAGGGGGTCGGCGGTTCGAGCCCGTCATCACCCACCACTGTTATGGGTCGTTAGCTCAGTTGGTAGAGCAGTTGACTTTTAATCAATTGGTCGCAGGTTCGAATCCTGCACGACCCACCATTCTTCGCGAATGGCTGCGATAGAGAATCGTAAAGGATGAGAACCGTAAAGGTTCGAGTCTCGCGCAGCGAGACAACATCACTCCGGTGATGGCCCGCAAGGGCGAGGCCAAAGGCCGAGTTATCCTGCACGACCCACCATTCTTTAAGAATGGCAGCTTCAGAATCGGTTTGATGTGGCAAGTAAAGGTCCGAGTCGAGTACCCGTCGAGTTGTCCTGAACATCCCCATCCTTGTTTTCCGCGAGTCGGTTCCAATAACCTATTCGCCATCAGCAGTAAACCACATCAGTGGGTCGTTAGCTCAGTTGGTAGAGCAGTTGACTTTTAATCAATTGGTCGCAGGTTCGAATCCTGCACGACCCACCACTCTTTGAGAGTGAAAATAGCAGTACCACAGCAGTGGGTGATTAGCTCAGTTGGTAGAGCATCTCCTTTACACGGAGGGGGTCGGCGGTTCGAGCCCGTCATCACCCACCACACTGCGGGTCGTTAGCTCAGTTGGTAGAGCAGTTGACTTTTAATCAATTGGTCGCAGGTTCGAATCCTGCACGACCCACCAATTCAGAAAAAAGCGCCTTTTGGCGCTTTTTTCGCATCTGCGCCCACCTGACTCTACCTTTATCTTCTTGCTGACATAGCCCACTGAGTCGTGCGGGTGAGATCCTGCGTTCAGGTTCGAGCATCGCGCAGCGATACGACAACGCGCAGCGTTGCCCGTAGGGTGAGGCCACAGGCCGAATCAATCCTGCACGACCCACCCATTCAGAAAAAAGCGCCTTTTGGCGCTTTTTTCGCATCTGCGTCATCGCAATCTAAATCCGCTGCTTTCTCGTTTCAACACCACACCGATCGTCATCCCGCTCTTTTCTGAACGGCTATACGTTCTCGCCAGGCTGTTAATCCGCTGTGAACTGCGCGGTAACGCCTGTTTTTTTAATTCATTAAACAATAGGTGCGCAAATATGAAAATATCAGCGGACTTTTCGCGCAGTTTTAGGTATTTTGTTTAGTATATAAAACGAAGGGCGTTGCGGCAGGCGATATTCACGCGGCAGGCGCCCAGCCTAGCATGAGATTGCAGCGATGAGTGAAATGTTTGATGTCAACGCGACGGTGTATCCCTTCCCGCCTAAACCGGTACCGCTGGACGTAGCCGAAAAAGCCTTTTATCGCGAGAAGATAAAAACCCTGCTCAAGCAGCGCAATGCGGTGATGGTCGCCCACTATTATACCGATCCGGAAATCCAGGCGCTGGCGGAAGAAACCGGCGGCTGCGTGGCGGATTCGCTGGAAATGGCGCGCTTCGGCAGCGCCCATCCGGCTTCCACGCTGTTGGTGGCCGGCGTGCGTTTCATGGGGGAAACCGCCAAAATCCTCAGCCCGGAAAAGCAGGTGCTGATGCCGACGCTGTTTGCCGAATGTTCGCTGGATCTGGGCTGCCCGGAAGAGGAGTTTCATGCGTTTTGCGACAGCCATCCCGATCGCACCGTGGTGGTCTATGCGAACACTTCGGCGGCGGTCAAAGCGCGCGCTGACTGGGTGGTGACCTCCAGCATCGCCGTCGAATTGATCGAGCATCTGGATAGCCTGGGCGAGAAGATCATCTGGGCGCCGGATCGTCATCTCGGCAGCTACGTGCAGAAGCAGACCGGCGCTGACGTGTTGTGTTGGCAAGGCGCCTGCATTGTCCATGACGAGTTCAAGACCCAGGCGCTGCGGCGCATGAAGGCGCTTTATCCGCAGGCGGCGATCCTGGTGCATCCCGAATCGCCTCAGGCGGTGGTCGAGCTGGCGGATGCGGTGGGCTCTACCAGCCAACTGATCCAGGCGGCGAAAACATTGCCGTATCAACAGCTGATTGTCGCCACCGATCGCGGTATCTTTTACAAGATGCAGCAGGCCTGCCCGGACAAAGAGTTATTCGAAGCACCGACCGCCGGAGAAGGCGCGACCTGCCGCAGCTGCGCGCATTGCCCGTGGATGGCGATGAATGGCCTGAAGGCAATTGCCGAAGGGCTGGAGCAGGGGGGCGCGCAGCATGAAATCCACGTGGACGCCGCGCTGCGTGAGAAGGCGCTGGTGCCGCTGAATCGCATGCTGGATTTCGCCGCTCAGCTTAAGATGCAGGTTAAAGGCAACGCTTAACCGTTTAAAAGGATGACCTCATGAGCTTTTTCAGTACCAGCAATATTCTGGTGCACATTCCGCTTGGTGCAGGCGGTTACGATCTGTCGTGGATCGAAGCTATCGGCACATTGTTCGGGTTGCTGTGCATCTGGTACGCCAGCAAGGAAAAAATCATCAACTACCTGTTCGGCCTGATCAACGTCACGCTGTTCGCGGTGATTTTCTTCCAGATCCAGCTGTACGCCAGCCTGCTGCTGCAGCTGTTTTTCTTCGGCGCCAATATTTACGGTTGGTATGCCTGGAGCCGCCAGACCCAGGATAATCAGGCCGAACTGCAGATCCGCTGGCTGCCGCTGCCGAAAGCGTTGGCCTGGGCGGCGGTCTGCGTCATCGGCATCGGCCTGATGACCTTTAACATCGACCGCGTGTTCGCCTGGCTGACGCAGGTTGCGGTGGCGGTGATGCAAGGGCTGGGGCTGAACGTGCAGATGCCGACGCTGCAGCCGGACGCGTTCCCGTTTTGGGATTCGGCGATGATGGTGCTCTCCATCGTGGCGATGATCCTGATGACGCGCAAGTACGTGGAAAACTGGCTGCTGTGGGTGGTTATTGATGTCATCAGCGTGGCGATCTTCGCCTACCAAGGGGTGTACGCGATGGCGCTGGAGTACGTCATTCTGACGCTGATCGCCCTGAACGGCTCCTGGCTGTGGATCAAGAGCGCCGGGCGCAACCATTCCAATCCGTTATCTTCCGCTCCTTAACAACGCAGAGGGCGCCGTGGTGGCGCCCTCTTGGCTTAGTGGCGATGTCCCAGATGGGAATGCGCTTCGGCATGTGAGTGTTCACTCGGCTCCGGCGCCCGGTTGATACCGCAGTCCGGCGTCTCGCAGTGCTGGTACTCCATCTGAATGGTCACGTGGCCAATTTTGTAGTGTTCCAACAGATAAGCCTGAATGCGTTGCAACAGCCCATCGTGGTCATGCGGCGGGATCACCTGCGCATGCAGCGTCATCAGCTTCTGGTCGCCAATCTGCCAGACGTGTACGTGGTGGATGTTGCGCACTTCCGGGATATTCAGGCACAGGTCTTTTTGCAGCTTGGCGATGTCGACCTCCTGCGGCGTGCCTTCCAGCAGCTCGTGGAAGCTCTCCTTCAGCAGCCGCCAGGCGCTGCGCAGTACCAGGCAGGAGACCAGCACCGACAGGATCGGGTCAATCGGCGTCCAGCCGGTGGCGAGAATGACGATGGCGGCGACGATGGCGCCCACCGAGCCGAGCAGGTCGCCCAACACATGCAGCGCGGCCGCCCTCACGTTGATATTTTTCTCTTCGCTGCCGCGATGCAGCAGCCAGAAGGCGAACAGGTTCGCCAGCAGCCCCGCTATGGCGATGATCAGCATCGGAGTACCCATCACCGGCTGTGGTTCGAAGAAACGCCGTATCGCCTCCCACAGGATGAATACCACGATCACCAGCAGCGCCGCGGCGTTGAGGAAGGCCGCCAGGGTGGTCAGGCGCAGATAGCCGAAGGTGTGGCGCGCGTTGGGCTTGCGCTGGGAAAAGTGCACCGCCATCAGCGCCACCAACAGCGCGGCGGCATCGGTCAGCATGTGCCCGGCATCGGCTAACAGCGCCAGCGAGCCGGACAACAGGCCGCCGACCACCTCGGCCACCATAAAGACCGCGGTGACTAAAAAAGCGGTCAGTAGGCGTTTACTATTACTGTCTTTCGGCAGGTGTACGTGTGGAGTGTCCGACATTATTCATCCTTATGCATAGCGAAAGAGGGGGCGGCGGCGAGCAGAGCGTCCAGCTCCGGTTCTATCTGCGCCACTAACGCCTTTAATTTAGTATAAGCGGCGGCGGCAAGCTCGCCCCGACGTGCGGTATCCACCAGCTGCTGGCACAGCTGCGCGGCTTCCGGCAGCTGCAGCATCAGCAGGCTGCCCTTGATGCGGTGCGCCGCCTGCTCCAGGCGCGGCCAGTCGTGCGCGTCGACGGCGTCCGCGAGCCGCTGCCGGTCTTGCCGCAGCGTATTGCCGAGCGTCTGCGCCAGCCGCTGCAGCATGGCGCGATCGCCACCCGCCATTTCGGCCAGCGTTTGCCGCAGGTCAGTAAGGACTGACTTTTCTTCCTGAGCCTGCGGCTGTTGAGCCAATACCTGGCCGATCGCCGCCAGTGAAATCGGTTTGGTCAGGAAGTGGTCGATCGCCACCAGCCCCGGCGGGATGCGGGTAAACTCCTGCACGTCTGCCGAGCAGAGCACGATGCGGCAAGGCGGGCGCTGCAGCCGCTGTTCGTCGCGTCGGATCAGTCTGGCCAGCGTCAGGCCGTCCGGGCGCGGCATGTTATAGTCGATAAACAGCAGATCGAACGGCTGTCGGCGCTGGGCCTTCAGCAGCGCATAGCCTTGTTCGAAGCGGGCCGGCTGTAATCCGAAGTGGCGCAGCTGGCGTTCCATCAGCAACAGATTGGTGGGATGATCGTCGATCAGCGCGGTACGTAAGGCGGAAGACGGCAGATCAAAAGTGCGCTCTGCCGGGGCGACAGCCGGCAGCGCGCCGCTCAGCTCGACCGGTATCGCGACCTTGACACGGGTACCGACGCCCGGCTGCGAGTGCAGTTCGATACGGCCGCCCATCTGTTCGACGATTTCTTTGCAGATCGACAGCCCCAAACCGGTGCCCTGCACCGAGATGCGTTGCGCGCCGCGCGCACGGTAAAACGGTTGGAACAACTTGCCTATTTCATCGGCGGCGATGCCGCAGCCGCTGTCGTTTACCGTTAACTGCAACTCTCCCTGCCGTTCATCCTGCGCGCGCCAGCCGACCTCGACCTGAATAGCGCCGCGTGGCGTGAACTTTATCGCGTTGTTTATCAAGTTATTAGCCACCTGAAGTAAACGCTCACCATCAATAATCACCGCCTCCGGCAGCGCCGGATCCGCCACTACGCTCAGCGTCAACGGCCGTTCGCCGATCAGCGGCCGGTAGAGGGCGTCGATGCGCGCGACCCAGGGGCGCAGCGCCACCGGTTTCGGCGCCAGCGTCAGCGAACCGGTTTCCAGCCGAGCGTGATCCTGCAGGTCGTTGAGCAGGTTGAGCAGCGAAGAGGCCGAGCTGTATATCACCGGCAGGCCTTCCTGCGCGGGTTGGCGTTTGAGCTCCAGTTCCAGCAGGCCGAGGATGGCGTGCATCGGCGTGCGCAACTCGTGGCTGACGGTGGCGAGGAATTTGCTCTTCATGCGGTTTTCCGCTTCGGCGCGGCGGCGCGCCTGCTCGAGCTCTTCGCGTTCGCGTTTTTCACGGCGCTGCAGCATGAAACGGCGCAGCGTCAGCGCCAACAGCAGCACGGTGGCGGCGGCCAGCAGCGCCAGCAGCCAGGTAGTCTGCGGTGGCATGCGGTTATCGTTCACCGCATCGATCAGGTTGCTGCGATCGACGATCCACTCGTCGCGCAGCGATTGCAGGGTGTCCGCCGGGATCTGCATCAGGTTCTTATCGAGGATTGCCAGTAGCAGCGTCTGATCGCGACGCACGCCGAAGGCCACCGGATAGGGGATATTGTTGGCGGCGAAGGCCAGTTTGATGGCGCCGGAATAGCGCGACAGCGCCAAAAAGTTGGCGGAAATGACGTTATCCACCAGCGCATCCAACTGGCCGTTGGCCAGCGCGTCGTACATCGACTTGCTGTCGGCGAAGCTGACGGTCTGCTCCTGTTCCGGTACCAGCCCCCGCGCCAAATCGCCCTGCAGCACGCCGATGCGCTTACCGGCCAAATCGCTCCAGGTTGAGATGCCGTTGGCGTATTGGCCGACGTAAACGCCCCATAGCGAACGGTGGATCGGCATGCTGGCACCGTAGCGCGCCTTGACGCCGCGCGCCAGCGGCAGGGCGGCGCGGAAGCTGGCCTGGCCGGACTGCACCAGCTCATCGGCCTGCTCGGCGTTGCGCGCCCACAGTGGCGCGAAACGCAGTCCGGTGTTTTGCGCGATGATGTTGAGAATGTCGATGGCGTAGCCACGCGGCTGGCCGTCGGAGCCGCGGTAGGCGAACGGGAAGTTGTTCTCGATGGCGGCGTAGTAAACCACGCGGTGGCTCGCCACCCAGTTTTTCTCCATCGCCGTCAGATCGGCATTGCCGGTGTCGAGGTAGCTGGGGATCTTTTTGCTCCAGCGGCTCTGCAGGGCATTCATCAGCTCCATCGGCGCGTCGGCGATGGCGGTGTCCAGCGTGTCTATCAGGCGCGGATCGGCGGCGGCGAACACGAAGGAGAGGTTGCCCAGGTTCTCGTTGCTTTCAATCTGATAGAGCTGGCCGAGCTGCAGCTGGTCGATGATAAAGCTGGCGCTGGCCTCGTCGGCGATAAAGTAGTCGCTGCTGCCGTTGAGCAGCGAATAGACCGCCTGCAGGTTGTTGTCGTAGCGCTGGATCTGCGATGCCACCGCCTGCAGGGCGCCGCCGGACTGCATGTCGGTCAGCGCGCCGATCGCGACGCGGGCGTTGGCGGAATTGAGCATCACCGGCCGATCGTTGCTGCGATCGCGCAATACGCGCAGATTGCTGACGTAGTAGGGCTGAGAGATCTCCAGCCCGTGCAGCGCTTCACTCTGCGGGATGCCGTACAGCAGATCGACCTTGCCGTCGTGCAGCGCCTGCTCCAGCTGCGTCAGGTCGGCGAAGCCGTAAATGGCGAAGCGGATGCCGGTCACCTGCTGAATATAGCCGAGGTAGTCGGCGTTCAGCCCATACAGATCGTCGTCCACGATGATGTTGTATGGGCTGGTGTTCTCACTGATGATGCCGACGCGCAGCGTGCGATCGCGCCAGGGATTTTTCTCGCCGACGATCAGCATGTTCTCGGGGGTATTCAGGTTGCTGACCAACTGATAGCGCACCGGCTCCGCCGCCTGCGCCAGGCCGCACCACAGGATCAGCAGCAGCAGGGCGCGGCGCATCATGGCGCCAGCTCTTTAAACACCGCCACCAGCTCCAGCAGGTTGCCGGCGCCGGTTTTACGCTGGATGTTTTTTTTGTGCGTGCTGACGGTCTTGTTGCTGATGTGCAGCCGGTCGGCGATCTGCAGGTTGGACAGCCCCTGGCTCAGCAAGCCCAGCACCTCGAGCTCCTTGGGGGTGAGCTGCCCGCCGTCCGCCGTCGGTGGCTCTTCGGCCAGCGCGGCGGCGGGGAAGCGGGTTTCACCGTCCAGCACCTGCTCGATCGCCTGCACCAACTCCGCCAGCGAGCTGCCTTTATTGACGAAACCGTCGGCGCCGGCGGCATGCGCCATGCGCGCATAGACATCGGCTTCCTGCGCGGTATAGATCAGGATTTTTTGTTGCGGATAGCGGCGGCGGATTTTTTTCAACAGCTGCAGCCCGTCGGCCTGCGGCAGGCCGATATCCAGGATCACCAGGCCAAAAGCGGCCTCGGCCAGCAGGGCCAGCGCCTGTACGTCATCCTGTGCCGCCTGCAGGTGGTAGGGACGGGATGATTTCATTAGCGCCGCTTCCAGTGCGACATGAACCACCGGGTGGTCATCAACTAATAGCAGAGAGGGCATGTTCAACTCGGGTCACTTTATATTCTGATCGCTAGCATAGCGAAAAAGGAGGCTCTGCGCTCGCCAGATGAAACAGCACAATCTGCTGTTAATTTGGCGGTTCCAGCGGTGGGGGGCAAAGGTGATTTACAGCGCCATTCTCACAGGCTAGATTGTTGGGATCTACACCGTTACGCACTGCGAAATACCCCACGATACCGAATGGAAAAGCTATGAATTACCAAAACGACGATTTACGCATTAATGATATTAAGGAACTCCTGCCGCCGGTGGCTTTGCTGGAGAAATTCCCGGCCACTGAACGCGCGGCAAAGACGGTGTCCCAGGCCCGCAGCGCAATTCACAATATCCTCCGCGGCAGCGACGATCGCCTGCTGGTGGTGATTGGCCCTTGCTCCATCCATGATACCCAAGCCGCCAAAGAGTACGCGGGGCGCCTGCTGGCGCTGCGTGAAGAACTGAGCGGCGAGCTGGAAGTGGTGATGCGCGTGTACTTCGAAAAACCGCGCACCACCGTGGGCTGGAAAGGCCTGATCAACGATCCGCAAATGGACAACAGCTTCAACATCAACGACGGCCTGCGCCTGGCGCGCAAGCTGCTGGTGGAGATCAACGACAGCGGCCTGCCGGCCGCCGGCGAATTCCTCGACATGATCACGCCGCAGTACCTGGCGGATCTGATGAGCTGGGGCGCCATCGGCGCGCGCACCACGGAATCGCAGGTGCACCGTGAGCTGGCTTCCGGCCTTTCTTGCCCGGTCGGCTTCAAGAACGGCACCGACGGCACCATCAAGGTGGCGATCGACGCTATCAACGCCGCCGGCGCGCCGCACTGCTTCCTCTCGGTGACTAAATGGGGCCACTCGGCGATTGTTAACACCAGCGGCAACGGCGACTGCCACATTATCCTGCGCGGCGGCAAAGAGCCGAACTACAGCGCGGCGCACGTGAAGGACGTCAAAGCCGGTCTGAGCAAAGCCGGGCTGCCGGCGCAGGTGATGATCGACTTCAGCCATGCCAACAGCAGCAAACAGTTCAAAAAGCAGATGGACGTGAGCGCCGATGTTTGCGGGCAAATTGGCGGCGGTGAAAAAGCGATTATCGGCGTGATGATCGAAAGCCATCTGGTGGAAGGCAACCAGAGCCTCGAAAGCGGCGAACCGCTGGTTTACGGCAAGAGCGTCACCGACGGCTGCATCGGCTGGCAGGATACCGAAACCGTGCTGCGCGATCTGGCGGCGGCGGTGAAAGCGCGCCGCGGTTAATCGCGTAAAGAAGGGCTCGCCAGCGGGCCCTTTTCTATTTATCTTAAATTTTTATATCTCCTGTCAATTTAAGGCCTACAGTCAATAGGCTTATTAAATCATTAAGCGACCGTCTTCGCATTATTCCTATTTAATAAAAGAATAATTGTCACCGCTCTCGGCATTGTGCTTATATAAGACGCTTTTTTATTCCACAAACTCCGCATGACGAATAAGCGGGGAGTGGTATGACCTATTCCTTTCAGGACGAAAGAATTATGACAAGTAATACCTCGCAGCCGCTGGGGCTGCACCGGATTAAATTCCATGGGAAAGGTGGTGAGTACTTCGCTATTTGGTTAGTCAACGCGTTATTGACGGCTCTGACCCTGGGCATCTATTCCGCCTGGGCGACGGTGCGTCGTCGTCGCTATTTTTACGGCAACACGGAATTGGACGGCGATCGTTTCGATTATCATGCACAACCGCTGCAAATTCTGAAAGGGCGGCTGTTGGTGATCGGCGGCATCATCGTGTTTTATATCTTGCTGGCGATAACGCCTCTGCTGGGGCTGCTGGCTTTGCTGGTGTTGCTTGCCCTGTTGCCGTGGATCGTTATCCGCAGCTGGCGTTACAATGCGATTATGTCGAGCTATCGCGGCGTGCGTTTTAATTATGTCTGCCGCACCGGGCGCGCCTATTGGGCTTTACTGTTCTGCCCGTTATTGCTGATTATCGGGCTGTATGTCGGTCTGATCGTCTTGCTCGGCATTGGCAGCGGTCTTGGCAGCATCAACGCTATTGCTTTTATGCTGGTGCTGACGCTGATTTTGGCCGTGCCGGCATTTGCGGCGGTAAACGGCATTATTAGCGCACTGCAGCATGACTTGTACGTTAATAACCTGTTTTTCGGGAAGACACCGTTTATTGCCGAACTGAAGAAATCGGCCTTTATCAAATTTGCCTTGGTTGGCCTGCTCATATTCCTGCCGTTCATGTTGGTCGCGCTGGTGTGCATCGGTTCGTTCTTCCTTACCCTCTATCAGATGGTGTTGATGGGCATGTTGACCAATGAAGCCATTGATGTGCTGGTGCTGGACAATATCAGCAGCCTGCTGCTGATGATGGTGGTGCTGCTGATCGGCGCCCTGGTGGCCAGCAGTTACCAGGTTGTCGCCCAACGCAACTACCTGTTTAACCAGGCAAGGCTGAACGGCGACATCAAGCTGCATTCCTCAATGAAAACGATGCCGTACATGGGATTGTTGATCACCAATACCCTGATTACCCTGTTCTCGCTCGGTTTGGCGGCGCCGGTGGCGGAAGTGCGCCATGCCCGTTATCTGGCGGCCTGCACGGCGGTTGAAGGCGATTTGGCGCTGCTGAACATTACTGCGCATCAGGAAACTGCCAACAGCGCGGTGGCCGAAGAAGCGGTGCAGGCGCTGGATCTGGGCGGCAGCTTCTGAGGCGCCGATGATCCTTGAAGGCGCTTATCAATTGCCGGGGCGGGCCGCACGTGAGGCGGCCCGTTTACTGGTGAACGAAAGCGGCGAAGGCGTGACGCTGCAGCGGCAGGATGAACAGCGTTACATCCCGCTGGCGGACATCACCGTTTCTGCCGCGCTGGGCAATATTCCGCTGACGCTCACCTTTAGCGACGGTGCGCGCTTTGTGCCGGATGACGATGCGGCCTTTCGCCGCTGGTTCTATCAGCGTCGTTCGCCGGGGTGGGTACATCGGCTGGAACGCCATAAACGCGGCGTTGCCCTGGCGCTGCTGATGACGCTGCTGGCGGTAGTGGCTTACGTTTACGTGGTGCTGCCGTGGGCGAGCAGCGAGATCGCCATGCGCATCCCCACCTCGGTGGAACAGACGCTGGGCGAGCATACACAGACGTTTTTGGACCAGAGCGGCTTCGCGCCCTCCGCACTCCCGGCCGAGCGGCAGCAGGCGTTGCAACAGCTGTTCCGGCAGGTGATGCCGCCTGAGATGCGCCAGGAGCGCACGCCGCTGTCGCTGAAGTTGATGGCGGTGCCCGGTGCGCCGAACGCCTTTATGTTGCCAGACGGCACGCTGGTGCTCAGCGATGAGCTGGTCACTTTGTCGAAAAACGACGATGGCTTGGCGGCGGTGATGCTGCACGAAATGGGGCATCACGCTTATCGTCATCCGATGCGCATGCTGGTGCGTTCGTCACTGGTGGCGTTGACGCTGATGTGGATGACGGGTGACGTCAGCGGCATCGGCGACACGTTGCTGCAGTCCGCGTCCTTCGTGAATGAGATGCAGTTTTCTCGCGGGATGGAGCGTGAGGCCGATGCGTTTGCGATAGCGGAAATGCAGCGCCAGGGGCGTTCGCTGGCGGAAATGGCGGCGATCTATCGCGCGTTGGCGCAGGCGCCTGAACGAGAAAAGACCGATGACTGGGCGCTGCCTGCCTGGCTCAGCACCCATCCGGCGATGCAGGAACGGCTGGACGCGGTGAACGAGGCGATGGCGCAGCAGCCGCGACAGTAATAAAAAAGCCCCCGGTGAAAACCGGGGGCTTTTTCGTTAACGGGCGAAATTACTTCGCTTTACCCTGGTTCGCCACGGCGGCCGCTTTTGCAGCGATTTCGTCGGCGTTACCCAGGTAGTAACGTTTGGTTGGCTTGAAGTTCTCATCGAACTCATACACCAACGGCACGCCGGTTGGGATGTTCAGTTCGAGGATTTCGTCTTCGCTCAGGTTATCCAGGTATTTCACCAGCGCGCGCAGCGAGTTGCCGTGTGCTGCAACGATCACGCGTTCGCCGCTCTTGATGCGTGGCAGGATCTCTTCGTCCCAGTAAGGGATAACGCGATCGATGGTCAGCGCCAGGCTCTCGGTCAGCGGCAGCTCTTGCTCGCTCAGCGAGGCGTAGCGCGGATCGTGGCCAGGGTAACGTTCGTCTTCTTTGGTCAGCTCCGGCGGGGTCACCGCGAAGCCGCGACGCCATTGTTTCACCTGCTCGTCGCCGTATTTTTCAGCGGTTTCGGCTTTGTTCAGACCCTGCAGCGCGCCGTAGTGACGTTCGTTCAGCTTCCAGGATTTTTCGGTTGGCAACCAGGCCTGATCCAGCTCGTCGAGGATGTTCCACAGGGTGTGGATCGCGCGCTTCAGTACGGAGGTGTAAGCGAAGTCGAAAGTGAAACCTTCTTCTTTCAACAGCTTGCCTGCTGCTTTCGCTTCGGTGCGGCCCTTGTCGGACAGATCAACATCATACCAACCGGTGAAGCGGTTTTCTTGGTTCCACTGGCTTTCGCCGTGACGCACCAGAACCAGCTTAGTTACAGCCATAGCTTAACTCCTTAATAATCTGACATTTCAATGATAACGAAAATCATTATATTGCCGCGGGCCGGGGCTCGGCAATCGATAGTGTCTAACCATAGCCAATTTCTTGCCGCAAAGTAAGGGCTGGCGAAAGGAAAAAGCTGAATCGTTCAGGCTGGCGCTGTGAGGGGGAAACGGCGCGCCGAAATCGCTCCGGGCGCGCCGTGGCGTGGGGGAAATCAGGCCGATTTTTTCAGGCAGTTGCTCATGAAGGTTTTACGCGCGTCGCCCTTCAGATCCTTGGTCTTGGCGTCGGCGTTGCAGCTTTTCATTTTCTGCTGCTGCGGCGTCAGGGTTTTGCCCGCCGCGGCGGAGCCTTCGGATTTCAGACAGGTGCTCATGAAGGTGGAGCGATCGGCGCCTTTCAGCGATTTGGTGGATGCCTGCTGGTTGCAATCGGTCATGCGTTTCTGTTGGGCGGCCTGCGCCGGAGAAGGCGTTTTCGTCGCCGTCGTCGCGTCGGCCGCCATCAGATTGGTGCTCAGCATTAAGCCCGCCAGCAATGGAAGTGCAGTAATCAGACGCATAGGTGTTCCTTCAGCTATTGATTGGCCGCCATCGGCCGAAAATGGTGACGTTGCACAAGGCGTTGTGCTTATCACGGTAGCCTGAGTGTAGTGCGCGCTTTGGAATAAGGGAAGGTGGGCGCCGGTAGGGGGATAGCGCTAAAAGGTAAGCATTTATAACAAATTGCCCCCGGCCGCACGGCGAGGGGCGTAGCGGGTCAGATAGGATAAAACTGATAATGCGTGGCGCTGCGGTAGCGACTCCCCGGTTGCAGCCAGCAGTCCGGCTGCGGCCACTCGGGATGGTGCGGGCTGTCCGGCAAAAACTCGCTCTCCAGCGCCACGCCGGCATGGTTGGCGTAGCTGCCGCCATCGCGCGCCGGCGTGCCGGCCAGAAAATTGCCGCTGTAGAGTTGCAGTGCAGGCGCGTCGGTGAACACGCTCATTTGCACCTGGCCGTCGGCGGACCACAAATGGGCTGCCGGGCTCTCCAGCGCGCCGCAGGTGCGGTGCAGCAAGAATGCGTGATCGTAGCCTTTTACCCGCTGCTGGTCGCGATCGCGCAGGAAATCCTGCAGCAGCGTTTTCGGCTGACGAAAATCCATGCCGCTGTCGTCCACCGGCGTCAGATCGGCGCAGGGAAGGCCCTCGGCGTCGACGGGCAGATAGCGATCGGCGAACAGCTGCAGCCGTTGGGCGCGGGCGTCGGTGCCGGCGCCGTCCAGATTGAAATAGGCGTGGTTGGTCAGGTTGACCGGGCAGGGGCGATCGACCTGTGCCAGATAGCTGATTTCCAAACGATTATCCGGGGTCAGACGGTAGCAGACCTGCACGTCGAGATTGCCGGGGAAACCCTGATCGCCCTCCGCCGAGTGCAGCGCATAGCAGACCTGTTGCGCATCCTGCTGGACCCGGCGCCAGCGGCGGGCATGAAAACCGTCGGGGCCGCCGTGCAGCTGGTGGACGCCCTGATTGGCGGCCAGCGCATGGGGAGTCCCATCGATGGGCAGGCTGGCGTTGGCGATGCGGTTGGCGTAACGGCCGACGGTGGCGCCCAGATAGGCGCCCTGGCGCGGGTAGTCTGCCGGGCTGCGGCAGCCGAGCAGCAGTTCGCGTTTTTCACCGGATTTGAGCGGCAAGACGGCGGACAGCCAGGTGGCGCCCCAGTCCATCAGCGTCACCGTCATGCCGGCGGCGTTTTGCAGCTGCGTCAGCTGATAAGGCTCCCCATCGGGCGCCGCTGCCGTGTTCATCGTCAGCATGTACCGGCCCCCTGCGAAGCCTGGCAGACATAGAACGTTTCCTGTAATCCGCCGGTTTGCCGCGGATACTCGTGCGCCACGGCGGCACGCACCGTCTCCACGAGATCCTGTGGCATCAGCGCGACGATGCAACCGCCAAAGCCGCCGCCGGTCATGCGCACGCCACCGCGCGAGCCGATCGTCGCTTTGACAATCTCGACCAACCGATCGATTGGCGCCACGGTGATTTCGAAGTCGTCACGCATCGAGGCGTGGGACTCCGCCATCAGCCGGCCCATGCGTTGCAGATCGCCGGCCGCCAGCGCATCGGCCGCCGCCAGCGTGCGGGTATTCTCGCTGATGACATGGCGCGCGCGTTTGGCCACCAACGGATCCAACTGATGTTGACGTGCTTCAAACTGTTCCGGGCTGACGTCACGCAGCGCCTTGACGCCGAAGAACCGAGCCGCTTCTTCACACTGTTTGCGGCGGGTGTTGTACTCGCTGTCCACCAGCCCGCGCTGCACATTGGAGTTGATGATCACTACCGCGACGCTGTCCGGCATCGGCACCGCACGGGTCTCCAGCGAGCGGCAGTCGATCAGCAGAGCGCTGTCGCGCCGGCCGAGCGCGGAGATCAGCTGGTCCATGATGCCGCAGTTGCAGCCGACGAACTGGTTTTCCGCCTCCTGGCCGTTCAGCGCCAGCGCCACGCCGTCCAGCGGCAGCTGATAGAGCGCCTGCAGCGCCTGGCCTACCGCCACTTCCAGCGCGGCGGAGGAGCTGAGCCCCGCGCCCTGCGGCACATTGCCGGCGATCACCAGATCCGCGCCGCCGAAATCGGGGTTGCGTCGCTGAAGATGTTTCACCACGCCGCGCACATAGTCGGACCAGCGCTGATCGGGGTGGTTGACGATCGGCTCGTCGAGCGAGAATTGATCCTGCTGATTCTGATAATCGGCGGCCAGTACGCGGATCTGGCGGTCGTCGCGCTTGGCGCAGGCGATGACGGTTTGGTAATCGATGGCGCAGGGCAACACGAAGCCGTCGTTGTAATCGGTATGCTCGCCGATCAAATTCACCCGCCCCGGCGCCTGGATGGTCAACGCCGGCGCGTAGCCGAAGTGTTCGGTAAACAGGGAATGGGTAAGCGGTTTCAGGCTCATGCTTGGGCTCCGGCTTCACGGTAATGAATATCGCTGACGGCGCGCAAACGCTCTGCGGCCTGTTCGGCGGTCAGATCGCGCTGGGTTTCCGCCAGCATCTCGTAACCGACCATAAATTTACGCACGCTGGCTGAACGCAGCAGCGGCGGATAGAAATGGGCGTGCAGCTGCCAGTGTCGGTTGTCGGCGCCGTTGAACGGCGCGCCGTGCCATCCCATCGAATAGGGGAAAGAACACTGGAACAGGTTGTCGTAGCGGCTGGTCAGCTTCTTCAGCGCCAGCGCCAGATCGCGGCTCTGCGCCGCGCTGAGATCGGTGATGCGCTGCACCGCCGTTTTCGGCAGCAGCAGCGTTTCAAACGGCCAGGCGGCCCAGTAGGGCACCACCGCCAGCCAGTGTTCGGTGTTCACCACGATGCGTTCGCCTGCGGCCAGCTCGCGCTGCGCATAATCCAGCAGCAGCGGGGAGGCATGTTCCCGGAAATAGTCGTGTTGCAGGCGATCTTCGCGCTCGGCCTCGTTTGGCAGAAAACTGTTGGCCCAGACCTGCCCGTGCGGGTGCGGGTTGGAGCAGCCCATCGCCGCGCCTTTGTTTTCGAACAATTGCACCCAGGGGTAGTGCTTGCCCAGCTCCTCGGTTTGCGCCTGCCAGGTGGTGACCACCTGCTCCAGCGCCGGCAGCGTCAGTTCGGGCAGAGTCTTGCTGTGATCGGGAGAGAAGCAGATCACCCGGCTGACGCCGCGCGCGCTCTGGCTGCGCATCAGCGGATCGTGGCTGTCGGGCGCCGGCGGCGTATCGCTCATCAGTGCGGCGAAATCGTTGGTAAAGACATAGGTGCCGCGATATTCCGGATTGCGATCGCCGGTGACGCGCGCGTTGCCCGGGCACAGGAAACAGTCGGGATCGTGCGCCGGCAGCGTTTCCGTGGGGACAGTCTCCTGCTGGCCCTGCCAGGGGCGCTTGGCGCGGTGCGGTGAGACCAGCACCCACTGGCCGCTCAGCGGGTTAAAGCGGCGGTGCGGATGGTCGATAGGGTTAAATTCCGTCATACGGTTCCTTATTGGCGTCGACAAGGGTGTAATCGCTTCCAATTACCGTTTTAATACGCCCGTTGCTGAACAGGGAGAAGTCATTGCGCAAAAAGATAGCACGCTCGCGACGGTAAAAAGGTGATCTAACGCGAAAAATGGAATCGTTTACACTTCATTGAAAAGCACTGGACGGGCGGAGAAAAGCAGGGGGCGGCATGATTGAGGTCATACGGTGAGGTGCTAGTGATAGCGTTTTCACCCGACCAGCCGGCAGAAAGGGGCTCTCTGCCGGCGTCAGCCGTTAAGAATGCTGATACAGCGGGTAGGTGAAGAACAGCAGATGGGTCAGATTAAGCCCGAAATGGAACAGAATCGGCACCCACAGACGGCCGCTCCACATCCACGCCAGGCCGTAGATCACCCCGGCGAGGGTTGCGAAGATCACCATCAGCATACCGCCCGCCAAATGTGCGGCGCCGAACACCAGGGAGGCGACGATCAGCGCCGGCCAGGCGCCTAGCCACTGGCTGAGGCGCTGTTGCAGGTAGCCGCGAAACAGCGCTTCCTCGGCCATGCAGACGAAGAACAGGTTCGCCATCACGAAAGGCAGGATCCAGGCGGGCGCATGCAGCTCGATTTTTAAGCCGCCCAGCGCTACGGCCAGCAGCAACAGCGCCGGCACGGCCAGCAGCAGCGCAATCCAGCCCGCTCTGCCGGCGTTGCCGTCGCGTTCGGCGGAAAACAGCGTGGGCAAGCAGGCGAACAGCAGGAAGGGCACCATCGCCTTATCGAAGTTGTAATACATGGTGAACGGCGCGCTGAGCGGGCCGGCTCTTTCGCCGTCGATCATCAGCTGGTTGTGGATGCCCGGCACCAGATGCAAGAACAGCGCCACGCAGCCGGCGACCACCAACCCTTCGAGCACGATCGCCAGATTGCGCTGCGCGCGAAAATGGTGACGCAGCCCCGCTAGCGCTACGATCGCCAGCATATAACTCAGGCTGAGCGGCGTCAGTACCCCATGATAAAGCCCCATACCCGCCGAGGCGGCCAGGATCACCCAGGCTATCAGCCGGTTAAACGGCAAGAAAAATAACGAAGCAGCCAGTACGCCCCACATAATATGTCCCTTTAAAATATGTACACGGCGCTCAGCGCCTTTGCGGCGTGCGATGATGGCGAAATTGAGCGCTAGAGCGGATAGTAGCACACCAGGATGACGCTAAAGGTCGGGGCAGTGATGCATTCGTGCATGATGCCGGCCCACACGATCGGCGGCGATGCGGGTCAGCCTTTCATCCATGCCTGCGAACGGGTGATTTCGGCCAGGTTTTGCAGGGTATCCAGACTCTGCTGGTGGATCTCCTGCGTAGGGGCTGCGCACAGATCGTGCAGTACGGTCACCTGAAAGCCGGCGTCGTGCGCCTGACGCGCGGTGCTCTCGATGGCGAGCGGCGTGCTGACGCCCGCCAGCAGCAGATGATGGCACCGATGCTGCCGCAGCCAGGCTAACAAATTGTTACCGGAGAAGGCGCTGACCGCCGTTTTTTCAAACAGCAGATCGCTCTCTTCCTGATGCAGGTCGGGCATCCAGCGGCAGCCCGGGCTGTTAAGCCGCAGCGCGCCTATCTGTTTCAAATGGTTGAACAGCGGCGAGTGGGGGGGAATATCATGATAATCGTCGGCGAATCCCACCCGCACCCAAATCACCGGGATTTTTCGCACCCGGGCGTAGGCCGCGGCGGCATTGACGTTGGCGAGCAGGTGGGTCGCCACCACCTGTTCGCGGCAGTGGTTGGCGCGCCCTTTGAGCCCGATCAGATCCTCGATCAGGTCGATGATAATCAACGCAGCGGACATGGCGTCTCCAGAAAATGGCCTTCTTTCTTTCTATGATAAAAGGCCAAATGTGATGTGCTGCGGTGAAGTGTTGCCGGATATGTTTACGCCGCGCTTCAGGCGGAGGCCGCCTCCAGCCGCTGGTGTTGATAGCCGTAGCCGCCCTCGCCGTCGGGCACGAAGCTGAGGCGGTGAGTGATGCACTGCGGCGCGTCTTCGGCATGGTGCGAAACGAACAGCAACTGGGTGGCGCCCTGGCCGATCAGCACGTCGATGAAGCGGCGCACCAGCTGGCGATTGAGCGGATCCAGCCCTTGCAGCGGTTCGTCGAGGATCAGCAGCGCCGGGTGTTTCACCAGCGCACGGGCGATCAGCGCCAGCCGCTGTTGGCCCCAGGAAAGGCTATGGAACGGGGCATCACCGCGCGCGCCGTCGAGCCCGAGCAGCGCCAGCCATTGCTCGGTCAGTTGCCGCTGACGATCCGAGACCGCCTGATAAATGCCGATCGAATCGAAGAACCCCGACAGCACCACGTTGCGCACGCTGGTGTTGACGCGATAATCCAGATGCAGACTGCTGCTGACGTAGCCGATATGGCGCTTGATCTCCCAGATGGTTTCCCCGCTGCCGCGACGGCGGCCGAACAGCGTCAGATCGTTGCTGTAGCCCTGTGGATGATCGCCGGTGATCAAGCTGAGCAGCGTGGATTTGCCGGCGCCGTTCGGGCCGATGATTTGCCAGTGCTCGCCGGGGTTAACCTGCCAGTTGAGGTGATTGAGGATCGGCCGATCGTTATAGCTGACCACGCCGTCGCGCAGGACGATCAGCGGCCGGTCCGTCGGCAGGGCTACTTTTTGCGTCGGATCCTCGGTTTCCGGCAGCGCCAGCCCGCTGAGGTTTTCGCTGTGCGCCAGCTGCGCCACCAGCGCGTCCGCCATCACCTGGCTGCGCGGCCCGCGGCTGGTCAGGGTGCAGTCCGCCAGCACGCCCACCTGCCGGACAAAATCCGGTATTTCGTCGAACCGGTTGAGCACCAGCACCACGGTCTGGCCCTGGGAGGAAAGCTCGCTCAGCAACGCGGCGAGCTGTGCGCGCGAGTGCACGTCCAGCCCGTCGAAGGGTTCGTCGAGGATCAGCAGGTCAGGCTCGGGCATCAGCGCCCGGCACAGCAGGGTCTTGCGCGTTTCGCCGGTGGAGAGGTATTTAAAGCGGCGGGTCAGCAGGGCGGTGATGCCGAACTGCGCGGCTAGCCGCTCACAGCGCGCGGCGTCTTTCACCTCTTCCTGAATGATCTCCGCCGCGGTGCGGCCGGTATCGTCCTCGTCCGCGCTGAGCAGGTCGGTGTTGTTGCGTTGCCACTCGTCGCTGACCATTTTTTGCAGCTGTTCGAAGGAGATGCGCACCGCATGCTGAAAGTCGCTGCGGCGTTCACCGCTCAGCAGAACCAGTTCGTCGGCCAGCGCGCGCGCCAGGGCGGATTTGCCGCTGCCGTTGGCGCCGACGAAGGCCCAGCTGTCGCCGGCCTGGATCGCCAGTGCATCCAGCGTCAGGGTACGGGTATCGCTTAAGCGGAATGAACCTTGCGAAATGTGCAACGACGACATCACCTGTTCCTTTTTTTGCAATTATTTGCCTTAGAAATAGGCGCATTGCACGGTGATGTCAATCAGCAAAAACGCAACATCACGTTGCGCTTAACACAACGTGGCGATAATCACGTGGTCGGCGTTGAACAGGGCGTGTACGGCGGTACCGACGCTCAGCTGCAGGCGCTGCAACTCCGCCGTCGTCAGGGTGGCGCACAGGGTTTCGCCCCCCGCCAGCGTCACCAGCACCTCGCTGTGTTCGGCCCCCGGCTGAATGCCGGCTACCACGCCCGCCAGCGCGTTATCCGCACCGGTATGCTCCCCCGTCTCGACGCTTAACCGCACCCAGGGCGCTTTGATCAGCGCCAGCACCTCTTTGCCGGGCGTCAGCTGCAGCCGGTCGGCGCTTTGCTGAGTGATGGCCGCCGTCAGGCGAGTGGTGCCGTCGTTCAACAAAATCGCCAGGTGCTGCTGCACCTGCTGATGATCGCGTTCGATCACGGTGCCGAAGAACTGATTGCGCGCGCTGGTTTGCAGCGAGAAGCGCGAGATGGCCGCCAGCAGGCTGTCGAGCGGCAGATCGTCCTGCTGCAACACGTCGAAGGCCTTTTGCTGCACCTGGCCCAGCAGGTCATACAGCTGGATCAGCCGTTGACCGTAGTGCGTCAGCTGCGCGCCGCCGCCGCCTTTGCCGCCGGTGGCGCGGTCCACCACCGTGTGTTCCGCCAGCTGGTTCATCTCATTGATGGCGTCCCAGGCGCTTTTGTAGCTGATGCCCGCCAGTTTGGCGCCCTGGCTGATGGAGCCAGTGTGCTGAACCTGTTTCAGCAGCGCGATGCGGCGCGGATCGGCGAACAGCTTTTGCTGGAGTTTGAGAGTCAGAAGAATTTCGGCCTGCATAGCGCATCCTGTCGGCGGCAAAAATCTTATTGTCGCCGATTTGGCGGCAAAGCGCCAAACGCCGTGCGTGGGAGAGTGGGGCAATAAAGACTGGTATTGCAATATTGTAATAATATAACATAACAGAAAAACAATAAGGCTTTACGCCGGCTGCGGCCGGTTTTTATTTCACCACAGGGATGCTCCACATGAGTACGACACGCCGGCGTCTTGGCACGCCCAAAAAACCTTTATGCCTTGCCGCCGCATGGATCGGCGGCGCACTGACAGCGCCGCTGGCTTTCGCCGCCGACTGCGATAAAGCCCGCAATGCCACGGGGTGTGAAGAACAGCTCACCGTGGAGGCGGCGGCCCCCGCCGGGCGTTACGATGCGTTGAACGCCGTGAGCCGCAGCGCTTCGCAGATCGGGCTGACCGCTCGGGAGACGCCGCGCAGCGTCGATATTATCAGCGCGCGGGCGATCCAACAGCGGGGCGATCGTTCGCTGGCCGCCGCCGTCGAGCACGCTACCGGTCTGTCCGGCGTCGCTTCGCCAACGTTGTCCAACAACTTTTCCGCACGCGGTTTTCGGCCGATCGCCTGGCTGTATAACGGCGTAGAGATGCCCGGCAGTACGCTGCAACTGGGCGATCCGGCGCATTACGACAGCATCGAGGTGCTGCGTGGGCCGGGGTCGGCCTTGAACGGGCTGAGCGCCGCAGGCGGCAGCGTCAACCTGATCTCGCGGCGGCCGACCTTCAACCGGCAGCCGTTCGAGCTCGATTATGGCCTCGGCAGCTACCGCAGCCAGCGTTTGCATCTGGGTGCCGGCGGCGCGCTGGTGGACGATGTGATGGCGTACCGGTTGGACGTCAGCGGCAACGACAGCGGCAGCAACGTGCAGTATGAACGCGATCGGCAGAAGCGGGTATCCGGCTCGCTGCTGTTTAAATTGACGGACGATGCGCTGCTGACGCTGAGCCTGGACCGCATGCTCAACCGCACCAACAACCCTTACTACGGCACGCCGCTGCTGAATGGGCGCATTGCCGGCGAGCTGCGCGACATCAATTACAACAACCTGACCGACAGCCGTATCCAGAGCAACGCCACCGCATTTCAGGCCAGTCTGGACTGGTTTATGACGCCCGAAGTGGAGTGGCATAACCAATTCTATTACTACAGCGGCTTTCGCGAATGGCGCAACGTCGAGCGTTTCCGCGTCGCGGCGGCGGCCCGGCCCGGCGACGTCAACCGCGACTCTTTCGGCGCTCTGGCGCACGACGACGATCTGATCGGCAACCGCAGTTCGCTGGTGTTCGATCGCGCTATCGCCGGTTTCGATAATCGGTTACTGGTCGGCTTCGATCTGAGCAAGCGGCATTTTCAGTACTACTCCAACGGTTTCCCCGGCTCCGAGGACGTGCCGCTCGGCGCGCCGCCCAGAGAGCCGTTCGCTCAGGGCACCGCCAGCCAGCGTGCGCCGGTGCGCCACGTCACTCAGAATCAGTACGCCGCCTTTCTTGAAGACCGCTTCAGCCTGACCGAGCGTTTAGTGCTGCTGGGCCAGCTGCGCTACAACCATATGAACATGGATTGGCGCTTCCAGGGGCCGCAGGAAGAGAGCCGCGCCCACACTTATGTTTTCAGCACCTGGAGCCTGGGCCCCAGCTATGCATTGACCGATAACCTCACGCTCTACGCCAACTACACCACCGGTCAGGAGCCGGGCAACGATCTGTTCTTCCTCAGCCCAACGCAGACCGATCTGCCGCTGACGCGAGCGCGCCAGTGGGAGGCCGGCGCCAAAGGGCAGTTCTGGGGGAACAAGGGCGAGGCGACGCTGGCGCTGTACGAACTGCGCAAGGACAACCTGTTTGTGCCCGACGCGCAGCGGCCGGATGCGTTGAACGCGGTAGGCAGGCAGACGTCGCGTGGCATCGAGCTTGGCGTGGTGCTGCGTCCCGACGATCGTTGGGAGCTGGCCGGCAATGCCGCCTACACGCACGCCCGCTACGACGACTATCGCGGCGGTAGCCCGCTGCGCAGCTACAACGGCAATCGCCCGGCCTATATCCCGGACTGGACCGCCAACCTCAGCGTGCATTATCAGGCGACGGCGCGCCTGGGGCTGGCTTCTTCGCTGCGCTACGTCGGCAGCAGTTATAACGACGACGCCAACCGGCGCAAGATGCGCGCGTACACCACGCTCGATCTGGCGGCGGATTATCAGCTGACGCCGATCGTCGATGTCGGTTTCCGCATTCGCAACGCCACCAACCAGCTGTACGCCTATCAGCGCACCTACCCGGATCAGGCGCTGATCGCGCCGCCGCGCAGCTATGAAACCTTCGTGTCGGTCAGGTTCTGACGGCGTGAAACGATCGCTTTGCCTGTTGTTGTGCGCCCTGGGGTTGGGCGGGGGCGTGCCGCTGCGTGCTGATAGCGTCAGCCTGCAAAATTGCGGGGTCACGCGCGATTACCCGCAGCCGCCGCAGCGGGTGCTGGTTTATGCCAATCCGGCGCTGGAAAACCTGCTGGCGCTGGGGCTGGCCGCCCGTGCAATCGGCGTGGTCGGGTATGACCGCATGCGCGATCCCGCGCCGACGGCGTCGGCCGATGCGCTGCGGGCGCCCACCAGCCCGGCGCCGCCCACGGCGGAAGCGTTGCTGCTGATGCGGCCGGATTTTGTCTATTCGGCCAGCTATTACTGGCTGCACAGCCCGGAAACGCCCGATCGGACGCGGCTGGCGGAATGGGGCATCGGCACTTACCTCTCTCCCGGCGCCTGCAGCGGCCAGCAAAGCGCGATCGCCGCTGCGCTGACGTTTGAAGACATCTTCACCGAGCTGCGGGAGCTGGCGCGCATTTTCAACGTCAGCCGCGGCGGTGAAGCGCCGATCGCGCGGCTACGTGGGCAACTCCAGGCGTTTGAGGCGCAGCGCGCGCCGCTGCCGCATTTACGTCTGCTGTGGTGGTATGCCGGCACGCAGACGCCCTACGTGGCCGGCTGCTGCGGCGCACCAGGTTTGCTGAGCCGCAGCGTCGGCAGCGAGAACCTGTTCGGCGATCGGCCTGAGCTGTGGCCGACGGTATCCTGGGAGGTTATCGCCGCCCGCGATCCGGATGCGATCGTGCTTGGCGATCTGCCGCGCGGCGGCTTCGGCGACAGCGCAGCGGACAAGATCGCCTTTCTGGAGCATCACCCGCTGACCGCGACGCTGCGCGCCGTGCGTCAGCGGCGCTACGTGATCCTCCCCGGTTACGACATGGACCCTTCCGCCCGCACCGTGGCGGCGCTGGGCCGTTTGATTCGGGGCCTGGCGGCCTTGCCGCCGCAGGCTGCGACTTTTTCCAACAAGGAACCTTGATATGACAGCCGTTTCATTATCTTCGCTGCTGGACTCCTGGGATCGCCAGCAGGCGGCCTACATCGCCGAGCGGGAAGCGCGTTTTAACGCCCAGCTGGAGGTGCTGGCGCTGGCCGCCGGCCAGGATTTTCACGTGGTGGATCTAGCCTGTGGTCCGGGCTCGCTGAGCCTGCGCATTTTGCAGCGCTTTCCGCAGGCCAGGGTAACCGCCATCGATCTCGATCCGTTGCTGCTGGCGGTGGCGCGCGGCGCACTGGCGGAGTATGGCGATCGGATCCGCATTCTGCAGGCCGATCTGGCGGATCCTGCCTGTTTTTCCGCGCTGTCCGGCCCCGCGCCGCAGGCGGCGGTGTCCAGCACGGCGCTGCACTGGCTGATGCCGGAGCAGCAACTGGCGCTGTACCGCAACGTCGCCGGGCTGTTGGCCGACGGCGGTGTATTCCTCAATGCCGATCATCAGCGCTATGACCACCGTCAGCCACGGCTGAAGGCGTTGGCCGAGCGGCACGATGAGCAGACCCAGCAACGCGCCTGGGACAACGGCGTCGAGGATTGGGATCGCTGGTTCGCCAGCGCGCTGCAATTGCCGGCGTTGGCCGCTTATCAGGCCGAGCGTGAGGCGCTGTTCGCCGGCCGCCCGGTGCCGCCGCCGACGCCGGTGGATTTCCAGCTCGCGGCCCTCAGGCAGGCCGGTTTCAGCGAGGCGGGGACGGTGTGGCAGCTGTTGGACGACTATGTGATCGCAGGCTGGAAATAGCATGAGCCGGCGGTTACTGCCCGGCCGTGAGGCCGGCTGGCTGCTGTTGCTGGCGGCGGCGCTGCCGATGGCCCTGCTGAGCGCCACCTTGTCGGGGCCTGCGCCGATCGCGTGGCACGACGCCTGGCGCATCGTATTCGGCGTCAGCGGCGGCGCGGCGACCGATGCCGAGGTGTATCAGCGCATCATCTGGTCGCTGCGGATGCCGCGCGCGCTGCTGGCGGCGGTGGCCGGTGCCGGGCTGGCGTTGGCGGGCACCGTGCTGCAGTCGCTGACCCGCAACCCGCTGGCCGATCCCTGGGTGCTGGGGATCTCCTCCGGCGCGGGCGTGGGGGCGGTGACGGTGCTGGTATTGGGGCTGGGGGGCGGCCTGCTGTCGGTGTCCGGCGGGGCGTTTAGCGGCGCGCTGGGGGCGTTTGCGCTGGTGATGTTGCTGGCCGGGCGTTCGCTGCAGGGGGAGTCCACGCTGTTTATTCTGGCCGGGGTGGCGGTGACGCAACTGCTCTCCGCACTGACTTCGCTGATCACCCTCTGGCAGGCAGACGCCAACGCCACGCGCGGCGTGATGTTCTGGCTGCTGGGATCGTTCAGCGACGCGCGCTGGCCACAGGTCGGGCTGTGCGGGCTGGCGCTGGCGGCGACGCTGCTGCTTTGCTGGCTGCGGGCGGGTGAGTTGGACGCGCTGGCGTTCGGCGGCGTGACCGCCGCTTCGCTGGGGGTGGCGGTGGCCCCGCTGAAGCTGCTGCTGTATGTGGCGACCACCGCGCTAACGGCGGCGATCGTCGCGTTCAGCGGCGCGGTGGGGTTTATCGGGTTGACGGTGCCGCACGTCGCCCGGCGGCTGGTCGGCTCGCGGCATCGTCAGCTGTTGCCGGCCAGCGCGCTGTGCGGCGCTTTGTTCGCCGTGGCGGCGGACACGCTGGCCAGAACGCTGTTTGCCCCGCGCGAACTGCCGGTCGGCGTGTTGACGGCGCTATTGGGAGTGCCGGTATTCCTGCTGTTGCTGTATCGGAAGGTCAATGCATGACGGTTGAAAAAACGCAATTCGGTCTGTGCGCCGAGGGGGTAAGTTGGCGAGTGGGCGCGCGCACGGTGCTGGAAAACCTCAGTTTCTGCGCCTTGCCCGGTGAGATCACCGGCGTGCTCGGCGTCAACGGCAGCGGTAAATCCACGCTGCTCAAGCTGCTGGCCGGGCTGCAGCCCGCCGGCGGCGGCCGCGTTTGGCTGGAAGGGCGCGAGATCGCCGCGTTTACCGGGCGGGAACGCGCCAGGCGCATCGCTTTTCTCGAGCAATCCGCCCCCGGCACCTTCGCGCTGCCGGTGAAGGAGGCGGTATTGTTGGGGCGTCTGGCCCATATCGGCCGCTGGCGCGGTTTTGGTACCGAGGATCGCCGCCTCGCCGGGCAGGCGATGGAGCAGGTGGGCATCAGCCACCTGGCCGATCGCGATTGGCAGCGGCTGTCCGGCGGTGAACAGCAGCGGGTGCACCTGGCGCGCGCGCTGGCGCAGCAAACGCCGTGGCTGCTGCTGGACGAACCCGCCAACCACCTGGATATCGCTCATCAGCAGCAGTTTATGGCATTGCTGCGGCGGCTGAAGCTCAGCGTGGTGGTGACGCTGCACGATCTGAATCTGGCGGCCTGTTATTGCGATCGGGTCGCGCTGCTGCAGCGGGGCGGGATCTGTGCGGCGGGCACGCCGCAGCAGGCGCTGACGCCGGAGCACATTCGCGCGGTATACGGGGTGGAGGCCCGGCTGGCGGCGCCCGAAGGCTATGCGCCGCCGCTGATCTATTACCCCGCGGCAGGATGAGATCGGTCAAAAGGGCACGTTTGGCCGATCACAATTTCGCCTCGCTGGCTAAAATAACTCCGGTTTTAGCGATTTTTTTGGGTTAGAATAACCCGATATGCGGTGAAAGGCATTTGCCGCTCAATGGGCAGTTAAGCGAGGCTATCATGTTGGAATTATTGAAAAGTCTGTTATTCGCCGTGGTGATGGTGCCGGTGGTCATGGCGCTCATTCTCGGTCTGATCTACGGTTTTGGCGAAGTGTTCAACGTCTTCTCCAAAGTGGGCCGTTCGAAAGAAAATCGCACCCAGCACTGACCGTTCCCTATCCCGATACCCGTCGGCATCGCCCGGCGGGCATTCCTCAAGTTATCTCACGCTTTGCCGATAAACCGCATGACAAGCTTTCGCGCCACGTTATATTATTTTTTATATAACGAAGAGTGATAATGCACGTTAACTTGCGGAGAAAAACAATGAAACAGCAATGGACCCAATGGGTTGGCGGGATCGTGTTGGCATCGGGCCTGGTGGCTCAGGCCTCGGCGGCGGAAAAGATCACCGTGTTCGCCGCCGCGTCGCTGACCAACGCGCTGCAGGACATCGCCACCCAATATCAAAAAGGCAAGGACGTGCAGGTGGTTTCCTCCTTCGCGTCGTCTTCTACGCTGGCGCGCCAAATTGAGCAGGGCGCCCCGGCCGATCTGTTTATCTCCGCCGATCAGCAGTGGATGGATTACGCCATCGACAAGCAGCAGATGGTGAAAGACACCCGTTACACGCTGCTGGGCAACGAGCTGGTGCTGATCGCCGCCAAGAGCGATAAACAAGACAAGATCGCCATCGACAAGCAGACCGACTGGGCCAAGTTGCTCAGCGGCGGCCGCCTGGCGGTGGGCGATCCGGATCACGTGCCGGCCGGCATCTACGCCAAAGAGGCGCTGGAGCATCTGGGCGCCTGGCGCACGCTGGAGCCGAAACTGGCGCGCGCCAACAACGTGCGCAGCGCGATGGCGCTGGTGGAGCGCGGTGAAGCGCCGCTCGGCATCGTCTACGGCTCCGACGCGGTCGCCAGCGACAAGGTGAAAGTGGTAGGCGTGTTCCCGGAAGACAGCCACAAACCGGTTGAATATCCGATGGCGATGGTGAAAGATCGTCAAAATCCGACGGTCAGCGCTTTCTATACCTATCTGAAGAGCCCGGAAGCGGCCGCTATTTTCGAACATTATGGATTCACCCCGCGTAAATGATTCTGAGTGAGTACGAGTGGCAGGCGGTTGAGCTGAGCCTGAAAGTCTCCGGTTTGGCGGTGGTCTGCAGCCTGCCGTTCGGCATTCTGATGGCCTGGGTGCTGGTGCGTTGCCGCTTTCCCGGCAAGGCGCTGCTGGACGGCGTCATTCACCTGCCCCTGGTGCTGCCGCCGGTGGTGGTCGGCTATTTGCTGCTGATCGCCATGGGGCGGCGCGGCGTCATCGGCGAGTGGCTGTACGACTGGTTCGGCTTCAGCTTCAGCTTTAGCTGGCGCGGCGCCGCGCTGGCATCGGCGGTGGTGGCGTTTCCGCTGATGGTGCGTGCCATCCGGCTGGCGCTGGAGGCGGTGGATACCCGGCTGGAGCAGGCGGCGCGCACGCTGGGCGCCAACCCGTGGCGGGTGTTTTTCACCATCACGCTGCCGCTGTCGCTGCCCGGCGTCATTGTCGGCGTGGTGCTGGCCTTTGCCCGTTCGCTGGGGGAGTTCGGCGCCACCATCACCTTTGTCTCCAACATTCCCGGTGAAACCCGCACCATTCCGCTGGCGATGTATACGCTGATCGAAACGCCGGGGGCGGAAGCCGCCGCCGCGCGTCTGTGCGTGATCGCCATCGTGCTGTCGCTGGCTTCCCTGATGGTGTCCGAATGGCTGGCCCGCTGGGGCCGCAAACGGATGGGGGTGTAAATGCTGGAGCTGGATTTCTCGCAGCAGCTGGGCGACCTTAATCTCAACGTCCGCGCCGATTTGCCGGCGCAGGGCATCACCGCGATTTTCGGCCTGTCCGGCGCGGGTAAAACTTCATTGATCAACGCCATCGGCGGCCTGACCCGTTTGCAACAGGGGCGTATCGCGCTCAATGGCCGCACGCTGGTGGATACCGTCGCGGGCCTCTGCCTGCCGCCGGAAAAGCGCCGTATCGGCTATGTATTTCAGGATGCGCGCCTGTTCCCGCATTATCGGGTGCGCGGCAACCTGCAGTACGGCATGGCGGCCGGCATGCGCGCGCAGTTCAATACTATTGTCGAGCTGTTGGGCATCGGGCCGCTGCTCAATCGGCTGCCGCTGACGCTCTCCGGCGGTGAAAAACAGCGGGTGGCGATCGGCCGCGCGCTGCTGACCGCGCCGGAACTGCTGCTGATGGACGAACCGCTGGCCTCGCTCGATCTGCCGCGCAAACGCGAGCTGCTGCCGTATCTGGAGCGGCTGGCGCAGGACGTCAACATCCCTATCCTCTACGTCAGCCACAGCCTGGACGAGATCCTGCGTCTGGCCGAGCAGGTGATGGTGCTGGATCGCGGCGAGGTGCGCGCGTTCGGCGGACTGGAAGCCGTCTGGGCCAGCAGCGCGCTGCGGCCGTGGCTGCAGCGTGAAGATCAGAGCAGCGTGCTGCGCGTCAGCGTGATTGAGCATCATCAACGCTATGCTATGACCGCGCTGGCGCTCGGCGATCAGCGGCTGTGGGTCAGCGGCATCGACGCCGAATTGGGCACCCAACTGCGCATTCGTATCAACGCCGCCGATGTCTCGCTGGTGCTGCAACCGCCGGTCAACAGCAGCATTCGCAACGTGTTGCCGGCCAAGGTCAGCGAGTGTCTGGAAGCGGGCGGGCAGGTGGAAGTGAAGCTGGCGGTCGGGGAACACGTGCTGTGGGCGCGCATCACGCCGTGGGCGCGAGACGAACTGGCGATCCGCCCCGGGCAGTGGCTGTACGCGCAGGTGAAGAGCGTGTCGATCAGCCGCGAGAGCCGCTAAGACAGGCCCTCCCGGCGGGAGGGCGAAAAGACTAGAGTACGCGGGTGCGGATCACCTCGGCGATGCCCGGCTGCAGGTTATCGGCGATCACCAGATCGGCGCGTTCCTTGATCGCGTCATCGGCGTTGCCCATCGCCACGCCCAAACCGACCGCTTCCAGCATGCTGATGTCATTGTAGTTGTCGCCGAACGCCACCACCTGATCCATGCTCAGTCCCTGCGATTCCACCCATTGGTGCAGGCGCTTGCCTTTGCTGTTGCCGCCTTTGGCGATATCCACCTGATCGTGCCAGGACCATTCGCACGCCAACCCCAGCTCTTTTTCCACCGTGTCGGCAAACTCGCGCAGCGCAGGAATATCGGCGTGCGAGGTGGCGAATTTCCAGATCGCCTGCGCGTCGCCGGCCGCCTGCGCCAGGCTGCCGACCTGCAGCAGCGTTGGGCGCTGTGCCGCCGGCAGGGTTTCGGCCCAGGCCAGCGAGCGGGTCACGTGGCCGCTCGGTTCCTGATACAGCATGGCGTCGTCAACGTACATCAGCCCGTGAATGTCGGTCTGTTTGAGCATCTGCAGCACCTGTTTGGCCTGATCTTTCGCCAGCGGATCGGCGGCCAGCACCTTTTTCTGCTGAAAATCATACAGGTAGGTGCCGTTGCAGCAGATGGCCGGCGTGTCTATCTGCAGCGCCTGGTAGAACGGATGGATGGCGACGTGATGGCGGCCGGTGACCACCACCACCTGGACGCCGGCGGCGCGCGCCAGCGCCAGCGCTTCCAGCGACTGCGGTAAGATGCGTTTTTGATTGTCCAGCAGGGTGCCGTCAAGATCGAGGGCGATGACGCGGTAGCTCATAGGGTTCTCGTTATCGTTAGCCATAAAATTAATCCGATGGTACACCGGATAGCCAACGGAGAAAACCGCGTGAACATCCGGTGCTAAGCAGGGTTGCCATGCGACGGATGTGCGGTAAGCTAGGAGCAATCGAACGGCCTGAAACCGGTTCCTCTTTTACCCTTTGCAAGGAGAACACATGAAGCAAATCGTTTATGTCGCCAGCCCGGAGAGCCAGCAGATCCACGTCTGGCAGTTGGACGACGCGGGCGCGCTGGCGCTGCTGCAAACCGTTGACGTGCCGGGCCAGGTGCAGCCGATGACCCTTCATCCGGACAAGACCCACCTGTACGTCGGCGTGCGTCCGGCGTTCGGCATCGTCAGCTACCGCATCGAGGCGGACGGCACGCTGCAGCAGGCCGGCATGGCGCCGCTGCCGGGCAGCCCGACCCATATCTCCACCGATCTGCAGGGGCGTTACCTGTTCTCCGCCTCCTACAGCGGCAACTGCGCCAGCATCAGCCCGATCGGCCATGACGGCGTGGTGACGGCGCCTATTCAGCAGATTGACGGCCTGAACGCGCCGCACTCGGCGAACATCGATCCGACCAACCAGCTGGTGCTGGTGCCGTGTCTGAAAGAGGACCGCATCCGCCTGTTCAACCTGAGCCTGACGGGCCAGCTGACGCCGCACGTGCAGGAGGCGGTGGATATCGCCGCCGGTGCCGGTCCGCGCCATATGGCATTCCACCACAACGATAAGTTCGCTTACTGCGTCAATGAGCTGAACGGCACGGTAGACGTGCTGGCCATTTCGGAAAACGGCGGCAAATACACCGTGACGCAAACACTGGATATCATGCCGGCCGACTTCGACGGCACCCGCTGGGCGGCGGACATTCATATCACGCCGAACGGCCGTTTCCTGTACACCAGCGATCGCACCGCCAGCATTCTGACCCTCTTCAGCGTTTCCGAAGACGGCGGCACGCTGAGCGTGGTCGGCTATTATCCGACCGAAACGCAGCCGCGCGGTTTCAATATCGATCACAGCGGCCGCTTCGTGATTTCGTCCGGCCAGAAGTCCGATCACATCGCGGTGCATGAAATTGACCAGGCCAGCGGCGAGCTGACCACGCTGGCACGTTATCCGGTGGGCAAAGGCCCGATGTGGGTCAGCGTGCTGGCGAAGTAATTCGGCGGTCAGACGAGTATGGAAAAAGCGCGGTTCGGTTGAGCCGCGCTTTTTTATGGGTGGGAGATCAGTTGAACATCACTGTCAGCGTGGCGCTGCCGAGGCTGTGGAAATGCACGTTAAAGCCCACCAGCGCGCCGCTGGAACCTTCATCCACCTCAATGCTTTCTACGTCCAGCGCATGCACGGTGAACTGATAGCGGTGGCTTTCGCCATTCGGCGGCGCTGCGCCGCCGTAACCGGCTGAGCCGAAGTCGGTACGGGTTTGCAGCGCGGCGCTCGGCAGCGGCGCTTTACCGGAGCCTGCGCCCTGCGGCAGCTCACGCACGTCGGCCGGAATATTGGCCACCACCCAGTGCCACCAGCCAGAGCCGGTCGGGGCATCGGGATCGTACAGGGTGACGACGAAGCTCTTGGTGCCGGCGGGCACGCCGTCCCAGGCCAGGTGCGGCGACAGGTTATCGCCGTGGTAGCCCATGCCGTTGAAGACCTGCGTCTGCGGCATTGTGCCGCCGTCCTGCAGATCGTTGCTGTACAAACGAAAAGCCATAATGACTCCCAGTTGTCGATAAACGCGGACCCTTAAGCTAGATCTTTTCGGTGGAACAATACAACCCCTTGCGCCAACGGCGGACGGTTGATCTCGACGGTGACATGCACCAGTTCGGGATGTGTGGCCAACAGTTGGCGCACCCGATCGGCGGTGAGGGCGCGATCGGCGCTGCTCAGGGCGAGGACGCAATGATATTTTCCTTTGCCGATGCGGCCTACATGCAGATCGGTCAGCGTGAGCGCGTGGCCGGAAGCGGCCAGGGCCTGGCGGATGTCTTGCGCCACGGGGGCGTCCATTTCGGCATCCAGCAAAATCTTTCCGCTATCGCGCATCAGGCTATAGGCCCAGGCGGCCACCATCGCCGCGCCGACGATGCCCATCAGCGGATCGAGCCAGGCGGCGCCCCAAAGCTTACCGCCGAACAGCGCGATGAGCGCCAGTACCGAGGTGGCGGCGTCGGCGAGCACGTGAACATAGGCGGAACGCAGGTTGAGGTCATGATGAGTGTCGTCGTGGTCATCCCCGTGATGATGATGATGGCCGCCACCGCGCAACAGCCAGGCGCAGAGCAGGTTGACGGCCAGCCCGATCGCGCCGATGGCGATGGCTTCGTTGTAATGAATCGGGCTGGGATTCAGCAGCCGCTGCCCAGACTGAAACAGCATCAGCGCCGCCACCAGCACCAACAACACCGCGCTGGTGTAACCGGCCAGCACTTCGATCTTCCAGGTGCCGAGGCTAAAGCGGCGATCTTTGGCCAGCCGGCGTGCGGCGCCGTAAGCCAGCACCGACAGGCCCAGCGCCAGCGCGTGCGAACTCATGTGCCAGCCGTCGGCCAGCAGCGCCATCGAGTTAAACAGCCAGCCGCCGGCGATCTCGATAGCCATCATACTGGCGGTGAGTATCACCGCCCATCTGGTGTTTCTTTCGGCCAATGGGTTACCATCGTCAAAAACGTGGCTGTGTTCGCGGTGCAAAACGGGCGCGTGAGACGTCATGGTGAAGTTCCTCAGCAAAAGATAGTGTGCTGAAATATACTATACCCCAGTATAGTAAATAACAATCAGGCGGAAATGATGAGCCATACCCACAGAGATCAAAAGAAGCTGTTGGCGCGGGTGCGCCGCATTAAAGGGCAGGCCGAAGCGCTGGAACGCGCGCTGGAGAGCGGCGGCGAATGTTCGGCTGTTCTGCAGCAGATCGCGGCGGTGCGCGGCGCGGTCAACGGTTTGATGGCGCAGGTGCTGGAAGGGCATGTGCGCGAACATCTGGCTGCCGCGGACGCTACGCCGCAGCAGCGCGAGCAGGACATCGAGCAATTGATGACCGTTTTACGTTCTTATATGAAGTAATCATGATTTCACTGAAAAAACGCACGCCGTGGTTCGGCTGGCTGCGCCGTTGGGCCAAAGGCATCAAGCGCGATATTTACGCGCTGTGGCTGGCCGCCCGTGATAAGCGCACCCCGTGGTACGCCAAGCTGATCGCGCTGCTGGTGGCCGGCTATGCGATCTCGCCGATCGATTTGATCCCGGATTTTATTCCGGTGTTGGGCTATCTGGACGATGTGATCATCGTGCCGTTGGGCATCATGCTGGCGGTTCGCCTGATCCCCAAGCCGCTGATGGCCGAGCTGCGCGAGAAGGCGCAAAAACGCGTCGACAACCCCACCGGCCGCATGGCGGCGGCGATGATCATTTTACTCTGGCTGCTGTGCCTCGGGTTGCTGGCCCGCTATCTGGACCAGCATTGGTAAGGCATTAACGCGCGGCGGCGGCCACGGCGGCGGTCAGGCGGCTGAGCTGTTCCGCTTCGATGATGTAAGGCGGCATCAGGTAAATCAGCTTGCCGAACGGCCGGATCCATACCCCGCGCTCGACGAACCCGCGCTGCAGCTCGGCGACATTCACCGGTTCGCGCATTTCCACCACGCCAATCGCCCCCAGCACCCGCACGTCCGCCACCTTCGGCAGCGCCGCCAACGGCAGCAGTTCCTGTTTCAGCTGGGCTTCGATGGCGCTCACCTGCGCCTGCCAGCGATTTTCCGCCAGCAGCGCCATGCTGGCGTCCGCCACCGCGCAGGCCAACGGATTGCCCATAAAGGTCGGGCCGTGCATAAAACAGCCGGCCGCGCCGTTGCTGATGGTCTCCGCCACATGGCGGGTGGTCAGGGTGGCGGACAGGGTCATGTAACCGCCGGTCAGCGCCTTGCCCAGGCAGAGAATGTCCGGCACCACCTGCGCGTGCTCGCAGGCGAACAGCTTGCCGGTGCGGCCGAAGCCGGTGGCGATCTCGTCGGCGATCAGTAGCACCCGATGGCGATCGCACAGCTCGCGCACCCGCTTGAGGTAGGTTGGGTGGTAGATGCGCATGCCGCCGGCGCCTTGCACCACCGGTTCCAGGATCACCGCCGCCACTTCACCGGCGTGCTGCTCCAGCAGCGCGGCGAACGGTGCAATATCTTCTTCACGCCATTCTTCGTCGAAGCGGCACTGCGGCGCGGTCGCGAACAGGTGCGGCGCCAGATAGCCCTGATAGAGGCTGTGCATCGAGTTGTCCGGATCGCAGACCGACATCGCGCCGAAGGTATCGCCGTGATAGCCGTGGCGCAGCGTCAGGATGCGCTGCCGGCGCTCGCCGCGCGCCTGCCAGTACTGCAGCGCCATCTTCAACGACACTTCCACCGCCACCGAACCGGAGTCTGCCAGGAACACGCACTGCAGCGCCTCTGGCGTCATTTCCACCAGCCGACGGCACAACGAGATGGCGGACGGATGGGTAATACCGCCGAACATCACGTGTGACATCTTCTCCAACTGCTGGCTGGCGGCCTGATTCAGGCGCGGATGGTTGTAACCGTGGATCGCCGCCCACCAGGAGGACATGCCGTCCACCAGACGCCGGCCGTCCGCCAGCTGCAGTTCGACGCCGCTGGCCGATTCGATCGGGTAACAGGGTAACGGGCGGCTCATGGAGGTGTAGGGGTGCCAGATATGGCGTTGGTCAAACGCCAGGTCGGAAGCGGTCACAGACATACTTGTAAACCAAATTGAATTAAGATTGGTTGACAGTATATCCACAATATTTAAACTGGCGACACTTTTTCGTTTTGGAGACGCCATGATGGCCGACCGCATTCACTGGACAGTAGGGCAAGCCCAGGCCCTGTTTGATAAACCGCTGCTGGAACTGCTGTTCGAAGCGCAAACCGTACACCGCCAGCACTTCGACCCGCGTCAGGTGCAGGTCAGCACGCTGCTGTCGATCAAGACCGGCGCTTGCCCGGAAGACTGTAAATACTGCCCGCAGAGCTCACGCTACAAGACCGGCCTGGAGTCGGAGCGGTTGATGCAGGTCGAGCAGGTGCTGGAATCGGCACGCAAGGCCAAAGCGAACGGCTCGACCCGTTTTTGCATGGGCGCGGCGTGGAAGAACCCGCACGAGCGCGATATGCCTTATCTGCAGCAGATGGTGCAGGGCGTGAAAGCGATGGGCATGGAAACCTGCATGACGCTGGGCACGCTTGACGGCACTCAGGCTGAACGGCTGGCGGAGGCCGGGCTGGATTACTACAACCATAACCTCGACACCTCGCCGGAGTTCTACGGCAGCATCATCACTACCCGCAGCTACCAGGAACGCCTGGATACGCTCGACAAGGTGCGCGACGCCGGCATCAAAGTGTGCTCCGGCGGCATCGTCGGGCTGGGGGAAACGGTGCGCGATCGCGCCGGGTTGCTGGTGCAGCTGGCTAACCTGCCGAAACCGCCGGAGAGCGTGCCGATCAACATGTTGGTGAAGGTAAAAGGCACGCCGCTGGCGGATAACGACGACGTCGATCCGTTCGATTTCATCCGCACCATCGCGGTAGCGCGCATCATGATGCCGTCCTCTTATGTCCGCCTTTCCGCCGGCCGTGAACAGATGAACGAACAGACGCAGGCGATGTGCTTTATGGCCGGCGCCAACTCGATCTTCTACGGTTGCAAGCTGCTGACCACGCCGAACCCGGAAGAAGACAAGGATCTGCAGCTGTTCCGCAAGCTGGGGCTGAACCCGCAGCAGACCGCCACCGAACATGGCGACAACCAGCAACAGCAGGTGCTGGCTAAGCAGCTGCTGAACGCCGATACCGCCGAGTTTTACAACGCGGCGCTGTGATGAGCTGGCAACAACGTATCGAACAGGCGCTGGCAGAACGGCGTCTCAACGCCGCCTACCGTCGGCGACAGACCACCGAGGGCGGCAACGGCCGCCAGATCCGGCTCGGCGATCGTCTCTATCTGAACTTCTCGGGCAACGACTACCTGGGGCTGAGCCAGGATGCGCGGGTGATCGCCGCCTGGCAGCAGGGCGCGCAGCGTTACGGCGTCGGCAGCGGCGGGTCGGGCCACGTCACCGGCTTTAGCGTGGCGCATCAGGCGCTGGAAGAGCAACTGGCGGCGTGGCTCGGCTATCCGCGCGCGCTGCTGTTCATCTCCGGCTATGCCGCCAATCAGGCGGTGCTGGCGGCGTTGATGCAGAAGGGCGATCGCATTTTGGCCGATCGCCTCAGCCACGCCTCGCTGCTGGAGGCGGCGGCGCAGTCGCCGGCCGAGCTGCGCCGGTTCCAGCACAATCAGCCGCAGGCCTTGGCGGATCTGCTGGCCAAACCCTGCGACGGGCAGCGGCTGGCGGTGACCGAAGGGGTGTTCAGCATGGACGGCGACGGCGCACCGTTGGCGGAGCTGCATCGCTTAACCCGCGCGGCGGGCGCCTGGCTGATGGTGGACGATGCCCATGGCGTCGGCGTGCGCGGTGAGCAAGGCCGCGGCAGCTGCTGGCAGCAGGGCGTGCGCCCTGAACTGCTGGTGGCGACCTTCGGCAAGGCGTTCGGCGTCAGCGGCGCGGCAGTGCTGTGCGATGAGGCGACCGCCGAGTATCTGCTGCAGTTCGCCCGCCATCTAATCTACAGCACCGCAATGCCGCCGGCGCAAGCCTGCGCGCTGCAGGCGGCGCTGGCCTGCATTCGCGAGGGCGATGAACTGCGTGCCCGGCTGCAGGACAACATTCGGCGTTTCCGTCAGGGCGCGGCGCCGCTGGCGCTGACCCTGACGGATTCCGACACCGCCATCCAGCCGCTGCTGGTGGGGGATAATCAGCGCGCGCTCGATCTGGCGACCCGCCTGCGCGAGTGCGGACTGTGGGTGAGCGCCATTCGCCCGCCGACGGTGCCGCCGGGCGGCGCGCGGCTACGCATTACCCTGACGGCGGCGCATCAGCCGCAGGATATCGATCGCCTGCTGGAGGTGCTGAATGACGTCAGCCAATGACACGGTGAACAAACAGGCGGTCGCCTCGGCCTTCAGCCGCGCGGCCGGCAGCTACGACGCCGCCGCCGCGCTGCAGCGTGATGTTGGCGAGCGCTTACTGGGGATGGGGAGTCCCCATCCGGGCGAGCAGCTGCTGGATGCCGGCTGCGGCACCGGCTATTTCAGCCGCCTGTGGCGCGAGCGCGGCAAGCAGGTGACCGCGCTCGATTTGGCGCCGGGCATGCTGGAGGTCGCCCGCCAACGGCAGGCGGCGCACCATTATCTGCTGGGCGATATCGAGCAGGTACCGCTGCCCGATGCGGCGATGGACATCTGTTTCAGCAGCCTGGTGGTGCAGTGGTGCAGCGATCTGCCCGCCGCGCTGGCGGAGCTGTATCGCGTGACCCGCCCCGGCGGCGTGATCCTGTTTTCCACGTTGGCGGCGGGATCGCTGCAGGAATTGGGGGACGCCTGGCAACAGGTGGACGGCGAGCGCCACGTGAACGCCTTCCTGCCGCTGGCGCAGATCCGCGCCGCCTGTGCTGAATACCGGCACGAGCTGGTCACGGAGTTACGCACCCTGAACTACCCGGACGTGATGACGCTGATGCGCTCGCTCAAGGGCATCGGGGCGACGCATTTGCATCAGGGGCGCGAGGGCGGCCTGATGTCGCGAGGCCGTCTCGCCGCGTTGCAGGCGGCTTACCCGTGCCGGCAGGGGCAGTTCCCCCTCAGCTATCATCTGGCTTATGGAGTGATTTATCGTGATTAAACGTTGGTTCGTGACCGGCACCGACACCGAGGTGGGGAAGACCGTTGCCAGCAGCGCCTTGTTGCAGGCCGCCAACCGGGCGGGCTACCGCAGCGCCGGCTATAAGCCGGTGGCCTCCGGCAGCGAGATGACCGCCGAGGGGCTGCGCAACGGCGACGCGCTGGCGCTGCAAGCCAACAGCGGCGTGGCGCTCCGTTACGACGAAGTGAACCCTTACGTTTTTGCCGAACCGACCTCGCCGCATATCGTCAGCGCCGATGAAGGTCGGCCGATCGACGCGGCGCGGCTGTCCGACGGCCTGCGCCGGCTGGAGCAGCGCGCCGACTGGGTGCTGGTCGAAGGCGCCGGCGGGTGGTTTACCCCGCTGTCGGCGGAGTACACCTTCGCCGACTGGGTGCAGCAGGAACAATTGCCGGTGATCCTGGTGGTGGGCATTAAACTGGGCTGCATCAACCACGCAGTGCTGACGGCGCAGGCGGTGCAACAGGCGGGGTTGACGCTGGCCGGTTGGATCGCCAACGACGTGGCGCCCCCGGGGCGGCGGCATCAGGAATACCTGGCCACGCTGCGCCGCATGCTGCCCGCGCCGCTGCTGGGTGAAATACCACACCTGCCGCAGGCCGAACGGGCGCCGCTGGGGGAGTATCTGGATATCAGCCTGCTATAAACGCTCAATGAGGGGGGGGGGGCTCTCCCTCATCCTTCTTCTTGCCCTGCCAGCCCGGCGCCGATCAGCGCCTCATCCAGCTGCGCCAGCGCGCCGTGCGCCACGGTGCGACCGCTATCGAGCAGACAAAAACGATCCGCCACCCGGCGCACGAACGGCAGCTGATGCTCTACCAGCAAAATGGTCATGCCCAACTCATAGTTGAGCCTGCGGATCACGTTGCCGATGTCGGCGGCGATCGAGGGCGGTACGCCCGTTGTCGGCTCGTCGAGGATCAGTAGCGCCGGCTCCTGCGCTAGCGCACGACCAATCGCCAACTGGCGCTGAGCGCCTTCGCACAGATCGCCGGCGCGGCGGGTACGCATCTGGCGCAAATTGGGAAACAGGCTGTAGATCAGCGGCGGAATGCGGCGAGGGGCACCGCGCACGGCCATCTGCGCCACCTGCAGATTCTCCTCCACGCTCAGCTGCGAGAAGAGTTGCCGCCCTTGCGGGACGTGGCTGATGCCGAGTGCGGCGCGGCGCTCCATCGGTTGCAGCAGCAGATTTTGCGGCGGCTGATCCGCGGGCTGCCAGGTCATGCTGCCGCTCACCACCGGCACATGCCCCATGATGCAATTGACCAGCGTGGTCTTGCCCACGCCGTTGCGCCCAAGCAGCACGGTACACTGGCCGCGCGGCAGCTCCAGGTTGATGTCCCACAGGGTATGATTTTGCCCGTAAAATTGATTGACCGATCTCAGGCTCAGCATTTGGCATTCTCCTCATAGACACAGGCGCCCATCCACTCGTTGGTGGGGTGCAACAAAGGCCGCATTGGCGGTTGATTTCCCGAGTGTGGCAATGTCTGGAACAAAATGCCGTCCATCCGATTCACCTGAGCAATGTCTGCGGTGGACGGAAAGACAGTCAGTATGTCGTGAAAAACGACGTTTATGACGACTTGGTGTCGTTCTCGCGCTTTTACGAGGGGTAGCCAGGCGGCGGTTGCACGCCGCATTCGGCAGCGCATTATGCTGTCGCGCCTCGTTCGCACGCTGAAAGATAAAGCAACTCCCAGGCCAGTTTTGCTACTGGCCGAAAAGGGGGGATGTTATCGCTTTGTTAACCCTCTGCCAGGCCTGATGCGCTCTGCCGCGGTGGCCTGAAAATACGCCGAGAAGTTAACCCGGACGTTTTTTGCACTCTTGTGGTGCCCTTTGGTGAGGACATGGTGCAAGGCATTGCGTCGCCGTCAAGAGCGATCCGCGAGAAAGAGGCCGATGCGATTTTGGCAATGGGGATTTTTAGTATTAATCGGCATAAACAAAGCGATATTTTTATGAAAAAATAACTAAAAAAGCCATTTTAGCGGGTGTAAAGGGCGAAAAGCTTTCTTTCCGTAACTCCCGCCCCGGGCGGGACGGTGAGAGTTATCCACTATTCCTGTGGATAACCTTGTGTATTAGATTTAGAAAAACGCTGTAAAGCGAGAGCGGACGCGGGTTGTGTTCGCTTTGCCCGCATTCTCGTCTTTTTATTAAAACTGTTATATATCAATATATTAACTAAAATCAAGACGCAGGGGTATTGATCAGGTCTCTATGTATGATTTTTCGACGCGGTGCTATCAATAAGTTAATTCGCGGCAAGTTCTGGGGATAAATCTGTTATTGACAATAAAAATGTCACCCGGCTGTAACGTCACGGTGCAACGACATTGCCGCAGTGCCGGGTGCAGCGACGAATCCGCTTGAAGCTGGTTTTATATCCAGTATCATGGGCACTGGCGCAAATCGCCGACACTTTCCATAATTAGGGGCCATATCCGGCGCAGAGCCGGCTGGCCGCCTGAGCGCGCGCATCTCCACAGGGTAGCCGAGCAATGAGTAAACTTTTCAAACTGCATTCCGAGTTCAAACCGGCCGGCGATCAGCCGGAAGCCATCCGCAAGCTGGAAGAGGGGCTGGAAGACGGCCTGGCGCACCAGACGCTGCTGGGGGTTACCGGTTCGGGCAAGACGTTCACTATCGCCAACGTGATAGCCGATCTGAATCGGCCGACCATGGTACTGGCGCCGAACAAGACGCTGGCGGCGCAGCTGTACGGCGAAATGAAAGCGTTTTTCCCGGAGAATGCGGTGGAGTACTTCGTCTCCTACTACGACTACTACCAGCCGGAAGCCTACGTGCCCAGTTCCGACACCTTCATTGAAAAAGATGCTTCGGTGAACGAGCACATCGAGCAGATGCGTCTTTCCGCCACCAAGGCGCTGCTGGAGCGGCGCGACGTGGTGGTGGTGGCATCGGTGTCGGCGATCTACGGCCTGGGCGATCCGGATCTTTATCTGAAGATGATGCTGCACCTGACTCAGGGCATGATCATCGATCAGCGATCCATTTTGCGCCGCCTGGCGGAGCTGCAGTATTCCCGCAACGATCAGGCTTTCCAGCGCGCCACCTTCCGCGTGCGCGGCGAGGTGATCGATATCTTCCCGGCGGAATCAGACGAGCTGGCGCTGCGCGTCGAACTGTTCGATGAAGAAGTGGAACGGCTGTCGCTGTTCGATCCGCTGACCGGGCAGATTGAGCAGGTGGTGCCGCGTTTTACCATCTACCCGAAATCGCACTACGTGACGCCGCGTGAGCGGATCATGCAGGCGATGGAAGAGATCAAGGTTGATCTGGCGGACCGCCGCAAGGTGCTGCTGGCCAACAGCAAGCTGCTGGAAGAGCAGCGCCTGACGCAGCGCACCCAGTTCGATCTGGAGATGATGAACGAGCTGGGTTACTGCTCGGGCATCGAAAACTACTCGCGCTATCTGTCCGGGCGCGCCGAGGGCGAGCCGCCGCCGACGTTGTTCGACTACCTGCCGGCGGACGGCCTGCTGGTGGTCGACGAATCCCACGTCACCATTCCGCAGATCGGCGCGATGTTCAAGGGTGACCGCGCGCGCAAGGAAACGCTGGTGGAGTACGGCTTCCGTTTGCCGTCGGCGCTGGACAACCGCCCGCTGCGCTTCGAGGAGTTTGAGGCGCTGGCGCCGCAGACCATCTATGTTTCCGCGACGCCGGGCAAATATGAGCTGGAGAAATCCGGCGGCGATCTGATCGATCAGGTGGTGCGGCCGACCGGGTTGCTGGATCCGATCGTGGAAGTGCGGCCGGTCGCCACCCAGGTGGACGATCTGCTCTCCGAGATCCGCAAGCGCGCGACGATCAACGAGCGCGTGCTGGTGACCACCCTGACTAAACGCATGGCGGAAGACCTGACCGAATACCTGGAAGAGCATGGCGAGCGTGTGCGCTACCTGCACTCGGACATCGATACCGTGGAACGGGTCGAAATCATCCGTGACCTGCGTCTGGGCGAGTTCGACGTGCTGGTGGGCATCAACCTGTTGCGTGAGGGGCTCGACATGCCTGAGGTGTCGCTGGTGGCGATTCTGGACGCCGACAAGGAAGGCTTCCTGCGTTCCGAGCGTTCGCTGATCCAGACCATCGGCCGCGCGGCGCGTAACCTGAACGGCAAAGCGATCCTGTATGGCGATCGCATCACCGATTCGATGGCCAAGGCGATCGGTGAAACCGAGCGGCGCCGCGCCAAGCAGCAGGCCTACAACGAAGCCAACGGCATCGTGCCGCAGGGGCTGAACAAGAAGATCGGCGACATTCTGCAGATCGGCCAACCGGTCAACCGCGCCAAGAGCAAAGGCAAGGGCAAGGCGGTGGAGGGCGGCGCTCAGCTACAGAACCTCACGCCGAAAGCGCTGGATCAGAAAATTCGCGATCTGGAAGCGCAGATGTACACCCACGCGCAAAACCTGGAGTTCGAGCAGGCGGCTGCGCTGCGCGACGAAATCCACCAGCTGCGCGAGCAGTTCATCGCGATTTCCTGACCGTTGGACGGCGCCCGCGCCGTGGGCGTCAAAATTCCTTGTCGGCCGCGCCAAAGCTGTTATGGTGTGCGGCCCGATTTGACCACGAAGAGTACCGAACATGAGCCAACACCAGTCTAAAGACCCGCTGCACGGCGTAACGCTGGAGCAACTGCTGAATAAACTGGTGGATCACTACGGTTGGTCCGAACTGGGCGCGCGCATTCGCATCAACTGCTTCCGCAGCGATCCGAGCATCAAGTCCAGCCTGAAGTTTTTGCGTCGCACGCCCTGGGCGCGCAAAGAGGTGGAAGATCTGTATATCGATATGGTCAGCCATCCCGCCCCAGCCAGCGATAATCCCTGGCTGCGCGGGCGAGACGGTTAAATTCGGTCAGCGGCGCGCGGCCAGCCCCACCAGCGCGTGATCCAGCGCCTGGCGCAGCAGCTGGCGATCGTGGCGGTAGGGGATGTCGCTCGCTTCCAGCGGTTGCTGAATCACCACCCGATCCTGCACTTCACTGGCATCCACCGCCGGGCCGACGATCAGCGCATCGATCATCCGGCGGCCGATCTTCTCTTCCATCAGCGTCAGCTTATCCTTTAACGACAGCGCCGCGGCGGCCACGCTCAGCTCGCGGCCGAGGTTGCCGATATAGATCATGCTGGCGCTGCTGCGGCGCAGCGCCTGGGTGAGATCGTCCAGCAGCAGCAGCGGCATCAGGCTGGTGAGGAAGCTGCCCGGTCCGATCAGGATCACGTCGGCCTGTGCGATGGCGTCCAGCGCTTCGCGCGTGGCGTTGACCGGGGGCGACAGCATCAGCTCCTGCGGCATGTGGGCCAGTTGATCGACATTCACTTCACCGTAAACGTGATTGCCTTCGTGATCGTGCGCCATCAAATCCACCGGCTGCTCCGACATCGGGATCAGCGCCGCGTCCACCTTCAGCAAGCTGCGCACCAGATTGATCGCTTCCAGCGGGCGCACGCTCAGGTGATCCAGCGCTTTCAGCATCAGGTTGCCCAGGTTATGGCCGGCCAGTTCGCCGTTGCCGCTGAAACGGTATTCGAACATCGCCGAGGCGACGCTCGGTTCGGTGATCAGCTGGTTGAGACAGTTGCGGGTATCGCCCCAGGCAATGCCGCCTTCCGAACGACGGATGCGGCCGGTGGAACCGCCGTTGTCGGTGGTGGTGACGATGCCGGTCAGGCGGGAGCCTAAGGACGACAGGGCCGACATCACACGGCCCAGGCCGTGTCCGCCGCCCAACGCCACCACGCGGTCGAGATCGGCCAGGGTACGATTACGCATAAATTTCCTTACAAAGGGTCTGAACTGCCCGCATAAGGTAGCGGATCCGGCATAAAAACGCGATAAAGAGTGTCATTTGCGTGATTCTGGTCAATTCGTCCACGCAAGCGATGTTTATCATGGTTTACCCGAATAGGCGGCGTCTAAAAACGCTGTATAGACAGTTATATAGCGAATTAACGCGTTGGCTATCGTTGCCGATTAGCGCTAGAATTCTGCTGAAAACCACGGTTTCATTCCGGCTACTCAAGGTAGCGGGAAGTGAAATCAAACTCCTAGCCCCTGTGCCTACGTTGTTCATCCGGAACGATATGGCGCCTGGGCCGTGGCGAAGTCAGCCACCAGGGTGCAGAGGGGAAACGCTCGCATCTCCCGACTTTGGAAAGGTGTTATGGTACCGCAACTCATTGATGCTTATGAGCGCAAGTTCTATTACCTGCGTTTGTCGATCACCGACGTGTGCAACTTTCGTTGCACCTATTGTCTGCCCGACGGCTACAAGCCGAGCGGCAGCCCGAAAAGCTTCCTGTCGCTGGATGAAATCCGCCGCGTCAGCCGCGCGTTTGCCGAACTGGGCACCGAAAAGGTGCGCCTGACCGGCGGCGAGCCTTCGCTGCGCCGCGATTTTACCGAGATCATCGCCGCCGTGCGGGAAAACCCGGCCATCCGTACCCTGGCGGTCACCACTAACGGCTACCGTCTGGCGCGCGACGTCGCCGCCTGGCGTGACGCCGGTCTGACGGCGATCAACGTCAGCGTCGACAGCCTGGATCCCCGCCAGTTTCACGCCATCACCGGCCAGGACAAGTTCCGCCAGGTGATGGACGGCATCGACGCCGCCTTCAGCGCCGGTTTCAGCAAGGTCAAGGTCAACGCGGTGCTGATGCGCGACGTCAATCACCAGCAACTTGGCGCCTTTCTCGCCTGGATCAAGGATCGGCCGATCCAGCTGCGCTTTATCGAACTGATGGAAACCGGCGAGGGCGGTGAGCTGTTTCGCAAACACCACGTTTCCGGCGAAGTGATTCGCTTGCAGCTGGAGCAGCAGGGCTGGCAGCGCCAGGCGCGCGGCCGCAGCGACGGCCCGGCGCAGGTGTTCAGCCACCCGGACTACCAGGGTGAGGTGGGTCTTATCATGCCGTATGAAAAAGATTTCTGCGCCAGCTGCAACCGGCTGCGCGTTTCTTCCATCGGCAATCTGCACCTGTGTCTGTTCGGCGAGCAGGGGGTGCCTCTGCGCGATCTGCTGGCGGATGACGGCCAGCTCGACGCGCTGAAGGCGCGCATCCAGAGTGGGCTGCTGAGCAAGAAGCAGACCCATTTCCTGCATCAGGGCAACAGCGGGATCACCCAGAACCTGTCGTTTATCGGCGGCTGACAGCCAATAGGAGCTTATTGAACCATGAGCCATGCGAGCAGCGAGTTTATTCCGGCGCATATCGCCATCCTGACCGTGTCCGACAGCCGCGGCGCGGCGGAAGACACCTCCGGCCAATATCTGCAGGACGCGGCGCAGGAAGCCGGCCATCAGGTGGTGGATCGCGCCATCGTCAAAGATGACATTTACCAGATCCGCGCACGGGTTTCCGCGTGGATCGCCGATGACAACGTGCAGGCGGTGCTGATCACCGGCGGCACTGGTTTTACCGCGCGGGACAACACGCCGGAAGCGCTGTTGCCGCTGTTCGACAGAGAGGTGGAAGGGTTCGGCGAACTGTTCCGCATGGTGTCGTACGAAGAGATCGGCACCGCGACGATCCAGTCGCGCGCGCTGGCCGGCCTGGCGAACCGCACGGTGATTTTCGCCATGCCGGGCTCCACCCGCGCCTGCCGCACCGCCTGGGAGCGGATTATCGAAGAGCAGTTGGACGCGCGCCATCGCCCGTGCAACTTCCAGCCCCATTTGAAGAAGCCCTGAGTCATGACACAGCTAACCCACATTAACGCCGCCGGCGAAGCCCATATGGTCGACGTATCCGCCAAGGCCGAAACGGTGCGCGAGGCGCGCGCCGAAGCCTTCGTCGAGATGTTGCCCGCCACGCTGGCGATGATCGTCGACGGCAGCCATCACAAGGGCGACGTGTTCGCCACGGCGCGCATCGCCGGCATTCAGGCGGCCAAACGCACCTGGGAACTGATCCCGCTGTGCCACCCGCTGATGTTGAGCAAAGTCGAAGTGCAGCTAGAGGCGCAAACGGAGCACAGCCGGGTACGCATCGAAACCTGCTGCCGGCTGACCGGCAAAACCGGCGTCGAGATGGAAGCGCTGACCGCCGCCTCGGTGGCGGCATTGACCATCTATGACATGTGCAAAGCGGTACAGAAAGACATGGTGATCGGCCCGGTGCGCCTGCTGGCGAAAAGCGGCGGCAAATCCGGTGATTTTAAGGTGAACGCATGATCGATATTCTTTTCTTCGCGCAGGTGCGCGAACTGGTGGGCACCGGCGCGCTGTCGATGCCGGCGGATTACCCGACCGTCGAGGCGCTGCGCCAGGCGCTGTGTGCGCGCGGCGATCGCTGGGCGCTGGCGCTGGAATCCGGCAAGCTGTTGGCGGCGGTCAATCAGTCGCTGGTGGCGGCGGATCACCCGCTGCGTGCCGGCGATGAAGTGGCCTTCTTCCCGCCGGTTACCGGGGGGTAAGCATGGAAAATACCCGCATTCGCGTGGGCGAAGCGCCGTTCAACGTCGGCGATGAGTACCAGTGGCTGGCGCAGTGCGACGCCGATGGCGCGGTGGTGACCTTCACCGGCAAGGTGCGCAACCATAACCTTGGGGACGACGTCAGCGCGCTGACGCTGGAACACTACCCCGGCATGACCGAGAAGGCGCTGGCGGAGATCGTGGCCGAGGCGCGCAGCCGTTGGCCGCTGCAGCGCGTGACGGTGATCCACCGCGTCGGTGCGCTGTATCCCGGCGACGAGATCGTGTTCGTCGGCGTGACCGGCGCACACCGCAGCATGGCGTTCGCCGCCAGCGAATTCATCATGGACTATCTGAAGACCCGCGCCCCGTTCTGGAAGCGCGAAGCCACGGGCCAGGGTGATCGTTGGGTGGACGCTCGCGACAGCGATCGCGAGGCCGCGCAACGCTGGCACGACGCGGCTAAATAACGCGTCAACAGCGGAAACAAATCAAGACCTTTGCCGCTTTCGCGCGGCCTATTCTGTGGTACGCTTATAGCAGGCGAAGCCCCGTTCGCGGGGCTTCGGAATCTTGTTTATAACGCAAAAGGTAACCGTCATGGACCGATATCCACGCTCTAATGGTTCAATCGTCGAACGTGCCAACAGCGGCATTCAGGCCTACATGGCGCAGGTTTACGGCTGGATGACCTGCGGTCTGCTGCTGACGGCGTTCGTTTCCTGGTATGCGGCCAACACGCCCGCGATCCTCAACTTCATCTTCTCCAGCCAGATCACCTTCTTCGGTCTGATCATCGCCCAATTGGCGCTGGTGTTCGTGATTTCCGGCATGGTCAACCGCCTGAGCGGCGCGGTGGCCACCTCGCTGTTCATGCTGTACTCGGCGCTGACCGGGCTGACGCTGTCGAGCATTTTCATCGCCTACACCTACAGCTCGATCGCCAGCACCTTTGTGGTCACCGCCGGCATGTTCGGTGCCATGAGCCTGTACGGCTACACCACCAAGCGCGATCTGAGCGGCTTCGGCAGCATGCTGTTCATGGCGCTGATCGGCATCGTGCTGGCCTCGCTGGTGAACATCTGGCTGAAAAGCACCGCGCTGATGTGGGCGATTACCTACATCGGGGTGGTGGTGTTCGTCGGTCTGACCGCCTACGACACGCAAAAACTCAAGGCGATGGGTGAGCAGCTGAACGCCGATGATAAAGACAGCTTCCGCAAGTACGCCATCGTCGGCGCGCTGACGCTGTATCTCGACTTCATCAACCTGTTCCTGATGTTGCTGCGTATCTTCGGCAACCGCCGCTAAATCCCTTGTCTTTCAAGCCTTAGGGTATCTGGCGATCAAAAAGCTCTGCATGTGACATGCAGAGCTTTTTTTATGCGATCTTGCGGCGGAACAGCGCGTAGGCGGCGCTGCCGGTGGTGGCGGTGATCACCAGCAGCGGCCACAGGCTGCGCCAGATAATGCTGAAGCTGGCGTCCTTCAGGTAGATCTGCTTGGTGATGTCGGTGAAGTGGCGTATCGGGTTCACCCAGGTCAGATCCTGCAGCCACACCGGCATATTCTCCACCGGCGAGACATACCCCGAGAGCAGGATCGCCGGCATCATGAACACGAACACGCCGATAAACGCCTGCTGCTGAGTGGCGCACAGCGACGAGATCAGCAGGCCGAAACCGACCAGCGACAGCCCGTAGATCAACATGGTGGCGTAGAACAGCAGCAGCGATCCAGCGAACGGGATCTGATACAGGAAGATGCCGATCAACAGCACGATGCTGGCCTGGAAGCTGGCGACGATCAGCGCCGGCACCGCCTTGCCGATAAAGATCTGCCAGGTGGTGAGCGGCGAGACCAGCAGCTGTTCCAGCGTGCCCTGTTCGCGTTCGCGCGCCACCGACAGCGAGGTGACGATCAGCACGCCGATGGTGGTGATCATGGCGATCAGCGACGGCACCACGAACCATTTGTAGTCCAGATTCGGGTTATACCAGTTGCGCACCACCAGCTCGCTGTTGTTGGGTTTGGCGCGGTTGCCGAGCAGCTCCTTCTGATATTCCTGCACGATCTGCTGTACGTAGTTGGCGGCGATCTGCGCGCTGTTGGAGTTGCGCCCGTCGAGCAGCAGCTGCAGCGGCGCGGTGTTGCCGGTGGCGATATCGCGCGAGAACTGCGCCGGGAAGCGGATCAGCAGCAGCGCCCGTTGGTTATCGATGGTGGTCTTTATCTCCTGCGGGCTGCGCAGCAGCAGCACGTGTTGAAAGGCCTTGGCCTTGGCGAAGCGCTGGGTCAACTCCACCGAGGCCTGGCCGCTGTCTTCGCTGTAGACCGCGATGGTGGCGTTGGTGACTTCCAGCGTCGCGGCGAACGGGAACAGCAGCACCTGCAGGATCACCGGCATGATTAAAATGGCACGGGTTTGCGGATCGCGCAGCAGCGCCTGCATTTCCTTGATGATGAGCGTCAACAGACGATGAAACATCGCTCTTTCTCCTCAATCCAGCCGGCGCTGGGTTTTCCAGGCCGTCAGGCCGATGAACACCACGGCGGAAGCAATCAGGAACAGCAGATTGATCACCAGCACGGTGCCGACGTTACCCGCCAGGAACAGCGTTTGCAGCGTGCTGACGAAGTAGCGCGCCGGAATGATGTAGGTCACCGCGCGCACGATGGCTGGCATGCTGTCGATCTGGAAGATGAAGCCGGACAGCATGATCGACGGCAGGAAGGCGGCGTTCAGCGCCACCATCGCCGCATTGAACTGGTTGCGGGTGAGGGTGGAGATCAGCAGGCCCATGCCGAGGGTGCTGGCGAGAAACAGGCTGCTGATCAGCAGCAGGATCGGCAGCGAACCGCGATAGGGCACGCCGAGCACCCACACCGCCACCGCCATGCACAGCGCCATGGCGATCATGCCGAGGAAGTAATACGGGATCAGCTTGGAGAGCAGCAGCTCGCTGCGCGTCACCTGGGTGGACAGCAGGGCTTCCATGGTGCCGCGCTCCCATTCGCGGGCGATCACCAGCGAGGTGAGAATGGCGCCGATCACCGTCATGATGATGGTGATGGCGCCGGGGATAATGTAGTGCCGGCTGATGGCCGCCGGGTTGAACCAGTAGCGCATCTGCACGTCAATCAGCGGCTTGTCGCTGCTCCCTCGATCGGCGGCGCGCTGCTGCTGCCAAACTTGCCATACGCCCTGGGCATAGCCCTGCACGAAGTTGGCGGTGTTCGGTTCGCTGCCGTCGGTGATCACCTGGACAGGGGCGCTGTCGTGCGGGCGCGCCATGCGCTGGTCGAAATCCACCGGGATCACCACCAGGCCGCGTATCGTGCCGGCCTGCATCTGCTGGATCAGCTGTTGGCGGTTGTCGCTGATGGTCGGTTCGATATAGGGCGAGCCGGCAAACGCCTGGGCCAGATCGCGCGCGTCTTCGCTCTGTTGCTCCATCAGAATGCCCAGATGCAGCTTGCTGGAGTCCAGGTTGATGCCGTAGCCGAAGATAAACAGCAGCATCAGCGGGATAACGAAGGCGATCAGGCCGCTGCTGGGATCGCGCAGTATTTGCCGCGTCTCCTTCAGGCACAGCGCGCGCAGTCGGCGCCAGGAGAAGCCGCCGTCGTCGATGGGGGCTCGGTTGTCGCTCACCGTGGTTCCTCCTCGTCGTAGCCCTGCACCAGTTCGATAAACGCCTGTTCCATCGAGGGGTTGGGGTTGTCGTCGCGCGCTACCTGCTGTTTGAGATCGTCCGGCGTGCCGGCGGCGATGATCTTGCCGCGATACACCAGGCCGATGCGGTCGCAGTATTCCGCCTCGTCCATAAAGTGGGTGGTCACCATCACCGTGACGCCCTTGTCGACCATGCCGTTGATGTGCAGCCAGAACTCGCGCCGCGTCAGCGGATCGACACCGGAGGTCGGTTCGTCGAGGAACAGAATATCCGGTTCGTGCATCAGCGCGCAGGCCAGCGCCAGGCGTTGCTTGAAGCCGAGCGGCAGGGCATCCGGCGTCTGATCGAGGATCGGCGCGAAGTTGAAGGCGCGGGACATCTCGTCGATTTTGTCGCGCTGCGCCTTGCCGCTTAGGCCGTAGACCCCGGAGAAGAACTTCAGGTTCTGCGCCACCGTCAGGTTGCCGTACAGCGAGAACTTTTGCGCCATGTAGCCGAGGCGTTGGCGCGCTTTGCCGGAACTGGTTTTCAGATCCATCCCCAGCACCAGCGCCTTGCCGCCGGATGGCACCAGCAGGCCGCACATCATTTTGAAGGTGGTGGACTTGCCGGCGCCGTTCGGGCCGAGCAGGCCGAAAATTTCGCCGCGCCGCACCTGGAAATCAACGTGATCGGTGGCGGCGAAGTCGCCGAATTTTTTGGTCAGCTGCACCGCTTCGATCACCGTTTCACCGCTTGCGCCGTTGACGGTCGGCATGATCTCCGCCAGCGCCGAGCGGTGATTGGGGCCGCCGCCGAGCAGATCGATAAACGCATCCTCGAAGCGCGGATCCGCTTCGTCCAGTTCGGCGTCCGGCAGATCCAGCGCCTGCAGTAGCTGCCGATGATCTTCGCCTTCTTTCAGGATCAGGCGCAGGTACTTGCCCTGGATCACGCCGTCGGTGACCGCCGGCAGGCAGATCGCCCGCTGCAGCAACGATCGATGGCTGCCGGGCGGCGCGGCGATCAATACCGTGCGTCCGGCCATGCGCTGGGTCAGATCCTGCGGCGCGCCGCTGAACAGCAGCTCGCCCTCGTTGAGCAGCAGCACTTCGCGACACTGCTCGGCCTCGTCGAGATAAGAGGTGCTCCACAGGATCAACATGCCGTCATTGGCCAGCTCGTGCACCATGCGCCACAGCTCGCGGCGCGAGATCGGATCGACGCCGACGCCCGGTTCGTCCAGCAGCAGCACCTGGGGTTCGCCCACCAGCGTGCAGGCCAGTCCCAGTTTTTGCTTCATGCCGCCGGACAGCTTGCCCGCCAGGCGCTCGGTGAAGCGGGTCAGATCGGTGAATTTCAGCAGCCGTTCGAAGGTCTGGCGGCGAAGATCGCCGGTGACGCCGCGCAGATCGGCGTACAGCGTCAGGTTCTCCATCACCGTCAGATCCTCATACAGCCCGAACTTCTGCGGCATATAGCCGAGGATCGCGTGCAGTTGACGATCCTGAGCAATCGGATCCAGCCCGGCGACCCGCAGTTTGCCGCTGCTGGGCTGCAGCAGCCCGGCCAGCATGCGCAGCAGGGTGGTTTTACCTGCGCCGTCCGGGCCGACCAGCCCAATGACCGCACCGCTGTGCAGGGTGGTGGTCAGGCTGGCGACCGCCGGTTTCTCAAGCGACGGGAAGCGCTTCTCCAGCCCTTCCAGCTCAATGGTGTGCGCCTGTTCCATAGCCGGCCTCAGGGTTTGGCGAAGCGCAGGGTGACCGGCATGCCCTGGCGCAGCGCGTCGTCGGCGTCGGTGACGATCACCCGCAGGCGGTACACCAGATCGGTGCGCAGGTCCGGCGTTTCAACGCTTTTCGGCGTGAATTCCGCGGTCGGCGAGACGAAACCGATCTTGCCGTGGTAAGGCTTGTCGGGGCGGCCGTCGGTGTAGATCTCCAGTTCGGTGCCGGGCACCGCCTGGTTCAGGCTGGTTTCGTTGACGTAGGCGCGCACCCACACCGGCCGGGTCAGCGACAGGGTGAATACCGTGCCGCCGGCGCCGAGCATGGTGCCCGGCTCCACCGCGCGGGTCAGCACCGTGCCGGCGGAAGGGGAGATCAGCGTGGCGTCTTGCAGGTTCAACTGCGCCTGCGCCAGCGCCGCTTCGCTTTGCGCCACGTCGGCCTTGGCCTGTTCAATCTCTTGCGGGCGGTTGCCGCTGCGGTATTGCGACAGCTTGTCCTTCGCCGCCTGCAGGTTGGCCTGCGCCTGATTGCGGGCGGTGCGCGCATCCTCCAGCGCGTCGGCGGAGGTGGCGTTTTTCGCCCACAGCCCCTGCTGGCGTTTCAGGAAGCTGTCGGCATAGGTGAAGGCGGACTGGCGCTGCGCCATTTCTGACTGCACCTGGGCTATCTCTTCGCTGCGGTAGCCGGCCTGCAGCAGCGACAGTTTGGCGCGCGCGCTGCCGACGTTGGCTTCGGCCTGCTGCAGCGCGTTGCGGTAGGGGGCATCGTCCAGCTTGCCAAGCAGCTGGCCCGGCTGAACGGTATCGCCTTCATCCACCGTCAGCGACGCCAGGCGCCCGTCGACGCGAAAGCCGAGGTTGACCGTGCGAATATCGACGTTGCCGTACAGCGTCAGCGGCCGATCCTGCTGCTGTTGGTAATGCCAAACCCCGTATGCGACGGCCGCGATCAGCAGAATTAACAACACGATCAAGGCACTGCGTTTTTTGTTCATAACACTCCCTGCCTGAATTTACGCGCCATGACGTTGGCGCAGCCCAGTAACCAGAATCTCAATATGTTCGCTCAGTACCGCCGCGATTTGCGCCGCTTCGCCCTCGCCAATGTCTTGCCAACCTGCCTGACGGCGGATAGTTTCGCGCGCCACGCGGAACGACAGCACCTCGCCGATCAGCGCATGGGTATGCAATACGAGGCGGGGGGCGTGTTCGTCGATGCCGGTGGCGGCCGACAGCAGGCGGCACAGCCGCTCGTGCATCGGCGCGATCACCTGGCTGTGGATCAGCGGATAGGCCTCGGTCGGGGCGAGCTGTTCGCGCGACATGATTTTGCTCAGGTTCAGCGTGTGCGGTTGGGTCATCAGCTCGCTGAAGGCCAGCAGGCCACGTTGCAACAAGCGCAGCGCCGCGTCAGGTGACCGTTGTGCGGCTGGTTCTTGCCGGAAGCGATCGACTTCCGCGACCAGCGGGGCGAACGCCTGCTGAATGAAATCGGCGAGCGACTGCGCCACGGCCAGGTACAGCCCCTCTTTGGAGCTGAAGTAGTAGGTGATGGCGGCGATGTTCTGGCCGGCGCGCTGGGCGATATCGCGCGTGGTGGCGCCTTGCAGGCCATATTCACCGAATAGTTCGGTCGCCGCGGCGAGCAGTTGCCGGCGCGTTTGCTCGCCGCGCGCTCGGCCGGCGGCCTGATGAGGGACGGAAGCTGGCATAGGTCACGCTCGAAGTTAATCAATCATATGATTAACTTTATGCCAGATTGTTTAAAATGCAACCTCTAACCATAATGAGTTATGTGATCGGCTTCAGACAATGCTGAATTTACGGCAGATTGTGCTCTGGGTGCGTAAAAGTGCTTTTTATTGCGCGACTTCTGTTACAATCGGCGCCTGGTGCACTGCAGTTTGTGCCAATCCCTCGTGGTCATGCTTAATGCCCCGTCTGATCATCCTCCCAGGAAACTGCACCGAACACCGTTAGGTTAGGGGGGATCTGGAGTTTTTCTCTTTATGTCATTTGAAACCCTCGGCTTAAGTGCTGAAATTGTGCGCGCTGTTGAAGAACAGGGCTATCGCGAACCGACGCCAATTCAGCGTCAGGCTATCCCTGTCGTGCTGGAAGGTCGTGACCTGATGGCCAGCGCCCAGACCGGCACCGGTAAAACCGCCGGTTTTACCCTGCCGCTGTTGCAGCTGCTGAGCAAGCATGACCATCCGGTCAAAGGCCGTCGCCCGGTGCGCGCGCTGATCCTGACGCCAACCCGTGAGCTGGCGGCGCAGATCGGCGAAAACGTCGAGGCCTACAGCAAACACCTGCGCCTGCGTTCGCTGGTGGTGTTTGGCGGCGTGAGCATCAACCCGCAGATGATGAAGCTGCGCGGCGGCGTCGATATCCTGGTGGCGACGCCGGGCCGTCTGCTGGATCTGGAACATCAGAACGCGGTTGACCTGTCCAAAATCGAAATTCTGGTGCTGGACGAAGCGGACCGCATGCTGGACATGGGCTTTATCCACGACATCCGTCGCGTGCTGGCCAAGCTGCCGGCCAAGCGCCAGAACCTGCTGTTCTCCGCCACCTTCTCCGACGACATCAAGGCGCTGGCCAACAAACTGCTGCATAACCCGGCCTCGGTGGAAGTGGCGCGCCGCAATACCGCGTCCGAGCAGATCGAGCAGAGCGTGCACTTCGTCGACAAGAAGCGTAAGCGGGAACTGCTGTCGCAGATGATCGGCGAAGGCGACTGGAAACAGGTGCTGGTCTTTACCCGCACCAAGCATGGCGCCAACCACCTGGCGGAACAGCTGAACAAAGACGGCATCACCGCTGCGGCGATCCACGGCAACAAGAGCCAGGGTGCCCGTACCCGTGCGCTGGCCGATTTTAAAGACGGCCGCATCCGCGTGCTGGTGGCGACCGACATTGCGGCGCGCGGTCTGGATATCGACCAGCTGCCGCACGTGGTGAACTACGAGCTGCCTAACGTGCCGGAAGACTACGTGCACCGCATCGGCCGCACCGGCCGCGCGGAACGCACCGGTGAAGCTATCTCGCTGGTGTGCGTGGATGAACACAAGCTGCTGCGCGACATCGAGCGTCTGCTGAAGCGTGAAATTCCGCGCATTGCGCTGCCGGGCTACGAGCCGGATCCGACCATCAAGGCCGAGCCGATCATCAACGGCCGCCAGGGCGGCGGACGCGGCGCGCCGCGCGGCAACGGCGGTGGCCAGCGTTCCGGTAACGGCGGCGGTCAGCGCAGCGGTAACGCGAACGGCGGCCAGCGTGAAAACCGTGGCAACGGTAACGCTCGCCCGCAGGGGGACGGTCAACGCCGTTCCGGCGCGCCGGCCTCGCGTCGTCCACGTAGTCGCAAACCGGCCGAATAAGCCTGATTGCTCAAAGAGTAAGCCGCCGATACGGGCGGCTTTTTTTTTGCCTGGCGGAACGGCATTTTCGTACTAGGCTGGACGGTGGCTAACCCTACATTCCAGGAGACGGAGATGAAATTGAAGTGCGCAATTCTCGATGATTACCAGCAGGTGGCGCTCAAGATGGCGGACTGGTCGGCGCTGGCCGATCGGGTGGAGGTGTCCGCCATCAGCGCGCACTTTACCGATGAGACGGAGCTGGCGGTGCATCTGCAGGAGTGCGACATTCTGGTCATCATGCGCGAACGCACGCCGATGACTGCCTCGCTGCTGGCGCGGCTACCGAAGCTGAAGCTGCTGATCACCTCCGGCATGCGCAACGCTTCTATCGATTTGGCCGCCGCCGCCGAGCGCGGCGTGGTGGTATGCGGCACCAGCAGCGGATCGGCGGCGCCGATGGAGCTGACCTGGGCGCTGCTGCTCGGGTTGGCGAAGCATATCGTGCCGGAAAGCGTCGGGCTGCAAAACAACGGTCCGTGGCAACGGGATCTCGGCGTCACCCTGCAGGGCAAGACGCTGGGGCTGCTGGGGTTGGGCAAGATCGGCGGCCAAATGGCCAAGGTGGCACAGGCGTTCGGCATGCGGGTGCTGGCCTGGAGCCAGAACCTGACGGCGGAACGGGCGGCGCAGGAGGGCGCTTTGCTGGCGCCGTCCAAGCGGGCGCTGTTTGAGCAGAGCGATTTTGTCTCCATTCACCTGGTGCTGAGCGATCGCAGCCGCGGGTTGGTGGGGCGCGACGAATTGATGGCGATGAAGCCCACTGCTTACCTGATCAACACCGCGCGCGCGGGGATCGTCGATCGGGTGGCGCTGGTGGACGTGCTGCAACAGCGGAAGATTGCCGGCGCCGGGCTGGACGTGTTCGAGACGGAGCCGCTGCCGGCCGACGATGCATTCCGTCAATTGCCCAACGTGCTGGCGACGCCGCATGTGGGTTACGTGGCGGACGACAACTATCGCGCCTACTTCACCGAGGCGGTCGAGGACATAGCGGCGTTTCTCGCCGGTCAACCGATCCGTCGGCTGGGCTGATGGCGTTTTTAATGCCCGCAGAGGCTTGTCTGGCGCGGGCATTCACCCGTATCATTGCGGGTCTTTTTTTAGCTGGGATTGGTCATGCGCGTATTATTGGCTCCGATGGAGGGCGTTCTCGACTCTTTGGTGCGTGAGTTGCTCACCGAAGTGAACGACTACGATCTGTGCATCACCGAATTTTTGCGCGTGGTCGATCAGCTGCTGCCGGCCAAGTCGTTCTACCGGCTGTGCCCGGAGCTGCGTCACGCCAGCCGCACGCCGTCGGGCACGCAGGTGCGGGTACAGCTGCTGGGGCAGTACCCACAGTGGCTGGCGGAGAACGCCGCGCGTGCGGTAGAGCTGGGCTCTTACGGCGTCGATCTCAACTGCGGCTGCCCGTCCAAGCTGGTGAACGGCAGCGGCGGCGGGGCGACGCTGCTCAAAGATCCGGAATTGATCTACCAGGGCGCCAAGGCGATGCGCGCGGCGGTGCCGGCCCATCTGCCGGTCACGGTGAAGGTGCGTCTGGGCTGGGATTCCTCCAGTCGCAGCTTTGAAATCGCCGATGCGGTGCAGCAGGCGGGCGCCAGCGAACTGACGGTGCACGGCCGCACCAAAGAGGACGGTTACAAGGCGGATCGCATCAACTGGGCGGCGATCGGTGAGATCCGTCAGCGGCTGAGCATCCCGGTTGTCGCCAACGGCGAGATCTGGGATTACCAGAGCGCGCAGGATTGCCTGCAGGCGACCGGCTGTGACGCCATCATGCTGGGGCGCGGCGCGCTCAACGTGCCGAACCTGAGCCGGGTGGTGAAGTATAACGAACCGCGTATGCCCTGGCCGCAGGTGGTTGAGCTGCTGCAAAAATACGTCCATCTGGAAAAGCAGGGCGACACCGGTCTGTATCACGTGGCGCGCATCAAACAGTGGCTGGGCTATTTGCGTAAAGAATATGATGAAGCAACTGAACTGTTCAGCGAAATACGCGCGCTGACGACGTCAGGGGATATTGCGCGCGTCATCTGCCGCAGCTAAAAATAAACCCGCGCGCGGCGGGTTTATTTAAATATGTATTATCAGGCGGCTTTATCAAGACGATTTAATTCTATCTCGATATCCTGAATGGTTTTTTCCAGCCCTTCCAGGCAGGCGCCCTGTTTATTCAACAGGTCGTTAATGGCTTCGGCGAACGCCTTATTTTTGCATTCCCCCTGATCGAAGGCCAGCCAGTGTGCGGAGAGCGTCTCGGTATTCGCCTGCGCATAGTGGCGCATTTCCTTCAGCTGGGAAGCGACGTTGCGTAAATTATCCAGCTGCGCCTGTGCGTTTGCATTGTTGCTCATGAATTTCTCCTTGAGTTGGCCGTTAAATAATTTCGACTGCGGGATTAAGCTTACCCTATCCAAATAAAAATATCACCCTCGGTGGCCTTATTGGTTATTTTTTTATGAATGCGGATGTATTTATTTCTCGGCTGAACAAGGACTTGGGCGGAATTGTAAAAATAGATAAATACGGTTTTTTTTGGCAATTATTTCCGGTCATTCCATACGGAATGACCGTTATTCTAACGCTTAAGGGTGATGCTTATTATGCCGCGTCCGCCAGCATAAACATGCCGTAGGGATGAATTTCCAGATAATAGTGCTCGCCGACGTTCGGCTGCAGGCGGGTGGCGTTAACCTGCAGCAAAATCTGCTGCCCGTGCCATGCCACCGTCACCTCATACTGCGGCCCCATGTAGGCGACATGTTGGATCACGCAGCGCTGGCTTTCATCGCCATGCTCACTCAACGTGATCGCCTCCGGTCGCACGCCCACCGTGCCGGTGCCCTGGGCGGCAAAATGCGCAGGACGTGGCAGGCGATAGCCGCTGATATCGACATGATCGGCGCTGAAGTTGGCCGGGAACAGGTTAGCGTCCCCCATAAAGCTCGCCATAAAGCGCGAAGCGGGCTGCCGATAGAGATCCTGCGGCGAGCCCATCTGCATGATATGCCCTTTATTCATCACCAGTACGGTGTCGGAGACCGCGAAAGCCTCGCTCTGATCGTGGGTAACGTATAGCGAAGTGATATCAAACTGCTTTTGCAACTCGCGGATCTTTTCGCGCATGCTGCGGCGCAGGTTGGCGTCGAGGTTGCTCAACGGCTCGTCGAACAGCAGCACTTTCGGCTTGAGGATCAGCGCGCGCGCCAGCGCCACGCGCTGCTGTTGGCCGCCGGAGATCTGATCGACATAGCGATCGTCGAACCCCGCCAGATCCACCATCGCCAGCGCTTCCTGCACGCGCGCTTTCACTTCGGCGCGCGGAATGCCGAGCATCTTCAGCCCATAGCCGACGTTCTCCCCCAGCGACATATGCGGGAACAGGGCATAAGACTGAAACACCATGCAGATGTCACGCTGCTGGATGGAACGATGGGTAACGTCTTCACCATCAATGAATATCTGCCCGTCGCTCGGTTTCTCCAGCCCGGCGACCAGGCGCAAAATGGTGGTCTTGCCGCAGCCGGAAGGGCCGAGCAGCGTCACCATTTGCCCCCGTGGGATGGTGAGCGTGATGTTATCGATTACCGTGTTGCTGCCGAACCGTTTGGAGACGTTACGCAGTTCAACGAAATTTTTCTGGCTCATCATGGGCTCCATTACGCCTGGTTTTTGGCTTTTGAACGGGAGATGCGTGCCTCACCGATCAGCCAGTCAAAGAGGAAAATAATCGCCAGCATCACCACGATCAGAATTGAACCGTAGGCGATCGCCACGCCGTATTCGCCGTCTTCCACGCGGTTGAGGATGTAGGCGGTGGCCACGCGGGTATCGGGGGTGACCAGGAAGACGATGGCGCTGACGGTAGTGATGGCGCGCACGAAGCTGTAGATCAGCGCCGACAGGATCGCCGGGCGCAGCAGCGGCAGCAGGATGTGCGTGATGGTGCGCAGCGAGCCGGCGCGCAGGCTGAGCGAGGCTTCGTCCAGCGATTTGTCTATCTGGCCCAGCCCGGCGATCCCGGCGCGAATGCCCACCGGCACGTTGCGCATCACCATCGAGATAATCACGATGGCGGCCGTCCCGGTGAGGTACACCGGCGCGCTGTTAAAGGCGAGAATGTAAGAGACGCCCGCCACGGTGCCCGGCACCGCAAAGCACAGCATGGTGGTGAACTCGATGGTCTTTTTGCCCTTGAACTGCTGGCGCACCACGATCCAGGCGATCAGCAGGCCGAAGGCGGCGGTGATCGGCGCGGCGATCCCGGCGTACAGCAGCGTGTCGAGCAGCGAAGGCCACGCGCCGTCGCTCATGCCCTGGCCGAACAGCTTGATGAAGTTATCCAGCGTCAGCGTGTAATCCACCCCCCAGTTGACGGTGAAGCTGCCGTAGAAAATGCTGCCGTAGAGCAGGGCGTTAAAGGCTACCCACACCGCCAGCAACGCGATCACGCCCCACACCAGCGTGACCGGCAGCGGCTGTACGTCGCCGCGGTAGGATTTGCCTGACACGGTGACGTAGGAACGCTTGCCGATCCACAGGTACTGGATGCAGAACACCAGCAGCGAGAACAGCAGCAGGAAGGCGCCGAGAGTGCTGGCGGCCTGATAGTCGAGCTGCGAGCCGGTGATGTAGAAATAGATTTGCGTCGCCAGCACGTCGAAGTTGCCGCCGAGCACCAGCGGGTTGCTGAAGTCGGCCAGCGATTGCACTACCACGATCAGAAACGCGTTGGCCAGCGCCGGTTTCAGCAGCGGCACGAACACGCCGTTAAAGGTTTGCCAACGGCTGGCGCGCAGGGTGTAGGAGGCCTCTTCCAGCGAAGGATGAATGGTCTTGATCGCGCCGTCGAGGATCATGAACGCCATCGGCGTGAACGCCAGCACCTGCGCCAGCCAGATGCCGGTAAAACCGTACAGCCAGTTGGTGTTGGTCAGGCCGAACCAGGCCACCATCCACTCGGTGACGTAGCCGGAACGCCCCATCATCAGCGTGACGCCCAGGCCGACGACGAACGGCGGCGTGACGATGGGCAGGATGGAGAAGATGCGGCCGATAATGGCGCTGCGCTTGGCGATGCGGGTGGTGTAAATCGCCAGCACCAGGCCGAAGAAGGTGCAGCCGGCGCCCACCGCGATCGACAGGGCGATGGAGTTGAGGATCACCTGAACGATATGCGCCTGCGACAGCACGTTCATAAACGCCAGCGGCGCGAATGCCCCCGTCTGGTCGGTGAACATCGGAATGAAAATCGCGATGCTCGGCCAGACGATGAAGACGCCGATCAGCGCCACGATGGTGACCAGCGCACCGATAACGAAACGGTCGCCGCCCAGCCAGTCGAGGCGGGTCAGCGCCAGCGTCATGATGGCGCCCAGCGAGGTCAATTGCACCAGGGGGGCGTAGCCTAAACCGCGTCCTGCCACCGTGGCGCTGACGACGATAAAGGCCATGCACAGCAGTGCCCAGCCGGCATCGAACGCGTGGCGGCGCCGCTGCTCACGGCCCGCCGCAGCGTAAGGACGCAGCAGCAGCAGGCTCGGCAGCAGGCACCAAAGCCAGCTGATATTGCGGTGTGACCAGCCGTAGGCCGCGAGGATTTCATCGCTGGTGGATTCCAGCAGGCCGTAATCCAGGCTCCAGCTCGGCAGCAGGGCGAACGCCAGCCAGCCAAGCAAAACCCAAAGGAATATCGCATCTCGTTTTTTCACGAGATGGAGTGCATGTGTATGTGACATAAGTTTCCCGGATGTTCAGGCCGGGTAAGGCGTGAAGCTTACCCGGCAACAGGCGCAGAATGTGGGTTTATTTACCCATCTTGACTTCGCTGACCCATTTATTGATCAGCGCCTTGCGGACCTCGGTCGAGCCGTACTTGTCCATGTCGTAGTTGATCAGTTTCAGATCGTCGAGCTTCAGCGAGTTCGGCGAGGTATCGGCGGTGGTGTTGGTCAGGATCTGATAGGATTTGCCTTTCTTCCACGCCAGCTCCTGCGCCTCTTTCGACAGCACCCAGTCCACGAACAGTTTGGCGTTATCGAGGTTGCGCGCGCCTTTGAGGATGCTGACGCCGCCGATTTCGTAGCCGGTGCCTTCACACGGCGAGATCAGCTCAAGCGGCGCGCCCTGTTCTTTTTCGAGCGAGTAGTCATGCAGGAAACCGATGCCGATCGCCGTTTCACCGCGGGCGGCGTTGCGCGCCGGGGCAATGCCGGACTTGGTGTACTGCGAAACGTTGGCGTTCAGCTGCTTGAGGTAATCGAACGCCTGATCGTCTCCCCACAGTTGGGCAAAGGTCGCCAGCGCGGTGTAGGCGGTGCCGGAACTTTGCGGATCGGCGATTTGAATCTCGCCTTTGTATTCCGGTTTGGTCAGGTCTTTCCAGCACTTGGGCACCGGCAGGTTTTTCTCTTTCAGGCGCTGGGTATTGACGCCAAAGCCGAGAATGCCGACGTAGACCGCCGAGGAGTAGTTGCCTTTCAGCTTGGCTGGATCGCGGAATTGCGTCATGACTTGTTCGAGGTTGGGCGATTTGTACGGTTGCAGCAGCCCCATTTCACCGGCCTGGGATTGCGGATCGAGCGTGCCGCCGTACCAGACGTCCGCCTGCGGGTTCTTCTTCTCGGCGTCCACTTTTGCCAGCGTGCTGCCGGAACCGTTGCGGATAAACGCGGTTTTCACGTCATATTTCTCGCCGAAGGCTTTGGTTTCCGCTTCGCACATTTCATTGGTGGCGCTGCAGTAAACCACCAGGCGGCCCTTGGCGTGCGCGGCGCCGCTCAGCGTGGCCAACGCGATGCCGGATGCTATCAGGGTAGTGACCCACGTTTTTTTCATTGTTTTATCCTTCTCTCGGTAGAGGTGGTAACGCTCGCCATCAGCAGCGGCATCAGCAATAAACCCATAAGAACGGCGGCGATCGACAGCAAACTGAACATGCCTGACCAGCCATAGCCTTCGATAACCCGCGACAGCGGCCAGCCCGCCAGCGCCGCCCCCAGATAGGCGAACAGGCCGAGAAAGCCGGTGATGGAGCCCGCGGCGCCTTTGTGCCCGCATTCCACGGCGGCGAGGCCAATCAGCATCTGTGGGCCGAAGACAAAGAAGCCCACCGCGAAAAAACAGCCCGCCAGCAGCGCGTAGTGATGCACCGGCGCCAGCCACAGCGCGGCGACGGAAACCATCAGCCCGAGCGTGAACAGCAAAATCATCGGCGCGCGCTGCCCGCCGAACAGCACATCCGAACCCCAGCCGGCGAACAGCGCACCGAGCAGGCCGCCTATCTCGAACAGCATCACCGTCGCATTGGCGCTGAGCAGGTTGACGCCGTGGCTTTCCGTCAGCCACAGGTTGCCCCAGTCGTTCAACGCGATGCGGATCAGGTAGACCAGCACGTAAGAGACGCCGAGCAGCCAGATCATCGGGTTCTTCAGCATCGTGGTGCGCAACATCTGCCACAGCCCCATCGGCGGGCTTTGCTGTTCCTGGCGCAGCTCCAGCGGATCGTGGCGCCACTGGCCGACCGACGGCAGGCCTTCTTCCTGCGGCGTGCCTGTCAGCTGCCGCGTGAGCCAGATGCCCAGTACCATGCTGACGGCCCCCGGGATCAACATCGCCGCCTGCCAGCCCCAGCGCTGGGCGGCGAAGGCGCTGATCAACGGCACGATCGCGCCGCCGAGGTTGATCGACATATTCCAGCAGCCCCACCAGAAGCCACGCTCATTGCGCGAATACCAGTGGGTCAGCAGCCGCGCGCAGGGCGGCCAGCCCCAGCCCTGAAAGAAGCCGTTCAGCGCCCAGACCGCCAGCAGCAGCGTCAGCGATTCGCCGAAGGCGAACGCCACGTTCAGCAAACCGGTGGCGAACAGGCCGATCCCCATAAACCCGCGCTGCCCATGGCCGTCGTGCCACAACCCGGCGGCGAATTTCGACAGGCCGTAGCTCAGATAAAACAGCGAGCCGAGCAGGCCAATGTCCCCTTTATCCAGCCCCAAATCCGTTTGCAGCGCCGGCAGCACGTAATTCACGCTTTTGCGCGTCAGGTAAAAGGCGGCGTACCCGATGACCATATACAGCAGCAGTCGCGGGCGCAGCGCGCGGTAACGATGATCGATTTCAGATGCCGAGCGTGCTTGCATAGCCGCCTCCCTGGTGCTGACTATAAGAAGGTGAAAGGGAAAGGGGATGAGAGAAAGTCCGGAGTGGCTAAGACTTTTTCCTAGTTAGTCGGCGGTTTGTTGCAAATTTGTGGGCAGGTTAACAATTACCCGGGTGCCGCGCTGCGTTTCCAGCGTCAGTTCGCCGCCGAGTGCGCTGACCCGTTCGCGCATCCCCTGAATGCCGAAGCCAGGCTCCTTGTCCGCACGGATGCCGATGCCGTTGTCCCGCACCTCGAGGTGCAAAAGCTCACCCTGTTGATACAAGACGATGGCGACTTCGCTGGCTTCGGCGTGTTTGCACACGTTGTTGAGCAGCTCTTGCAGCAGCCGGTAGAGGGTGAAGCGCACCGTCTCGCCGGCGGGCGTGTCGATGAGTCGGTAGTCGAAATGGCAACGGATGCCCCGTTCGCTAAAGGCGAATTCATTCAGCAGGTGGTGAAGCGCGTCTTTGAACGCCAGCTCGTCCAGCGCGGGCGGGCGAAGCTGGCGCAGCAGCTGGCGCGTGGAGTGATGAATGCGCCGGGCGAGATCGGCTATCTGGTTCGCGGCGGCCTGGGTTTGCGCCGGATCGCGCGCCCGCTTGACCAGCTGCGACTGGATTTGAATCGCGGTGATGTTCTGGCCGATTTCATCGTGCAGCTCGCGCGCCAGGTTTTTTCGCGTGTCTTCTTCGGTGTGGATCAGTTTTTCGGTCAGCGCCCGCCGCGCCGCCAGCTCTTCTTCCAGGCGTCGGCGATAATGGTGCAGGTTTTGCGCCAGGTGTTGCTGGCGGCTGATGGCGATGCCCAGGCCGATGCCGAGCAGCGCCTGCGTCGCCAGAAAGATTTCCAGCTCGACCAGATTGCCGAACCCCACGCCGACCTGCCGGGCGAGGGTGATCATCATGCTGCCGAGCAGGCCGGACAACACGCCGCCCTGCCAACCGAACTTCCACGCCATCACCACGTTCGGCAAAAACACCACGATCAGCAGCAGGCGCTCGATTTCCGGCGATAGCACCATCTGCGTACCGATGCCGATAACGAAAAACAGGCTGCACCAGATGATTAAGGAGGCGCGCAGCGGCGGATTGGTGGTGTCCAGCCCCAGCAGGTGGTAACGGTGCTGTTGGCGCAGAAATTCAAAGATCAGGTAGACGAACGGGGTCAGCAAAACGCCGCCGGTAAACGACGCCAGGCCGAGCAACATCGCCGGGCTGTGCGCGAAAGGCGACAGCAGGGCGGTATTGAGCAGCGAGGCGGCGGTCACGGTAGCCAGCAGCAGCGTCAGCCGCTGCCAGTAGAGCGGAAAACGGCGCCAGAATCGCTGCGCGAGCGCGGCCGGGAGCAGGGTGATGAACGGCGCGGCCAGCAGGCCGTAGCCGCTCAGCAGGCGTTCGCCGTGCAGCCAGAACAGCAGCAGCACCGGCGGTATTATCAGAGCGGGCCAATAGCGGCGCGCCAGCAAGATCAGCAGCGCGAGATAGACGCCGTGAGACAGAAACAGCGCTGCCTGATTGCCGTTGTGGGTCAGATAGAAGCCGAGCGTCCACAGCATCAGCCAGCCACTGCCCCAGGCCAACAGGATAAACAGCGAGATAACCCAGCGCCGTGAGCGGAGTGACATCAATGCCCCGCCAGCAGCTGATGTTCGAGGGCGAAATGCACCAGCTCAATGGTGCTGTTGCACTGCAGCTTGCCCAGGACGTTGGCGCGATGTACGTGTACCGTTTTATGGCTGAGATCGAGCTTGAAAGCGATCTCCTTTACGCTATCACCTCTGACCAGCAGATCGAATATTTCACGCTCGCGCGGGGTCAGCACTTCCAGCGCCGTGGCCGGCTGCTCGCCGCCGCGCAGCGCCCGCAGCGCGTCGGCGCACAGGTAATGGCCGCCCATCTCGACGGAGCGCACCGCCTGCACCAGTTCTTCCGGCCCGCAGCGTTTGGTCAGATAGCCGCTGGCGCCGGCGTCCAGCGCACTCTGCACGAAGGTGGGTGAGTCATAGATGCTGAGGATGATTGCGCGGAACTGCGGCTTCTGCGCCCGCAGGCGTTTCAACAGGCTCAGGCCGTTTTCATCCGGCATGGCGATGTCCATCACCGCGACGCTGACGTCGTCGCGCAGCAATGCCGGCCAGGCCGCCGCCGCGCTGCTGTATTGCCCCACCACGTCGATATCGTCCTCGAGGCTGAGCAATTGCGCAAAGCCGGAGCGCACCACCACATGGTCATCCACCAGTATCACACGGATCATTTTCGCACTCTGTTGCCGAATCATGACCCTATGATGCCTGCCGCCGCGGTGCTGGCAATCAGCCAAGCGCGGTTATGCAATCGATGTAACAGAATCGTAATAAAAGGGCGCCACCGGCGTCGTCAACGATCCAAATCGATGGCGAAATGCTGCCACAGCGCGGCGTTCGTTTTGTTGAGTGAGGTCTTTGGTGCAGTTGGGAAAGGATTATCAAACTTATGAAGGAATTGCTTAGTATGCCAATACGATTAGAGTTTCCTCTATAAGATTAGGCGTGTAATAACGTATAGGTGTGTTATTAGTTAGTATCTCGTCACTGTAATACAATCAAAATGATGAGTGAGTTGTGAAGTTCATTGGCGATTGAAAATTTCTCTGAGAACGCTGATAATCACAAGTATGGATAATTAATTTCGGAAACAATAATGAATAATAACCCGGTTGGCTACGGTCCGGTTTTTATCACTGGAGGACCATTCAAAGGAAGGGTCGGACTTTATGAAGATGACACTATTTACGATAGTGAAATTAAAGAATTATGCTACTTCAAAGGAAGGAAGAATTCAGAGGTGGCGATAGTATATTTTGGTGATTATTTTATTTCACCGAATTACTTCTATGTGAACCCCAAGGATATGCGTTTTGTAACAACGCATGATTTGTTAACAAGGCGCGAGTGTTTATATAAGTTATTATCTAAATACTCAGAGCCTATATATGAAGGCATGGATGAAGACTTATATGAACTAGATAGCCATGAAAGCTTGCAAGAACTACATTTTATAGATTTATTGTTATCGGAAAACTATCTTTCAGTAAGGTTTAAAAAAGATATGATAGGAAAGAATATTTTTATATCACACTCGTCTAAAGATAAACCTTTTGTTCGGAAGGTTGCTACCGATATAAAGTTGTTTGGTCATACGCCATGGCTTGATGAATGGGATATCAGAGTTGGGGAGTTTATCCCTGAAAAACTGTCAATTGGCATTGAAAGTGCGGACTTTATTATCGTGGTTCTTTCTGAAGCAGCTATGAGATCAAAGTGGGTAGAACGAGAGTGGCAAACAAAGTATTGGGATGAAATAGGTAACAACAAAATACATATTTTACCGATACTTTATAGTGATTGTAATATTCCTACGTTGTTGAAGTCTAGAAAATATGCTGATTTTAGAAGTGATTATAACGAGGGTATTGAAGGTGTTTTGGATGCTATAAATAATCTTTAGCTGTTCACTCTCTAAAATTAAGGGGGATGTTCTATTGAAAAAGTTTATGTGGAAAGGCTTTGTTAATCCCATGAGCCTATAGAAGGCGCATGGGACATTTTAATCTAAATTATGTTAGTTCTTTCAACGATCCAAATCGATGGCGAAATGCTGCCACAGCGCGGCGCGGCGTTCCTCTTCCGAATGCAGCGTCGTTTCGTGGCGCTGGTGATCTTCGGTCACGATCAGCTTCATGTCGCTGAGGGTCACCCGGCCGTGCTCCGTCGGCCGTGAGCACACCAGGCGTTGGGTGAAATGCGACTGCGGCGAAGTGCTGTGGAAGTGGCACATCTCGTCGAACTCAGGCAATTCACGCGGCTGAACGGTAAAGCGATACAGGGTTTTGGCATGCGAGCGTTGGTCGCCGTTGCGGCGCTCCAGCAGGTAATACTCACCTTCCTGCTCCAGGTGGAAGGTGCCGCTGGCCTGCGGTTGCGGCTCGGCGGCGACGATTTTGAGCGGCGTCAGGAAGGAATCGCCGAAACCGACATCCACCAGCCAGGCCTGGCCCGCCAGATCCACCCGCAGCGCCAGATGGTCGTAGGGCGGGCCGAAATGGCCGTCGCGCGCGCGGATCTCGCCGGAGATGAAGCTCACCTTGAAACCGATCTCCCGCAGCAGCAGGGCAAACAGCGTGTTCAGCTCATAACAGAAACCGCCGCGGTTACGCTCGACCACCTTGCTGAACAGTGCCTCCGGCGTCAGCTGAATACCCTGATGATAAATAATGCTCAGGTTCTCGAACGGTACGCTCAGCATGTGGCGATGGTGCAGCTGTTGCAACGTGGGGAGGTCAGGGCGGGCGCCGCCGGTAAAGCCGATATGCTGCAGGTAGCGTTGGGTATCCACAGGGTGTCTCGCATGAGAAAAAGTAGGCATAAAATAGCGGGCTTTGCGGCGTTTGTGAGCGCATTACGTGCTGCGTTGTCACTGCTGCCGCAAACTGTCACTTGCCGGCGCTAGCCTGTTCCCCTGAGTTCAACGTTGCAGGAGAACCGCTATGCAAGATTTCAAACATCGGGTGGCGCTGGTGACCGGCGCGTCCACCGGCATTGGCGAAGCGATCGCCGGCGAGCTGTTTCGGCGCGGCGCCACGGTGGTGATGACCGGCCGCCACGCAGTGCCTCTCGCCGCCGCCGCCGCGCGGCTCGATCCCGACGGCCGACGGGTGATGACGTTGCGGATGGACGTGCGCGATGCGCCGTCGGTGCGGCAGGGTATTGAAGAGATCGTGCGGCGCTGCGGCGCGCTGCATCTACTGGTCAACAACGCCGGGATCACCGGCCCGCACGAGGTGGATATCGATCGGTACGCGGTCGACGATTGGCACGAGGTGATCGCCACCTGCCTGAGCGGCACGTTTTTCGGCATGAAGTACGGCCTGCCGGCGATCGTCGCCGGCGGCGGCGGGGCGGTGGTGAACCTCTCTTCCGCCAACGGCGTGGTGGGCATTGCCGGGATCGCACCTTATACCGCCGCCAAGCATGGCGTGCTGGGCCTGACACGCTCGGCGGCGCTGGAATTCGCCACGCGCGGCGTGCGCGTTAATGCCGTCGGGCCGGGCTATGTGGATACGCCAGCGATGGGGAAACTGCCAGCGTCGGCGCGGGCGCAGATGGCCGCTTCGCACCCGATGGGGAGGATGGCGACGCGGGAAGAGGTGGCGAAAACGGTGGCTTTCCTGCTTTCGGACGACAGCAGTTTCACCACCGGCGCGTTTTACAGCATCGACGGCGGTTATACCGCGCGCTGAGCCAGCGCCTGCAGCCAACGGAGAAACGCCGCTGCGCCGGGTTTTTCCAGCGTGCGCGGCGGGTAAACTACGTAGTAGGGTTTGCTGAGCCGCAGCGCCGGTTCGGCCAGGGTGACCAGCTGGCCTTCCGCCAGTTCACGGGCGATCAGCCGCCGCTGGCCGAGCAGCACCCCGCGCCCTTGCACGGCGGCGTCGATGGCCAGCGAGGTCAGGTTATAGGTTAGCCCGCGCCGCGGCGGCGGCGGCCGATCGGCGGCGGTGAACCACTCGTGCCAGCCCGGCAAAAACTGGCTCTCCTTGCCCCAGTCGACGTGGATCAGCGGCAGCTGCGTCCAGTCGCCGCACTCGCGCAGCGCCGGGCTGCACACCGGCTGCACCCAATCCTGAAACAGCTGCACCTTTTCCAGCAGCGGGTAATCCTGATCGCCGAAGCACAGGGCGAAATCCGCCGCCGAATGGGCGAAATCGACCGCCGCATGGGTGGCGTGCAGCCGCAAATCGCCGTCGGGGCACTGCGCCAGCCAGTCGCCCAGCGCCGGATTCAGCCATTTAGACGCCAGCGCCGGCAGGGCGAACACCGTCAGCGCCTGTTTGCCGCGCTGGCGTTCGACGTGCTGCTGCGCCACGCGCAGCGTTTCGAACGCCTCCTGCACGTAGGCCAGGTAGTCCGCGCCCTGTTCGGTCAGCGTGACGCCGCTTTTGGCGCGAATGAACAGCGTGATGCCCAGATGCTGTTCGAGCTGGCGGATTTGCTGGCTGACGGCGGCGGCGGTCAGCGCCAGCACATCCGCCGCACGGGCCAGGCTGCCGGTGCGAGCGGCGGTTTCGAACGCCAGAATGGCGCTCAGCTTGGGCAGGCGAGCACGGGACGGTGGCGGCATGGGCAGGACTATCGCTAAGAATTCGTTAGCTTATCCATAACGTATTTTTGTTATGGCGGCAATGCGCCATTCGCTACAGTGAGAAGCATCCGGCTATCGCACACGAGGGGAACGTCATGCCGCAACTTGCCGATATTATCGATCTGTCCGTCCATCCCATCGACGACGCCGCATTCCGCGCCCGTTGCAGGCAAACGCTGGCGCGCGCCGGCGCGCTGGTGCTGCCGGGATTTCTGCGCCCCGCCGCGCTGGCGACGGTAAGGCTGGAAGGTGCCGAACAGCACCACGCGGCGTTTTACGCCAGCAGCAAACACAACGTGTATCTACGGCCGCAGGACGACGCGCTGCCGGCCGATCATGCGCGCAACCGGCTGGTGGTGTCATCCAAGGGCTGCATTACCGACGAGGATATCCCATCGCAGTCGCCGCTGCGTGCGCTGTACGATGCTCCGGCGTTTCGCGAGTTTCTCTGCGCGGTGTTGGATGAGGCGCAGCTGTATCCCTACGCCGATCGGCTGTCGTCGATCAACCTGCATTACGCCCACACCGGTCAGGAGCTGGGCTGGCATTTTGACAACTCCTCGTTCGCCATCACGCTGCTGATCCAGAAACCGCAGGGGGGCGGCCGTTTCGAATACGTGGAGAACCTGCGCGACGCCGACCGCGGCGAGATGAACTATGCCGGGGTCACGCAGGTGCTGGACGGTGAGCGGGCGGTCAAACAGCTGGCGATGGAGGAGGGGGATTTAGTGCTGTTTCGCGGGCGCAACGCCATGCACCGGGTGACGCCGACCGAAGGCGACACCACGCGCATGCTGGTGGTGCTGGCCTACAATGCGCAGCCGGATGTCATGCTGTCGGAAAGCGCCAGAATGACGTTTTACGGCCGGTTATAGCGGATAAAAAAACCGCCCCGGAGGGCGGTTTGTCGATTCAGTGCGGGTTCTGCTCTTCGTGAGCCTGCTGCTCCCGCTTCACTTCCTGCGCGCGCTTGCGCAGGCCGAACCAGCCCAGCGTCAGCAGCACCGCCAGCACCGGAATGGTGGCGATGGTCCAGGTGCCGTTCGGATAATCGAACGCCATCATCACCACGACGACCAGCAGGAACGCCAGCGTCAGCCAGGAGGTGAACGGCGCGCCCGGCATTCTGAACGATACCGGCTGCGCACGGCCTTCGCGCACGGCTTTGCGCAGGCGCATCTGGCAAACGATGATAAACGCCCAGGAGGCGATGATGCCCAGCGAAGCGATGTTTAGCACGATCTCGAAAACCCGCGACGGCACCAGGTAGTTGAGCACCACGCCGATCACGTAGATGCCGCAGGTAACCAGGATGCCGGCGTAAGGCACCTGCTGGCTGCTCATTTTAGCCATCAGCTTCGGCGCGGAGCCGCCCATCGCCAGTGAACGTAGGATGCGGCCGGTGGAATAGAGGCCGGAGTTGAGGCTGGACAGCGCGGCGGTCAACACCACGATGTTCATGATGGTGCCGATGTAAGGCACGCCCAGCTTGCTGAAGAAGGTCACGAACGGGCTTTGGCCGGCCTGATAGGCGTTCCACGGCAGCAGCAGCACTAGCAGCACCACGGAGCCGACGTAGAACAGACCGATACGCCAGATCACGCTGTTGATCGCTTTGGGCATCATTTTAGCCGGATCTTTACACTCGCCGGCGGCGGTGCCGATAAGCTCGATGCCGGCGAAGGCGAAGATCACCCCTTGCACCAGCACCAGCGCCGGCAGCAGGCCGTGCGGGAACATGCCGCCGTTTTCGGTGATCAGGTGCATGCCGGTGGTGTGGCCGGCGACCGGGGTGCCGGTGCCGAGGAAGACGACGCCGACAATCAGGAACAGCGCGATAGCGACGACCTTGATCAGCGCGAACCAGAACTCCATCTCGGCGAACCACTTCACGCCGATCATGTTCATGGTGGCGACGATGCCGAGCGCGCCGAGGGCAAACAGCCACTGCGGCACGTCGGCAAAGGTGCCCCAGTAGTGCATATATAGCGCCACCGCGGTGATGTCGACGATGCCGGTCATCGCCCAGTTGAGGAAATACATCCAGCCGGCGACGTAAGAGGCTTTCTCACCGAGAAACTCGCGGGCGTAAGAAACGAAGCTGCCGCTGGAAGGGCGATGCAGCACCAGTTCGCCCAGCGCGCGCAGGATGAAGAAAGAGAAAATCCCGCACACCAGGTAGACCAGCGCCAGCGCCGGCCCGGCCAACTCGAGACGGCCGCCGGTACCGAGGAACAAGCCGGTACCGATGGAGCCACCGATGGCGATCATTTGGATTTGCCGGTTGCCCATGCTTTTGTGATAACCGGATTCATGAGAGTCTAGCCAGCGTCTTCTGGCGGCGTGTTTGTCATCCGCCGACTTTTTTTGTGAGTGCATTATCCGTCCTGTTTACCTGTCTATGATGAACTCCGCTCTGAGCTGCAGAGCAAACGATTGCCATTAACAATCGTAATGAGAATGAGGTCGTGGCATCATTCCGCTGTTTATTGTGTATACAGCCGCCATTAAATAACGGCGTGGCATGCTACCGTTTCCCGATAAATGTGGCAAAAAAACCTGCGTACAAAGTGTGAACAATGGTGTGTATTTTTTAAACTGAAAACAAAAGCGCATATTATTCAGTAAGATGAGTCTCATTATCAACACGGAAATATCGAACGATAAAAGTGATTGAAATCACAGAATAATAATTACCGTGAAAATTAAAGGGATTTGGAGGTTATTTTGCGTGAGGGGGGAAGGCGGGCGGAAAATAAAGCGATGGCGCCTGCGCGGCAATGAGCGTGCGCAGGCGAATCGGACGAGGAGCAGGCTTAGGCGGATTCACCGGCCGGCAGAGCCGAAGCCGGCAGGCCGAACAGCTTGTCGAACGCCCAGTTAAACAGGAAGGTGTAGCAAGGAATGATGACGATCAGCGCCATATCCAGCAGCAGCGCCTGCCACAGCGTGATGCCCATCCACCAGGCGATCAGCGGGATCAGATACACCACCAGCGTCAGCTGAAAGCCGACGGCGTGCAAAATGCGGCGTTTGAGCGTGCGGGTGCGCGACACCTGGCGGCTTTCCCACCACTCGAATAAATAGTTGTAAATAAAGTTCCAGCTTACCGCGATGGTGGTGATCACCACCGCCAGCGGCCCGGTGCTGCTTGGCGCATGGCCCGACAGCAGCGCCAGCCCCAGCGCCGAGATCGCCATGCCGATGATTTCATAAGCGGTGACATACACCAGTTTGCGTTTGACGCCTTGCATCGTTTTCTCCCGATCTGTTTTTAGTTGCCTCTGTGGCGACGGCGGCTAAGATAACGTCAATCACATTGATAGAAAAAGTCAGGAGCTGTCAGTTTTTCTGACAGGTTGAGCGATGAATTTTTCCAGCGACAACATCGAACTGTTTTTGGCGGTGCTCGACCGCGGCTCATTTTCCGCCGCCGCCCGCGCGTTGCGGCGCGTACCGTCTGCGGTCAGCATGGGCATCGCCAACATGGAGGCGGAGCTCGGTTTCGCCTTGTTCGACCGTTCTCACCGCGAACCGACGCCGACCGCGCTGGCGTTGGCCCTGGCGCCGCACGCCCGCCTGATCGCCGGGCAGCTCAAGCAGCTGCAGGTGCACGCCATCGAGCTATCCCAGGGGCTGGAGAGCCGGCTTTCGATCGGCGTGGCGTCGGATATTAACGGCGCCGGCCTGCTGGCGGCGGTGAAAACGCTGTCGCAGCGTTATCCGCTGCTGAACATTGAAGTGCTCAGCGCGCCGCAGGACGACGTGCTGCACATGCTGCATCAGGAGCGCATCGGCGTTTGTCTGGCGTTCGGCGGGCTGAACGTCAACAGCGCGGAACAGTTTCACTTCGTCGGCGCGGAATCGCTGGTGGCGATGCTGTCGCCGCAGCATCCGGCGCTGGACGGCGCGGCGGGTGAGCTGTTTCTCGAAGATCTGGTCAACGTGCGGCAGATCATGGTGGCCAGCCGCGATCTGCCGATCGGCGATCTGCGTCCGCAGGTGGCGGAGGCGTATTGGCGCACCGACAGCCTACCGATGGCGCTGAACATGGTGGAGGCGGGGCTGGGGTGGGGAAATTTCCCGCTGTCGCTGGCCGAGCCGCTGCTGGCGCAGGGGCGGCTGGTGCGGCTGAAATTCAAAAATACCAAGAACGAACTGCGCTTGCCGATGCATTTGATCTGGCTGAAGAACCGCCCGTTGGACAAGGCGGCGCGCGAGTTGGTCGAGCTGATGCGCACGGCGCCGCAGGAAAGCTGACGCCCGCTGCGTTTGCTTACTCCGGGTGGCGTTTACGCCACCAGAAACGCACCAGCAGGATGGCGGCGATCGCCAGCGCGACAAACAGCAGGCCGGAGAGTTTTTTGTCGAAGCCGGTAACGAAGCGTTCGATCGCCTGGCCACCAAAATAACCGAGCATGACGAAGATCGTCGCCCATAAAATAGCGCCGAGGATATTGAGCGGTACGAAGCGCGACGGCGGCAGGCGGCTGGCGCCGATCAGCACCGGGCCGATGATGCGGAAACCGTACATAAAGCGCACCCCGATAACGAACAGCATCGGGTGGCGAGCGATCAGCCTTCTGGCGCGCGCGATGCGCTTTTCCTGTCCCTTGAGCCGCGAGATGACGCGGCCTTCAAACCGGCGGCCGGCGAAGTACAGCAACTGGTCTCCCATCATGCCGCCCAGCGCCACCACCGCGATCACCCACGGCCAGTGCAGCAGCCCTTCGTGGGCGGCGATGCCGCCCAGCAGCGTGATGGTCTCCCCTTCCGCCAGGCAGCCGATAAACAACGCCCAGTAACCGTAGTCCGTAATGTAGTGGGCCAAATCGGTCATTCCTTACTCCTTATGTGGCTGACGCATAAGGGCAAGTATACGCCCGATCGCTAGCCTTGGGCGATTTGGGCCACCAACGCTCTGCGCCGCGCCAGGCTTTCCGCCATTTGTGCCTGTACCTTGGCGTAAATGTGCGGCGGGGCCAGTTCCGGCGTGCCGCCCTCGAACGGCGGGGCCGGGGCGTATTCCAGATAAAGTTGGATCGTCTGAGCGGTGTCTTCGCCGTGCAGTTCGGCGATCAGCGCCAGCGCGAAATCGATGCCGGCGGTGACGCCGCCGCCGCTGATTACGTTGCCGTCGCGTTCTACGCGAGCAGCGCTGGGTATGGCGCCGAACAGCTTCAGGCTATCGCGCATAGACCAGTGGCAGGCGGCGCGTTTACCCAGCAATAACCCGGCGGCGGCTAGGATCAGCGAACCGGTACACACCGAGGTCAGGTAGCGAGCATCGGTGCCCAGCCGACGGATTTGCCGCATGAATGCTTCATCCTGTAATGCCTGGGTGCAGCCGCTGCCGCCCGGCACGCACAGCACGTCGCAGCGCGCGATCTCCGGCAGCGGGCGCAACTGAGTGAAGTGCAAGCCTTCCGATTCGACATCCGCGCCGTCTACCGAAGCGACGATGATTTCCGCGCCCGGCATGCGGCGCAGAAACTGCAGCGGGCCGGTGAAGTCGAGTTGGGTGACGCCTTGATAGATGGGAAATACAATCACGAGTGGTTCAGACATGACATTCGCCTCATTTTTATCGTTGGACCTGGGCCATAATAGCCGCCCTGTTTTTGGCTGATATGACAGATAACCCTCAAAAAGCGCCATCATGAAAACGATCGGTTTTGTGGTCTTTCCCGGTTTCAACCTGCTGGACTTTGCCGGCCCGCTGGCGGCGTTCGATAATGTCAACCAGTTTACCGATCCGCCGGCCTACCGCTGCGTGGCGATTTCGCCGCAGGGTGGCATGGTCGCCAGCTCGGCCGGGGTGGAGATCGCCACGCAGCCATGCGGCGACGAGCGTTTCGATACGCTGGTGGTGGCTGGCGGCAGCGGCAACGTGATGGCGGCGCAGTCACCGGCGCTGACGGGGTTCCTGACAATCCACAGCCGGCGTGCGCGGCGCATCGCCAGCGTGTGCACCGGCGCGTTTATTCTGGCGGCCTGCGGCTTGCTGGACGGCAAGCGCGCCACCACCCACTGGTATCACGCGGCGCGGCTACAGCAGAACTACCCGCGCATTCGCGTCGACAGCAACCGCATTTTCATTCGCGATGGCGATATCTGGACCTCGGCCGGCATCAGTGCCGGCATCGATCTGGCGTTGGCGCTGATCGAAGACGATCTGGGCGCCACCCTGGCGGCGGCCGTGGCGCGGCAGCTGGTGGTCTACCACCGACGCCCCGGCGGGCAGTCGCAGTACTCGCTGCTGCTGGCGCTGAATCCGTCGTCGGATCGCATGCGTGCAGCGCTGTCGTTCGCGCGCGAACATTTGCACTTGCCGCTGTCGGTAGCGGATCTGGCTGACGCCGCCTGCCTGAGCGAGCGTCAGTTCGGCCGACTGTTCCGCGCCGAAACCGGGCAGACGCCGGCCAAGGTGATCGAGCAGCTGCGGGTAGAGGCGGCCAGGGTACGCGTCGAAGAGAGCGCCGAGCCGCTGGAGGCGATCGCCCGTTCGGTGGGGTTCAGCGATCCAGAACGCATGAGACGGGCGTTTATCCGCGTCTTTGGCCTGTCGCCGCAGGCGATCCGCCGGCTCGGCCGCGCGGGATAATTTTTTGCCACGCCTGGCGGCGGGGCACATCAGAGGAGCAACGGATGTATCAGGACTTTGAGAGCGAATTGAGCTGGGCGACGCGTCATATGCCGCGCACCCGGGCGGCGATGGCGGCGTTGCCGGACCTGCACGGGGTGCGGCTGGCGTGCAACATGCACCTGGATTTGAAAATGGCGCCGCTGGTGGCCGGCCTGCTGGACAAGGGTGCGGCGATCTTCCTGACCACCTGCAATCCCACCACGGTGCAGGACGATGTGGTGGCCTGGCTGGAACGGCGGGGCGCGCAGGCCTATGCCTGGCGTGACATGAGCGCCGGCGAATGGTCGGAATCTTTCGACCGCGCGCTGGCCTGGCGGCCGACCCACCTGTGCGAAATGGGGGCGGATCTGACCACCCGTCTGCACCAGTCGCCGGGTGGCCCGCAGATCGTCGCCGGGCTGGAGGCCACCGGCTCGGGCATCAGCCGGTTGAACGGCGTGGCGCCGCGCTATCCGATCTTCAACTGGGACGATCTGCCGGTGAAAGAAGGGCTGCACAATCGGCATATGGTTGGGCTGACCGCCTGGCATACCTTCTTCCAGACCACCCATTTGACGCTGCACGAGAAGCGTGTGCTGGTGATCGGTTACGGCCTGGTCGGGCAGGGGACGGCAGCGGCGGCCAGGGCCTACGGTGGCCAGGTGATGGTGGCGGAAATCGATCCGGCGCGCGCGCTGCAGGCGCGTTATGACGGCTGGCAGGTGGTGGATCTGGCGAGCGCGATCGCGCAGGCGGACGTGATCGCCACCGCGACCGGCGCGAAAAACGTGCTCTCGGCGCAGCATCTGCAACAGGCGCAGGACGGCGTGTTTATCCTCAACGTCGGCCACGTGGCGGAAGAGATCGACGTCGGCTTCCTCAAGGGCTTGCCGCACCACGAGCCGATGCCTTATGTGAACGCTTACCAACTGAATGAAAAGACGGTCTATTTGCTGGCCAATGGCTCGATGTTCAACCTGACCGCCGGCTATGGCGACAGCCTCAACGCCTTCGACGTGACGCTGGCGGTGATGGCGGCCGGCATCGGCCATATCGTCGGCGCCGGGGCGCGGCAAACGCCGGGGCTGTACCTGCTGCCTCAGTCGGCCTGGCAGCCGGCGCTGTAACTTTTTCTACGCGGGCGTTCATCCCAGAGCGCCCGCGGGCTGCGTCGTTTTTCGGCCGACAGAATTTGTCACAAATCCGCCATACAATCCCAGTGCCAAGCGCTGAACCCTCACATATAATTCGCTGAGTTCAAGCCCCCATTTCAGAGTAATGCCTGTGAAAATACGTGTTTTGGTTCTGACCCTGCTCGCTTTGCAGGCGGGCGCAGGCTTTGCGCCGCGCGCGCTGGCCAGCGACAACGCCGCCGCCGTACACGCCACCCAGCCGGAGCTGGCCTCCGGCAGCGCGATGGTTGTCGATATGCAAACCCATAAGGTGATGTACGCGCGCAACCCGGATGAAGTGGTGCCGATCGCCTCGATCACCAAGCTGATGACCGCCATGGTCACGCTGGACGCGCACCTGCCGCTCGACGAGATGCTGTCAGTGGACATCCACCAGACGCCGGAGATGAAAGGGGTGTATTCGCGGGTACGGCTGAACAGCGAAATCAGCCGCAAGGACATGCTGCTGCTCGCGCTGATGTCGTCGGAAAACCGCGCGGCCGCCAGCCTGGCGCACCACTATCCGGGGGGCTACAACGCCTTCATCAAAGCGATGAACGCCAAGGCCAGGGCGCTCGGCATGACCAATACCCATTATGTGGAACCGACCGGGCTCTCTATTCATAACGTGTCGACGGCGCGCGATCTGACCAAGCTGCTGATCGCCACCAAACAATACCCGTTGATCGGCCAGCTCAGCACCACCACCGAGCGCATGGCCAGCTTCAAAGACCCGAACTACACGCTGCCGTTCCGCAACACCAACCACCTGGTGTACAACCCGAAATGGAACATCCAGCTGACCAAGACCGGCTTCACCAACCAGGCGGGCCACTGCCTGGCGATGCGCACCATGATCGGTAACCGCTCGGTGTCGCTGGTGGTGCTGGACGCCTTCGGCAAATATACCCACTTCGCCGACGCCAACCGGCTGCGCAGCTGGATCGAAACCGGCAAGGTGACGCCGATCCCGGCCGCCGCCCGCGACTATCGTCGCCAAAAAGACGCCAGCTTGGCGAAAAACGCCACCGAATGACCCGCCTGGCGGCCTGCTCATTTGCAGCAGGCCGCTATCGGCCCTCGGGCCGCCTGATGACAAATCCCCGCTCGCGATCGCCGTCGAAACCTGCTTTGAGATAAAGCTGGTGCGCGCCGGTGCGTTGCTGCCCCGACAGCAGCATCACCTTGTAACAGCCCTTGCGCCAGGCCAGCTGCAGCGCGTATTCGATCATGGCGAGCGCCACGCCGTGGCCGCGGTAGGGCTCCGCCGTCACCACGTGTTCGATGACGCCGAACGGCTGCGCCTGGTGCGCCAGCCCCGGGATCAGCGCCAGCATGCAGGTGGCGATCGGGTGATCTTCTTTCGCCGCCACCACCAGACGGATCGCCGGATCGTCCAACAGGCGTTGCAGGGTTCGGCGCGCATCGTCGGCGCGCAGCGGCGCGTCCTGCGGGCGCAGCTCGCGATACAAGGCTAACAGGCCGTTGAGATCGTCCGGCTGCGCCAGGCGATGAATGATGCTCATGGTTGCTCCTTTCCGCCGCTTCAACGGTAATCCGCTATCCTCCATTAATACCACAACGTTTGCCGGAGGGGATGTTATGAGTCAGGTTTCGACCTTTGTCATGTTCCAGGGAGAGGCGCAGCGGGCGATCGATCTCTACAGCCAGGTGTTCGAGCGTTTTCGGCTCATGCAGGTACAGCATTACGACCCGACGCCGGACGGCCGGCGATTGATCAAGCATGCTGCCATCGATTTCGATCGGCAGAACCTGGTGTTTATCGACAGCCCGATCAGCCATGACTTTAGCTTTACCCCGGCGGTGTCGCTGTTCATCAACCTGCCTAACGAAGAAGCGTTGGAGCGGGCGTTCCACCGGCTGGCGGAGGGCGGCAAGGTGCTGATGCCGCTCGATGACTACGGCTTCAGCGCCCGTTTCGGCTGGCTCAACGATCGTTTCGGCCTTTCCTGGCAGCTCAATGTGCCGGCGGGCGATCTGCCCTGACGCTAAGGGAGAATGTGCAAAAGAATGGTAATTACTGCTGTTATTTCATATTGTTATCACCATTTTGGCGAGGAGCTTTGCCGTAGGAAATACCGACAACATCATGGAAAGGTGCGCTTTGATTGATTTTGACCGCTATGTTGAGCAAGCGAAGTCTTACGGCGAGTGGCCGGGCGGGCATGTGGAGATGTCGTCCGGTCGCGTTGAGGGATTGAGCTATCGCCTGTATCGGCAAACTGCCGCGAGTGCAGACGTGATGGTGGTGTATCACGGCGGCGGGGTTAACAGCGCTGCCGGGTATGACGTCCTTGCGCGCCAGCTGGCCGCCGAGCCGACGCTCGCGGTGTGTCTGGTCGATATTCGCGGACATGGCGATTCCAGGGGAGAGCGGGGGACGGTTGAGCGGCCTGAGCGTATTTGGCGCGATGTCGATATCATCCTGGCAGAAATGCGCTGCCGGTTTCCGCTGGCGCGCAGACACCTGCTTGGCCATTCGAGCGGCGCCGGCATGTTGCTCAACTACTTGACCCGTTACCCTGGCGAACAGCAGGCGGACAGCCTGATCATGCTGGCGCCCGAGCTGGGTCCATTTTCCGGGATGGCCCGCGATCTGGCGGCGGAGGCCCGTTTTGCTCAGGTGCGACAATGGCCGTTTGTCGCCAATGCGCTCAGCGGCGGGCGCTGGTTTGGGCAATCCCGGGCGGTCAGCCTGAATTTTCCCCCGGCTGTGCTGGCCGCCGCCCCCGATTTTGTCTGCCAATACAGCGTCAATATGGCTAACGCGTTGACGCCACGCATCCCGGCCAAGCAACTGGCGGCGCTGCGATTGCCGACCTTGCTGCTGGCGGCAGCGCAGGACGAGTTGTTCAATGCGCAAGCGATGCAGCGCTTCGTCGAACAGCATGGCAGTGCGCATGTTGCCTTTGGCTTGCTTGAGGGCAGTACGCATTTATCGTGCGTTTTTGAGGCCCACGGTCATGTCCTGCGCTATCTCGCGGGCGTATTCGCTATCGCATCCGATTGAGACGTATGCGCGTAGCTGTTTGTTTATTAATCACTTCTTCTCCACCGCTAACTGGACGGAGGAGTGGTGATTAAGATCACGAAATTAGTTAATAAATCTTTATGGATTTGATTGCATAATGTTAACATCCTGCCGCTTTCATTAGGCTTGCTAATGATATTCTTATTGTCAAGGAATGCTCAGGATGGATTACCAAAACGTCTTTCAATTGACGGATCAGGAAAGAAACGAGTTATTTTCGGCATTAGATAAAATTGCTTACGATCCCGCCGGCGGTGATGCGTATATTCACGCTATACGTTCGGCCATGATCACCCACTTACCCCACAGATTAAGCGCTGCATTAAGCCAGCAAAAGGCGTCAATCAAACCACGGCCTTATCTTATTTTAAAAAATGTGCCGGTGGATAAAGAAGTGTTCTTTTCCCCTTGTCCGAACCAATATACGCCTTCGGCCAAATCAGGGAATATCAGTGAAAACCTGTTGGTCGGCATCTCTTCGCTAATTGGTGAACCCTATTCGATGTATTTCGAAGGGAAAGAACTGATTAATAATCTGATCCCCAAACGCGAAGCCAAAAAAGAATATACCGGTCTGGGGTTCGATGTTGAATTGGATTTCCATATTGAAAATGCGGCCCTGAAACACCTGGAGCAGTTCAACGTCTCGCCGATGGGGTTGCTGTTAGCCGGCGTGCGCCGCGATCCGCACAGCCCGATGACGCGTATCTCCGATTCGCGTTTGGCTATCGCTCAACTGAGCCGCGAGGACGTCGAAACGCTGGCCAGCCCGCTGTACAGCATCAAGCTGCCATACCGTTGGCGCCAGTCCACGCAGGCCGGGCGCGAAGAAACCGCGCTGGTGCCGCTTATTTCACAAAACCATGTTCTGCCGGATGTGAGCGCCGTTTTCTATCCCGGCATGATTGCCGCCAGCACGCCGCGAGCGGAAGCCGCGCTGGAGCGTTTCTACGGGCTGGTGAAAGAAAATGCCATCGGCATCGATATTTGCCCGGGCGATTTGGTGTATATCGATAACCGTTTTGCGCTGCATTCACGCGATAAATTCACGCCATCTTTCGATGAAAGAGATACGCCGTTGCGCTGGGTACAACGCGTCTTCATTTCGGCAAGCTTGTGGAATCACCGCAACCTCAATCAGGTTGAAGAGCGCATTTTCTCGATTTAAGGTTATTATTCATGCTGAACGTTTTTCTTTCTATATTACCGATTTTTTTGTTAATCGTGCTGGGCTATTTGTCAAAACTCTATGTTAAAGACGTTGCCGTATTTTGGGGCTTTTCAGACAAATTCGTTTATTACCTGTTTTTTCCGGCGCTGTTGATATTGGATATCAGCGAGGCGGATTTTAGCGGCGCGGACAGCTTTTATCCCGTTGTGGCGACCATAGTTTCCACGCTGGCCATCGCGTTGATTATTTTCGTTGGCAAACTGTTTTTCAATACGTCGGCCGATCTGTTTACCTCCATTTTTCAGGGCGGAGTCAGATATAACTCTTATGTATTCATCGCGCTGTCGCAATCGCTGTTCGGCAGCGAGGGGGTGGCGCTGTCCGGTTTCTTCGTGGCCTATATGATCATTCTGACCAACATCATGAGCGTGTTGGTGATGAACCATTACGGCACCGGCAGCAAGAAAAGCCTGAGCGGCGCGCTGCTGGCGCTGACGAAAAACCCGCTGATCATCGGCGCGTTGTTCGGGGTGCTGATGAACCTGTGCAACCTGCACATCACCGGCGCGCTTAAACAGCTGTTCGTTTATCTCTCCAACGCCGCCACGCCGCTGAGCCTGATGTCGGTCGGCGCAGGGTTGATCGTCAGCATGCATATTCGCAAGCTGGTTTCCATCTCTTATGCGACCGTGCTGAAACTGGTGGCCATGCCGCTGATTACCATTGCGCTGGTGCACTATTTCGGCGCCACCGGCGTGCCGGCCAGCATCGCCATTCTCTACTCCGCCGTGCCTTGTGCCGGCAACGCCTATATTCTGGCGCGGCAAATGGGGGGCGATCATGAAGCGATGGCCTCCATCATCACCTGGACGACGCTGCTGTCGGTGATTACCGTCACCTTCATCCTGGGCAGCGTAGCGCTTTAACGCCGGCGCCGGGCGGCAATCGCCCGCCCGGCATTTTCCGAGATCCTCCCATATCCTTTCATGATGTTTTACCGCTATGCTAAACATAGAATGGCCCGTGAATATGAAAAGGATGAATCATTTTGGCAGGAAGTAGCTTACTTACCCTCATCGACGACATTGCCTCGTTGCTGGACGATGTCTCGTTAATGAGCAAGATGGCGGCGAAAAAAACCGCCGGGGTGCTGGGGGACGATCTGGCGCTCAACGCGCAGCAGGTCACCGGCGTTAAAGCCGACCGCGAGCTGCCGGTGGTGTGGAGCGTCGCCAAAGGCTCACTGATCAACAAGGCGATCCTGGTGCCGCTGGCGCTGCTGATCAGCGCCTTCGCGCCCTGGGCGATTACGCCGCTGCTGATGGTGGGCGGCGCCTATCTGTGTTACGAAGGGTTCGAAAAGGTGTTTCACAGCCTGAGCCACGGCAAGGCGGCGCAGGAGGAAAAATCGGACGGGCCCGGCGCCAATGAGGACGCCGCGGCTTATGAGAAGCGCAAGGTGAAGGGGGCAATACGCACCGACTTCGTGCTGTCCGCCGAGATTATCGCCATTACCTTGGGCACCGTCGCCGGCGCCACCTTTAGCCAGCAGGTGATCGTCTTGTGCGGCATCGCCGTTGTGATGACGCTCGGCGTGTACGGCATCGTCGCCGGCATCGTTCGGCTGGACGATCTGGGGCTGTATCTGAGCCGCAAACGCAGCGCAGTGGCGCGCTCCCTCGGCGGCGGCATCGTGCGCGCCGCGCCTTATCTGATGAAAACGCTGTCGATCGTCGGCACTGTTGCCATGTTTATGGTCGGCGGCGGCATCCTGACCCACGGCCTGCCGCCGGTGCATCACCTGTTCGAAGACTGGGCCTCGTACACCACCGTGGTGCCGACGTTTGGCCATCTTTTGCAGGGTGTGGTTCCGGCACTGCTGAACGTGGCATTCGGGCTGGTGGCCGGCGGCGTGGTGCTGGCGGTGGTGTCGGCGCTGGGCGCGGTACGCACGCGTTTCAAGGCATGATGAAAAGTCTCGCCCCGGAAGGGGCGGGACGTATGAGACGGATTAAAAGATCAGTTTGAGAACGCCGGTAATCGTCAACAAACCCACGATGAAGATGATGGCGACAATCCACAGAATAATTTTCATTCACTTCTCCCTTACCGGTTAGATGGCGTGCGCGATTGGCGCTAACTCAATGAAATCCCTCTTCACTATAGACGCTAACTTCCTATCGTGCGTCGCCATGCATTCAAGGATGCCGATTGTCGCCGTCACCCAGCGCGCGCTGCATAATCTGCGTGTCACGCCATTCCCCCAGTTTGAACCCCACGGCCTTTAACGTTCCGGCGCTGGTAAAGCCGAGCGACTGGTGTAGCGCCAGCGAGCCGTGGTTGGCGGCGGAATCGCCGACGATCGCCAGCATCTGGCGCCAGGGGCCTTGCTCGCAGCGGGCGATCAGCGCGCTCAGCAGCGCCTTGCCGACGCCTTTCCCCTGTTGCCCTTCGGCGATATACACCGAGTCTTCTACGGTAAAGCGATAGGCCGGCCGGGGGCGATATGGTGTGGCATAGCAGTAGCCCATAACACGGCCTTCGCTTTTCGCCACCAGCCAGGGCAACCCGGCTTCCCGCACCTTGCCTAGCCGCAGCTGCATTTCCGCCAAGGTCGGCGGCTGTTCTTCAAACGAGGCGGCACCGTACAGCACGTGGTGAGTGTAAATTTGCAGCACGGCGGCCATATCGTCCGGCGTGGCATCGAGGAGGCTGAGTACGGGAGCGGAGAGCGTCATGGTAATGCCTGTTTACCTTGGAAATCAGCGGATAAACGCCATTATGCGCGCCGCTCGCCGCCGGGATAAATCGGGTTTTCTTATGGTGAGATAAGAAAATCCTATGAGCTATTCAGCCGCGCATCAGCCGGGCCACGGCCTGGCGCAGATAGGCCAGCAACGGCGGAGTCAGCCAGGTGCCCTCGGTCAGCGAGGGTTCCCGTTCCATCGCTTCACGGATCTTCATCTGCGTCGCCGGGTTGGTGCCGGCATAGGATTGGAACAGCGCCAGCCAATCGGCCGCCAATCGCACCGCCTCCGGCGAATCGGCAGGTATGCCGTCGTTCATCGCTTGATGGAATTGAGCGATCAGAGCCGGCCACTCCTGCAGGCGGGTGAAATAGTGTTGACGCACGTAGGCGTACTCTTCCACCGACAGGTATTTTTGATAGACAGCCAGCTTGGTTTCGGCAAAGGCGCGGGTGATGTAGTCCGTCATCGTCGGTGTAATTCCGGTCTGTTCGCGCATCGACGGTTCGTCGGCGTGCATGGCGTTCAGCCGGGTGAGAAAGGCCGGGTTGCCGGCGGTGTCGCGTTCCAGCATCAGCATCCAGCGGCGTGCCATCGCCTGAGCCTGTGGCGCCTGAGGTTCGATGCCTTCCGCCATCAGTTGTCCCACGCTGCTCACCAATGCAGCCCATTCCTGATTGCGGGTGGGATCAGCTTGGTAGAATGGTAGTTGCATCAGCTCATCGGCGGTAAAGTATTTATCGTACATGGTCATTAACTCCAACGTAGTCAGCCAGTCGTTCAGTTCTGGTTCGTGCCCGGCGGAAAGTTGGGCATGCATGTGCTGCAGCCGGCCGCGCAATGCGGCGATCTGTGCCAACTGCTGCTCCAACATGGCGATCTGCTGCTCAATCACCGCCGGAAGCGCTGGCCCTGAACGCGCGAGAATTGCCCCGACTTCCGCCAGCGAAACGCCCATCCGGCGCAGCGCTTGGATGTGATGCAAGCGGGTGATGTCAGCCCGGTTGTATAAACGATAACCGGCGTCGGAACGCGCAGAAGGGACCAGCAAACCAATGCTGTCATAGTGATGCAGTGTGCGAACGGTAATGCCGGAACGGCGCGCCAGTTCGCCGACTTTCAATAACATATGTAGCTCCTCCCTTGTGCGTGCCGGGATACTAAAGCCTGACGCCACGTAAGGGTCAAGAGCGGGAAGAAAAGGTGACGTTTTAAAAATCGGTAGGCGCCAGAGAGGCAAAAGCCCAGCTGGATGGCTGGGCTTCGCAGGTCCCTGAAAGGGAGGGTATAGCATAAGGGCCTTTATCGGCTACGGCGACAATTTCACCTGATTTGTCTGTTTTGTCAACAACAGCGTACTGGTCAGAACAGCATATTTATGGCATTGATCGACTTAATGACGGCGCGTTGTATGTCAGCAACAAGCTCGCGCGACAGACACTGGGTAAGAAAGCCTCTCTCTTTACGGGCTCTGTTCAGCCGTTGGCGGCTGACTTGCTGCACCAGATCGCCCTTTGCCCAGCGCGTTTGCGGATGAAAGAATCTCATATCTTCGATGAGTTCACGCGTAATTTCGATGTGCAATCCCCGTTCGATCTTGTTCGAATCTCTGGTGGTCGACAGCGGTACGATAATGCAGGCGTTGCCGTTAATTTTGCCGTTTAACACAACAACTAAACGGTTCTTCACCATTTCTGGTGGAATGTGGCCATCATAAAAGCCGGCTTCATGCGGTTGGCAGACTGATAGGGGATAGTTGCCATAGTTGCACTCGAGAATTTCCCCGACCTTGGGGGCAAATTTGATCGGCATCGATACACTGCTTTGTTGTGAACAATCCGTGTTATGGAGGAATGAGCATGCGGGCGTTTTGCTTTTAGAGAAAGGTGTGGCGTAAGGAAACGGGGAATGAAAGTGAAATATTGCGGATTCGTGCGCAGAATCCGCCTTGATGGTGGCCGAATTTACCAGCCTTTCACCGCGCCGCCGTTGAAGATTTTCTCGGCGGCTTTGGCGACTTCGTCCGACTCATAGGCCTTGATGAAGTTCTGTACGTTTGGCGCGTCCTTGTTGTCTTCGCGGGTGACGATGATGTTGGTGTACGGTGAGTCCTTATCCTCGATGAAGATGCCGTTTTTGGTCGGCGACAGGCCGGTCTGGTTGATGTAGGTGGTGCTGATGACGGCGACGGTGACTTTCGGATCGTCTAACACGTGCGGCAGCTGCGCACCTTCCAGCTCCATGATCTGGTAATGATGCGGGTTGGCGCTGATATCCAGCGCGGTGGGCAGCAACCCTTTGCCAGGCTTCAGGCTAATCAGCCCGGTTTTTTCCAGCAGCAGCAGGGCGCGCCCCAGGTTGGTCGGATCGAGCGGGATGGCGATCACCGCGCCGTCCGGCAGCTCTTTCAGCGATTTTATCTTTTTGGAGTAGCCGGCCATCGGGAACACGAAGGTATTGCCGACCGCCACCAGCTTATAGCCGTGATCTTTGTTTTGCTGTTCGAGGAACGGGCGGTGCTGAAACACGTTGGCGTCCAGTTCGCCTTTGTCGGTGGCGTCGTTCGGCAGCAGCGAACCGCTGAAGCCGACCAGCTCGACCTCCAGCCCGTATTTCTCTTTCGCCACCTGCCTGGCGACTTCCGCCACGTCCTGTTCCGCGCCGTTGATGACGCCGACTTTGATATGGTTTTGGTCGGTTTTTTGATCGCAGCCCTGAAGCGCCAATACGGCGGCGAAGGCCGCCGCCAGAGGGGTGATACGCCAGCGTAAGGTCATCGAAGTCTCCCTGAAAAAAACAATAAAATCAGTTGGTTTTTGTCCTTACAGCTAAGCCTGAACCGCCGGTGAAGTCAAACGCTCGTTCAGCATAAACGGCTATAGCTTATAGCCGTTATGCGGCGGTGATTATCGGCTGAGCGAACGCAGCACCACGATGCCTGGCGTAGCCATCACGTAATCCATAAAGGGTGAGTCGACGACCTGCATGTTGGCCTTGCGCGAGGAGGCGTTGCGCAGCACCGGGCCATGGTCGGTCATCACGAAGATGCCGGTGTGGGTCACGTCCAGCCCGGCGAGGTTGGTGTAAATACCGATGTAGTCGCCGGTGCGCAGCTGGGCCAGCACCTTGTCGTCGACGTTGTCGCTGGGAATGTAGGTGACGCTGCGCTGCACGTTGGGCAAGCCGGGCAGGTAGCTGCTGCCGTCCGCCTTTTGATTGAGGTTTTTCACGAGGGTGACGGCGTGCGGGCTGAGCTGGGCGGTGATGTCTTCGGCCACTTTTTTCGGCCGCTGCGCCCAGTCGGTGAAGAAGTGTTTGCGCTGCGGGAAGGCGATGTTGCCGTCGACGTAGCGAATGTCTACCAGGCGCTGAACGAACTCGGCTTCGCTGCGGGCGGTGCTGAGCGCTTCCACATAATCGATGTAGGTGAAGCAATCCAGTCCGCGGAAGTCGATCACCAGCTGCTCGGGCGTGTTCTGCGAACCGATCAGACGGTTGGCGAGATACGGCGTGCCGAGAAACTCGCGCGAAATCAAATCGACGGTGCGGCCATGCGGCTGCGCGGCGGGCCAACCGGCGCGCAGCGCGAGGATCTCACGCAGCTTGCTGCGGGTGCTGGCGTCCATCTCCGGCTGCACGCCCGGCGGCGAAACGGTGACGTCGGTCGGCGGCGTCGCGGGGGAGACGGCGGTGGAGCGTTCGGCGCATCCGCTCATAGCGATAGCTAACATCAGTAAAACAGCCTTGTTCTTGTTCATACGGCCCTCCATGGGTGTCGCTGGCTTATCAGAGTAAGTGATAACAGTTCTCATCCGATGGTAGGGGTTAAAAAGTAAACATCACCTCAATGGCAATCGATAAATCAGTAACCGATTTCGCTATTGAACGGCAAATACCAGAACAGCGCGGTTTCGTGATCGGCGATCTCCGGTTCGGCGCGGTACAGCAAACGGTCGATGCCGCCGAGGATAAACCCGTAATGCTGGTAACAGCGGCAGGCCGCCAGATTGTTGTTCTGCGTTTCGAGCATCATACCTGAGGTTTCCTGCTGCCGCGCCCACCGTTTGGCGCAGTCCAGCAGTGCCCCGGCGATGCCCTGACGGCGCGCATGAGCGCTGACGGCGATCTCGTCGATCAGGGTGTAACCGTTCCAGTTTTTGCTCAGCGTGATATGGCCAACGGCGTCGTTCTGACGATACGCCAGGAAGGTCACGCTGTCTTCGTTGGCGAACGGCGCCAAGGGATAGCGTTTGCGAAATGGCGCCACCGGGCGGGTTGGCCAGCTGTCGACCGGGCTGTCGAACTGCGGCAGGGCGTAACAGGCGATGGTGAAGCTGAAATCGCCGCGCGTCAGATAATCGTCGGGCAGCGCCTCAATGGCCGCGATGCGGATGGCCGGGTTCATTACGGCAGCTCCCGCAGCAGACGCGCCGGGTTGCCGGCGTAGATCCCCTTGCGGGTGATGTCGCGGGTCACCACCGCCCCGGCGCCGATCACCGCGTCGTTGCAGATCTCTACCGCCAGGATCGTGGCGCCGGAGCCGATGGACACCCGATCGCCGATGCGCGTGCGCCCCCAACTGGCCGGATCGGCGTTGGGCGCGCCCTCTTTGAACAGATCGTTGGCGAAGGTGACGCCGTGGCCGACAAAGCACGCTTCGCCGAGGGTGACGTATTCGCAGATAAAGCTGTGCGACTGAATTTTACTGCGTGCGCCGATGCTGACGTGGCGCTGGATCTCGACGAACGGGCCGACGAAGACATCGTCGCCGAGCCGGCAGCCGTAAAGATTGCAGGGCTCGACAACGGTAACGTTGCGCCCGGCGTCGACGTCGACGATCCCCGCCTGACGGGTGGTGATTACGGATGACATGACCTTCCTCGCAGCCTGGTTTTTATGGTGGGAGTATAAGACAAAGCGCTGCGGCGTTGCGCTTTCCGCACGTTTTTTCGCCGAAAGACTATAATTAGTACAGGGGAGAGAGCCCCGTGGCCGCAATCCTCGCACGGGTAGCAGTCCGTCGGAGGTGTGAAATTCGTTCGCCGATCGCGGCCTACGGCGAGATAGGAGGTGTCTCATGGTCAGTCATGTTTGGGGACTTCTGGCGCATCCCAGCGCCGAGTTCGAACAGATCAAAAGCGAGAATGAAAGCGTCTCGCACCTATACACCCATCACGTGTTGCTCTTGGCAGCCATCCCGGTGGTCTGCGCCTTTATCGGCACCACCCAGTTGGGCTGGCTCTCCGGCGAGGGACATGCCATCAGGCTCGACATGTTTACCGCGTTTTATACCGCCGTGGCGTTCTACCTGCTGATGCTGGCGGGCGTAGCGGCCATGGGGAAAGTCATTCACTGGATGGCGCGGCGTTATGAATCGCGCCCCAGCCTGCACCGCTGCATGGTGTTCGCCGGCTACGTGGCGACCCCGATGTTCCTCAGCGGGGTAGTGGCGCTCTATCCGGTCGTCTGGCTGTGTCTGTTTGTCGGCATTATCGGCCTGTGCTATTCGGGCTATCTGCTGAATCTGGGGATCCCGCACTTCCTGAATATCGACAGTAAGGAAGGGTTCATCTTCTCCAGCTCGACCTTCGCCATCGGCATTCTGTTGCTCGAGCTGCTGCTTGGGGTGACGGTGCTGCTGTGGGGGTACGGTTCCTGGTTGTTCTGAGTTAACGGCTGTTGTTGCCCCCGCGCCGGTGGAACGGCGCGGGGGCTTTTGCTTTTATGCGCGGCGGAAAACCAGCATCACGCCGAGCACGATGCCCGCCATGCCCAGCAGGCTCAGCGCGGCTAGCGCGTGGCCGAGCAGCAGGTAATCCAGCAGGGCGGTCACCGCCGGGATCAGGTAGAACAGGCTGGTGACCTGCACCAGGTTGCCGCGCTGGATCAGGCGATACAGCAAGAACGTCGCCAGCACCGAGATCACCACCGCCATCCACAGCAGCGGCAGCACGAACGCCGGCCGCCATTCGACCCGCAGCGGCTCAAACGGCAGTGCCAGCGTACACATCAATAATCCGACGGCATACTGCAGCGGCAAGACCGCCAGCGGCGGCTGCGTCATGCCTTTTTGCAGCAGGGTGCCGGCGGTCATGCAGCCCAGCGCGATAAAGGCGAACAGCATGCCGCTCAGCGAGAAGTGGGCCACCATCAGGCTTTGGTACACCACCAGCGTCAGCCCGACCATCGCCAGCGCCAGGCCGAGTGCCCGCAGCCCGGTGCAACGCCGCTCGGTGATGAACTGGGTGAGGAGCGGCTGTACGCCGAGCAGCGTCGCCAGCACGCCGGGCGTGATACCTTGTTCCAGCGCCAGCAGATAGCAGATTTGATAGCTGCCGATCATCAGCACGCCGATCAGCACGACGCGCCAGCGGGTGCCGGGGGCGGGGAGACACTGGCGCTGCCACAGGCCGATGACCAACAGCACCGCCAGCGCGATGGCGCAGCGGAAGAACAGAAAAGCGAAGGCGGAGGCGTGCTCCAACCCCCAACGGGAGAAGATCGCGCCGCTGCTCCAAAGCAGGACGAACAGCGTAGCCAGGCCGGCATTGGCCCAGAGAGAAGGGAATCGCATATCAATTTCACCTGTCGTGAAAATTACAGGCTCCGGCGCGCGCGGCGGTCTACGCCTGAACGCAACAGATCAATAAGCCGGAGGTAAAAGTCGGTGTGGCTTAGCGCACAACCACAATGCGTGGCGGGTAAGCGGCAACCGCTGAAACGACAGAGGAAACGGCGGGTGGGGCAGAGGAAGCACACAGCAAAACGACGGCCGGAACGGTCGCGTTTGTCGGATCTGTGCTGTGCGCCAACGGAGTCATAGGGGTTCCTGCAAACCGGAAATAAAACTAATCGCTTCAAACATAACCAAGTTCAGCGGGGCGTGCAATCGGAAATCACAACGATTCAAATGATAATGAAAATCATTATCATTAATTAAAAGGTGTGCTATGTTGCTTTTGCCGCGCAGTGTTGACGCAGGGGCGCGGCTTGCTCCCAGTCTCGCGGCACGCAGCGCGTGCGGCAAAAGAGGTTGCGATTCGCTTTTGCAGAAGGCGCGCAATCGTGGTAAAAATATTGATATGTTATAATATCACAATTTATGCATAATGAATTCAGTTCACGACATCCTCCGCGTTGATGGAGTTAGCCTGACCGGCCACGGCGGGGCATTGATACTCGACAACATCCATTTCGCGCTCCGTTCCAGTGAAAAGCTGGCGGTGATCGGCCCTAACGGCAGCGGCAAGTCCAGCCTGTTGCGCGCCCTGATCGGCGAAACGCGGCCGGACAGCGGCGGCATTTACTGGCGAGGGCGCGCCTTGTCCGAGTGGCCGGCGGCGGAACGCGCCAGAAGCATCGCCTTTCTGGCACAAAACGATCTGCCGGATTTGCGGCTGTCGGTTGAGGACTACGTGGCGTTGGGCCGTTTACCGCATGGCGAACGCTCTGCGACGGGAAAGCGCATTGTTGACGAGGCCATCGGGGAAACCGGGCTGGCGCCGCTCAGGCACCGCCCGTTGGGGCGGCTCTCGGGCGGTCAGCGTCAGCGTGCTGCACTGGCCCGGGCGTTGGCGCAGTCTCCCGATCTGTTGTTGCTGGATGAACCGACCAATCACCTTGATCCGCCCGGGCGCTCGGCGCTGCTGTCGTTAGTGAAAAATAAAGACATTGCCGTGATTGCAGTGCTGCACGATTTGCCCGTGGCAGAGGCGTTTGCCGATCGGATCCTGGTGCTCAACGAAAGCCGCCAGGTAGCCTGTGGTACGCCCGAGGCGGTGTTGCAGACCCCGGTGATTTTGCCGGTATTCGGCATGAACAGTTTCAAGGTGGCGCACCCCGTCAGCGGGAAAACGCTGCGTATTTTTGACGTTCCCCATTGCGCTTGATAAACCAGAGAGAAACATGAACACACGCGTATTCCCCCTGCTCCTGCTGCTGGCCGGCGGGGCGGCGGCGGCCGAAAAATTTCCCGTCACCGTAGAAAGCTGCGGTACGCCGGTCACCTTCAACCAGGCGCCGCAACGCGCCGTCATCAACGACATCAATATGGCCGAGATGGCCTTTGCGCTCCATTTGCAGGATCGCATTGTCGGGCTGACCGGCATCACCGGCTGGTACAAACTGACGCCCGACTTCAAGGCCGCGATGGGCGCCATTCCCGAACTGGCGCCGAAATACCCTGCTCTGGAAACGCTGCTGGCAGCGCAGCCGGACTTTTTCTTCGCCGGCTGGAATTACGGCATGAAGATAGGCGGCGACGTCACGCCGGAGAAGCTCGCCCCGTTCGGCATCAAAACGCTGGTGCTGAGCGAGAGCTGCGTACAGGCCGGCGGGCGGCCGCAGAAGGCCGATATGAACCTGCTGTATGACGATGAGCTGAAGCTCGGCAAGATTTTCGGCAAGCAGCAAGAGGCCACCGCGTTGGTTGCGGGCTGGCAGCGCCGGTTGGCTGCGCTTCCCGCCAGGCCGGCGGGCCAGCCTCCGCTCAAGGTGTTCGTCTATGACTCGGGGGAGGAGAAGCCTTTCACCAGCGGCAGATACGCTATGCCGACGGCGATCGTCGAAGCGGCGGGCGGCCGCAACGTGATGGACGATTTGCCGGCGAGCTGGACGACGGCGTCCTGGGAAGCGGTGGCGGCGGCCGAGCCCGACTTCATTATTCTGCTGGATTACCAGACCGGGTCGGGCGCCGATACGCTGCGGCGCTTCCTCGAGTCTCACCCGTTGATGAAATTGACCCCCGCCGTACGGCACCACCGTTATCTGAAACTGCAGTATGCGGAGCTGACGCCGGGGCCGGCCAACATCGGCGCGGTGGAAAAGCTGGCGCGGGCGCTGTACGCGCCGGAGGCTGAATGAATTCGCCGACCCGGCGGTTTATGCTGCTCGCACCGCTGGCGCTGTCAGTGTTGTGCGGGCTAATGATCTGGAGCCTGCAGCTGGGCAGCGTCGCGTTGTCATGGCGACAGGCGTTTGCGGCGTTAGGGCTCGGTTCGGCGCCGCTTTCCGGCATGCTGGACACCATCGTCGTGCAACTGCGGGTGCCCAGGGCCTTGTTAGCGGCGTTAACCGGCGCCGGGCTGGCGATGACCGGCGCGCTGCTGCAGACCACCACCCGCAATGAGCTGGCCGATCCTTTTTTGTTTGGGCTCTCCTCCGGCGCCTCCGCCGGCGCGGTGCTGGTCATCACGCGCTTTGGCGATGCGCTGGGCGCGCTGACGTTGCCGCTGTCCGCTTTCGCCGGCGGTATTTTGTCGGCGATGGCGGTGATGATCCTGTTTCGCGTCAGCCGGGTCAGGCGCGCCGAGCAGCTGATCGTCTGCGGGCTGGCGGTCTCGTTTTTGTTCAGCGCGCTCACCAGCTACCTGGTGTTTTCCGGCGATCAGCGGGCGGCCGGTTCGGTGTTGTTCTGGTCGCTGGGCGGGCTGGGGTTGGCGCGTTGGGATAATCTGTTCATTCCGCTGGCGAGTTTTGTGCTGCTGGCCGGGTTTACGGCGCTGCGTTGGCGGGCGCTGGATGCGCTGCTGGCGGGCGAGCAAACCGCCCATTCGATGGGGGTCAATGTGGCGCGCCTGCGCACCGAGACCTTTCTGTGCTGCGCATTGTCTACGGCGTTTCTCGTTTCGTTGACGGGCGTGATTGGGTTTGTCGGGCTGATGGTGCCTTATCTGGCCCGGCGCCTGGTGGGCGTGCGCCATCGCTTGTCCGTGCCGATGTGCGGCCTGCTGGGGGCGATGCTGCTGACCGGCGGCGACATGCTCAGCCGCAGCCTGATCCCCCATCAGGAGCTGCCCATCGGCATCATTACGGCGGGGCTGGGGGGCGCGTTCATCGTCTCCTTGCTGCTGCGCGCGGAGCGGTGAACGCCGCCCTGTCTCAATAGAGTTCCAGGTGCAGGCGCTGCTGCTCAATCAGCGTCTGCCACAGGTTTTCCGCCCCGCAGGCTTGCTCCAGCGCCGTCGCCACGGCATGTTCCAGATACTGACGATTGCCGCACAGGTAGACATGCGCGCCCCGCTGCAGCAGGCCGCTGACGACATCGGCGCGATCGTCGATGGCGTGTTGCACGTAATACTTGTCGGCGGCGTCGCGCGAGAATGCCGTGATGAGCCGTGTGAGTACGCCCGTCGCGTTCAGCGTGACCAACTCCTCGCCATACAGGAAGTCTTCATCGCGCCTTTTCTCACCGAAGATCAGGACGGTTTCACGCCGTTCGCCCTGGGCGGCCATTTCGCGCAGTAAGCCAATCAACGGTGCGATGCCGGTACCGGTACCGATAAGCAGCACCGGTAAGGCGGTGTCGCGCGGCAGGTAAAAGCCGGGGTTGGCGCGGCAGAAAAGGCGGAAAGGACCGGGATGCTTGAGCAGCCAGCCGGTTGCCGTGCCGCGCCGCGTGCGGCCGCCGCGTTCATAACGCACGTCGCGAACGCACAGATCGAGGCTCTCTTCCCGCGTTGCCGAAGCGATGGAGTAGGCGCGCGGTAGGCAAACGGGCAGTAGCGCCAACAGGTTCTCCAGCGTGATCGCGTGCGGCGGGCAAAAATCGTGCAGCACGTCCAGCAGATCGGCGCCGTACAGATAACTCTCCAGGGCTTTGCGCTGACGGATCTTCAGCAGGCCTTTGAGCTCTTCGCTGTCGGCCAACTGCGCCAGTTCGCGCAGCGTCGTTTTGCTGAGCTGGCGCAGCTCCCGGCGCCGTAGCGCGTCGACGGCCTCCGGCCTGCCGAGCCAGTCTGCCAGCCGGGACAATAATCCTTCGTCGTTCTCCGGCAACAGATAGACGGTATCTCCCGCCCGGTAAACGATGCCGCCGCCGGCGATATTCAGCCGCAGATGCCAGGCTTGCGGCGTGCGAGCGCTGAGCGGCCGTCGTTCGAGGAGGGCGGCGCTGAACGCATGGTCTTCACCGTAGGCGGTCACGCGCAGATGCAAGTCGCGACCCGCCTGGGCATCGCCGGCCAGCACCTTACCCAGCGTCGTCAGCCAGGTGGTGAAGAACGGTTCGAAGTTAACGTCGGCGTCGACGCGATTGACGATGGCGCGGGCGCCGTATTGCGTCAGGCGCGCATCCAGCGCCTGCGTGAAGCCGCAGAAATGCGGGTACGCGGTGTCGCCGAGACCAAAGATGGCGTAGCGCAACCGGAGGGGATCCGGCCATTGCGCCAGCGCGTCGGAAAAACGCTCGGCGTTGGCGGGCGGTTCGCCGTCGCCAAATGAGCTCGAGACGATCAACAGGGTGTCACGCTCGCCCACATCGGCGGGCTGGATGGCGTTGAGTTCTTTAACCATGGGGCGGTAGGGTTGCAGGCTGCTTTGCTCGCCCAGGCGCATCGCCAGCGCCCGGGCGTTGCCCGACTCCGAACCGTAACCAATCAGGATGCGTTCGATGAGGTCGGCCATAGCGGTTACTTGTCGTAGTGGTTGTCGAACTGTTCTTTGGCGAATTCCACCGATTCGAAGTCGGTCATCAGATCGTTGATCACGCGGCGGATGCTGATATAGGCCTCGATATTGCCCTGGGCGTCATACAGCGGCTGCACCGTGGTGTCGACCACGTACAGCACGCCGCCCTTGCCGACGTTCGGAATGATGCCGGTCCAGATACCGCCCGCCTTGATGGTGTCCCACATCGCTTTGTAAACGGCTTTCGGCACGGAAGGGTGGCGCACGATGCTGTGGGGCTGGCCCACCAGCTCTTCCCGGGAAAAGCCGGTCAGCTGACAGAACAGGTCATTGACGTAGGTGATGGTGCCCTGCAGATCGGTGGTGGAGATCACCATCACTTTATCGAGCGCGGCCAGCAGCTGGGCGGAATCGAGGGTTTGACTCATGGTAGGTTCCTTCTCATTAACTTCGCGGTGAATGCCACGGCGGATGTCATGTATCCGTCATGACAGCTTTGTAATTGATTCTCATTTGCGATGATAGGGTGAATGGTAATCGGGAATTTTATAAGTTGCAATAAAAATACATCTTTAAAGGCGCAGAAAGATCGCGATGAGGCAGGTAGGGCAGAGGAGGCCCGCGCCGGGTGCGGCGGCGGGCCGATCGTGCGGCGTTTAGCGGGGGTCTTCGGCCCAGCCTTTGCGTTTGCTGGTTTTGCCGATGCCGGGGTTGAAGCTGTTGGTTGGATCGGCGGTGCGGTAGAACGTTTGCAGATCCGGTTTGGCGTGGTACAGGTGGCCAACGTTATGCTCCGCCGGGTACTCGGCGCCGCGCCGGTTGAGGATCTCGAGCATCTTTTCTTTCAGCGCATGGCTGTCCACGCCTTTTTTCACCACGTAGTCCTGATGGAAGACGTGGCACATAAAGTGGCCGTAATACAGCTTATGCACCAGCTGGCTGTCGATTTCCGGCGGCAGCGTTTCAAACCAGTCGGTGTCGTTGCGGCGCAGGGCGATATCCAGCGCCAGAATATCCTCCACCTTGTCGGCGTGCACCGCGTGGTAGCGCACGGCGGCACCGGCGGCGGCGAAGCGGTGCAGGAAGGCCTTTTTGCCTTCGTCAGGCGTGCAGGCGAAGAAGGCGCCTTCGGCCTGGGCGAAATAGTCGGTCAGGTAGCGCTGTGCTTCGTCTACGCCGGGGCCGGCCATCTTCAGCAGCAGGTGGTGTTCGAAACGTTCGCGGTATTCCTTCATGCGCTTCGGCAGGTGGCTCGGTGCCAGATGGCTCAGGCCCTGCATCAGCCGATCGGTCAGGTTGTGCGGCAGCAGCGGCAGCTTGTTGAGGCTGGCATCCATGCGGCCTTTCAGGGTGAAGAAGCGCGGCATCTGATCGGTGCCGAGCTTGTCGATCATCATGAAGGTGTCTTTGCCGTACACCTCGGCGATGTCGAAGATATCGCGGTGCATGTATTCACCGGCCACCGGCAGGTTTTCGAATTTGCTCAGCATGTGGCGGCGCAGTTCGGTCAGCACCGCGGTGTGGTTGGTGCCGATATAGAACACCTGCTCTTTGCCCTCTTTCTCGAAGGTGTCAAGCCGCACCGCGAACACCGCCAGCTTGCCGGCGCAGCCGGAAGCTTCGTACAGGCGGCGTTTGTCGGCGTTGAAGCGGGAAGGGGTGTCGGCATCGACGTCGCGCACCCGGCTGGCGTATTCGTTATCCGAGGCGCGCAACTCGCCGTACTCGACGTCTGTCGGGCGATAGTCGCCTTTTTCTAACCGGGTGAGGATCTCTTCCGGCGTGTCGCCAAGCCGGATGCCCAGATGGTTCACCAGGCGCAGCTGGCCGTCTTCCCCTAACTGGGCGTACAGCGCCATTTCGGTATAGGCCGGGCCGCGTTTCACCAGCGATCCGCCGGAGTTGTTGCATACGCCGCCGATCACCGAGGCGCCGATGCAGGAGGAGCCGATCACCGAATGCGGTTCGCGGCCGTAGGGTTTGAGCAATTTCTCGAGGTGGTGCAGGGTGCTGCCGGGGAAGCCGACCACCTGCTTGCCGTTGTCCAGCACCTGAATATGATCGAGGCGCAGAGTGCTGACGATGACGATGTCGCGGTCATAGTCGTTGCCGCTGGGGGTTGACCCTTCGGTCAGGCCGGTATTGGCGGCCTGCATAATGACGATTTTGTCAGCAGCCACGCAGGCCTGCAAAATGCGCCACAGCTGCAGCAGGCTAGTGGGAAACACCACCGCCAGCGCCTGGCCTTCGCCGGAGCGGAACCCCTTGCGATACCGCTCGGTGTTGCGATCGCCGGTCAACAGCTGCGGGCCGCCGACGATGTCTTTGAGCTGATTGATAAACGTCTGATTGCCTGACTGCATGCTGCCTGTCTCCCTGTCATCCCCGTCGCTTTAACCGCGGCGCCGGAGTGCCGCACATAAGCTAAGAGGTTATCAAGTGAATAACTTATTAAGCTATCAGCTTGTTAAGCTAATGGCTTGCGTATTTAGTAGCGTTCGGCGTAGCCGGCGCGGCGCTCTTCGTCGCGCAGCGTCAGGATCTCCACGCCGTCGGCGGTGACCGCTACGGTGTGTTCCCACTGCGCCGACAGTTTTTTGTCGCGCGTCACCACCGTCCAGCCGTCCTTCTTCTGCTTGATGCGGCGGTCGCCCTGGTTGATCATCGGCTCGATGGTGAACACCATGCCCTCTTGCAGCACCAGACCGCTGCCGGGTTGACCGTAGTGCAATACCGCCGGCTCTTCGTGCATGTCGCGGCCGATGCCGTGGCCGCAATACTCCCGCACGATGCTGTAGCCGGCCTGCTCGGCATGCCGCTGGATGGCGTGGCCGATATCACCCAGGGTGGCGCCCGGTTTCACCGCGCGAATGCCCTGCCACATCGATTCATAGACGTTGTTCACCAGCCGTTTGGCCAGCGGCGTCACCTGGCCGATGCAGTACATCTTGCTGGAGTCGGCGATGTAGCCGCCGTTTTCCAGCGTGATATCTACGTTGACAATCATACCGGAACGCAGGATTTTGCTGGCCGACGGCACCCCGTGGCACACCACATCGTCGATTGAGGTGTTGAGCACATAGGGGAAATCATACTGCCCCTTGCTGGCCGGGCGCGATTTCAGTTCTTCGACGATAAACGCCTCGGCGCGGTCGTTGATCTCCATGGTGGAGATGCCTTCGACGATGACCTCATCGAGCATAGCAAACACTTTGGCCAGCAGGGCGCCGGAATGGCGCATTTTGGCAATCTCTTCCGGCGTTTTAATCACAATCTCTTTCACCCGACAATCTCCTTCAGCGTCAGCGCGTTATCTTTCATCATTTTTTTTACCAGTTGCGGGTAAGTCAGTTCCGGATGGAACTCCGCCAGCATGCCAATCTTGATCCAGTACTCGGCCTGCGCGTTGATCGAACGCGTCATGGTCAGGCTGGCGAGGCGCAGATCGTCATGCAGCGCGTCCGAAATTTTTACGATGCCCATCGGCGTCTCCATAAGTAAACAATATATGAAGTGTATACGTTTAGGATGGTCGCGATGTGGCATTCCGTGGCGTAAGAAGATTCTGGCAACAACGATTGCCGCCGCCAGGCAATGCGTTTATTGTGATGAACGACTTTTTTGCCATGATTTTTTCAGAAGGATTTAAGGCGTGACTAAACTACGTGTTGGGGTGATTTTTGGCGGTAAATCGGCGGAGCATGAGGTGTCGCTGCAGTCGGCCAAAAACATTGTGGATGCAATCGACAAAGAGAAGTTTGACGTCACGCTGCTGGGGATCGACAAACAGGGGCAGTGGCACATCAACGACGCCTCCAACTACCTGCTCAACGCCGAGAACCCGGCGCTGATCGCGCTGAACCGCTCGAACAAGAACGTGGCGCTGATCCCGGGCCAGGAAAAACAGCAGCTGATCGAAGCGGGCAGCGCCGGTGCGCTGGGCCAGCTCGACGTCATTTTCCCGATCGTACACGGCACGCTGGGGGAAGACGGCTCGCTGCAGGGGCTGCTGCGCATGGCCAATATGCCGTTCGTCGGCGCCGGCGTGCTCGGCTCGGCGGTCAGCATGGATAAAGACGTGACCAAGCGCCTGCTGCGCGACGCCGGGCTGGCGGTGGCGCCTTTCGTCACCCTGACCCGCGCCAACCGCGCCGGGTTCACGTTTGAGCAACTGAGCGAGCGCCTAGGACTGCCGCTGTTCGTCAAGCCGGCCAACCAGGGCTCGTCGGTCGGGGTCAGCAAGGTGGAAAACCGCGCCGAGTTTGACGCGGCGGTGGCACTGGCCTTCAGCTTCGATCACAAAGTGCTGGTGGAGTCGGCGATCGTCGGCCGCGAGATCGAGTGCGCGGTGCTGGGGAACGACGATCCGCAGGCCAGCGTGTGTGGCGAGATCGTGCTGAGCGACGCTTTCTACTCCTACGACACCAAATACATCAATGAGCAGGGTGCTCAGGTGGTGGTGCCGGCGGCGATCGCGCCGGAAGTGAGCGACCACATCCGTGAGGTGGCGCTGAAGGCGTTCCGCGCGCTGGAGTGCTTCGGGCTGGCGCGGGTGGATGTGTTCCTGACGCCGGATAACCAGGTGGTAATCAACGAGATCAACACGCTGCCGGGCTTCACCAACATCAGCATGTATCCCAAGCTGTGGGCCGCCAGCGGCGTCAGCTACCAGGCGCTGATCACGCGCCTGATCGAATTGGCGCTGGAGCGCCACCAGCAGGATCGCGCGCTGAACAGTTCGGTGTTCGATCGCTAAACGCGGCAGGGGGCGGCGGTGCCGCCCCCGTCCATCACTTCACCGTCACGTCGATATCGCCGAAATACTTCTTCGACAGCGCCGCCACTGTGCCTTGCTGTTTCACTTTGGCGATGGCGGCATCCAGTTTCTTCTTCAGCGCCTCATCCCCTTTACGCAGGCCGAAGGCAATGCCTTCACCGAGGATCTTGTCGTCGAGCACCGCCTCGCCGACGAAGGCGAAGCCCTTGCCGTCCGGCTGCGACAGGAAGCCGCTTTGCCCCGACGGTGCCATCACCAGCGTAGCGTCGAGCCGACCGGCCGCCAGGTCAAGGTAAACCTGATTCTGATCCTGATAAGACACCACGTCCACGCCCGCCGGCGCCCAATGGGTTTTGGCGTAAATCTCCTGAATCGAGCCTTGCAGCACGCCCACGTGTTTGCCCGCCAGCGCTTTGGCGTCCGGCAGCAGGCCGCTGTCGGCCTTGGCGATCAGGCGGTTCGGCACCTGATAGATGGCGTCGGTAAAGGCGATCGCCTGGCGCCGCTGTTCGGTCACGTTCATCGCCGAGTTGATGGCGTCGAACTTGCGCGCCTGCAGCGCCGGGATCAGGCTGTCGAACGAGGTTTCCACCCAGCTGCATTGCAACTGCGCGGCGGCGCACACCGCGTCGCCCAGCTCGATGTCGAACCCTTCCAGTTTGCCGCTGGCGGATTTGGATTCGAACGGCGGATACAGCGCTTCCAGGCCGAAACGCAGGCTGTTTTCCGCCGCCAGAGAAGAGCCGGCGGCCAGCAGGCATCCGGCGGCGAACAGCGTTTTCAAAGCTTTCATAGGCAGTGCCCCTTTCCCATGGTCGGACAAAAAATTACACCTGGCTCAGGCGGCGCGCGCCTTCCAGCAGGGTCTCGTTATCTTTGGAAAAACTCAGCCGAATAAGGCCGGTATCGGTGCCGTCGCTGTAGAACGCCGACAGCGGGATCGTCGCCACCTTCGCTTCGCGGATCAAGCGCACGGCGAAATCATTGTCGCTTTCGTGGCTGAAGCCGCTAAAGCGGGCCAGCATGAAGAAGCTGCCGCGGCTGGGCAGCAGCTCAAAGCGCGAATCCTGCAGGGCGCTGGCCAGCAGATCGCGCTTTTGTTGGTAAAACGCCGCCAGCCCCAGGTAGCTCTGCGGATTGGCGAGCGCGGCGGCGAAGGCGTACTGCATCGGCGTATCGGCGGAGAACACCATGAACTGGTGCACCTTGCGGATCTCGTCCATCAACGCCGCCGGCGCCAGGCAATAGCCAACGCGCCAGCCGGTGACGTGGTAGGTTTTGCCGAACGACGAGACGATCACGCTGCGTTCCGCCAGCTGCGGATAGCGCGCCATGCTGTGGTGAATATCGCCGTCGAACACCACATGCTCGTAGACCTCGTCGGACAAGATCACGATATCGGTGTCGCGGGTCAGGGCGGTCAGGCGGTCGATATCCTGCGCGTCGAACACGGCGCCGGTCGGGTTGTGCGGCGTGTTGACGATGATCATGCGCGTTTTGCCGTTGATGGCGGCGGCCACTTCGTCCCAGTCGACGCGAAAGTCCTGCAGCGACAGTTTGATCGCCACCGGCGTGGCGCCCTGCAGGCGCACGATCGGCGCATAGCTGTCGAACGCCGGTTCGAAATAGATCACCTCGTCGCCGGGATGCACCAGCGCGCTGATCGCCGAGTACAGCCCTTCGCTGGCGCTGGCGATCACCGTGATTTCTTCGTCGGCGTCATAGCGCGCGCCATACAATCGTTCAGCTTTTTCCGCCAGAGCAGCACGTAATGCCGCCACGCCGCTCATCGGCGCGTATTGGTTATGACCTGCGCGCATGGCTTGTGCCGTTGCCTCGATCAGCTGCGGGTCTCCGGCGAAATTGGGCGCGCCCTGCGACAGGTTGAGGGCCTGATGTTCGGCGCTGAGTTGGCCAATGACGGTGAAGATGGTGGTGCCGACGTCCGGCAGCTTCGAGCGGGGTGAGCAGGCGCTCTGCATGATGGGCTCCAGGCAAACAGGGAAGTGTTGAACGATTAAGCATCAGCCGGCGTAGGCGGACAAGGGAAAGTTTGTCATACTTGCCATGCAATACGATCATACCTAATCGAGGCACGCTATGCCGATATCCCTGCCGTCGCTCGACGTGTTGAAAACCTTTGTGGTGGTGGCGCAACGCCTCAACTTTACCCATGCCGCCCGGCAGCTGCACCTGACGCAGGGGGCGGTCAGCCGGCAAATTCTCGGGCTGGAACAGCGTCTGGGCTATCCGCTGTTCAGCCGTCAGGCGCGCGGTTTGGCGCTGACGCCGCAGGGCGCGCAGCTGCTGGCGCCGGTGCAGCAAGCGCTGGGGCAGTTGGATGAAGCCCTGACGCGGGCCGCCGCCCCGCCAGGGGCGCTGCGCATCAAATGCCCGACCTGCGCCATGCGTTGGGTGCTGCCGCGCATTATTCGCCTGCAAAATGAACGGCCGGACATGCATATCGAGCTGACCGCTTCGGTGTCGCACGGCCTGGATTTCAGTACCGAGCAGTTTGACGCCGCGGTGGTATTCGGCCGGCCGCCGGGTAAAAAGCTGACCGCGCACCTGCTGTTCGATGAAATCCTCACGCCGGTCTGCACGCCGACATTTTTGCCGCCGACGCCTCGGCTGACTGACTTGACGGACAAAACCCTGCTGCACCCGACGCGCGATCGGCGCGACTGGCTGCGCTGGCTGAAGGCAGCGGGCGCCGATGCGTTGCCGTCCGGCAAGGCCCAGCATTTTGATACCCTCGATCTGGCGATGAGCGCCGCGCTGCAGGGGTTTGGCATCGCCATCGGCGATCTGTGCCTGCTGGAGGAGGATATTCAGGCGCAGCGTATCGTGACGCCGTTCCCGCTCTGCGTCAGCAGCGGCGCGGCCTATTATTTGGTCTATCCTGAACGCACGGTGGCGCCGCCGACGTTAACCGCGCTGGTCGATTTTCTGACGGCGGAGGCCGCCGACAGCCGCGCCCGGCTACAGAATTACCTGCCGATGACCTGTAATGCTTTGTAAACATTAGCGATGCGAATTCCCTTGGCGATGAAACAGAGTGTGGCAAACTGTTTCTTCACTCCGATTAAACCCCGCGGCTTTAGCGGCGGAAACACGCCTGAGATAAAACAAGATGAAATGGCTTTGTGTGGTGAGTATGTTGTCCGGTCTGGCCCTCAGTCCGGCTTTTGCGCAGGAAACGCCGATAACGCAGGGCATTCACGCCCAGCAGCGCGACGCCTTCGTGTCCAATTTGATGAAGCAGATGACGCTGGAAGAGAAGATCGGCCAGCTGCGGCTGATCAGCGTCGGGCCGGATAACCCGAAAGAAGCGATCCGCGAGGGGATCCGCAAAGGGCAGATCGGCGCCATTTTCAATACCGTTACCCGGCCGGATATCCGGGTGATGCAGGATCAGGCGATGCAGCTCAGCCGCCTGAAAATCCCATTGTTCTTCGCCTATGACGTGGTGCACGGCCAGCGCACCGTGTTCCCGATCAGCCTGGGGCTGGCGGCCAGCTTCGATCTGGAAGCCATTGCGCTCAGCGCCAGGGTCGCGGCACAAGAGGCCAGCGACGACGGCCTGAACATGACCTTCGCGCCGATGGTCGATATCACCCGCGATCCGCGCTGGGGCCGGGTCTCCGAAGGCTTCGGCGAAGACACCTGGCTGGTCTCGAAAATCGCCAAGGTGATGGTCGACGGTTTCCAGAACGGCGATCCGGCCAAACCCGGTTCGGTGATGGCCAGCGTCAAGCACTTTGCATTGTACGGCGCCGTCGAAGGCGGACGCGATTACAACACCGTCGACATGAGCCCGCTGCGCATGCATCAGGACTATCTGCCGCCTTACAAAGCGGCGGTGGACGCCGGCAGCGGCGGGGTGATGGTGTCGCTCAACGCGATCAACGGCGTGCCGGCCACCGCCAACCCGTGGCTGCTGAAAGATCTGCTGCGCGAGCAGTGGGGCTTTAAAGGCATCACCATCAGCGACCACGGCGCGATTAAGGAACTGATTAAACACGGCGTGGCCGCCGACGCGCGCGACGCGGTGCGGCTGGCGATCACCTCCGGCGTCGACATGAGCATGAGCGACGAGTTTTACGACAAATACCTGCCGGGCCTGGTGAAAGACGGGCTGGTGCCTGAAAGCGATATCGACCGCGCCTGCCGCGACGTGCTGAACACCAAATACGACATGGGGCTGTTCACCAATCCTTACGTGCATCTGGGCCCGGCGGGTTCCGATCCGCAGGACACCAACGCCGAAAGCCGCCTGCACCGCGCCGAAGCGCGGGTGGTGGCGCGCAAGACGATGGTGCTGCTGAAGAACGATAAGCAGACGCTGCCGCTGAGCAAGCAGGCGACCATCGCGCTGGTCGGGCCGATGGCCGACAGCCAGCGTGACGTGATGGGCAGTTGGTCGGCCGCCGGGGTGGTCAAGCAGTCGGTCACCCTGCGTGAGGGGCTGGAGCGGGCGGTGGGCGACAAGGCGCGCATTCTGTACGCCAAGGGCGCCAACGTCACGCAGGATAAAGGCATCATCGACTATTTGAACGAGTATGAGCCGGCGGTGGCGTTCGATACCCGTTCGCCGCAGCAAATGATCGACGAAGCGGTACAGGCGGCGAACAAGGCCGACGTGGTGGTGGCGGTGGTGGGGGAATCGCAGGGTATGGCGCACGAGGCCTCCAGCCGTGCCGACATCAGGATCCCGCAGAGCCAGCGCGATCTGATTGCCGCGCTGAAAGCCACCGGCAAGCCGCTGGTGCTGGTGCTGATGAACGGCCGCCCGCTGGCATTGAGCTGGGAGAGCGAGCAGGCGGACGCGATGCTGGAAACCTGGTACAGCGGCACCGAGGGCGGCAACGCGGTGGCGGACGTGCTGTTCGGCGATTACAACCCGTCGGGCAAGCTGCCGATGACCTTCCCGCGCTCGGTCGGCCAGATCCCGATGTACTACAACCACCTGAACACCGGCCGGCCGTTCGGCAAGGAGAATCCGGGCAAGTACACCTCGCGCTACTTCGATTCGCCGAACGGCCCGCTGTATCCGTTCGGCTACGGCCTGAGCTACACCACCTTCAGCCTGTCGGACCTGAAATTGTCCAGCCCGACGATGGCGCGCAACGGCAAGTTAACCGCCAGCGTCACGCTGAAGAATACCGGCAAGTACGACGGCGCCACGGTGGTGCAGCTGTATCTGCAGGACGTGACCGCCTCGGTCAGCCGGCCGGTGAAAGAGCTGCGCAACTTCAAGAAAGTGACGCTGAAGGCCGGTCAGTCGCAGCAGGTTGAGCTGCCGATTAGCGAAGACGATCTGAAGTTCTACAACGCCAGCCTGAAATGGGGGGCGGAGCCGGGCAAATTCAACGTGTTCGTCGGCCTGGATTCCGACAACGTGCAGGCGCAAAGCTTTACGCTGAAGTAACCTTTTCCCCCTCTTTCACTGCGGTGGGAGGGGGGGCATCCATCCCTTTCCGCTAACGTCACCGGAGCTTGCCTCATGAAACGCTATCTGGACTGCAGCGCCAGCGATCTGGCCGATATCGGCAAAGCCGATCTGCTCTATGCCATCCGCGCCAGCGAAGGGCGCATCTTGGTCAGCGAAACCATCGCGGTCACTCAGCCGCTGCTCAATAACGTCACCAACGCCGAACTGGCGGCCAGCCAGGGCGCCGACCTGCTGCTGTTGAACCTGTTCGACGTCGATCGTCCGCATATCGCGGGCCTGCCCGCCGACGTGCCGCCGCAGGAGGCGCTGCGCACGCTGCAGCGCCTGACCGGGCGGGTGATCGGGGTGAACCTGGAGGCCGTCGATCCGGCTTTCGCCACCGAACATAACGACTTCTGGCAGATGACGGCGGGCCGCGCCGCCACCGCCGAGAATGCCCGCAAGCTGTATCAGCTCGGCGCGCGCCTGCTGGTGCTGACCGGCAACCCGAACAACGGCGTCAGCAATCAGGCGATCGCCGCCGCGCTGAAAGCGATTCGCGATGAAGTGGGCGACGAGATGGTGCTGGTGACCGGCAAGATGCACGGCGCCGGCATTGTGCGCGAAAGCGGCAGCCAGCTGATCGGCGAGCAGGACATCGCGCTGTTTGTGGAAAACGGTGCCGACATCGTGCTGTTGCCGGCGCCGGGCACCATTCCCGGCATGTCGCAGGAAAAAGTGGCGGCATTGATCGCCTATGCCCAGCGGCAGGGAGCGCTGGCGATGACGGCGATCGGCACCTCGCAAGAGGGGGCCGACGTGCAGACCGTGCGGCAGATTGCGCTGATGAGCAAAATGGCCGGCGCGGACCTGCACCATATCGGCGATACCGGCTATCTGGGGCTGGCGCTGCCGGAAAACATCTTCGCCTACAGCGTGGCGATTCGCGGCGTGCGCCACACCTACAGTCGCATGGCGCGTTCGGTGAACCGCTAAGCCTGGGTTTTTTGCGCCGTCACGATGCTGTAGTAGCCGAGCGACGGCAGTAATTGAGCAGGCCCGACGCCGACGTCGAGCAGTTGGTCGGCGATATCCAGCGCCGAGCGAGGGGGGGGGGGCAGCGCGGCCAAACGCTGGCCGATCCCACGCTCAGGCTGGGTATGGCGTGGGTAAAACGCCGCATTCTGTCGGCGTCGAGCGTATGCGCTTCGAACAGCTCCTGCTCGTCGTAGGTCGGCGAGGTATTTTTTCTGATGGCGTTTTCCAGGTTTTTCAGCGAGAAAATCTCGCTGTTTTCAATCATCAAATCCCAAAAATAACCGAAGTAATGTGGGTTGTTTTTTAACAAAAAGGTTTCCGCTTCCGGCTAGAGAGAGAATGTATCGCCGTCTCTGGCGATCAATTTCAATGCCAATAGCGCCATGGCCAACGTTTCCGCTGGGCGTCTTTCCAGATTGGCCTGAGTGCATATATTGGCCAGGCTGCGGGGGGCTGAGCAATAAACTCAAAGATGCCCAAGCGGTACGCAATAAGCACCGCCGGATAAAGATATAAATTCATCGTGATATCGAGAAGGGTTTTATCGTCGCATTGCGGCGGCCGGACGGAAGGGTTCAAGCGAATCCCCTTCCACTATGGCATGGCGCGTCTTAACAGGCTATGCCACGCCGGGGCGGGTTGGCAAAGTGCGGAACGTGATTGACCGCGGGCCAACGATTTCGTTACGAATAATTCCATGATGAGACTATTTTAAATTTGAATTGAGCGCGGTCAATGTCGAACGTAAAAAACTGACGCCGGGAGGAGGTAATAACCCCACCATGCGTTTTTATTTTATTAGGCGCTAACTTAACCACAGTTATTAACGCGTTAGTGTTGTGTTAATCTAGGCCGCCGTTATATCGTAGCGGTATTCACATTTTTTTGTGAATAATTAAAAATTAACTACTTCATTATTAAAACGAGATAACAATGAAAAAGAGCATTCTGACCGGCATGATTGCCGCGACTCTGGGCCTGTTTAACACCGCCAATGCCGAAGGGATGGATCCTGCCGCGTTGAAGAACGTCTATGACATCACGCGTAATACCGCCGGGCTGATGTCCTACTGCGTCGATAAAGGTTTCCTGAAAGCGGAGAGCATCGACAACGCCAAGAAAATGGTGGCCTACGTGGCGGCTATTCCGGGCGGCGTTGATACCCGCGATGGCGACAAGCGTGAAGCGATGGGCCGTGAAGGCAATGTGCTGAACGACGACGGCAAAGTGGTCGCGTTGGAGAAGGAAGCGCCACAGGGTCTGCAGGCGTGGTGCCAGCAGGCTGACGAAGGGATCCGCCAGGGCCTGACGTCTATCGGCCAATAAGCGCTTTTCACGCGCTCGTTCTGGTTTTCAGGATCTGCCGGCGTTCCGGCGGATCCGCTTCTTTCCCATCGTTATCTCCTCGTTTTTCTTCCTGCATACATGGCATAGGGTTTGATCTCGCTGATTGTTTCGCCATGCTCATCGCTATATTATTAGATATATAACGATAATCAACCGGTCACTGCCATGTTTAACTTTCTCCCGCGCCTGATGCTGGCGCTCGCGTTGTTCTCTACCGCCGCCCTGGCGGATCGCCAGGTCACCGATCAGCTCAACCGTCAGGTCACGCTGCCCGATCACATTACCCGTGCCGTGGTGCTGCAACACCAGACGCTGAACCTATTGGTGCAGCTTGATGCGATGCCGCAGGTGGTCGGCGTGCTTAGCAGTTGGAAAAAGCAGCTGGGGCCAAACTACCTGCGGCTGGCACCGACGCTGGCAACCCTGCCGATGCCGGGCGATCTGACTTCGGTGAATATTGAAAGCCTGCTCGGCCTGCATCCACAGGTGGTGTTTGTGGCCAACTATGCGCCGCCGGAAATGATTGCACAGATCGAACGGGTGGGCATTCCGGTGGTGGCTATCTCGCTGCGCCGCGAGGCGGCCGATCAGGCGGGCAAAATGAACCCTCAACTGAGCGATGAAGATCGGGCCTATACGCTGGGGCTGCAGGACGGTATTCGGCTGATTGGCGAGGTGATGGAGCGTCAGCCTCAGGCCGAAGCGCTGATTAAGGACGTCACTCAGCAGCGTGCCCTGGTCGCCGAACGGCTGGGCACGCTGCCGGACGATCGGCGGGTGCGGGTGTATATGGCCAACCCCGATCTCACCACCTACGGTGCCGGCAAATATACCGGGTTGATGATGCGGCACGCGGGTGCGCTCAACGTGGCGGCGAAAGAGATCCAGGGGTTTAAACAGGTTTCTATCGAGGATGTCCTGAAGTGGGATCCGGCGGTGATTTTCGTGCAAGAACGCTACCCGGACGTGGTGAAACAGATCCTGACGTCACCGCAGTGGCAGCCGATTGACGCGGTGAAGAATAAGCGGGTCTACCTGATGCCGGAGTACGCCAAGGCCTGGGGATATCCGATGCCGGAGGCGATGGCGTTGGGTGAGTTGTGGATGGCGAAAAAACTTTACCCGCAGCGTTTTGCCGATATCCATCTGCAGCAGCGGGTCGATACTTACTATCAACGCTATTACCGCGCCACCTGTTGCCAGAGCGGGCAATGAAGCTGGGTTGGCTGGCGCTGCTGACGCTTTGCTGCGCGCTGTTTTCGCTCGGCGTTGGCCGCTTTCAGGTGCCGATTACGCACAGCCTGATGATTTTGCTGGAGCCGCTCACCGGGCAGCATTATGCCGGCATCGATGCTGTCCAACGCCAGGTGATCCTGGGGGTGCGCTTGCCGCGGGTGCTGTTGGCGATGGGCGCCGGCGCGGCGCTGGCCCTGTGTGGCGCGGCTTTGCAAGGCGTCTTTCGCAATCCGCTGGTCGATCCGCATATTATCGGCGTGTCTTCCGGCGCGGCCTTTGGCGGTACGCTGGCTATCCTGCTCAGCCTGCCGTTGGCGGCGCTGCTGCTGTCGGCTTTTGTTTTCGGCATGGCGGCACTGCTGTTGATTTTCACCCTCACCAGCGTCATTGCACGGCGCAATATTCTCTCGTTGGTACTGGCGGGGGTGATCCTCAGCGGTTTTTTCTCCGCCTGCGTTAGCCTGATGCAATATCTGGCGGATACCGAAGAGAAGCTGCCGAGCATCGTGTTTTGGCTGCTCGGCAGCTTTGCCACCGCCGATCGGCAAAAGCTGCTGATGCTGTTTTTACCTTTACTGTTGGCCGGCGGTCTGCTGCTGGCGCTGCGCTGGCGCATCAATCTGCTGTCGTTAGGCGATGAAGATGCCGGTGCGCTCGGCATCAACGTTGAGCGTACCCGCTGGCTGATACTGACGCTGTGTGCCGCCATCGTGGCCGCTCAGGTGGCGGTCAGCGGCAGCATCGGGTGGGTCGGCTTGGTGATCCCGCACGTCGCAAGACGACTGGTGGGGCCGGATCACCGGCGCCTGTTGCCGGCTTCGCTTTGCCTGGGCGCCCTGTACATGCTGTTGATCGACGATTTGGCGCGCACGTTGAGCAGCAGCGAAATCCCGCTGGGCATTTTGACTGCGCTGATTGGCGCGCCATTGTTCGCACTGCTGCTGCGCCGCGCGCAAGTGAGAGGCTGGCATGACTGACACGTTATTGGCCGCCAAGGGCGTGAGTTTTGCCTGGCCTGGCGGGCCCCCGCTGTTCCAACACCTGGATATTCAGCTGCGGCGCGGTGAAGTGCTGGCGGTATTGGGCCCGAATGGGCGCGGTAAAAGCACGCTGCTGCAGCTGCTGTTAGGCAGCCTGACGCCGCAATCCGGCGAGATTGAGCGCCGCGGCGAGATAGGCTTTGTCCCGCAGCACTTTTCGCCGCCGTTTGCCTATCGGGTGCTGGATATCGTGTTGATGGGGCGAGCACGCCATGTTGGCCTGTTCCGTTCACCGTCAGCCAAGGATCATCGGCTGGCCAGAGAAGCGTTGCAGTCGTTGGATTTAAAGCACCTGGCAGAGCGTGAGTTTGGCAGCCTATCCGGCGGCCAACGCCAGTTGGTGATGATCGCCCGCGCATTGGCGATGCGCTGCGAGGTGTTGATTCTGGATGAACCGACTTCGGCGCTGGATCTGCATTACCAGGATCGGGTATTGAGCCTGATGGCGCGCCTGGCGCGGGAACAGCAGTTGGCGGTGGTGTTCTCCACGCATCAGCCCAACCATGCACATGCGGTGGCGGATCGGGCTTTGCTGCTGGGCAAGGAAGGGCGCAGCCGGCTCGGTGCCTGCCGCGAGGTGTTAACGGCACATTCCCTGTCACCCTTGTTCGGCCTGGCGATCGAACGGGTGCCGCTGACGGTGGCGGGCCGCCGCTACGCGACGCTGGTGCCGCTGTATCGCAGCCAATTGGAGCGACATGATGAGTGATATCCTGCTGTTTGCCGCCGGCAGCCTGCGGCTGGCGTTTACGCCGCTGCTGTCGGCATTTCAGCGCGACACCGGGCAAAAGGTTTCGGCGGAATTCGGCCCGGCGGGGTTGTTGCGCCAACGGATAGAGAACGGCGAGCGGCCACAGCTGTTCGCCTCGGCCAACGTGGCGCACCCGCAAAGGTTGGCGGATCTCGGGATAGCGGGGGCGGTGCAGGTTTTTGCGCGCAATCGGCTCTGCGTGACGGTTCGCAACGTGCCGGCATTAACCGAGCGTCCGCTTCCTGAGGTATTGTGCGATCCGCGCTGGCGGCTGGCCACTTCGACACCGGGAGCGGATCCTTCCGGCGATTATGCGCTGCAGCTTTTTGAACGCTGCGAGCAATACTGGCCGGGGCAGGGGGAAGCGCTACGCCGGCGGGCGTTACCGTTAGTCGGCGGGATAGATTCTGCCCCGGTGCCGGCAGGCCGACTGGCGGCGGAATATCTGATAGCCGGCGGGCAGGCAGATATTTTTCTCGGCTACGGCAGCTATGCGCCGGCGTTGGCGGCCTACCCGGCGTTGGCGGTGCGGCCGCTGGCGCCACCGTTGGATATCGAGGCGGATTATGGTTTATGCCTGTTGGATTACGGTGCGCAGCGGTTGGCCGCATTTATCTTGAGCGAACAAGGGCAGGGCATACTGAGCCGACACGGATTTATGCGGCGTACGGAATGACTCGCCGGGCCTGGCGGCCCGGAGAATCTTACCAGAACAGCGGCGTGGTGTTTTCAGCCAGAAATGCCAGCAGCGTTTCGTTGACCGCCGCCGGGTTTTCCTTGTTGCTGATATGCCCGGCGTTGGGGATCAGCACATGTTGGCAGCCGAGAAGATCCGCCATGCGCTGGCCCTCTGCCGGTGGGCGCGGCTTATCCTGTGCGCCGGTAATGACGATGCTGGCGGCGGAGATGTGTTCCAGCAGCGCCAGCTTGTCGGGGCGGCCAAAGATCATCCGGCCCAGCGGTACGATGCTCTCGCGCAGGCGATCGGCAGGCAGGTTCTGGAGCTGACACAACAGCGATTGCAATAAGGCATCGGGGACATCATCGGAATAAAACAGCGACGCGACATGTTCCAGCAGGGGCGACGCGATGGCGCCGGCCTGCTCCACGGCGGCCAGCATGCCCATATAGCGCTGCCGCGCTTCTGGGGTTTCGTCACCCAGGTAGCTGTCCAGCAGCGCCAGCACTTTCACCCGCTCCGGCGCCAGCGCCGCCAGTTCGGCGCCCCACATGCCGCCGACGGACAGGCCCACGATGCCGAACTCTTCGATATCCAAACGATCCATCAGCGCCAAATGGTCGGCGGCGATATCCGACAGGCTATTTCGCCCGGGCGGCAGCGCCGGTGAATCGCCGTGGCCCCAGAGATCCGGCACGATCAGGCGGTAGCGTTTAGCCAGCGCTTCAAACTGCGGCGCCCACATATTCAGATCGAACAGATAGCTGTGGCCCAGCAGCAACGGAAAGCCCGACCCTACGTCGAGGTAATGGAGGGATTTGCCCATCGTTGGCATCTTATCGGTTCCTTATATAAAGAGAGTCCCGGCTGCTTATATCACACTCATATTCAACCTGCGGTATTCATTTACCTTAAATTACTCAGGTGGAGGCTTATTTTTAATTATCCATTGCTAACAAGACGTCAATGAAAGGTGACATTAAGGATAATATTCTGGTCGATGCCAGAGCCTTGGTTTATGCTGGCGCTCCTTTCGGTATGGAATAGATAAACAGGGCGTCGCGATGAAAAGACTTTTCAGACTATTAATTATTTTGCTTGTCATTTTGCTGCTGGCGGCGGTGCTGTGGTGGTTCTTCGGGCGCGGCAATCCGAATGCGCTGTGGCAAATCGTCAGCCAACAGTGCGTGCCCAATCAGCAGCAGAACCACGATCCGGCGCCCTGCTTAAAGGTTGATTTAACCGAGGATTATGTGCTGTTTAAGGACAGCAAAGGCCCCTATCACGATCTGGTGATGCCGACCGAAAAGGTCAGCGGCATCGAGAGCCCGATATTGCAAGCGGATCGGACGCCGCCTTATTTCTCCCTGGCCTGGAATAATAGGGAACATATATCCGGCGAGCTGGGTAAACCGTTAAAAGACGCATGGGTTTCTCTGGCGGTCAATTCGAAATATGGCCGCTCTCAAAATCAGCTACATATTCACGTTGCCTGCTTGCGCCAGGATGTCTATAACGCGCTGGGGGAACAGGCGGAGCAATTAGATCAACAGTGGCGGCCGCTGGCGGTGAAATTAGTCGGCCATCACTATCTGGCCAGAAAATTGGCGGGCACCGATTTAACCCAGGAAGATCCTTTCCGCTTGTTGCAAAACTACGTGGTCGAGCAGGGCGACAGCATCGGCAATTACGGCCTGGCGCTGGCGGTCAGCCCGCAGGGCGAGATGCTGCTGTTGGCAAACCGTTTGAAGTTGACCGATCTCAGCCTGGGCTCGGCCGGTGAAATTCAGGACTACCGGTGCGAGGTGGCGGGGAACTGAATTTTTCTTATCGCTCCCCGTCGTGGGGGAGTGTATGCCGTGCGATACGAACTAACCAAATGTATTAACTCGTTTTTACTTTATTTTCCCTCATCTGCTTGATCCTGTTCTCATGTTCGATCTACTATTTGTTTGCACAAGCAAATAAATAATCGAGAGCAATCCGATATGCCACAACCACGTAAACTCCCTGCTGCGCTGGGCATCCATCTGGATGTGACCAATCGCCTGTGGCGCACGGCGATGGACCAGTCGGTGAAAATGACCAATCTGACGCGTCCGCACTGGCTGGCGTTAAGTGCGATTGCCGACTTGGGGGAGGGCTGCACATTGAAAGACGTTTCGCAGCATTTGAACGCCGAAGTCTCGACGATGTCGCGCGCGCTGCTGTTTCTGGAAAAAAATCGGCTTATCGCTCGCGATGCTCTGTCCGAAGATAAGCGCGCCAAAGGCGTGAGAATGACCGAGGCCGGGCAGGAGATGCTGGCGCAGTTGGATCATTCCAGCCAACAGGCGCGGCAAAAGCTGCTTAGCGGTATTTCGGCCGACGATCTGGAGGCTTTTTACCGCGTATTGTTTGGCATCAAACATAACGCGATAGCGATGCTCGAACAGGACAATCTGTTGCCGGACGAGTTTGCGCTGTTGGCGGAGGAGCGAGCGGGGGCGATGAAGCCGGAAGGTGAAGCGTGAACGGCCGCTGGCGGAGAGCACAACAGCGGTGCGTTATCGCGTTGGGGATCTTCTCCTGCTCGGTCTTCGCCAGCCAGAATGACCAACAGGTCATCGCACGGGGAAAATACCTGGCTACCGCCGCAGATTGCGCGGCTTGTCACCGCGGCAGCGCCCAACAGGACGCCCCCTATGTCGGCGGTTATGCCATCGCTTCGCCGATGGGCGACATCATCGCCAGTAATATCACGCCCGCCAAAGGAACCGGCATTGGCGACTACAGTGAACCGGAGTTTCGCCGCGCCTTAACGCAGGGCATTCGGCGGGACGGTCAACCCTTGTATCCCGCCATGCCCTATACCGCTTATCGGGGGTTGAGCGATGACGATCTGCACGCGTTGTATCGCTATTTTATGGCCGGGGTCGCACCGGTCGATCGTGCGGTGCCTGAGACCCAACTGAGGTTCCCTTTTTCCTGGCGTTATGCGATCCACGGCTGGAACTGGCTGTTTCTGAAAAAAACGCCCGTCGATGCAGACGAGAAGAAGGCGCGTGGTCGCTATCTGGTGGATGTGTTGGGGCATTGCTCGGCGTGTCACAGCCCACGTAATGGGATGATGGCTGAACGCGACGATCGCTACCTAGCGGGCGGGGAGGCAGGCGGTTGGATCGCGCCGAATATCACCTCGGATCCCGTGAGCGGCATCGGCGGCTGGAGCCGGGAAGAATTGGTGCAGTATCTGCGTACCGGGCGCAATGACAAAGCCCAGGCGGCCGGCGGCATGGCGGAGGCGGTGGAGCATAGCCTGCGTTTCCTGAGTGACGACGATCTCGACGCTATCGCCGATTGGCTTAAACAAACGCCGCCGATCGTCACCGTACAAGGAACGAAAGCGGCCTATCACTATCAGGGAGGTGGCCAAGGCGACCCTCCTGGGCAGGCGCTGTATGCCGCTGCCTGCGCCAGCTGCCATCGCCTGGGCGGCGAGGGGGCTTACGACGGCCATTTCCCTTCTTTGACGCACAACTCCACCGTAGGCAGCGAGCAGGCCAATAACCTGATCATGGTGATGCTGCATGGCGTGCAGCGCCAGGGGGAGACGCTGCAGACCTGGATGCCGGGGTTCGCCGATAGCCTGGATGACCGGCAACTGGCCGAGTTGGGCAATTACGTATTGCAGCAATTCGGCAATCCGGCGGTCAGGATAACGCCGGAGCAAGTGGCTCGGCAGCGGGCGGGCGGTGAAAAACCGTTGTTGATTACGTCATTGCCTTATGTGTTCTGGGGCGGCGTATTGCTGGTATTGATCGTCATTGGGGCGTGGGTGAAACGTCGGGTGAAGCATTGATCCAAGAGAGGATGGCATGAAGTTCAATTTGAACGGCCAGGCGGTCGAATTTAACGGCGAGCCGGATACGCCGCTGCTGTGGGTGATCCGAGAACATTTTAAGTTAACCGGCACCAAGTTCGGCTGCGGTATTGGCGCCTGTGGCGCCTGTACGGTACATGTCGACGGTAAGGCAGTGCGTTCATGTTGCTATCCGCTGCAATTGGTGCGCGATCGGCAGGTGACCACCATCGAAGGGCTGTCCCTCGATCGCCGTCATCCGGTGCAGCAGGCCTGGATTGCGGAGGATGTGCCGCAGTGCGGCTACTGCCAATCAGGCATGATCATGGCGGTCAGCGCGCTGCTGGCGGAACACCCGAGGCCGGACGATCGGCAGATAGATACGGGCCTGACCAATCTGTGCCGCTGCGCCACCTACCACCGGATCCGTGCGGCGGTGCACCGCGCCGCGGACAAGGGAGGATCTTGAGTATGGCGATCACCCGCAGAACCTTGATAAAAGGCAGCGCGTTGGCAGTGGCCGCCATGCTGCTGCCGATATCGACGCGCAGCCTGGCGGCCGTGGTTTCACAGGACGTGGCGCCACCGGACGGTCAGCATGAATTGAACGATTGGATCTGGATCGATCGCGATGGGCGCATCGTTATCGGCGTGTCGCAATGTGAGGTCGGGCAGGGGATTTACACCGGCCTGGCCGAAGTGGTGGCGGCGGAGATGGATGCCGATTGGGCGCAGGTGACGGTGAAATTCGTCACCGGCCGTGACGCTTACCGTCAGGTTGCCGGGGGCGAGGCTTTCGCACAGTTTGTCGCCGCCTCAACCTCCATGACCAAATTTTATCAGCGTGCCCGGCTGGCCGGCGCACAGGCGAGAGATTTTTTTCTGCGGGCCGGCGCAAAACATTTCGCGCTTTCACCGGCGCAGTGCCGCACGGAGAAAGGCTGGGTGCTTGAGAAAGGCGGACAGCGCAAGGTCGCCTACGGCGATCTGGTGCGCTATGCCGCCGAGCTGCCGTTGGATCCGCAGCCTGGTTTAAAGAGTGAGGCGCAAGAGCGAGAGAGTGTCATTGGCAAGCCGCTGTTGCGGGTTGATACGCCGGAGAAAGTGGACGGCAGTGCGATTTACGGTATCGATATCGACTTGCCGGAGATGCTGATTGGCGTTCCCTGGATGGTGCCCGATCTCAGCGGAAAGCTGGTCGCCGTGCGCAATGAACGGCAGATTCGGGCCATGCCGGGCGTGGTGGATCTGGTGCTGACCCGGCAGTGGTCGATGAACAACATGGTCGGATTGGATCACGATATGTCGCTCAATACGGTGATCGTGGTGGCGGCGAGCTACTGGCAGGCCAAAAAGGCGGCGGATTTGCTGGAGGTCGACTGGCTGCCGGGCACAGGAAAAGCGCTGACCGATAGCGCGATTGCGGCAGAGAATCTGGCGATGCTGGATGGCGATACGCTGGTGCCGGCGGTCGATCGCGGCGAGGCGTCGGCGTTGATTCGTGGCGCTGAATCAGGTTCGCGCTTGCATGAGGCGCGTTACAGCGCACCTTATGTGGCGCACGCCACCCTGGAGCCATGCAATGCCACCAGCCATTACGGCGAGGGCCGTATCGAAACCTGGGGCCCTTTCCAGGGGCAGGACATGGTGCGCAACGTTCTGGCGAAAATGTTCGGGCTGAAGCCGACGGATGTGGTGGTGAATACGACCTATCTGGGAGGCAGCTTTGGGCGCAAATATCTGCCGGATGCCGTGATGCATGCTACCGCCGCCTCCCGGGCGGTGGGGAAACCGGTCAAAGTGATCTATCCGCGCGAGATCGACATGCGGCATGAATACTATCGTCCGGCCTGCATCAGCCATTATCGGGCGCTGTTGGATGAAAACGGCTACCCGCAGGCGCTGTGGGCGCGCTATGCCGGGCAGTCTCTCTTCTGGCAAATGCGGCGCGAAACGGTCAACGAGGCCGGGGGATGGGATGAAAGTATGGTGGAGTGCGTTTACAGCACGCCGTATCGCATCCCACACCTGAAGGTGGAGGCCGGCATCGTCGAACAGCCGATCTCCCTGAGCTATCTGCGCGGTGTCGGCAGCGTCGCCAGTCTGTTCTTTTTGGAAAGCTTTATCAGCGAACTCAGCCATAAGGCCAACCGGGACGAATATTCGTATCGGCGGCATCTGTTGCAAGACAGCCCGGAAGCGTTGCGCGTCCTGGACGCCACCGCGGCGGCGGCCGGTTGGCAGCATGAACCGCCGTCGGGCGTTTATCGCGGTATGGCGTGCAATATTTGGGTCGGCCGCAATAACGCTTTCACCACCTACGTCGGTTTGGTGGTTGAAATCGCCATCCAGGGGGGGCGACTACGGGTGCTGCGCGCGGTATGTGCGATTGACTGTGGCAAGGTGATAAACCCGAACCTGGTGCGTGCCAACGTAGAGGGCGGCATCGGCTTTGCGCTGACCACCTGTCTGCACAGCGAGCTGCATTTTGAACGGGGCGGCGTGGTGGAAGGGAATTTCGATCGCTATCCGCTGCTCGCGATCGCCGAAATGCCCAAGGTGGAGGTCGTGGTGCTCGATAGCGCGCGTGCACCGCAGGGATGCGGGGAAGTATCGACTGCGGTGGTCGCCCCGGCGATAGCCAGCGCGCTGCATAAGGCCACCGGCAAAACCTATCGTACTATGCCGTTCCCACGCGAGTTCTCGTCGGTGTAACGGCAGCCGCCGGTTTGGCCAGCCGGCGGGCCGTGCGGTCAGAGCTTTTTCAGCAGTTCCAGCAGTTGCGCTTCGCTTTTCTCCGCCAATCCGTCGATCGCCAGTTTGATGATGTCGGAACGGGTGATGCGCACGATGCCGTTGCGCGCCGCCTGCACGATCACTTCATCGATAGCCTCAATGTGGTTGTCCGTCAGGCTGACGGAGATCGCCTTATAGGTGCGCTTGCGGCCGGCCGGTTTGGCTTCTGGCGCGGGCGCCGCGACCGGCAGCGTGTGCGAGGTGGCGCTGTTGATGAATTCGTCTTCCGACATGCGGTGGGTGGGGGTGCGTTTTTTCACAGGATCACCTCTTTCACCAGGCATTCAATTTCGCTCTGCGCCTTTTCGTTGTTCGCCTCGTGCACGGTGATGGCTTCACCCCAGGCGTCGCGGTAAATCTTGCGGTCGCACAGGCGATTGCTCACCAGGGTGAACTCCGGGTATTCACTCAGCACCTGCGCCGCTTCGTTGGCTTCATTAATAAAGATATTGGTCGGGCACATGTTCAATACGATGTAGCCTTTGACCTTCTCGTTGTATTCCTGCGCGGTGGAGAACATCTCCGACAGATAGCCAATGGTGTCGAGATCCATCTGCGAAGGGCGCAGCGGCGAGAGGAACAGATCGGCGGCCAGCAGGCCGGAGCGCAGTTCGGCGCTGTCGCGGCCGGCGGTGTCGACGATCACGTAGTCGTAATGGCGATCGAGCTCCAGCAGCGTTTCCTTGATTTTACCCGACGCGGCCACCACCGGAATGTGCGGCAGCCCCTCGACGTTCTGACGGTCGTTGTACCAGGTCATGATCGACTTCTGGTCGTCGGCATCGACGATGATCGCCGTTTTGCCTTGCTTAAGAATCAGATACCCGGCGATGTTCACCGCTTTCGTCGACTTGCCGACGCCGCCTTTTTGCGAGCCAATCAGGACAATCATGCTGCCATCTCTCAAGTTATTAAGCTGATAACTTATTAAGTTAATGTGCTTATTAGGTTGATAATCAAACAGGTTAACAAGAACAACTCGCGAACAATATGCACCAACTGCGGCGGCTTGCCAAGCCAGTATGTTGTTAACTGCGCAGCTTATTTTGCGGTGAATCGGCCGGGTGGGTAAGTAGGAATTCTCTGGGAAGTGGCGATGCGAAGGTGGGTTTTATTAATTTAACAGCTTAATAAGTTAGTGGCCTATTAAGCTGTTGCCGACATTATTTCTTCATCATCGCCTTCAGGTTGGCGAACGGGTTGTGGGTGGCGACGCCGATATCTTTCTGAGCGTCTTCACCGGCCACCACCGTTGAACCGTATTGATCGGCCTCGGTGTATTTCGAGTGCTCGTGGTCGTGACAATACAGGCACAGCATTTCCCAGTTGCTGCCGTCTTCGGGGTTGTTGCTGTGATCGTGATCGATATGGTGCACCGTCAGTTCGCGCAGGTTGGAATAGACGAATTCGCGTGAGCAGCGCCCGCACATCCAGGGGAACAGTTTCAGCGCTTTTTCGCGGTAGCCGGTTTCCAGCTTCGCATAGTTTTTGGGGATATAGGCCATGGTGGTTGTCCGTCGTGAATCACTATGCGGCAAATAATACCACACTGCGTGCGGCTACAACGTGCGGCTCATCTTGCCGTTGTCAAACGTCTCCACCGCCCAGTCGATAAACGCCCGCAGCTTGCCGCTGAGGTGGCGATTGGACGGGTAGACCACGTACATTTGCTCCGGCGGCGGCTGCCAATCGTGCAGCAGACTGACCAGCTCGCCGCTGTCGAGGTGCGGCTGCGCCATAAACCGATAGATCTGGATGATGCCCAATCCGGCCAGGCTCGCCGCCAGCAGCGCGTTGCCTTCATTGATGCTGACCGGGGAACGCTGTTGAATGGCGATCTCTTTGCCGTGTTCGGCATAGCGCTGCGGGTGGATGCGGTCGTTAAGCGGGTGGCGATAGTGCACCATCGGAAAACCCTGTTCCAGATCGCACGGGTGGCGCGGCGTACCGTGAAGCGCCAGGTAGGCTGGGGTGGCGCAGCTGACCCAGTCCAAATCGAACAGGCGCCGGGCGATCAGGCTGGAGTCGGCCAACGGACCGCTGCGGATCACGCAGTCGGTGCTGTCGCTGATCAGATCGATCACGCGGTCGCCGACGCTCAGATCGATCTGTATCTGCGGATAGCGTGCCAGAAAGTCGGGCAGTGCCGGCAGCAGTAAGCGACGTGCGGTGCCACCGCCGGTGTCGATACGCAGCACGCCCTGCGGAGAGCTTTGCGATTCGGTCAGGCAGCCTTCCATCTGCTCCAAATCCGCCAGCCATTTCACCGTATTCTGGTAATAGCATTCACCTTCGCGGGTGACCGACACGCTGCGGGTGGTGCGCTGGAACAGCTTGGTCTGCAGGTGATCCTCCAGATTCTGGATCAGCTTGGTGACCGTCGCTTTCGGCATGCCCAGCGACTCGGCGGCGCGGGTAAAGCCGCCGGTTTCCACCACGCGGTTAAATACCCGGATAGCGAGCAAATGATGGTCCATAGGTTCTCAACGCCATGCCCCGGCGACGGCCGGGGCATGTTTCTGCAGATAGATAATGATTAACACTGTTTAGCGCCAATCGCGCCGGAGCGCAAGCTGAGGCCGAATACCAGCGTGGCGGAAAGGATCAGCGCACCGCCAAACAGCATGGCGCTGCTGACGCCCTGCCAGTCCACCACCTCGCCGCCCAGCAGGGCGCCGGAAGCCAGCGCGATCTGGATGACGCACACCAACAGCGCCTGGCCGGCTTCCGGCGCCTGCGGCACGGCGGCGAACATCCAGTTGGTGGCGCAGACCGGCACGGCGCCAAAGGCCAGCCCCCATACCAGCACCATCAGCGTGGCGCCGGCGAGGCCGCTGAGCAGCGGCGAAACGATCAAAATGCCCGCCAGCATGGCGGCGATCAGTATGAAGGTGGCGCGCAGGCTGTATTCCCCCAGACGCTCGCCGAGGAAGGTGCCCAGCAGGCCGATGGCGCCATAGGCCAACAGCTGCAGTGAGATAGCCGATGGGCTGAGGACGAACACCTGCTGCAGCAGGGGCCGCAGGTAGGTGTAGGCGGCGAAGTGGCCGATGAACAACAGCACGATGGCGATCAGGCCGATGCGCGCCATCGGCAGGCGCAGCGGCAGTATCAGATCGCGCGGTGTGACCGGCCGGGACGGTGGTACCGAGGTCAGCAAACGCAGCTGCGCCAACAGCACGCCGACCGCCAATGCCGCACCGCCGAAGAAGGCGGCGCGCCAGCCGAACAGATCGCCGATCAGCGCCCCGGCCGGCACGCCGCACACCGCGCCGACCGAGATGCCGCTGAGGATCAGCGCGGTGGCGCGGCCCTGGCTGGCTTCCGGCACCAGATGGCGGCCGTAGTTGGCGGCGAACGACCAGAAACCGCCGACGCAGATGCCCAGCAGCACGCGGCCCAGCAGCATCATCGGGAAGTTGACGGCCAGCGCCGCCACCAGGTTGGACACCATCAGCAGCAGCGACAGCCCCAGCATCAGTAAACGCCGATCCAGACGGCCGGAAATCAGGCTCAATGCGGGAGCGGCCACCGCCGCCACGATGCCGGGCATGGTGACCATCAGCCCGGCGGTGCCGGTGCTGACGCCAAGTGAAGGGGCGATGTTGGTCAGCAGGCCGATCGGCAAGAACTCGGTGGTGACCATGACAAAACAGGCGACCGTCAGCGAAAAGATCGCCGGCCACGGGGATAATGCAGAGTTATCTTTATTATTCAGCATAATGCCGCTCGTCTCAGGTGAATGCGCAGGCCGCGCTCGGGGCGCGGCGTGATCAAAGTCACAATCTACGGCAGGCCGAAGGCGCAGATAAATCCATCTGCGGTGGTTACACTGTTTCTGAAGGGAAACAATCGCGGCGGCGAGTGAAAACGCGGCTCGCGCCGCGCCTAAGAGAAAGGAATAAAACGGCATAAGGTTATGACCGAATGCCGCGTGGCGCTTATAGCCCCGGCGCTTTCCACAGCGAGGTGGTCAGGCCGTTGTCCACCAGCGTCAGCTGATCGGCGTAGACCCGCCGCCAGGTTTCTTTCTGTTCCTGATACAGCGCGTGGTGGGTCATGTCCGGCTGATGCTCGCGCTCCCAGCGCACCAATCGCTCGCCGGTTTCGGCCAGCGACTCGTATAACCCGGCGCCGACGCCGGCGGCGATCGCGCAGCCCAGCGCGGTGGCCTCTTTCACCACCGGTACCCGCACCGTCAGCCCGGTGACGTCGCTGAGGATCTGACTCCACAGTTTGCCCTTGGCACCGCCGCCGGCGAACACCAGCGAGCGCGCCTGCACGCCGGAGAAGGCGGCGATCTGCTCCAGATTGCAGGCGGAGACGATGGCGGCATTCTCCTCCAGCGCGCGGAACAGCGTCTGTTTGTTGCAGCGCTCCGGATCGATAGACATGTTGATGAACGACGGCGCCGCGTGATACCAGGTTTTGAAATGCATGGCGTCGGAAAAGATGGGCATCACGCCGTAGGCGCCCGGCGGCACTCTGGCCGCCATCTCTTCCAGCAGGCTATAGGCATCGACGCCCAGCCGCTCCGCCAGCAGTTTCTCTTCGGCGCAGAACGCGTCGCGGAACCAGCGCATGGTCAGGCCGGTAAAGAAGCTGATGGATTCTGCCTGCGCCATGCCGGGAATGACGTGAGGGTTGATGCGGATGTTCATCTCCGGATCGATGGCCGGCTCCGGCAGGTTGACGATTTGCTGCCAGAAGGTGCCGCCGAGCACCGCCGTCTGCCCGGCGCGCACGATGCCAAGCCCCAGGCTGCCGAGCTGCACGTCGCCGCCGCCCATCACCACCGGGGTGCCGCGCAGCAGCCCGCTTTCCTGCGCCGCCTGTTCGGTGACGCACCCCAGCACGCTGCCGGTCTCTTTCACCGGCGACAGAATATCGGCGCGCAGCCCGGCCATATCGAGCAGCGCCGGCCGCCAGTCACGGCTGCTCAGATCCAGCATGCCGGTGGTGCCGGCGTTGGAAGGATCGACCGCCAGCTCGCCGCTCAGCATGTTGGCCAGCCAGTCGCTGATCATGGTCAGCGTCGCCGCCTGGCGATAGATGTCCGGGCGGTGGTGCGCCAGCCATAGCAGGCGCGGCATGGCGCTCAGCGCCAGCGTCTGGCCGGAGTATTGATACACCTCGCGTTCGAAGCCGTGGTTGTGCAGCTCTTTCAGTTCACTGACCTCATGGCTGGCGCGCGCATCGACGTTGGCACAGGCCCAGATCGGCACGCCGTTGCGATCGTACAGAACGATGCCTTCGCGCATCGAGCAGCAGGCCACCGCGCGGATCGCCTGAGCGCTCAATCCAGCGCGTTGCATTGCCTGGCGGATGCACTGGCAGGCCAGCTGCCAGTTGCGGGTGAGGTCAAACTCCATTGAGCCGGGTACGCCCGGCACCGCCAGGTGTTGCCACTCCGCCTGGCCGTGCGCGATCTGGTTACCCGCCAAATCGAAGATCACGGCGCGAATGCTGCCTGTTCCTGCATCCAGCGCCATCAAGTAGTTATCCATAGCCTATGCTCTCAGGGGGAGGAGTGTTAACTATAGATGCCGTCGTCTTCCCTCGCCGGGGGTGGGGTGGGCATCGCCGGTGCGATTTGTGAGCCAGGCGGCAAAATTGCCGTTGCGGCAGGGCAATCGACGGGAATGAACCTATGGTTGGAAAGCGCCATGCTACGGCGCGCCGTTCAAACAAGGAGCTGTCATGCACGTCACATTGGTAGAGATCAACGTTAAACAGGACAAAATCGACGAATTTATCGACGTTTTCCGCGCCAATCATCTGGGGGCGATCGAAGAGCCGGGCAACCTGCGCTTCGACGTGCTGCAGGATGAGCATATTCCGACGCGGTTTTACATCTACGAAGCCTATCGCGACGAGCAGGCGGTGGCGGCGCACAAGCAGACCCCGCACTACCTGCAGTGCGTAGAGAAGCTGGAGGCGCTGATGACCGGCCCGCGCAAGAAAACCACCTTTATCGGTCTGATGCCGGAATAAGCGCCGGCGTTTGCCGGTGTCCATGTCCCCGGTTTGGTTGTAATCTGCAAGGTAAAGCGAATTTTCAATGGGATAAGCGGGGCGAGGATGACATTGCGCGATCGGCTGTTGGCGCTGTTGGTGGTGGTGATCTGGGGTGTGAATTTCGTCGTCATCAAGTTCGGTTTACAGGGCATGCCCCCGTTTCTGCTGGCTGGGATGCGCTTTTTGCTGGTGGCGTTGCCGGCGATCTTCTTTATTCCGCGCCCGACGATCCCGTGGAAATGGCTGTTGCTGTACGGCATGACCATGAGCTTCGCGCAGTTCGCGTTTTTGTTCGTCGCCATCAAGGTGGGCATGCCGGCGGGGCTGGCCTCGCTGGTGCTGCAGGCGCAGGTGTTCTTCACCCTGCTGTTGGGTGTCGTCCTGATGGGCGAAAAGCTGCGCGTCAACCATTTCGTCGGCATTGCTATCGCCAGCGGCGGCATGCTGGTGCTGGCGCAGGCCAGCCTGCATAAGCCGGGCAGCGGCGCGGTCCCCCTGGCGGGCCTGCTGCTGACCCTGGCGGCGGCGTTTTCCTGGGCGCTGGGCAACCTGACCAACAAGAAGATCCTGGCCGGTTTCCCGCAGCGCAACATTTTGTCGCTGGTGGTGTGGAGCGCGCCGATCCCGGTCGTGCCGTTCCTGGTCTGCAGCTGGCTGTTCGACGGCCCGCAGGTGGTGCTCGCCAGCCTGAGCCATGTGCAGGTCGGCACCTGGCTGGCGATTGCCTATCTGGCGTTCGCCGCCACGCTGTTCGGTTATTCTGTGTGGGGCAGCCTGCTGGGGCGCTACGAAACCTGGCGCGTCGCGCCGTTGACGCTGCTGGTACCGTTGGTCGGGCTGTTCGCCGCCTGGCTGCTGCTGGACGAAGCGCTGTCGCCGGCGCAGTTCGGCGGCGCATTGCTGGTGCTGACCGGCATGGCGGTCAACACCTTTGGGCTGCCGCGCCGCCGGGCCGTCGCCGTGCGCTAAATTGAACAGGGCAATTCTGTTCAATACGTTGTCGGCGCGGCCCGGCACTCTGGCACCTGTGAATATTTTCTCAGGTGCCCATCATGAATATCTACATTTCCATGGCCGCGTTTGCGCTGGCGGCCTCCATCACCCCCGGCCCGGTCAACATCGTCGCATTGAGCGCCGGGGCGCAATTCGGCTTTGGCGCGACCCAGCGTCACGTATTCGGCGCCACGCTGGGGTTTACCCTGTTGCTGTTACTGCTGGGATTGGGCATGCACCAGCTGCTGATCCTGTGGCCGGCGCTGACCCGCTTGATTCAGTGGGCCGGCGTGGCCTTCCTGCTGTTTATGGCCTACCGGCTGGCGTTTGACGACGGCAGGCTGGGCAACGGCGCGGCGCAGGCGCCTTCCTGTTGGTACGGCGCGCTGATGCAATGGCTGAATCCCAAGGCATGGTTGGCGTCGGTGGCCAGCCTCGGCGCTTTTGTCGGCGACGGCGACATCCGGCTGCTGTGGCAATTCGCCGGGCTCTACTTCGTGATTTGCTATGTCTCGGTGGCCTGCTGGGCCTATGTCGGCGCGATGCTGCGCGGCCTCCTCAGGCAGGCGCGCAACGTGCGGCGTTTCAACCGCGCGATGGCGCTGCTGTTGGCGGTCAGCGCCTGCTATCTGCTGGCGGAAGGTTTTTGATACTGGCCGGGCGTGGCGGCCAGCAGCTGTTTGAAGGTGCGTTGAAAGTGCGCCTGATCGGCAAAGCCGCTTTCGCTGGCGGCCGCGGCGATCGGCAGGCCGCTTTTCAATAGCCGATGGCCGTGCTGCACGCGGCGATTGACCAGATAAGCGTGCGGCGTCATGCCGTAACGCTGGCGGAAGGCGCGGATCAGGTAAGAGGGCGAGAGCGCGGCGGCGCGGCAAATATCGTCCAGCGTCAGCGGCCGGGTGCAGTGCGCGTCGATAAACGCCGCCGCCGCTTCCAGTCGGGCATGCGGCGGTGTCTCCGGCTGGCGGCCGCTGCCCAGCCCGAGCTGCAGGGCGCTGAAATACTCCACCATGGCGATCTGTTTTTCCAGCGCGCTGCACAGCGGATCCGTCAGCAGCGCATAAAGCCGATTCAGGCCGTGGAACAGCACCGGATCGCGGCTGTGCGGCTGGCTGAAGGGAACAAAACGCTCGCCTTCGCCCCCGAGCAGCTCCTGCTGCAGCGCGCCGATCCAGGCGAGATCGAGATAGAACATGATGTATGACCAACGGCGGTCGGCGATCGGATTACAGGCATGCGCCTGCTGCGGGTTGATGACAACCAGATCGCCGGCGCTAACCTGCATGCGCCGCTCGCCGTTGACATAGGTGCTGACGCCGCCGGTGATGGCACCGATGGAAAAGAATTCGTGGCTGTGCAGGCTGTAACACGCCTGGCGGCCATCCGCGATGGCGCGGGCTTCGACGAACGGCAACTGCGGATCGCGCCAGAACTGCGGCGTTTTTTCACTCATACGCTTTCCTTTTCACTGCGGTGGCATCACAGTGTTATAGCCTGAAAGCGACGAGAGGGGGAATGGCGGATGATGATTTTTAACGTGTTCGGCCGTCTGCTGGGCGTGAAGCGCATCGGGGATGAGTGGCGGCTGTTCCGCGTGACGCTGCCGGAGCGCAAGTATGCCCCCAGCCACGATATCGTGCTGCCGGCCGATCTGCGCGAAGAGGAGATCGCCGGCTATCTGGGGGATATTTATCACGAGGCCGCGACGCCGCAGCGGCCGGACGTGTTTCGCGTCGAATAGCGCGGCGCGTTACTCTTCCGCGTTGCGCGCCATGATGCGGCGCTGGTGTTCCTCGCTGGCGGCCTGGATCTCTTCCAGCACCGAGCCGACATCGGCGCGCTTCTGGATTTCGCTGAACCGGCCGCTGAGGGCGCTGTCCGGCGTCAGATTGCCTTCCTGATACAGCGCCCAAATCTCTTTGGCGTATTGGCTGTCGCGCAGTTCCGGCGCGAATTGGCCATAATATTCCGCCAAATTGTTGATATCGCGCTCGAACATGCTTTTGGCGTGGTTGTTGGCGGCGGCGTCCACCACCTGCGGCAGATCGATGATCACCGGCCCGTCTTTATCCATCAGCACATTGAATTCCGACAGATCGCCGTGCACCAGCCCGGCGCACAGCATGCGCACCGCGTAGTTCATCATCAGGGCGTGATCGGCCCGCGCCTGTTCCGGCGTCAGGATGACATCGCTCAGGCGCGGCGCCACCAGACCTTCTTCGTCGGTAATTAGCTCCATCAGCAGCACGCCGTCCAGGCAGATATCCGGCTGCGGCACCCGCACCCCGGCCTTGGCCAGCAGATACAGCGCGTCCACTTCGGTGTTTTGCCAGGCTTCTTCCTGCTGCTGGCGGCCGAATTTGGAGCCTTTGCTCATGGCGCGCGCGTCGCGGCTGTTGCGCACCTTGCGCCCTTCCTGATAGTGAACGGCCTGCTTGAAGTTGCGCTTCTCGGCCTCTTTGTACACTTTGGCGCAGCGGATCTCATCGCCGCAGCGCACGATAAACACGTCGGCTTCTTTGCCGCTTTTCAACCGGCGGATGACGTCGTCGATTAACCCGTCATCTACCAGCGGCTGGAGTCGTTTTGGAATTTTCATGCAGCCTTGTACCCTATTTAGGCTCCGGTGTGAATGGCTTGCGCAGTTGATAGCGTAAGTTAGACCCGAAAGGCAAACATTAGTTTTGCCGCCGCGGCATCATTGCACGGCGGCGGGCGTTCACAGGCTGCCTGTCGGCACCCAGACGCTGACGCTGCCGGCGTTGACCGGGAAATGGGCGCTGCCCTGGTCGTCGGTGGTGATTTCCTCCTGGCGGTTACCGAGGAAATCGCGCCAGGCGGTGTGCGCCAAATCGGCGCCCAGCGCGACCGTCTTGCCGCTCTCGCCGCCGTTGGTCAGCACCACCACGCAGCCGGGGGCCTCGGCGGTGCCGGCGCGGCTGAAGGCCACGCAGTGGCTGTCATCGAAGTAGTCGGTTTGCGGGCCGTTGGCGAAGCGCTGGCGGGCGGCGATCAGCTTCTCCAGCTCCGGGATCGCCGGCATGTCAATCTGGTACTCGCCGCCGTCGCGCCCCTTGTCGCGGTAGCTGGCGCCATACAGGTCGGGGTAAAACACGCAGGGCACGCCCTGTTCGCGCAGCAGGATCAGCGCGTAGGCCAGCGGTTTGAACCAGGGTTCCACCGGCGCCTCCAGCGATTGCAGCGGCTGGGTATCGTGGTTGGCGACCAGCGTCACCGCGTGGGCCGGATCGGCGGCGGTCAGGGTATCGGTGAAGATCTGTGCCATGTCGAAGCCGTCGCCCTGTTTCGACGCCTGATGAAACTTCAGGTGCAGCGCTACGTCGAACAGCATCACCTTGCCGTCCACCAACTCGATGTATTGTTGCAGCGCGCCGAGATCGTGCGACCAGTATTCGGCAACGATAAACAGGTCGCGCTGCGCGCTGTCGCGCACGTGATCCGCCCACTCTTTGAAAAACCAGGCGGGGATGTGTTTGGCGGCGTCGAGGCGGAAGCCGTCGCACGGCAGCGTGTCCAGCAGCCAGCGCGCCCAGTATTTGAGCTCCTCCGTCACGGCGGTATTGCGGAACTCCACGTCGGCGCCCATCAGATAGTCATAGTTGCCTTTCTCGTCGTCGACCTGATCGTTCCAGCCGTCGTCGCCGTAGTCGTTGGCGATTTTAAACACCCCTTTGTCGTCCGGCTGCTCAACGTAATCGACGCCGCTGAAGCATTTGTAATCCCAGATAAACTCGGAATGCACGCCCTGGCGGCCGGGAAAGGTGAAGCGGGTGTAGGCCAGCGCGTCGAAGCCCTGGTCGTTGATGTCGTTGCGGTTGTTGGCGTCCACCTTGAACACGTGTACCCGTTCTTTTTCGTCCGCGCCGAGCTTGTGGTTGAACACCACGTCGTAGATCACCCCCACGCCGTGTTCGCGCAGCGTAGTGGCGGCATGTTCCAGCGCCGCCTTGTCGCCGTATTTGGTGGCCACGCTGCCTTTCTGGTCAAATTCGCCCAGATCGAACAGATCGTAGGTGTCGTAGCCGACGGAGTAGCCGCCGGAAGCGCCCTTGCAGGCGGGGGGCAGCCACAGATCGGTGATGCCCAGTTCGGCAAGGTGCGGGGCGCGCTCGGCGGCCTCCTGCCACAGTTTGCCGCCGTCGGGGTAGTACCAGTGGAAGAATTGCAACAGGGTGGTTTTTTTCGTCATGAGCCAGCGTCCCGGTTAGCCAGAAGGAAAGGAGCAGTTAAAGCATGGGCTACTTTTGGCAAAAGGGACAATGGCGTAGGGGGGCGCGCGAAGGCAGGCGTAAATATGTAACCGATATTGACGGGATAGCGATTAAGTTGCTGCTATCAAGTTTTCACGTTTTAGTTTTTATTAACTATTTTTCAAATAGATATTTGCTTTATTTTTTGTTATGTCAAATTTTGATGTTTTTACTCTCATTTTCATTGGTTTTTTATTTTAATTTTAAATATTAATTTGTATTTAAGTTTTTAAAATAATCAATTAAATGGTTTTAAATTCTGGTTAATGAAATGTTTTGACATATTCAGATGCCCCGTTGGTTATTCATTCGCAATTGTTTATGCGTTATCGTTATGTTCTAAATTAGGTAACACTATCAACCAATAATCCATCCAACGCAGCGTGAAGGTGGAAGGACAGGGGAGCATAACGCCGTGAACATCAGGGATTTCAGAGCATTGGCGCGCAGTTTGGTCAGAGAATTCGGCATGTTGAACAAGCAGAGCAACGGCTCGCGCTTTTCGCCGCTGCAGATCCATCTGATGATCGAAGTCAGCGAGCAGCCGCTGGGCGTCACCGAGCTGGCGGCCCGGCTTTGCATCGACAAGGCCAGCGCCAGCCGGGCGCTGCGCAGCCTGGTGGCCGCCGGCGTGATAGAAACGGTGGATCATCCGGATGACAAGCGGCACAACCTGCATCGGCTGAGTAAAAAGGGCGGCAAGGCGCTGGCCGGCATCGAGAGCGACGCCGACGGTTTTATGCAGGCGGCGCTGGCGCAGTTGGACGACGATGAGCTGGCGAGCACCACTGCGGCGATGAAAAAGATGACCGCGGCGCTGCGCAGCGCGCGCAAGCAGCGCGACGCCAACCTGCGGGTGCGGCCGATCGCCGCGCGCGACGATGCGGCGATGGCGGCGATCATTCGCGACGTGTTTCGCGAGTACGGCATGGACAAGATGGAAGGGGTCAGCCTGCACGATCCGGATCTCGATCGGCTGACCGGCCTGTATCACGACAACGGCGGCCGCTACTGGGTGCTGGAGCGGGACGGGCAGGTGGTGGGGGGCGTCGGCATGGCGCCGCTGGCCGGCGAAGAGCCCGGCTATTGCGAACTGCAAAAACTGTTCTTCAAACCCGGTGTGCGTGGGTTGGGCATGGCACGCTATATGGTGGTGCAGGCGCTGAAGGCGGCGCGGGAGGCAGGGTATCGCTATTGCTATCTGGAAACCACCGAACAGTTGAAAGAGGCGATTGGGCTGTATTACGCGCTGGGTTTCACGCTGTTGACGGAACGGCGCGGCAATACCGGCCACCATGGCTGTAATGTGTGCATGCTGAAAAATCTGCAGAACGACGATATGTGAGCGGTTTCAAGGTTAACGCCCGCGCCTTGTGTCACCCTGTTAACCGTTTGATAACAATCACAACGTTTTATCAGGGAGGAAACTATGTTGGGGGATCCCATGGCGCTGTCCGCGCTGGTCACGCTGGTGGTCATCGCGCTATGGGCCAGCGCCCGCTTGCCGGAGTATTTGGTCGCGCTGCTGTTCTTTGCGGCGGTGATGGTATTGCAGCTGGCGCCCGCTGCGGTGACCTTTTCCGGTTTCGCGTCCTCCGCATTCTGGCTGGTGCTCAGCGGTTTCGTGTTGGGCAGCGCCATCCGCAGCACCGGCTTGGCGGATCGCCTGGCCAACCGCCTCTTGCCGCATCTGGCCGGTTCCTGGCCGCGCCTGGTGGGCGGCGTGGTGGCGATAAGCTACGCGTTGGCGTTTGTCATGCCCTCGAACATGGGGCGGATTACGCTGCTGATGCCGATCGTCATGGCGTTGGCCGATCGCGCAGGTCTGGCGGAAGGCTCGCGCGGCCGCATCGGTTTGGCGCTGGCGGTGGGGTTCGGCACCTTCCAGCTCTCCGCCAGCATTTTGCCGGCCAACGTGCCCAACCTGGTGATGAGCGGCGCGGCGGAAAGCGCCTACGGCAGCCACTTCGCCTATCTCTCTTATCTGCTGTTGCATGCCCCGGTGCTCGGGGTGGCCAAAGGCGCATTGTTGACGTTGTGCATCTGCGGCCTGTTCCGGGCGCGGCCGCAACCGGTGGTGGCCGAGGCGGGGCAAACGCCGCTCAGTGCCGCCGAGTGGCGACTGATCGCGCTGTTGGGCATGACGGTGTTGCTGTGGATGACCGACAGCTGGCACGGCATCGCCCCGGCCTGGATAGGGTTGGCAGCGGCCTGCGTCTGCCTGCTGCCGCGCATCGGTTTTCTCAACGGCGAACAGTTCGCCGCCGGCGTTAACGTGCGCACCTGCATTTACGTGGCGGGGATCCTGGGGCTGACCGCATTGGTCAGCCACTCGGGTCTCGGCGATCGGCTGGGCGGCGCGCTGCTGGCGATGATGCCGGATCTGCATGGCAAACCGTTCGCTGCGTTCGGTTCGCTGGTGGGGATCACCGCGTTGCTGAATTTCGTGGTGACCGCCAACGGCGTGCCGGCGCTGTTTACTCCGCTGGCGCAGGCGTTGTCCGCGGGCAGCGGCCTGCCGCTGCTGACGGTGCTGATGACCCAGGTGATCGGTTACGCCACGCCGCTGTTGCCGTATCAGGCTTCGCCGATCGTGGTGGCGATGGGGATGGGCAAAGTGCCGGCGCGTGAAGGGTTGAAGCTGTGCCTGCTGTTGGCTGCGCTCAGCTTCGCACTGCTGGTGCCGTTGGACTATCTGTGGTTCAGGCTGCTGGGGTGGATCCCGTAAACAGCCCCGCGCCGCCGGCAAAGCAGTCTTCGTCCAGCGTCAGGGTGGCGATTTTATGCACCGGCCCGCGCATGCTGACCTGAAAATCGCCGCTGAAGGCGATCTGCAGTTCGCCGCCCGGCATCCGCACGCTAACCCGATCGCCGACTCGTCCCAACTTGCGCATCACGCTGGCGGCGGCGCAGCTGCTGCTGCCGGAGGCAAGGGTAAAGCCGGCGCCGCGCTCCCAGATGCCGATGCGCAGCGTCTGGCGATCGACCACTTCCACCAGTTGTACATTGGTGCGTTTCGGGAACAGCGGATGGCGCTCAATCTGCGGTCCGAGCCGATGCACCTGCGCCAGATCCAGTTTTTCCACCGGCACCACGCAGTGCGGGTTGCCCATCGACACCAGCGAAACGCTTAACGTCTCCTCCTTCAGGGGCAGCGGATAGTTCAGCGCCTCCGGCAGATCGATCAAGGCCGGCAGCGCCGCCGGGCTGAAATTGGCGCGCCCCATCTCCACGGCTATCTGATGCGCGTCTTCCGCCACCTGGCAACGCACGTCGCCGCCGGCGGTGTGCACCAGAAACGGCTGATGCACTACGCGCTCGCTGTCAAACAGATAGCGCGCGTAGATACGCAGGCCGTTGCCGCTTTTCTCCGCTTCGGAGCCGTCCGGGTTGATGATGCGCAGGGTGGGATTGACGGCGTCACCGCTGTCGATCAGCAGGCCGTCGGAACCAATGCCGTAATGCGGGTGGCACAACAGGCGGATCTGTTCCTGGCTCAGACGATCGGCGACCGAACGGTGGCAGACCAGGTAGTCGTTGCCCAGGCCGTGATATTTGTGAAACAGCAGGGGAGTCATGGCGTTGCTCGGCTCAGCAAGAAAAGGTGGCTACAGCTTACAACAGAACGTTGGCGTCAAAACAAACAAAAGGCGGCCTGAGCCGCCCTTTTGCACGATTGCCTATCTGGCCATTAATTGTAGATGATCGCGGTGCCGTGCAGTTTGTTGTCACCGGTGGTGGCGATGATCTGGAAGGATTTGGCGCCCGCCGCGTCGGCTTTGGCCGCCAGTTTGTTTTCCAGGCTGCTCAGATCGGACGCACCGCTGACGGTGACGACGCCGGCTTTTTGCAGATTGGCAGGTTGGGCGTTCACCAGGTCGGCGGCGAAGCTGCCGAAGGAGACGGAAGCCAGTGCGATGGCTGCGATGGTCATTTTCAGGTTTTTCATGGTCTTATTTCCTATCTTTGTTCTTTACGATGTTTGTTTTGTAAGGTCGTTAAATTGATTAACGATCGATAATTTAATGTTAGATGCCGGTTTGACGGATTGCAAGTATTTTTTTAATGCTCGTTAATTAATTTTTTTACGCCCTGGCGTTGTGAGCAAAAGGACAGGCAATCAGTTGGCTTAATGCTTTGTTATTGATAGATTTCTGCGGTACCATGCAGCTGGTTGTTACCGCCGGCGCCGATGATGCGGAAGGATTTTGCACCGGCCTGATCGGCTTTGGCGGCCAGGCTGTTTTCCAGCGAGGTCAGATCGGATGCGCCGCTGACGGTGATAACGCCCACTTTCTGCTGGTCTGCCGGTTGGTTCTGGACTAAATCGGCGGCGAAGCTGCCGAAGGAAACGCTGGCCAGAGTGAGAGCTGCTAAGGTTAATTTTAAGTTTTTCATGATGTTAATTCCTTTCCGATAACGGTCAATAGAGGGTTTTAATCTGCTTCGTTAAATTATCTTAACGATCGATAACTAAATGCTAATCGGTTCTCGACGAGCGCGCAATATTTTTTTATAATGATCGTTAAGTTATTTGTGCTAAGCCTGCCGTGGAGCGGGATAGGAGAGGAACGATGAGCATCAATGAAGCGGTCTGCGGCAAGAAAAGCCGTGGCAGACCAAAACAATTTGATCGCGACCGGGCGCTGGAAAGCGCGCTCGATCTGTTCTGGCGGCACGGTTATGAAGCCACCTCGCTGGCCGATCTGGTGGAAGTGACCGGCGCCAAGGCGCCGACGCTGTATGCGGAATTCGGCAACAAGGAAGGGATGTTCCGCGCGGCGGTGGAACGCTATCTGCAAAAATACACCACCTGCACCAACCAGCTGTTGGAACAGGATGTGCCGGTGGCCGAGATCGTCGAGGCCTACGTGCGCTCTTCCGTCGAAGTGTTTACCGACCCCGATACGCCGTCAGGCTGTTTTATGGTGTGCGCCTCCGCGGCACTGTCGTCTGCTTCCGACGACGTCGCCCAGATGCTGCGCAAAAAACATCATGCCCAGGAAGCGGCGCTGAAAGTCTGCTTCGATCGCAAGGTGCAGCAGGGCGAATTGTTGGCGAAAACCGATACCGCGCTGCTGGCGAAATACGTCATTTGCACCATTGAAGGCATGTCGGTGCAGGCGCGAGAAGGGGCAAGCCGGAGCGAGCTGTTGCGGTTGCTGGAGGCGCTGATGCTGGTGTGGCCGCGGCTCAGCCAGATTGGCAATAAGGTGTAACAACAGGCCCGGTTTTCACCGGGCCGTATAACCTACTACTGATTGACCGGGATCACCGCGCCCTGGTATTTCTCGCGGATAAAGTCCTGAATCGGCTTGGAGTGCAGCACCTTCACCAGCGCCACGATCTCCGGCTTGTTCACGTCGGCTTTGTGCACGGTGATGATGTTGGCGTACGGGTTGTTTTCGCCGCTTTCGACCGCGATCGGATCCTTGGTCGGATTCAGCCCGGCGTCGATGGCGTAGTTGGCGTTGATCACCACCGCGTCACCTTCGTTGTTGTTGTACATCTGCGGCAGCAGCGCGCCTTCAACGTTCGCCTGGAACTTCAGGTGTTTCGGGTTTTCCACCACGTCGGTGATGCGCGCGTCCACCTTGCTCACCCCTGGCTTCAGCTTGATCACGCCTTGCTGCTCAAAAATTGACAGGATGCGGCCTTCTTCCGCCACCGCGTCGCGCATGATGATTTTGCCGTTTTCCGGCAGATCTTTCAGGCTCTTGTACTTCTTCGAGTAGATGCCGATAGGCTCAATATGGATCGCGCCGGCGCTGACGAAGTCGTAGCTCTTGTCGTCGGCGTGGTCTTTCAGCACCGAGTTCAGGTAAGGCACGTGCTGGAAGTAGTTGGCGTCGATGTCGTGGCTGGCCAAGGCGGTGTTCGGCAGAATGTAATCCTGGAAGCGCTTGATCTGCAGATCGATGCCTTCCTTCGCCAGTATCGGTTTGGCCTGTTCGAGGATCTCGGCGTGCGGCACGTTGGAGGCGCCGACCACCAGCTTGGTCGCCGCGGCGGCGCCGTAAGAGGCGAGGGTGGCGACAGAGGCGAAAGCCAACATCAGTAAGTGCTTTTTCATCATCGTTTTCCTTGGTTAATTAACGTTTATCGAGCGTTCTTGTCAGGGTGTCGCCAATGAACTGAATGACGAAAACGATCAGCAGGATCGTCAGCGTCGCCACCAGCGTCACGTCACTGTGGTTGCGTTGGAAGCCTTCCAGATAGGCTAGGTTGCCCAGGCCGCCGGCGCCGATCACCCCGGCCATCGCGGTGTAGCTCACCAGCGCGATCAGGGTAACGGTGATGCCGGAAACCAGCGCCGGCGAGCTCTCCGGCAGCAAGACGCGGAAAATCAGGGTGCGGTTTTTGGCGCCCATCGAGCGCGCCGCTTCGATTACCCCTTTGTCGACCTCGCGCAGCGCGATCTCCACCAACCGGGCGTAGAACGGCGCGGCGCCGACGATCAGCGCCGGCAGGGCGGCGTCCGCACCGAGAATGGTGCCGATCAGCGACTTGGTGAACGGGATCAGCAGCACGATCAGAATGATGAACGGAATGGAGCGGAAGACGTTGACCAGTACGGAGATCAGCGAGTAGACCGCCCGGTTCTGCAGCAACTGGCCCTTCGAGGTTAAAAACAGCAGCACGCCGAGCACGATGCCCAGCACCAGCGTGGCCAAACCGGCGATGCCGGTCATGTACAGTGTTTCCCAGGTGGCGTCCCACAGTTGGTCCAGGCGCAGGTGGGGGAACAGGGATTCAATCATGTTGGATAACCTCGACGGCGATATCTCTTTCGTGCAGCAGGCTGAGCATGTCGGCGACTTGTTGTTCGTTGCCTTCGGCGTGAATGTACAGTTCGCCGAACGAACCGTTGAGGGTGTGGCTGATCTTGCCGTGCAGAATGTTGACGGTCAGGGCGTAGCGCCGGATCACTTCGGAGATCACCGCCTGATGGGTTTGCACGCCCACGAAGGTCAGCTTGAAAATCGCCCCCGGCAGATGAGCGGTGAGCAGTGGATTGAAGCTCTCTTCCGTGTCCGCATACTGCGACACCTGTTTGACGAATTGCCGGGTGATCGGCTGTTGTGGCCGGGTGAACACGTCAAGCACCGGGCCTTCTTCGACGATGCGGCCGTTTTCCATTACCGCCACGCGGTGGCAGATTTTGCGCACCACGTGCATCTCGTGGGTGATCAGCACGATGGTCAATTTCAGCTGGCGATTGATGTCCAGCAGCAGGTCGAGAATGGCGTCGGTGGTTTGCGGATCGAGCGCCGAGGTGGCTTCGTCGCACAGCAGCACGCTCGGGTTATTGGCCAGCGCGCGGGCGATGCCGACGCGCTGTTTCTGGCCGCCGCTGAGCTGCGACGGATAGGCGTTTTCGCGCCCCTGCAGGCCGACCAGCGCGATCAGTTCCGCCACGCGCGGCGCAATCTGCGCCTTGGGCACGCCGGCGATCTGCATGGAAAAAGCGATATTCTGGCTGACGGTGCGCGACCACAGCAGGTTGAAGTGCTGGAACACCATGCTGATTTTCAGGCGTGCCTGGCGCAGATGGCTGCCTTTGGCGCGGGCAATATCGAAACCGCCCACGTCAATGCGGCCGCTGGTGGGCGTTTCCAGGCCGTTGAGCAGGCGGATCAGCGTGCTTTTGCCCGCGCCGCTGTAGCCGATGATGCCGTAAATTTGCCCGGCGTCCACCGCCAGACTGACGTCGTCTACCGCCACTACGCGGCCCTGTGCGCTGTCAAAAGTTTTGCAAACGTTCGAAAGAACGATCATAACGAAGCGGATCCTTATCGATACATCACAGCATTCCGTCCGGAGCGCGTTGCGCCGGACAGGGATCGTTCGGCTTTTCAGCGGGGCACAACCCGGCGGGAAGTGGCGGACGGAACCTCTGTTGCGGGTGAATACCGGGCAATCCTACCGAGGGTTGATAGTGACAGGAAGAATGTAAAATCTATTACTTATTCTGATTTGATATATTAAACGGCGGGCGCCATGGGGGGAGAAAACCGGCCGCTGGGCGGCCGGTGGAGGGCTAGCGTTTTTCCAGCTTCATGTGCAGCAGCGGGAACGGGTTGCCCTGGCCGTCGAGCGGCGAGCGGCCGGTGATGACAAAACCGTAGTGACGGTAGAAGCCGCTGGCCTGCGGATTTTGCTCGTTCACGTCCAGCTGCAGCTCATCGTGCAGCGTTTCCGCGTGGGTCAGCAGCGCTTTGCCCACCCCTTTGCCGCGCTGATCGGCGTCGATAAACAGCATCTCCACCTTGTTGCCGTTCAGACCGATAAAGCCGCAGGGATGCCCCGGCCGCTCTTCGGCCACCCAAACGTTGACCGCCGGCAGGTAATCGTTCAGCACCAGCGGGAACAGCTGTGCGATGTTGTCTTCGGTTAAAAAGTGGTGAGTGGCGCGCACCGAACGCAGCCAGATATCTGCCAATTGCGCGTTGTCTTCCGCCGCGCGTGCTCTGATGGTAATCATCGAACTCTCTGCTATCTAAGTTGAAGGAAAAGAAACTAGATAGAGGTTTTGTGGGGTTAGTGCCGAATTAACGTGGGTTAACGCCCTGCAAAGCGCCTCTGCAGTGGATCGAATAGGCCCGCCTGGTTGCAAGCGGTATAACAACTGTAATTCAGTAAGTTAATGCTTTCAACCGCCGCAGGGCGCAATGAGGCGCTCGCCGCGTGATACACTGGCCGCTGAATGAGCAAGAGGGCGGCAGGATGGAAGCGGTACGCGCAGCGATAGAAAAACAGGTGCTCAGCCTGACCGGGTTGGCGCTCGGCGGCGTCGATTTTGAGAATCCGCCCGGCGATCCGGGGCTGTTCGGCCCGCAGTCGGTCATCTGGCAGGTACACCGTGATTTCACCCCGATGCTGTGCGGCGGCGTCAGCGCCTTGCTGTTGCAAATGCTGCACCCGTTGGCGCTGGCCGGCGTATGGGATCACTCCAACTTCCGCGACGATATGATTGGCCGCCTGCGCCGCACCAGCCAGTTCGTGTCGGTTACCACCTTCGGCCCGACCGCCGAGGCGGAGCGGCTGATCGCCAAAGTCAAAGCCATCCACCTGCGGGTGACCGGCGTCGGCAGCGACGGCGCGCCCTATGCCGCCAGCGATCCGGCGCTGCTGACCTGGGTGCACGTGGCGGAGAGCAGCCGTTTTCTGGCCAGCCACCTGCGCTACCGCAACCCGCATCTTTCCCGCGATTTGCAGGATCAATACTACCGCGAAGCGGCGCGCGTGGCCGCCGCGCTGGGGGCGACAGCTGTCCCTCAGTCCTGCGCGGAGGTAGACGACTATCTGCAGGCGATGCGGCCGCAGCTGGTCTGTGACGAACGCACCCAAGAGGTGGCGCGCATTCTGCTGAAGGCGCCGGCGCCGAGCGCGTTGGCGCGCCCGCTCGGCGGGGTGGTGATGCAGGCGGGCATCGATCTGTTGCCCGATTGGGCGCAGCGGCAGTTCGGCTTTCATCCGGGCGCGTTGCGGCGGCGGTTGGTGCGAACGGGGGCTGCAGGCCTCGGCAAAGTGCTGGGCGCGTCGATGCGCAACGGTTCCTATCAGCGCGCGGTGCGGCGCATCACTCAGCCGTCATGAGCCGCAGCCGCTATAATTAACCTTTGTTTATCTTCGTTTACGGCCGTTTTTGAGACTTTTACGGGTGATCCGGCCAGTAATGCGTTTTACACTTGAGGGCAAAGCCACATTCCATTTTTTGCGCGCAGCCGATTCTGCCGCGCCCTGACCCTATTGAGGTGATATGAACGAGTCATACGTACTTGCTGAAGTCAGCAATGAGAACCAGACGCTGGTCGCGGTGGTTCAGCAAGATCACCGGGCAGCCTATTTTTACATCTATCCCGCCGAAGCCTACAGCGATCGCTATCAGGTGCGCGCCTGCTGGCTGCGCAATCTGGCCGCCGCGCCGCTGCAGGAAGACCGCGCCGCGCTTGAGCAGGGGCAGCCGCCGATGCTGGCGGCGGAATTTTGCCGCAACCTGGAAGGGGAAGCGCCGCTGAACCCGGAAGGGCTGATGGTGGTGTGGAGCGAAAGCGACGACGGCGCGGCCCTGTGGTATTACGGCCAACTGCTGGCGGTGATCCCCGGATGGAGCCTGTATATCGACCATTCGGTGTGCTATTCGGCCAGCTGCATCAAGGAGAGCCCGTTGGCCTATCCGCTCGGTTCGGCCTCGACCAACACGCAATATGCGCAGGCGGAAAGCACCCGCCAGTTTTGGCGCAGCTGGCAGCGTGAAGAGGGCAATCCGTGGCCGAAGATGCAGCGCGATTTTCAGGCGCGCTATGAGCCGCATTTCGGCCCTTCGGTAAAATACTACGCCATCGATCAGGGCAAGTGGCCGCCGATGGCCATCACTCAGCACGAGCGCGACGGCATCTATTACTTCCTCACCATGGGCGTCAGCATTCGGCCGATGCCGTGGGTGGAGATCCTGTTCAACGATGAGGCTTCGCGCTATCGCCGCATGGAGATGGCGATCGCCATCGACAGCCAATACATGACCGAAGACAACGCGGTGCAGATGGCCAGCGCGCTGGCCGGTTTCGCGCACGCGCCTTGGGCGCGGCTGACCTGGATCGGCGAAGGGCATACGCTGGAGTCGGACGTGGCGCCGCTGGGCTACGAGGGCTATATTTTATCGTCGTCCTTCTACCCGCATAGCGCGCACTTGACTCTGCCGCAGCAGTACGGCGATCCGGTGAACCTGTTTTGGGCCAGCCCGGTGTTTACCGCCGAGCGCCAGCTGGCGCACGCCACGCCGAACGGCGGGCACGATCTGGTGAACCGGTTGCGTGAGCAGGGCGTCGATCATATTTTCCGCCCGCGCCAGCCGGTGTGCTGACGCGGCTTAATCTTCGGGAGCCGCCATGACCACCGCGCTGTTGATTATCGATGTGCAGGAAGGATTGTTTACGCCGCCGCCGGCGGATGCCGCGGGCACCGTTGCGCGCATCAACCAACTGAGCGAGCGCGCCCGCCGGGCGGGCGTGCCGGTTGTCGTCATTCAGCACCATACGCCGGACGACGAACTGCCGCACGGCAGCGCCGCCTGGCAAGTGCTTGCGGCGCTGAAGGTGGCGCCAGGCGACCATCGGGTGGATAAAACCACGCCGGACTCGTTCCTGCGCACTTCGCTTGGCGCGTTGCTGATCGCCAACGGCGTATCGCAGTTGGTGGTTTGCGGTTACTCCACGCCGTTTTGCATCGATACCACGGTGCGCAGCGCCGCGGCGCACGGCTATCCGGTGACGCTGGCGGCGGATGCCCACACCTGCCACGACAAATCCTATGCCGACGGCCTGCTGATCCGTACCCACCATAACGAGACGCTGTCGAATATCGACAGCTTCGGCGTGCCGATCCGCGCCGTGCCCGCAGCGGACATCGTGTTCTGAGAACGGAAAACGGGGGCCAGCGCCCCCGTTCGTTATTTCAGGCCCGCCCGCCGCGCCGCCACCTTGGCCAGCGCGGCCCAGTCCAGATCCGCATCCCCTTGCGCCATCGCGTCGAGGAAGTTGTCCTTCAGCACTCCGGCGAACGGCATCGGCGTATGGCTGTCGGCGCCGGCGGCCAGCGCCAGCCCGACGTCCTTCAGCCCCAGCGCCAGCCGGAATCCGGCGGGTGAATACTTCTCGGCGGCGATCAGCGCACCATAGCCCTGGTAAGCCGGGGCGGCGAAGACGGTGCTGCTCAGCATCTGCAGGTAGTCGGCGCCGGAAACGCCGTAGTTGCGCACCAGCGCGCTGCCTTCCGCCATCGCTTCAATGGCGCTGGCCAGCGTAAAGTTGGTGGCGATTTTGACCACGTTGGCCTGCGCCGGGTCGGCGCCGAAGTGCCAGGTTTTCTGGCCGAGGGCATCGAACAGCGGTTGCGCTTGCTTCAGCCGTTCGCTATCGCCGGCTGCCAGAATATTCAGCTTGCCGGCGGCGGCCACGTCGATCCGCCCCAGCACCGGTGCGGCGAGATAGCCGATGCCGTGTTCCGCATGCAGCGTCGTCAGGCGTTTGGCTAGCTCGACCGAGATGGTCGCCATATTGATATGCAGCGCGCCCGGTTTCATCCGCTGCAGCAATCCGCTGTCCACCACCACCTGTTGCGTGGCGGCATCGTCGGCCAGCATGGTGATCAGCACGTCGGCATCGGCCAACTGTTCTGGCCGTTCGGCCTGCCGCGCGCCGGCGTTTACCAGCGGCTGCGCCGCCTGCGGCGAGCGGTTCCATACCGTCAACGCGAAGCCCGCCTGCACCAGGTTAGTTGCCATGGCGCTGCCCATCCCACCCAGTCCGGCAAATCCGATCTTCATCATGCGCTCCTTTTTCAGGTTGAAGGTTTTACCCTAGCGCGCCGGGCCAGGAACGCAAATGCCGGAGTGTAACGCCTTCTTACGCGCCGGCGGCGGGCTATTGACGCATTGCCGCTGCGGGTATACCTTGATGGCATGAATATATCGATGCACTCCACCCACAATCAGTCATGGTGGCGCCTCTTCTGAGGCGGCACGAGTATTCACATCTCTTTTTAATGCCGCCGGTTTGGCGGCATTATCTTTTGTGGCGTTGATCCGGCGGTCTACAGACCTTCAGGAGCACTGTCATGAGCTACACCATTCTTACCGGCGATCGCGCTACCGGCCCACTGCATTTAGGTCACTTTGTCGGCTCGCTGCGCCAACGCGTCGAACTGCAGCACCAGCATAACCAAACGGTGATGGTGGCGGATCTGCAGGGCCTGACCGACAACGGCAACAACCCGCAAAAAATCAGCGCCAACGTGCTCAACGTCGTGGCCGACTATCTGGCGGTCGGCATCGATCCGCACAAGACCACGATCTGCCTGCAGTCGGCGCTGCCGGCGTTGGCCGAGCTGACGATGTACTACCTCAATCTGGTCAGCGTGGCGCGGCTGGAACGCAACCCGACGGTGAAAAACGAAATCGCCGAGAAGGATTTCGCCCGCAGCCTGCCGGCCGGTTTTCTGATCTATCCGGTCAGCCAGGCGGCGGACATCACCGCCTTCGGCGCCACCCACGTGCCGGTCGGCGAGGATCAGCTGCCGATGCTGGAGCAAACCAACGAGATCGTGCGGCGCTTCAACCACATCGTTGGCCAACCGATATTAACGGAGTGTCAGCCGCTGTTGAGCAACGTCGGGCGTCTGCCGGGGCTGGACGGGCAGGGCAAGATGTCGAAATCGCGCGGCAACGCCATCCCGCTTGGCGCCGGCGCCGACGAGGTTCACAAGGCGGTGATGAGCATGTTCACCGATCCTGGCCATCTCAACGTCAGCGATCCCGGCCGGGTGGAGGGCAACATGGTGTTCACCTATCTGGACGCCTTCTGCGAAGACGCCGCACTGGTGGCGGAGCTGAAGGCGCACTATCGGCGCGGCGGGTTGGGGGACGTGAAAATCAAACGGCTGCTGGAGGATTGCCTGCAGAGCCTGCTCGAGCCGATCCGCACCCGCCGCGCCGAATTCATTGCCGATAAAGGCGAGCTGACGCGCATCCTGCAGCACGGCACCCGCCGCGCGCATCAGGTCAGCCAGCAGACGCTGCAGCAGGTCAAGACGGCGCTGGGGCTGGACTTCTTTAGCCTGGAATGATGCGCACGCCGGGGCGGCACGCGTCACGCCCCGGCCATAAAACGATCATCCCACTGTCATAAACTTATCCGTTAATAGGTGCCCATAATGATTAGCCACTGAAACCAGAGAAATCATATGGCTCAGGCACTGTTAAAATTGGCACAGCAGGACTTTCCAGGGCAGCACGCCGCCGCATCCCGCAAAGTATTATCGGTAAAGGGACTCGGCAAGGCCTACAAAGCGCAGCAGCGCGTGCTGGATGATATCAATTTCGATCTGCACGCCGGCGAATTCGTGGCGGTGATCGGCCGCTCCGGCGCGGGCAAGTCCACGCTGCTGCATACCCTCAACGGCACCATTCCTTCCAGCTGCGGCGAGATGCTGCACTTCGAAGACGATGGCGTGGCGCAGGATATCGCCCAGCTTGCCGGCCGCCAGATGCGCCAATGGCGCGCGCGCTGCGGCATGATCTTCCAGGACTTCTGCCTGGTGCCGCGGCTGGACGTGATGACCAACGTGCTGCTGGGGCGCCTGAGCCACACCTCCACCCTGAAATCCTTCTTCAAACTGTTCGATGACGCCGACCGCGCTCGCGCCATCGAGCTGTTGCAGTGGCTCAACATGCTGCCGCACGCGCTGCAGCGCGCCGAGCACCTCTCCGGCGGCCAGATGCAGCGCGTCGCCATCTGCCGCGCGCTGATGCAAAACCCGCAAATCCTGCTGGCCGATGAGCCGGTCGCGTCGCTCGATCCGAAAAACACCCGCCGCATCATGGACGCGCTGCAGAAAATCAGCGAAGACGGCATCGCGGTGATGGTGAACCTGCACTCGGTCGAACTGGTGAAAGAGTATTGCTCGCGGGTGATCGGCATCGCCCACGGGAAGATCGTGTTTGACGGGCATCCTTCGCAACTGAACGAAAGGATCCTGCACCAGCTGTATGGCGAAGAAGCCAATCAGATCCATTGAAGCACTTTTGACCTTTACCCTTTACCTTTACACACAAGGCACACCTAATGAAAAAAGTATTGAGTCTGACCACCCTGATGGCCGGCGCGATGATGGTATTTAATGCTGCCGCAGCGGATGCGCCGAAAGAGCTGAACCTGGGCATTCTCGGCGGCCAGAACGCCACCCAGCAGATCGGCGATAACCAGTGCGTGAAGCAGTTCCTGGACAAGGAACTGAATGTCGATACCAAGCTGCGCAACTCGTCCGACTATTCCGGCGTGATCCAGGGCCTGCTGGGCGGCAAGATTGACCTGGTGCTGAGCATGTCGCCGTCATCGTTCGCTTCGGTCTACATCAAGGATCCGAAAGCGGTGGACATCGTCGGCATCGCGGTCGACGACGTCGACCAGTCGCGCGGCTACCACTCGGTGGTGGTGGTGAAGGCCGGCAGCCCGTACCAGAAACTGGAAGATCTGAAGGGCAAGGCCATCGGCTTCGCCGATCCGGATTCCACCTCCGGCTTCCTGATCCCGAATCAGGCGTTTAAAAAGCTGTTCGGCGGCACGGTCGACAACAAATACAACAACACCTTCTCCAGCGTCACCTTCTCCGGCGGCCACGAGCAGGATATCCTTGGCGTGCTGAACGGCCAGTTCGAAGGCGCGGTGACCTGGGCGTCGATGATCGGCGACTACAACACCGGCTACACCAGCGGCGCGTTCACCCGCATGATCCGCATGGATCACCCGGACCTGATGAAACAGATCCGCATCATCTGGCAGTCGCCGCTGATCCCGAACGGCCCGATCCTGGTGAGCAACTCGCTGCCGGCCGACTTCAAAGCCAAAGTGGTCACCGCCATCAAGAAGCTGGATAAAGACGATCACCAGTGCTTTATCAAAGCGATGGGCGGCAAACAGCACATCGGCGACACCACCCTGGCGGAATACCAGACCATCATCGATATGAAGCGCGAGCTGACCAAAGGCGACCGTTAATTCCCGGCTGCCTCGGCCGTCCGAATGAAGGGGTTCAGCGTGCTGAACCCCTTGTTCCATCAAGATGGAAGACCTGCTTTGAATACCGATTTCGCACACTATTACCAACGGATCCGCAGCAAGCAAAAACGCGAAGCGCTGCTGTGGTCGCTCGGGCTGGTGGTGCTGTACCTGGGCGCCGGCAACCTCGCCGAGTTCAACCTGCACACCGTCTGGGTGTCTATTCCGCACTTCTTCGACTACCTGGCCGAAACCGTGCCGACGCTGCACTGGCACCTGCTGTTCGCCGATGGGCGCACCGAAGGTTCGCTGGCCTATTGGGGTTACCGCCTGAACATCCAGCTGCCGCTGATCTGGGAGACCCTGCAGCTGGCGCTGGCGGCGACCATTTTTTCGGTGCTGGTGGCGACCGTGCTGGCGTTTCTGGCGGCCGGCAATACCTATACCCCGGCCTCGGTGCGGCTGGCAATCCGCACGCTGGTGGCGTTCTTGCGCACCATGCCGGAGCTGGCGTGGGCGGTGATGTTCGTGATGGCGTTCGGCATCGGCGCCATTCCCGGCTTCCTGGCGCTGGCGCTGCACACCATCGGCAGCCTGACCAAGCTGTTCTACGAATCGATCGAAACCGCCTCCAACAAGCCGGTGCGCGGGCTGGCGGCCTGCGGCGCCACGCCGCTGCAGCGCATGCGCTTTGGCCTGTGGCCGCAGGTGAAGCCGGTGTTTCTCTCCTACAGCTTCATGCGGCTGGAGATCAACTTTCGTCAGTCGACCATTTTGGGGCTGGTGGGGGCGGGCGGCATCGGCCAGGAGCTGATGACCAACATTAAACTCGACCGTTACGATCAGGTCAGCATGACGCTGCTGCTGATCATCGTGGTGGTTTCCGTGCTCGACTACGTGTCGGGCGAGCTGCGCAAGCGTGTGGTGGAGGGGGCAAAATGATAGCGGGCACTCCGGCATCGGCGGAAACGCTGCGCCAGTTGAAACAGCAGCATCCGGCGATCTTCGCGCAGCAGGGGCGCTACCTGCGCACCGTCGGCCTGATCGCGCTGGCGATCGTGCTGTACTATGTGTTCTTCTTCCTGGTCTTCGGCATTAGCTGGCCGCAGTTTATCAACGGCTGCCAGCAGCTGGGGCGCTATTTCCTGCGCATGTTCGTCTGGCACGACTTCGCCAATTGGCCGTTCATGTACTACTTCCAGCAGATCGGCATCACCATCGCCATTGTGTTCGCCGGCACCATCACCGCGTCGTTGATCGCGCTGCCGCTGTCGTTCTTCGCCGCGCGCAACGTGATGTCGACGCCGCTGCTGCGGCCGATCTCCGTGCTGGTGCGCCGCTTGCTGGACGTGCTGCGCGGCATCGACATGGCGATCTGGGGGCTGATCTTCGTGCGCGCCGTCGGCATGGGGCCGCTGGCCGGGGTGTTGGCTATCGTGATGCAGGACGTCGGGCTGCTGGGCAAACTGTACGCCGAAGGCCATGAGGCGGTGGACAAGTCCCCCAGCCGCGGCCTGACGGCGGTGGGCGCCAACGGGTTGCAGAAGCACCGCTACGGCATTTTCACCCAGTCGTTCCCCACCTTCCTGGCACTCAGCCTGTACCAGATCGAATCCAACACCCGCTCTGCGGCGGTGCTGGGCTTTGTCGGCGCCGGCGGCATCGGCCTGGTGTACGCGGAGAACATGCGGCTGTGGAACTGGGACGTAGTGATGTTCATCACCCTGATCCTGGTGGTGGTGGTGATGATCATGGACAAGGTCTCGTCGGTGCTGCGCAACAAGTACATCATCGGCGAAGACATCCCGCTGTATCAGCAAAAAAGCCAAATCGATTGAGAAACCCCTTGCCGATCCCTATACTGCCGCACATTCAAGGTGTGTGGCAGTCATTTCGTTTCGCAATGTGCGCACGTCCCCGTTAGATAAGTAAAGGCAATGCAATCCCATGATGAACAACGACGTGCTGCGCAGCGTGCGCTATATGCTGAGCATTAACAACGCCAAAATGGTCGAGATTATCAAACTGGACGATTTCGAGGTGGCGGTGTCGGCGATGGACGCTTACGTGATCAAAGAAGGCGAGCCGGGCTACGAGAAGTGCCCTGACGAAGTGATGGCGCACTTCCTCAACGGCCTGGTGTTCTTCAAGCGCGGCAAGGACGACAAGTTCCCGGCGCCGGCGGTTGAACTGCCGATCACCAATAACCTGGTGCTGAAAAAGCTGCGCGTGGCGTTCGAGCTGAAAGACACCGACATGCACCAGATCTTCACCGCGGTGGACTTCCGCATCTCCAAGCCGGAGCTGAGCGCGCTGTTCCGCAAAGAGGGCACCAAGAACTACCGCCCGTGCGGCGATCAGATGCTGCGCTACTTCCTCAAAGGGCTGGCGCAGCGCGTTCGTGGCGAGTAACGCGCAGCGTTCACCGAACATCAGGCGCAATCGCAAGGTTGCGCCTTTTTTATTGCCGCTCTCCCGCTCGCCGTTGTTGTACTGGCCCTCAGCCACCCGTCATCGATGGAGGGCGTGCCGCCCGTCCGGTTACTTTTTCATGGTCAATTCAATCACCCAAACCATGAGGAAAGCAGGATGCCAACCATCACGAAAACCCAATCACTTTACACGTTGACCCGGCCAGTCTGGCTGGATGCGGCAGGCATGAGCAAAGGCATCGATCACGATCGCCAGCACCTGGGCGTCATTCTCGCCGCCGGGCAAGTGCTGCGAGTGCGCCAGACCAACGCGGCGTTTACCGGCAAGTTAACGCTGCGCTTGCTGAATGACGACAGCAAAACGGAGGCGGAATTCAGCGTCGGCGCGAGCTGGGTCGAGGCCCAGGTCAATGCCGTCTCGGTGCCGTTCATCGATACGCCGTATGGGCAGGGCGAGCCGGTGCTGGAGTTCGAGCACCCGGACACGGCGAAAGCGTTGCCGGTTTATCGCCGTGGCGAAAACGAAGCCGCGTTCTTTGCCCGCTGGGACGATCGGGACGCCGAGTTTGCCCTGATCGATGCGGAATACGCCGTGTTGCTGGTGCCGAAAATCAGTAAACCGGCGCTGAAGTCACTGGGCGAAGCGAAAAACATCGACGGACTGATCGCCTACTACGATCGCATTTTCACCTTCTACAATGCGCTGACCGGCGTCTCGTTCGAGGCTGAACACGAATCCGATCGCAATATTCGCAACCGCTACTTTATGAAGGCCGATAAACACGGCGCCGGCGCCGCGTATTACGGCGGCCGCTGGACGGCGGAAACCAGCAGCTCGGTCAGCAGCTTCTGGCTGACGCCGAAAGACAGCAACTGGGGCAGCCTGCATGAGATCGCGCACGGCTATCAGGGGCACTTTATGGGCGACAAATATTTCTCCACCGGTGAGATGTGGAACAATATTTATGCCGCTTGCTATCAGGACGTGATGCTGGGGGAACGTAAATACCAGGAGGGGTGGCTGTATAACTACGGCAACGCGGCCGGCGTCGAGAAGAAAATCATCGATCTGATCGCTCAGGGCACGCCGCTCAACCAGTGGGATCTGCGCTCCAAGCTGTTCTTCGCGATGCTGATGGTCGACAAGGCAGGCAAGAACGCCTTCACGCACTTTAATCAGCAGTATCGCCAAAGCTGCAACACGGCGGGTTTCGTGCCGTCGGAACATGCCTTGCTGGATCTGCTGTCGGCAAGCTTCGCCGCAGCCGGCGAGCAAATCGACGTGACGCCGTTCGTCGAGCTGACCGGCGGCGTGATCACCCAAGCGCAGCGCGACCGCAACGCGTTCAGCCACGCCAAGGCGGTGTATCCGCTGTATCAACTGGTGGACGCGCAGAGTCTGCCGGTGGTGCAGGCACAGCTGAAGCTGGATTCCTCGCTGCGGCTGGTCGATTCTTGCCAGCTCAAGGCCAGCGGGCTGAAAGGCGACGTCACCCTGAGTCTGGATATCGATGACTTTGCGCAGATCTACGGTGAAGACCTGATCCTGATGGAAGGGGCGCGCTATGCCCACAAAGTCCGTATCGATGCGCCGACCCTGGCGCTGACTGCGCTGCCGATCGGCGTGTATACCTTGCGGTTGCCGACCGGTAAAGATCGTAAATATCGGCCGACGGCGGGTTACCTGACGGTGAAGCAGGGGAAGAACGCGGTGACGCTTCGCTTCGAGCGCAAAGCCGCTTCGCCGATCGTTTCGCAGGAGATCACTCTGTTGGGCCTGAGCGATGCGGTCTTCGCCACCGTGGTCGTCGATCGCGCCAAAGGAGCGGTGGTGGTTGACGTGACCAGCACCACGCCGCACGCCTACTTCCCCGGTGAAACCTATGCCCGGGTGACGCTGCGCGATCGGCAGGGCGCGGTGCGCTTCAGCAAGGAGATTCAGGGCACTCAGGCTACGTTAAGTCATGACGAGCTGCCGTTTGCCGAGGGCGATGACATCGAGATTTACCATGTGGAGCCGAGCCGGGTGCGTTTGAATCCGGCGGCGGCCGGCGTCATCGATAACAAAAACAAAACCAACGTACTGCGCATCGAAACAAGCGGGCTGAAAAACCCGGCGTTGCCCGGCGATCCCGAACAGGCGCTGCTGGCGCGCCTGGAACAGGCGGCGCAGCGTTTGCGTCGCCTGTTGCCGGCTTACTATGCGCCATCGTCGTCGTTCAAGGACGATATTTATCTGGCGATCGGCGCCTTTGCCGAGCCGCAGCGCGAGTCACTGTTGGCGACCTATCGGGATTGCCTGCCGGCCGACAATACGCCGCCGGGCGCTAACGTCGGCAATGCGTTTACCGTGGCGTGCAAAGGGATTGGCGATCGCCAGTTCCTGACCGGCGCCATCGATCTGGTGAAGAAAACCGTTACCGTCACGCTGGCGGCGGGGATTGCTCACCACTACTTTGCCGACAGCTACGCCTTCCTCAGCGTGACGGATGCGGACGGCAACGTCTTGCTCAGCTACGACGTCATCGGCAGCCAGAATCAACCGGCCAAAACCTGGGTGTTGCCGCTGTCGGGTTACGGCGGTGAAGTGATTCATCTGCGGCATGAAGAGCCGGACAGCCGCCTGGCGATCGTCAACGAAATGCAGCACCTGCGGCTGGCGGAGAAGGGCAAGCAACAGACCTACTGCATTACGCCGGTCGGTTTGAAACGCATCAAGGATTGATCCCCATCGGCCTGCGGGGCGGCGAGTGTCGTCGCCCCGGTTTTTCCTCTGCGTCATCCCGCCATTGCACTCTTTTTGTTCTCCCGCTGCGCGCCGCTGGTGCAGCCCGTTTGCCGCCGCCGTCATAAGTTTTAATTATAATTTATTGAAATCATGAGATTAAAAATTGGCACGCCGGTTGCTCTGTTGAATCCCATCTTGTGTACCAGATGGAATTCAGTCGATGAGCGAATCTGTTGTAGCGTGCGGTTTTACCCTCAGTGAATGGCAACACCATTACCAAACCCGCCCGGCGGGCGAGCGCCTTGCCTGCGTCAGTGCGACGATCGAAACGTTGGTCGCCGGGCTGAGCCCAGACGATAACGCCTGGCTGTATCTCGCCACGCCGGCGCAGCGCGAGCAGCAGTATCGGCAGCTGGCGCAGTTGCTGGCGGCGGTCGACGGCGATCTCAGCCGCCTGCCGCTGTTCGGCGTGCCCTTCGCCATCAAAGACAATATCGACGTCGGCGGCTGGCCAACCAGCGCCGCCTGCCCGGCGTTCACCTATCAGGCCGCGGCGGACGCCACCGTGGTCGCCCGCCTGCGCGCCGCCGGGGCGATCGCCCTCGGTAAAACCAACCTCGACCAGTTCGCTACCGGGTTGGTAGGCACTCGCTCACCGTATGGCGCGGTGGTCAACAGCTTCGACAGCCGCTACGTCAGCGGCGGTTCCAGCTCCGGCTCCGCCTCGGTGGTGGCACGCGGCCTGGTGCCGTTCGCGCTTGGCACCGACACCGCCGGTTCGGGGCGCGTGCCCGCCGGGTTCAACAACATCGTCGGGCTGAAGCCGACCAAGGGGCGGTTGTCCAACCGCGGCGTGGTGCCGGCCTGTCGGTTGAACGATACGGTGTCGGTCTTCGCGCTGACCGTGGCCGACGCCGCGCAGGTGACGGAGTTGGCGAGCGGCTTTGACGCGGCAGACCCGTATTCCCGTGCCGATCCGCATACCGCGCCGGCGGATATCCCCGCCGCACCGCGTTTCGCCGTTCCCGCCCAGCTGGAGTTTTTCGGCGACGTTCAGGCCGAGCGGGCGTTTCACCGTGCGCTGGCGCAGCTGCAGGCGGGCGGCGCGACGCTGGAACCCCTCGATTTCGCGCCGTTTCGCACTCTGGCGGAACAGCTGTATTACGGCCCCTGGGTGGCGGAGCGCACGGTAGCCATTGAGCAGGTGCTGGAAGCGAGCCCGCAGGCCATCGATCCGGTGGTGCGCGGCATCGTCGGCAACGGCCTCGGCTACAGCGCCTGCGACGCCTACAAGGCGGAATACCTGCGCGCCGAGCTGGCGCGGCAAATCGCCCAGCGGCTGGCGCCGTTCGACGCGCTGGTGGTGCCGACCGCGCCCACTATTCGCACCCTGGCGGAGATGGCGCAGGAGCCAGTGCTGTTCAATTCGCAATTCGGCACTTACACCAATTTCACCAACCTGGCCGATCTGAGCGCGCTGGCGCTGCCGGGGCCGCAGCGCGAAGACGGTCTACCGGCGGGCATCACCCTGATTGCGCCCGCCTGGCATGACCGGGCGTTGGCGGCGTTTGGCCTGCGCTGGCAACGGCAAAGCGCCTTGCCGCTCGGCGCTATCGGCCGGGCATTGCCGCCGCAGCCTGTGCCTGCGCCGTCCACAGGGCACGTGCGTCTGGCGGTAGTGGGCGCTCACCTTAGCGGCATGCCGCTCAACGTCCAGCTGACACAGCGCGACGCGGTGCAGGTGGAGCAAACCGCTACCGCCCCCTGCTATCGCCTGTATGCGCTGGCCGATACCGAGCCGCCGAAGCCGGGGCTGGCGCGCGCGGCGCAGGGGGCGGCGATCCGCGTTGAGCTGTGGGACATCCCGCTGGCCCGTTTCGGCGAGTTTGTGGCGGAAATTCCGGCGCCATTGGGCATCGGCACGCTGCTGCTGGCGGACGGCCGGCGGGTGAAGGGGTTTATCTGCGAAGCCTGGGCGCTGGAAGACGCGACGGATATCACTGAGTTTGGCGGCTGGCGCGACTATCTCGCCAGCGTTAAGGGGGCATGAACATGTTTACTACCGTACTGATCGCTAACCGCGGCGAAATCGCCTGCCGCGCCATTCGCACCCTGAAACGCCTGGGCGTAACCAGCGTGGCGGTCTATTCCGACGCCGACCGCAATGCGCCGCACGTCGCCGAGGCCGACAGGGCTGTGGCGCTTGGCGGCGACAAGGCCGCCGACAGTTACCTGCGCATCGACAAGATCCTCGCGGCGGCCGCGGCCACCGGAGCGCAGGCGATCTACCCCGGCTACGGCTTTTTGTCCGAGAGCGCCGAGTTTGCCGACGCCTGCGAGGCGGCGGGCATCGCCTTTATCGGCCCGACGGCGGCGCAGATGCGCGAGTTCGGCCTCAAGCACCGGGCGCGCGAGCTGGCGGCGTTGGCCGGGGTGCCGATGACGCCGGGAACCGGCTTGCTGGAGAGCGTTGAGCAGGCGGTCGCCGCCGCTGCGCGCATCGGCTACCCGGTGATGCTGAAAAGCACCGCCGGCGGTGGCGGCATCGGTCTGACGCGCTGTGACGACGAGGCGGCGCTGCGCGACGCGTACGACAGCGTCAAACGGCTGGGAGAGCAGTTCTTCCGCGACGCCGGCGCCTTTATCGAACGCTTCGTCGATCGGGCGCGCCACGTCGAGGTGCAGATTTTCGGCGACGGCCAGGGGCGGGTGGCGGCGCTCGGCGAGCGCGACTGTTCGCTGCAGCGGCGCAACCAAAAGGTGGTGGAGGAAACCCCGGCGCCGCATCTGCCGGCGGCGACCCGCCAGGCGCTGCACCGGGCGGCGGTGGCGCTGGGCGAGTCGGTGAATTACCGCAGCGCCGGCACCGTAGAATTTATCTATGACGCCGCGCGCGACGAGTTTTATTTCCTGGAAGTGAACACCCGCTTACAGGTCGAGCACCCGGTCACCGAAATGGTCACCGGCCTGGATCTGATCGCATGCATGCTGCAGGTGGCGGCGGGCGACGCGCTGGATTGGGCGGCGTTGCAGCGCGCGCCGCAGGGCGCGGCGATCGAGGTGCGCCTCTACGCCGAAGATCCGCTGAAAAACTTCCAGCCCAGCCCCGGCGTGCTGACCGAGGTGCATTTCCCTGACGACGTGCGCCTCGACGGGTGGGTGGCGACCGGCAGCGAAGTGTCGGCGTTTTACGACCCGATGATCGCCAAGCTGATCGTGCACGGCGCCGATCGGGCGCAGGCGCTGGAAAAATTGCGCGTGGCGCTGGCGGCGACCCGTTTGCACGGCATCGCCACCAACCTCGATTATCTGCGGCAGGTGATCGCCACGCCGCAATTTCAGCGCGGCGACGTCTGGACGCGCCTGCTGGACGATGTGCGTTTCCAGCCGCACTGCCTCGAAGTGCTGCAACCCGGCACCTACAGCAGCGTGCAGGATTATCCCGGCCGCCTCGGCTATTGGGACATCGGCGTGCCGCCGTCCGGCCCGATGGACGACTTCGCGTTTCGGCTGGCCAACCGCATCGTCGGCAACCACCCGGCGGCCGCCGGGTTGGAGTTTACCCTGCAGGGGCCGACGCTGCGCTTTCACTGCGACGCCACCATCGCGCTGACGGGCGCGAGCTGCCCGGCCGATCTGAACGGTGAAGCGGTTGCGTATTGGCGGCCGATCGCGGTGCGGGCCGGGCAGGTATTGACGCTGGGGCGCGCCACGCAAGGCTGCCGCACCTATCTGGCGGTACGTAACGGCTTTGACGTGCCGGTGTATCTCGGCAGCCGCTCCACCTTCGCGCTGGGCCAGTTCGGCGGCCACGCCGGGCGCACCTTGCGGGTGGCGGACATGTTGGCGATCGCCCAACCGGCGCTGGCGGCCAGCACTACGCCGGCACCGATCGCCGCGCCGCAGGCGATGGACGACAGCCTGATCCCGCACTACGGCGACCAGTGGCACATCGGCGTGCTGTACGGGCCGCACGGCGCGCCGGACTTTTTCACCGCTGAATCGATAGAGGCCTTTTTCGCCACCGACTGGCAGGTGCATTACAACTCCAACCGCCTCGGGGTGCGCCTGGCGGGGCCGAAGCCCGAGTGGGCGCGGGAGGACGGCGGCGAGGCCGGTTTGCATCCTTCCAACGTGCACGATTGCGAGTACGCCATCGGCGCCATCAACTTCACCGGCGACTTCCCGGTGATCCTAACCCGCGACGGGCCGAGCCTTGGCGGCTTCGTCTGCCCGGTGACCATCGCCAAGGCCGAACTGTGGAAAGTGGGGCAGGTGAAGCCGGGCGACCGCATCCGTTTCCATCCGATCGGCTTCCGGCAGGCGCAGTCGCTGGAGCAGGCGCAGCTCGGCAGCATCGAAGCGCTGGCGGCGGTGAAGGCCATCACCCTGCCGCCGCCGGATCTGGCCCCGGCGGAGACCGTTTCCGCCGCGGTGCTGGCGGCGCTGCCGGCGGCGGAAGGGCGCCCGGCGGTGGCGTATCGCCAGGCGGGGGACGGCTACATCCTGATGGAGTACGGCGACAACGTGCTCGATCTGGCGCTGCGGCTGCGCATTCATCTGCTGATGCAGTCGCTGCGTGAGGTGGCGATACCGGGCGTGGCGGAGCTGGCGCCGGGCGTGCGTTCGCTGCAGATCCGCTACGACAGCCGGCAAATTAGCCAGGCCGACCTGCTGCAGCGCCTGCTGGCGCGCGAACGGGCGCTGGGGGACGTCAGCCGCCTGAAGGTGCCGACGCGCACCGTATGGCTGCCGATGGCGTTCGAAGATTCGGCCACGCTGGGGGCGGTGGATCGCTATCAACAGACGGTGCGCGCCTCGGCGCCCTGGCTGCCGAACAACGTCGATTTCATTCAGCGCATCAATGGCCTGAGCCGACGCGAGCAGGTGCGCGACATTCTGTTCGACGCCAGCTACCTGATCCTCGGGCTGGGCGACGTCTACCTCGGCGCGCCCTGCGCGGTGCCGCTCGATCCGCGCCATCGCCTACTGAGCTCCAAATATAACCCGGCGCGCACCCACACCGCCGAAGGGACGGTCGGCATCGGCGGCATGTACATGTGCATCTACGGCATGGACTCGCCGGGCGGTTACCAACTGGTGGGGCGCACGCTGCCGATCTGGAACAAATTCCTCAAAAACCCGCAGTTCACCGCCGGTGAGCCCTGGCTGCTGCGCTTCTTCGATCAGGTGCGCTTCTACCCGGTCAGCGAGCAAGAACTGGACGAGCAGCGCGAAGCGTTCCGTGAAGGGCGCATGCAGGTGCGCATCGAAGAGAGCGAATTCGACTTCGCCGCCTACACCCGTTTCCTGGCCGACAACGCCGGGGCGATCGCCGACTTCCAGCATCGCCAGCAGCAGGCGTTCAGCGCCGAAGTGGCGCGCTGGCGCAGCGATGACGACGAGGCCGAGGCGCAGCTGTTGCCGCCGGAGGAAGAAGACGCCATCGACGGCGATCTGGTCAGCGCCGATCTGAACGGCAGCGTGTGGAAGATCCTGGTGGAACCGGGGCAGGCGGTGGCGGCCGGGCAGCCGCTGATCGTGGTCGAGGCGATGAAAATGGAGCTGGCGGTCACCGCGCCGCGCGCCGGGATCGTTAAACGCATCAGCTGCCGGCAGGGGCGGCCGGTCGGGCCGGGCGACGCCCTGCTGTGGCTGGAAAAGGCGGTCTGAACGGAGGAGCGATGATGCAAATCACCAACGGAGAGCACAAGACGCGCCCGGAAGGGTTGGCGGAGCGCATTTATTTGCAGCTCAAGGCCGACATCTTCGAGTTTCGCCTGCTGCCGGGCGATCGCTTCAGCGAAAGCGACGTGGCGCAGCGCATGGCGGCCAGCCGCACGCCGGTGCGTCAGGCGCTGTTTCGACTCGAGCGCGAAGGCTATGTCGAGGTGCTGTTTCGCAGCGGCTGGCAGGTGCGACCGTTCGACTTCACCTACTTCGAAGAGCTGTATGACCTGCGCATCGTGCTGGAACAAGAGGCGGTGAAACGGCTGTGCGAACGCCCGGCCGGGGAAACGCCGGACGCGCTGGCGGCGCTGAGCCGTTTTTGGACCGAAGCGCCGCGCCTGGCGGACGGCAAGGCGGTGTCGCAGCACGATGAGCAGTTTCATCAGGCGTTGGTGGCCGCGGCGGGCAACGGTGAAATGGCGCGCATCCACCGCGAGCTGACCGAAAAGATCCGCATCATTCGCCGGCTGGATTTCACCCAGCAGGCGCGGGTGGACGCCACCTACCGCGAGCACGCCGCCATTTTGCAGGCGATCCTGCAGCGGCAAAGTGAGGAGGCGCAAACGCTGCTCGGCGAGCACATCGCCGTCAGCAAGGCAGAAGTGCGAAAAATAACGCTGCACATGTTGCACCAGGCGCGGGCTCAGCAGCCTGCGCGCTCGGCGTAACGATTTTGATTTCACACACATCAGGAGTTTGAACTATGCAACGTCGTCGTTTTATCAAAGCTTTTGCGCTGTCCGCCGCCGCTGTCGGCATGGGCCTGGCCTGGAGCGCGCAGGCCGCCGACACCATCAAGGTCGGTATTCTGAGTTCGCTCTCTGGCACCATGGCGATTTCCGAGACGCCGCTGAAGGATGTGGCGCTGATGACCATCGACGAGATCAACGCCAAAGGTGGGGTGCTCGGCAAAAAGCTGGAGCCGGTGGTGGTGGATCCGGCCTCCAACTGGCCGCTGTTCGCCGAAAAGGCGCGCCAGTTGCTGAGCCAGGACAAGGTGGCGGCGGTGTTTGGCTGCTGGACTTCGGTGTCGCGCAAGTCGGTGCTGCCGGTGTTTGAGGAGCTGAACGGCCTGCTGTTCTATCCGGTGCAATACGAAGGCGAAGAGATGTCGCCGAACGTGTTCTACACCGGCGCGGCGCCGAACCAGCAGGCGATCCCTGCGGTGGAATACCTGCTGAGCGAGGACGGTGGCGGCGCCAAGCGCTTCTTCCTGTTGGGCACCGATTACGTCTATCCACGCACCACCAACAAGATCCTGCGCGCCTTCCTGCACAGCAAAGGCGTGCAGGACAAGGATATCGAAGAGGTCTATACGCCGTTCGGCTACAGCGATTACCAGACCATCGTCGCCAACATCAAGAAGTTCGCCGCCGGCGGCAATACCGCGGTGATCTCCACCATCAACGGCGATTCCAACGTGCCGTTCTACAAAGAACTCGCCAACCAGGGCGTCAAGGCCACGGACGTGCCGGTGATCGCCTTCTCGGTCGGCGAGGAGGAGCTGCGCGGCATCGACACCAAACCGCTGGTGGGCAACCTGGCGGCCTGGAACTACTTCGAATCGCTGGATAACCCGACCAACAAACAGTTTGTCAGCCAGTGGAAAGCTTACGCCAAGGCGCACAATCTGCCGAATTACGCCACCGCGGTGACCAACGATCCGATGGAAGCCACCTACGTCGGCCTCCACATGTGGGCGCAGGCGGTGGAAAAGGCCGGCACCACCGACGTCGATAAGGTGCGCGCGGCGATGGCCGGGCAAACCTTCGCCGCGCCGTCGGGCTTCACGCTGACCATGGACAAGACCAATCACCACCTGCACAAGCCGGTGATGATCGGCGAGATCGAGGGCAACGGCCAGTTCAACGTGGTGTGGCAGACCGAGGCACCGGTGCGCGCGCAGCCGTGGAGTCCGTATATCGCCGGCAACGACAAAAAGCCGGATTACCCGGTGAAAGGCGGCAAGTAACGTCACTCAGCGCCGGCGCGGCTCGACGCGCGCCGGCCCAACAGAAGAGGCAGCTGATGCAATCTCCGTTTTTATCCTCTCTGCGCGCCGGGCTGTGGCTGTTGTGCGCCTGGCCCCTGCTGGCGCAGGCCGGGCCTGCCGATGAGTTCGCGGCGGCCAATCGCGCGCAGCAGGCCAAACTGCTGCAGGCGTGGGCGGCCGAGCCGGACGCCGCGCGCCTGCCGCTGCTGCAGGGGCTGCAGCAGGAAAACGTGGCGATCGACGAGGCGAAGCGCGCCTTTATACGCCAGGGCGACCGCTATCTGCCGCTTGAAGGTGAGGCGGCCCCGGTTGGCGAGCCGAAGAAGGTGTGGCTGAACAACCGGCTGCGCATTCTGATCGCCAACGCGCTGTCGGCGCAGCGGTTGGTCAGCGCGGACGCGGCGGTGCGGCTGCAGGCGGCGACCGCGCTGCAGCGTGAGGCGCAGGGCGAGCAGTTGCCGCTGTTGACCCGGCGGCTGGCGCAGGAGAAAGACCCGCAGGTACGCGACGCGCTGAGCATTGCGCTGGCGAACCTGCAATTGGCCGACGCCAGCCCGCAGGTGCGCTTCAATGCGGTGCGGCTGCTGGGGGAATCGGGCGAGCCGGAAACCCGCGCGCGGCTGCAGGCGTTGACCGACGCGGCCAATGAGCCGGACGCCGCGGTGCGCGCCGAGGCGCAGCGCAGCCTGCAGCGCGTGCAGCACCGCCTGATGATCGGCGATCTGCTCGGCCAGGCGTTCAGCGGCCTGTCGCTCGGCTCGATCCTGCTGTTGGCGGCGCTCGGCCTGGCGATCACCTACGGCCTGCTCGGCGTCATCAATATGGCGCACGGCGAAATGCTGATGCTCGGCGCCTATTCCGCCTATCTGGTGCAGGGGCTGTTTCAGCAATTTGCGCCGCAGTGGCTGGCGCTCTACCCGCTGGCGGCGCTGCCGGTGGCGTTCGCCATTACCGCCGGGATCGGCATGGCGCTTGAGCGCACGGTGATCCGCCACCTGTACGGCCGGCCGCTGGAAACCCTGCTGGCCACCTGGGGCATCAGCCTGGTGATGATCCAACTGGTGCGGGTGCTGTTCGGCGCGCAGAACGTCGAGGTTGCCAACCCGGCGTGGCTGTCGGGCGGCGTGCAGCTGTTGCCGAACCTGGTGTTGCCGTGGAACCGCATCGCGGTGATCGCGTTCGTGCTGCTGGTGCTGGCGTTGACCTGGCTGCTGCTGAACAAGACTCGGCTCGGCATGAACGTGCGCGCGGTGACGCAAAACCGCGCGATGGCGGCCTGCTGCGGCGTGCCCACCGGGCGGGTGGACATGCTGGCCTTCGGGTTGGGATCCGGCATCGCCGGGCTTGGCGGGGTGGCGCTGTCGCAGTTGGGCAACGTCGGGCCGGAGCTGGGGCAAGGTTACATTATCGACTCGTTCCTGGTGGTGGTGCTCGGCGGCGTCGGCCAGCTGGCGGGGACGGTGGCGGCGGCCTTCGGCCTCGGCATCGTCAACAAGATCCTCGAGCCGCAGATCGGCGCCGTGTTGGGCAAGATCCTGATCCTGGTGCTGATCGTTCTGTTTATTCAAAAGCGTCCGCAGGGGCTGTTCGCCCTCAAGGGCAGGGTGATTGACTGATGAGCCAACCATTGACCGTAACCGGCGTGCAGAAAGCGCCCCGGCTGGCGTTGAGCATCGGCGGGCTGGCGTTGCTGGCGCTGCTGGTCATGCCGTTCATGACGTTGTTGCCGGCGGATCATCCGCTGGCGGTGTCCACCTATACCCTGACGCTGGCGGGCAAGATCCTGTGCTACGCGGTGGTGGCGGTGGCGCTCGATCTGGTGTGGGGCTATGCCGGGCTGCTGTCGCTCGGCCACGGGCTGTTCTTCGCGCTCGGCGGCTACGCCATGGGCATGTACCTGATGCGGCAGGCGGCGGGCGACGGGCTGCCGGCGTTTATGGCGTTCCTCTCCTGGAACGAGCTGCCGTGGTTCTGGAGCGGCACCCAGCATTTCGCCTGGGCGCTGTGCCTGATCGTGCTGGTGCCGGGCCTGTTGGCTTTCCTGTTCGGCTACTTCGCCTTTCGCTCGAAAATCAAAGGGGTGTATTTCTCGATCATGACCCAGGCGCTGACCTATGCCGGCATGCTGCTGTTCTTTCGCAACGAAACCGGCTTCGGCGGCAATAACGGCTTTACCGGTTTCACCACGCTGCTCGGCTTTCCCATCACCGCCGCCGGCACGCGGGTGGCGCTGTTCCTGGCGACGGTGCTGCTGCTGGCCGCCAGCCTGGCCATCGGCTTTGCGCTGGCGCGCAGCAAGTTCGGCCGGGTGCTGACCGCGGTGCGCGATGCGGAAAACCGCCTGACCTTCTGCGGCTACGATCCGAAGGGCTTCAAGCTGTTCGTCTGGACGCTGTCGGCGGTGCTGTGCGGGCTGGCCGGCGCGCTCTATGTGCCGCAGGTCGGCATCATCAACCCCGGCGAAATGTCGCCGACCAACTCGATCGAGGCCGCCATTTGGGTCGCCCTCGGCGGGCGCGGCACCCTGGTGGGGCCGTTGCTCGGCGCCGGCATCGTCAACGGCGCCAAGAGCTGGTTCACCATGGCCATTCCCGAATACTGGCAGTTTTTCCTCGGCCTGATGTTTATCGTCGTCACGTTGTTTCTGCCCAAAGGGGTGATTGGCCTGCTGCGTCGGAGGAAATCCTCATGAAGGTGATGCAAGTGACCGACGAACTGTTTACCCATCCGCTGCCGGCGGACAAATACCGGCAGCAAACCGATCCGGTGCTGCAGCTCGATAACGTCAACGTCAGCTTCGACGGTTTTCGCGCGCTGACCGATCTGTCGCTGCGCATTGGCGTCGGCGAACTGCGCTGCGTGATCGGCCCCAACGGCGCCGGCAAGACCACGCTGATGGATGTGATCACCGGCAAAACCCGGCCGGACAGCGGCAGGGTGTTTTACGACCAGACCGTCGATCTGACCCGGCTGGCGCCGATGCAGATCGCCCACGCCGGCATCGGCCGCAAGTTTCAAAAACCGACGGTGTTCGAGGCGCTGACGGTGTTCGAAAATCTGGAGATCGCCCAGAAAACCCGCAAGTCGGTATGGGCCTGCCTGCGCGCCCGTTTAAGCAGCGAACAGCGCGACCGCATCGACGAGATGCTGAAGACCCTGCGGCTGGGGCATGAGCGCCACCGGCCCGCCGGGTTGCTGTCCCACGGGCAGAAACAGTTTCTCGAGATCGGCATGCTGCTGGTGCAGGAACCGCACCTGCTGTTGCTCGACGAGCCGGCGGCCGGCATGACCGACGCTGAAACCGACTACACCGCTGAACTGTTCCGCGAGCTGGCGGGCAAGCATTCGCTGATGGTGGTGGAGCACGACATGGGGTTTGTGGAAACCATTGCCGATCGCGTGACGGTGCTGCATCAGGGACAGGTGCTGGCGGAAGGATCGCTGGCGCAGGTGCAGGCCGATGAACGGGTGATTGAGGTATATCTGGGGCGCTGAGGAGGCGTAATCATGCTGCAGGTAGAGGAATTGAATCAGTATTACGGCGGCAGCCATATTCTGCGCGGCCTGTCGTTCGAGGCGCGCATCGGCGAGGTGACCTGCCTGCTGGGGCGCAACGGCGTGGGCAAGACCACGCTGCTGAAATGCCTGATGGGGCTGGTCCCGGCGCGCAGCGGCAGCGTCCGTTGGCAGGGCGAAACCATCACCGGTAAAAAGCCGCATCAGCGGGTGCAGGCGGGCATCGCCTATGTACCGCAGGGGCGGGAGATTTTCCCGCGTCTGACGGTGGAGGAAAATCTGCTGATGGGGTTGGCGCGTTTTTACGGCGCCGCCGCACGCACGGTGCCGGATCCGATCTATGACTTGTTTCCGGTGCTGCGGCAAATGAAGGATCGGCGCGGCGGCGATCTCTCCGGCGGGCAACAGCAGCAGCTGGCGATCGGCCGGGCGCTGGCCTGCCGGCCGCAGTTGCTGATCCTCGACGAGCCGACGGAAGGGATCCAGCCTTCGGTGATCAAGGAGATCGGCGCGGTGATCAAACAACTGGCGGCGCGGGGCGATATGGCGATCCTGCTGGTGGAGCAGTTCTATGACTTTGCCGCCGATCTGGCGGATAGCTATCTGGTGATGTCGCGCGGCAGCATCGTGCAGCGCGGCGCCGGCAGCGCTATGGAACAGGACGGCGTCCGCGCGCTGGTGGCGATTTAACGTTGGGTCAGCTGAAAAAGGATTGGCTGAGCGGATCGCGGGAATGATGCAGCACTCTGATGATATTCACCTCCCGCCTGTGCTGTCGAAAATAAATCAGGTGGTTGGCGACGGGCAATACCCATAGGCCGGGGCCGATTGCATCGATGTTTTTACCGAGTTGGTGGTGGCTAAGGTTATCGAAAGCCTGATGCAGGCGGCGCAGATAATCTTCGGCCACCTGCAAGCCAAAGTGCGCCAACCCGTAAAAATAGATCTCTTCCATATCGTCCAGCGCTTTTGGACGAACGGTTACTCTCCTGCGCATCTTTTTGCTTTGCTCCGTATTCTTTCCATGAACACATCACGATCCCATTCGACGGCTTCGCCGCTGTTCTCTCCTTCGGCGATCAAGCGCCTAAGCTCTTCCAGTTTTGAGGCGGCGGTACGTTCGCGCAAAGTGCGCACGGATTCGCGGATGACTTCACTGGGCGTTCGGTAATCGCCGCTGGCCACCAGGTCTTCGACGAAGCTACGCAGTTCGTCACCCAGATCTACCGTTAGTGTTCTGCCCATTGTTCCTCCTCACTTTCGGCTATGCTGCGTCATTGTAAGATTAGTTCTTACATTGTGCACGTCAAACTATCAGGATCTCAATAGCGGTCCCGTCATGAGGACGGGAGCCACCCGTTTATTCATTAAGGATAACCATGAACGAAATCACTGTGTCACGCCTCGGTTGCATCGTCCTGTCCCTGTTTCCGGCCCTGTGGGGGCTGTTTAGCCTGTTGAACAATACGGCGGATTTCGCCGGCACCGCGCGCAATGCGGTGGGGCCGCTGCTCGCCATGCAGGATACTTATCAAACGCCGGGGCTGATGTGGCGCGCGATCAGCGCCGACTGGGCCTGCATGTTGGGGTTGGCGGTCATCACCGCGCTGGAAACGCTGGCCGGCCTATTCGCGACGGCGGGCGTGGCGTTGATGATCGGGCGATTGAAAGGCTCTTACGCCGCTTTCGCCAAGGGCAAAGCCTGGGCGATGCTGGGGGCGCTTTGCGCGATAACGGTGTGGGGCGTCGGCTTTATGGTGGTCGCCGGCGACTGGTTTATGGCCTGGCAGGCCAAGAAGGATCCGCTGGCGGTGCAGCTGGGGGCGCTGATCTACCTGGCGCCCAATGCGTTTGCCTTGCTGTTCCTGATGCTGCAGCGGGAGCCGCGCTAAACGACGGCGGAGCGGGGCGCGGTTACAGCGCCTTGCTCATATACCAGATGCCTATCGAGCCCTGGGCGCTGGTGTAGCAGGTCTCGCCACAAATGCTCAATCCCTGGCGCTGATAAAAGCGTTGGGCGCCGGTGTTGCGTTGCAGCACCTCCAGCCACAGCGTCTTTTGCCGGCGCTCGATGGCCCGCTGTTGCACCTGTTCGAACAGGCGCTGGCCATAGCCATTGCCGGCATGGCCCGGCAGGAAATAGATTTTCTGCAGCTCTGCGCCACGGGTTTGCGTTGGCGCCAGCAGGCTGTCGACGTTGAGCCGCGCATAGCCGACGAGGGCGTCATTCTCATAGGCCAACAGCCAGCACACGTCGGGATCGCGCAGCGTCTGTTCCAGCGCGGAGACGGAAAAATCCTCGGCCAAAAAGGCCTCCAGCTCGTGCGGGTAGTGCCACAGCTCACCGAAGTGGGCGCGGTAGGTGCGGATGCCGATATCGCGCACTTGCGTTAAATCTTCCAGCAATGCCTGACGAACGGTGAACATCAGTGCCCCTTTGAGTAAGAAAAATTACAGCCGTTGTTCCAGATGCCGGTGAGGCACCATCGCCTGATGCAGAATGGCGAGAACGGTGATGCCGGCAGGGCGGTTGCGGTAGTAGATCCTATGGCTGGCGTAAGGAAAACTGCGTATCTCTTCGCCCAGATCGTGGAAGTGAGCTTTACCCGCTTCCGGCATATCTGCCAAATGATGCATGACCTCTCTCAACTGCTCAAGATAGCGGCGAGATTGCGCTTGGCCCCAGTGCTCGATGGTGAAATGACGAATAGCCAGCAGATCTTGTTGGGCCTGCGGGGTGAGGCGAAACGCGGGCATCTCAGTCTGTTTCATCGGTGAGCAGACGGTTGAAGAAGGCATCGCCGTCTACCGCCTTACCGGCGTCTTCCTCGGCGGTAGCCTGCGCGATTTTTTGCTGCAGTGCGCTTAATTTGAGATCTTCCAGCGCCTGGTAATCTTCTACAGACATGACGACGGCGACCGGTTTGCCGTTGCGATTGATTTGCACCGGTTCACGCTGCGCCTTGAGCAGCAAATCGCCGAATTGGGTTTTGGCCTCGTTCGCGGTGAGTGCGTACATTTAATCGCTCCAGTTAATTAAATCGTTCGATTTAACCATTATACGGTGCGATGAAAAAATCACCAATGCTATTCCGGCGGGCAGGTTTCGTTGGACAGATGCCGCGGCGTTTCACGGCGAAAACCCAGGCCGATGATGCGGCCGAACAGGCGCGGCAGCCAGCGGCTGTTGCCGACGCGGGCGATCAAGCGCGAGCCGCCCGCCGCGCGGCGTTCGCCCGGCTTGCGCTGGCTCATTTTGATCTGCAAAAACTGGATGGCGCGAGTGGGGAATTCGCGCCGGCGCTGCACGCTCAGCAGATGCTTCAGCTGCAGCCGATGCTGGCGCAGCGGCGGGATCAGGGCGTTGGCGGCGGCCACCGCGTCCTGAATCGCCAGGTTGACGCCCACACCGCCGATCGGCGACATGGCGTGCGCGGCGTCGCCGATGCACAGCACCCCCGGTTTGGCCCAGCGATCCAGACGATCGATGCGAATGCTCAGCAGTTTGACCTGATCCCACTCGACGATCTCCTGCAGGCGATCGTCCTGGAATGGCGCCACCTCGGCGAGGTGCAGCAAAAATTTCTCCAGCCCGCTGCGGCGGATCGCGTCGAAGCTGCCTTTATCGATCGAGTAGCCGCACTGCCAGTAGTCGCCGCGATCGATCATGATGAAGTTTTGCTTCGGCCCGGTGTGGCCCATCGACCAGGCCGGATCGCCCGGCTGCTTGCTGAGCTTCATCCACACTACGTCGCGCGGCGCGCCGAAGGATCGGCTGCTGAGCGCCGCCTGTTCGCGCACCACCGAGTTGCGGCCGTCGGTGCCGACCACCAACTGGCTGCGCACGCGGATCGGGCCTTCCGGCGTGTCGGCCAGCACGCCGCACACCTGGCCGCTGTCGTACAGCAACTGGTGAACCTGCGTTGAGGTCAGCAGCCTGAAGTTGGGGAAGGCTGCGGCCTGCTGGGCCAAAAAGTTGAGGAACTCCCACTGCGGCATAAAGGCGATAAATTTGCAGCGCGTCGGCAGGCGGGTGAAATCCGCCAGCTTGATGTCGCGCCCGGCGACTTCGGCGTGCAGAGACTCCGCACGCTGGTGCGGCAACGTCAGCAGTTCGTCGAGCAGGCCCAGTTGGTGCATGACTTCCAGCGTCGATGGGTGAATGGTGTCACCGCGAAAATCGCGCAGGAAATCGGCGTGCTTCTCCAGCACCGTCACGTCGATCCCCGCCCGCGCCAGCAGATAGCCGAGCATCAGCCCGGCGGGGCCGCCCCCCACGATGCAGCAGGTGGTGGCGTAAGGTGTGATCGGTGATGACGACATGGCGGTTGACCCCGGAGAGCGGCCCGCATCCCGCGAGCCGCAAGTGAATGTTTAATGTTGATAATGATTATCAATATCAAGTTTGACTGTCAACCCGCGGCGCAGTGTGGTCAAAGGGGGCGGACAGATGGCCGACGCGGAACAGTTGGCCGTTTTGCGGCCCTGCCTGCGGGGGTTCACGCCAGACATCCAGCCGCACTAACCGCCACTCGGCGGGATCGAACGCCACGATGGAGGCTAGCGCACCGGGCGCCACCTGCTGTTGGCGCCGCAGCGCAGGCAGATCGCTGTAGGGGGCGATAACCTGCTCCTGACAGGTCGCCCAGGCGGCCTCGGCCAAATGAGGGCGATCGAAATGCGTCAGCCAGTGATTGACGGTCGCCAAACGTCGCCAGTACCTGAATCAACATGCACAGGGTAGACGGCAGCTCGCTTTTTAATCATTAAAGGCAGGGGGTGGCCAGCACCAGCAGATAATTCTTTATAGAATTTTGATAATTTCTGGCTCAGTGCGGAGGGGGGAATGTAAGAACATTTATAAAATATGTCAGATGACCGTATGTTGATTTATGTAGGTTATAAGGAGAACATTGAGATGCATCGAACTTATTAACGTACTACAATAAGATTGTAGCTTATTCTAACGCTAAGCCCCCACAAAAGGAGTTGATATGAAAAGATTTAAGACGAAGTCCTTATTGTTAAGCGTACCTGCATTGTTATTATTAGGCTGCTCAAGTTACAAAGAAAAAGATCAGCTAAAGTATGTAGTTGGGCAGGATAGTTTTACCCTAAGTCATAAATGTGTCGCCACAGCAAAGTTACAAGATAATAAAAAGACTAATCAAACCGGTGTGATTATAAATTTGAGTGACAATGACCAGTGTAAGAAAAAGTTAAACAATTTGATAAACAGCAACGAGGGTAAGGATGTTTCCGTTTATTTTAACAAAACACCAGTAACATCTCCTGTAAGAATTCATTCTAAAATAGATGTTGGCAACGGATATTATCAGTCTGTCACCAACAAAGAACTCGCTATCGACATACTCAGTGCTTACGACCAATAAGGTATAGAATAGCAATCTTATTTATAATAAGGTTGCTTTATGATATCAAGCTAAATTAGTATAAACGTGAACACCTTGTCCCGTCCCGCTAATGCTCTAAAATTTGATTTTATCTTGCCCAGCGCCTCGACAGGCAATTTGAAACGATGCAGGGCCAATAACCGTCACTGTTTTAGGGCCGTTTGGCGCATACCAAATAAATGCCACAAAGGGACCTTCAAGTTGAGAGATAGACTCAAAGTAAACAGTGTATGCTATATCACCAATATGACTTTCAAGATTAACCCAGGGTCCAAAGGCACCTGGCGGTGCCCAGACGTTTTGAGAAATCATAATACCTCCAATTAATTAATGTTCATGTGAGTGCTGTTGCCATTGTTTGTCATTAGATACATCTATAATTGAAACATCGGCACCTTCAAAAGCCTTGAAGAAATAGTCTAGTGCTTGTTCTTTTGTTGCAACAATATCTGACTGGCAACTAATTTCGGTGCCATTCTCATTTTTATAAGAAAAGAGAATGCGTTGTGTTAAAACTGAATTTTCGTTTTCCATAGTACCTCCTGCCTTTAATAGAGGAACTGAATTTAAGATAAATAACTATTGTTATCACCTTATATAGACCTTGTCAGAGATGGCACAACCTGAGCATTACAGGTCGACTCAGAAAGTGTAGTAAAACTTATAAATTAGGTCAGTATAGCATTCTTGATGATTAAGAAGGTCAATCGACTTTTTGGGGTTTCTAACCATGAAACGTAGCGTGACCTATCCGCGGCTGGCGTGAACTAACGATACATAATGTATGAAAATGCCAGTTTCGATGTGTTTTTTAACCTAAAAACCATTTTTCAGGCACATTTATCCAATGCTGACAGCTGCAGTCATCTTTTTTCTCCATCAGATGGCGCTTGTCTGACAACCGGTTGGTGGCATGCACGCCTCGCAGTGGCGCTGCCTTCGCTGCGCTGTGCGTACAAATAGGCTTTGACGATCAGCTGCGGGCAGGCGTCAAGCCGATGGCCGACATCGGCGATGCGGCGGCGGACGATCGCCATGTCGTAATCGGCGGGCAGGGTGAAACGGTATTGCATCGCGAGCATAAGGATTCTCCGGAAAGACATTGACCCGGAGAGCGTGACACGCCATCTTTATCAGTAAAATCGGTATTATTTTGATTGATGGTTCAAAAAATCAGGACGGTCAGCATGGGGCGAATAACGTTCGATCTCGAGGATTTGCGCAGCTTCGTCACCGGCGTCGAGCTGGGCAGCTTCGCCAAGGCGGCTGAACGGCTGGGGCGTTCGACGTCGGCGGTCAGCGCCCACCTGAAAAAGCTGGAACAGCAGGTCGGCGCGCCGATCCTGCGCAAGGCTGGGCGCGGCATGGTGATGACCGAGGCGGGGGAAACCCTGCTCGGCTACGCGCGCCGTCTGCTGGAGCTCAATGACGAAGCCGCCGCCGCGGTGCGCGGGTTGGATCTGCAGGGCACGGTGCGGCTGGGGTTGCAGGAGGATTTCGGCGAGACGTTTCTGCCGCAGGTGTTGGGCAGCTTCGCGCGCGCCAATCCGAAGGTGCGCATCGAGGCGCGCATCGCCCGCAATGCCGAGCTGATCGACTGGGTGCTGAAAGGCCAGCTGGATCTGTCGCTGGCGTGGGATGGCGGTTTGAGCACGCCGTTTCATCAGGCGCTGGGGCAGCGGCAGCTGCACTGGATCGCCTCGCCCGGCTTCGCGCTGGCGCCGTGGCGAGAAGGGGATGAGCCCTTGCCGTTGGTGATGTTCGACGCGCCCTGTCTGATGCGCAGCGCGGCGACGCAGGCGCTGGATCGCGCCGGTATTCCCTGGCGCATCGCCTTTACCAGCCGCAGCCTGAATGGCGTTTGGGCGGCGGTGAGCGCCGGGTTGGGCGTCACGGTGCGCACGGCGGCGGGCTTACCGCCCGGCCTGTCACCGCTGGCCCCCGATCTGCTGCCCGCTCTTGGCCAACTCGGCGTGGTGTTGCACCGCGCCGAGGATCAGCCTTCGGCCGCCGTGCAGCGGCTGGCGCAGATCGTGGTCGAGCGGATCGAAACCTAATCTTGGGCGATTGGCTGCTTGCCGCTCAGCTGGCCCCATTCGCTCCAGGCACCGTCATACAGCTTGACCTGCGGCGCGCCGAGCGACAACAAGCCAAACGCCAGCACCGCCGCCGTCACGCCGGAGCCGCAGCTGGTGATGATCGGGCCGTTGATGTCCACCCCCTTGTCGCTGAAGGTTTGGCGCAGTGCCTCCAGCGATTTGAAACGGCCGTTCTCCAGCAGCTCGCCGTACGGAATGTTGATGCTGCCCGGAATGTGGCCGCGGTGCAGGCCGGGACGCGGCTCCGGCGCTTCGGCATGGAAACGCGGCGCGGCGCGCGCGTCGAGAATTTGCACCGGCGTGCCTAGCGCCTGTTCCACTTGCCGCATATCCACCACCGCGTCGGCGTTGAACCGGGCGTTGAACGTCTGCGGGGCAGGCTGCGCCGGGCCGGTTGCCAGCGCTTGCCCCAGCGCGGTCCAGCCGTTCAGCCCTTCGTCCAGTACGTAAACATGCTCGGCGCCGAAATTGCGGAAGGTCCACCAGCCGCGCGGTGCGGAGAACTGGTTGCCCTCGTCGTAAATCACCAGGGTATCGCGCTCGCTGATGCCCAGTTTGCCCACCGCCGCGCCAAACTCCGCCGCCGTCGGCAGCATGTGCGGCAGCGCGGTGTTTTTGTCCGCCACGTCGTCGATATCAAAATAGACCGCGCCGGGGATATGGCCGCGTTCGAACTCGGCAAGCATGTCCTTTTTCGGCGTTAGCCCCACCGGCGACATCCGAACGTCGATCACCACCAGATTTTCATCGTTGATATGTTGCGCAAGCCATTGGGGAGTCACCAGAAACGGAGAGTTCATCGTTATTGTTCGCCTGTTGTGAAAACGGATTTTCACTATACACCAGGCCGCGCGGGGATGAAGTATGATGTTCGGTCAAAGGCGATGGGCCGGGAGCGGAGAAATCATGACGGACGAGGCGTTTGGCGGGGCCAAGATCGCGCTGCTGTGCGACGATCGCTTGCTGGTTTACCAACGGGACGACAAGCCGGGCATTCCATGGCCCGGTCAATGGGATCTGCCTGGCGGCGGGCGGGAAAACGGCGAAACGCCGCTGCAGTGCGTGCAGCGGGAAACGCAGGAAGAGTTCGGCGTGACGATCGCGGAATGTCAGGTTGTCTGGCGGCGGCGCTACGATGGCGTTCTGCCCGGCTCCCCGCCGACCTGGTTTATGGCCGGCGAGATCGCCCCGGCGCAGATCGCCGCCATTCGCTTTGGCGACGAAGGCCAGCGCTGGCGGATGATGCCGGTGGCGCAGTTTATTGAGCATCCGCAGGGCATCGAGCATCTGCGCCGCCGGGTGGCGGCGTATTGGCGGCGGCGCGGTTGATGACGGTATTTCAGCGCGTCGCCAGTTGATTGATCTGCGGCGGCTCCAGGATGCGCAAGGCGGTTTCCCGGCGCGCCACCGCCAGCATCGCCAGCCCGATTCGTTCGGTGCTGCTCACCTGCGAGGGAAACAGCCGCAATGCGCCGAGCCACAGCGGTTTGAACAGCCGATAAATCAGATCGTATGTACGGACTTTGGAGCGAATGCCGTGCAGCGGCACAATGGCGCCGGGGCGGAACATCACCGCGTGGAACGGCAGCGCCAGCAGCGCGTTTTCGGTGGCGCCCTTGACCCTGGCCCACATGCTGCGGCCGCGTTCGCTGCTGTCGGTGCCGACGCCGGAAACGTAGATGAAGACCATCGTCGGGTTCAGCGTCGCCAACGGGCGAGCCGCGGCCAGCGTCAGGTCGTAAGTTACCGAGCGATACTCGGCTTCGCTCAGGCCGGCGGACGAAATCCCCAGACAGAAGAAACAGGCGTCGTAGCCGGCGAGCTGCGGCTCCAGCGCCGACAGGTCACGCAGGTCGGGCAGGGAGAGCTGGCGCAGTTTGGCGTGGCTCTGCGCCAACGGGCGCCGGCCGATGCTGAGCACTTCGCTGACCCGCGGATCGCGCAGGCATTCTCGCAGCGCGCCCTGGCCCACCATGCCGCTGGCGCCGAAGATAATCACTTTCATGCTCTGTCCTCCCGATGGTCGGCTGCACGCTGAGTGCGCCAGCGGCTGGGCGTCAGCGCTTCCCACTGAATAAAGGCGCGGCTGAACGAATTCAGCTCTTCGAATCCCAGCACAAAGGCAATTTCCCCAGGCTCAAGATCGGTATCCGCCAACAAGCGGCAGGCGGTGCGGTGGCGGGTTTTGTCCAGCAACTGCTGGTAGCTGTAGCCGTGCCGTTGCAGACGGCGCTGCAGCGTGCGCGGGCTGAGATAGAGCTCCGCGGCCACGCTGTTGACGCTGGGGCGCTGGCCGCGCATGCTGCGGCCGAGGATCGTCATCACCTGTGTGGGCAAGTCTTGCTCGGCGCGCGCTTCGGCCAACTCGGCCTCCAGCTCCGGCAGCAGCAGCGCCAACATGTCCTGGTCGTGGGTGATGAGCGGCTGCTGCATCAGCGCACGGTCAAATACCAGCACGTCCAGCGGCGCGTCGAATCGCACCGGGCAGCCGAAGTGGCGCAGCAGCGGTGAGTGGGGATCGCGACGGCGGGTCACCTCAAGCGCCTTGGGCTGCAGCGGTAAACCGGTGCCACGGCGGCACAGGGTGGTGATAGAGGCGAACATGGTGTCTATCAGCAATTCCGGCGTATGGTCCTCGATCATCGTCCAACGCGTATGCAGCCGAACGCTGTCGCCATCTTCCTCCAGCATCAGTTCTTCCGGGCACACCAACCGTTTGTAGCGCGCGACTTTACGCAGGGCCTCGCCCATCGTGGCGGAGTGCAGTGCGGCGACTGACGCGATATCGTAATGCTCCGGCGCGACGTCGCCGCCCAGCCGCAGACCAAAGGCGGGATCGTCGCTCAGTTGGGCGAGGGCGCGCCAGACGGCGAAGAACTGGTGGGTGGTCAACCGCACTTTTACGCGCCGCTCGCTGAGCAGCCCGGCGGGCAAGCCGGCTAACTGACCGACCCGTTCGAGATCGACGCCTTGCGCCGCGAGGCGCACCGCCAACGCGTTGGAAACCGGAATTTGATCGCTGCTCATGGTTGTTGCCTGCCAGTGGTAAGAGAAGGCATTACTCTAAAACAGCCCGTCCGTGCGCCGATAATCCGATCGCGTCAAGATTTAATCCGATTGCGCCAAACTGTCGGTTGGCATCAGCGCCTGGATGGTGGCGCCGACCCGTTGTACCGCCTGTTCGATCTCCGTCGTCAGCGTCGGCGCATAGTTGATGCGCAGACAGTTGCGGTACTTGCCGGCGGCGGAAAAAATGCTGCCGACGGCGATTTGTACGCCTTGCTGCTCGAGATGGCGGTTTAGCCGCAGGGTATCGAACGCTTCGTCCAATTCGATCCACAGCATAAAACCGCCGCGCGGCCGGCTGACGCGGGTGCCGACCGGGAAGTGTTTCAGGATCAAATCGGTCATGCGATCGCGGTTCTGCTGGTAGCGGGCGCGCATGCGCCGCAGGTGCTGCAGATAGTGCCCGCTGCGGATAAATTCGGCGATCGCCAGCTGCGGCTGGGTGGCGGTGGCGCCGGAGCCGATGAACTTCATGTGTAGCACCCGCTCCAGATAGCGGCCGGGCGCGATCCAGCCCACGCGCAGCCCCGGCGCCAGCGTTTTGGAAAACGAGCTACACAGCAGCACGCGGCCGTCGTCGTCGAACGACTTGATGGTGCGCGGCCGCGGGTAGTGATAGGCGATGTCGCCGTAAACGTCATCCTCGATGATCGCCGCATCGTGGCGTTGCGCCAGCGTCAGCAGCCGCTGTTTATGGGCGTCGGGCATGATGTAGCCCAGCGGGTTGTTGCAGTTGGGCGTCAGCAGAATGGCCTTGATCGGCCACTGTTCAAGGGCCATCTCCAGCGCGGCCAGGCTGACGCCGGTGAGCGGATCGGTGGGGATTTCCAGCGCTTTGATGCCCAATCCCTTCAGCGTTTGCATGGTGCCGTGGAAGCAGGGGGAATCGACCGCCACGATGTCGCCGGGTTGGCAAACGGCGCGCAGCCCGGCGGAGATCGCTTCCTGGCAACCGGTGGTGATCAGCAACTGATCGGCACCGATATGGCAGCCGGAATCCAGCAGCAGACGAGCGACCTGTTCACGCAGCGCGGTCACGCCCTGAATGCTGTCGTAATAAAGGCTGCGCAGGTCGCCGTGGCGGGCGGCGTTGCGCAGGGCGACAATCAGCGGTTTCATCGTCGGCTCGGCGACGTCCGGCATGCCGCGCCCCAGTTGGATCAGGCCTTCGCGCGGCCGGCTGCGCACCAGCTCCAGCACCTGCTCCCATTGCGAAATGTCCACCGGCCGCTGCACCGGCGCCGTCATAGCGGGCAGCTCGGCCTGAGCGCGCCGCGTATGCACGAAGTAGCCCGACTTCGGCCGCGCTTCCACCAGGCGCTGTTCCTCGAGCAGCCGGTAGGCTTGCTGCACCGTGCTGATGCTGACGCCGTGCTCCTGGCTCAATGCGCGCACCGAAGGCAGGCGATGGCCGGCCGGATACAACCCTTGCTGAATGCGTTGGCTGAGAATGGCGGCCAGCGTGGCGTAGCGTGTCATACAGAGGCCTCTCATCGGCGGTAAGAATTAAAAAACCGGTACAGATGCTTTCAAAGTAAACCATTCAGTGGGTTTTTTGGTGCAGCTGTATGAAAAAAATAGCGCCAGCGTGAATCTGTATTGTTTTTCTCTCGGCGAGCATGATGACTGCAACGCGAAAACATCAGGGAGAATAACAAGATGGCTCTGTTTACTGGCGCGCCGCGGCGGCGCTCATTCGGTGGGTCACGCTGGCGTCTGTATCTGCAACGCTACAGGACGCGAAAAGAATTATTATTGCTGGACGATGCGCGGCTGATCGATATTGGTTTGTCGCGTGCAGAAGCGCTGCGTGAAGGATGTAAACCTTTCTGGAAAGAATAGATAAGAGGAAAACCGATGCTGAGAGTCTTGGGCAAGGCTTCATCAATCAACGTGCGCAAAGTGTTATGGACCTGTCAGGAGCTGGGGCTGACGCTGGAACGGGAAGACTGGGGCAGCGGCTTTCGCTCCACGCAGGAGCCGGCGTTTCTGGCGCTGAATCCCAACGGCCTGGTGCCGGTGCTGATTGACGGCGAGCGGGTGCTGTGGGAGTCGAACACCATTTGCCGCTATCTGGTGGGGCGGGAAGGGCGCCGCGATCTGCTGCCGCAGGAACCCGGCGCGCGCGCGGCGGTGGAGATGTGGATGGACTGGCAGGCCACCGATCTGAACGGCGCCTGGCGCTATGTGTTCATGTCGCGCGTGCGCGGGCATGCGGATTACCAAGATGCCGCCAGCCTGGCCGCCGCCGAACGCGAGTGGAATCGGCTGATGGGGCTGCTGGACAGGCATTTGGCGCAGCACGGCCCTTATGCCGCCGGCGCCACCTTCACGCTGGCGGACGTGGTGCTGGGGCTGTCGCTGAACCGTTGGCTGATGACGCCGTTCGAGCGGCCGAATTATGCGGCGCTGGCGGCCTATCAGCAGCGCCTGCTGCAACGCCCTGGCTACGTGCAACACGGTGCCAACGGTTTACCGTAATATGAAATAAATGGTTCATTTTATCCCGTCCGGATACGACCAGCCGCGTCCGGGCTTTCCTCATTGCATCATCCCGTCAACGTTTCATGAACGGCATCACGAATATGAACTTTATTTTCCCGCGTGCTTGTTATTGAAATTTATATTCCATATAAACCCGTTATCAATCGGCGCGTTTCATTGAGCCGCGCCTGGTTCTACACAGAATTTCGGTCACGGGAGAAAATGATGAAACAGGTACGCGTTGGGTTAATCGGCACCGGTTATATCGGGCGTTGTCACGCTATCGCTTATGCGCAGGCCCCCACGGTATTTCCCCTTAAAGGGGATCTGGTGCTGGAGATGCTGGCGGAGGTGACGACCGAGCTGGCGGCGCAGCGCGCGGCCGAGTTCGGCTTTGCGCGTTCGACCGGCGACTGGCGGCAGCTGGTGGCCGATCCGGCGATCGACGTGGTAGACATCTGCGCCCCTAATTTCTTGCACAAAGAGATGGCGCTGGAGGCGATCCGCCACGGCAAGCACGTATATTCGGAAAAACCGCTGGCGCTGGACGCCGCCGACGCGGCGGAGATGGTGCAGGCCGCCCGCGCCAAGGGCGTGAAAACGCTGGTCGGTTTCAACTACATGAAGAACCCGACCAGCCAGCTGGCGCGCGAGATCATCGCCAACGGCGAAATCGGCGAGGTGGTGCATTTTTACGGCACCCACAATGAGGATTACCTGGCCGACCCGCGCACGCCGATCGACTGGCACTGCCGCCGCGCCAGCGCCGGGCTGGGCGCGTTGGGGGATCTGGCGGCGCATATCGTCAATATGGCGCACTACCTGGTGGGCGATATCGTGGCGGTCTCTGGCGATATGCAGACCGTGATCAAGCAGCGCCCGGACCCGCAAGACCCGGCGCGCCTGCTGCCGGTGGAAAACGAAGATCAGGCCAGTGCACTGCTGCGTTTCGCCGGCGGGGCGATGGGCACGATCGAAACGTCGCGCATCGCCTGCGGGCGCAAGATGGGGCTGACCTATGTGGTCACCGGCACTAAAGGCACGCTGAGTTATACCCAGGAACGGATGGCCGAACTGAAGCTGTATCGGCATGATGAACCGGCGGAGCGGCAGGGGTTCAAGACGTTGCTGGTGGGGCCGAAGCACCCGGACTATGCGGCGTTTTGCATCAGCGCCGGGCACGGCATTGGTTTTAACGATCAGAAAACGGTGGAGATCCGCGATCTGGTCAACGGCATCGCCGCGGGCGATCGCATGTGGCCGGACTTTGAAGAAGGCTGGAAGGTGTCTTGCGTGCTGGATGCGATAGCCTCCTCCGCCGAGCAGCGGCGCTGGCTGGAGATCAACCGCGATTGACAATAAAATGGCGCTCTCCGTGGACAGCGCCATTAATTTGCTACTTTACTAACTTATTATCTTATTAAGCTAGTTGCGTAATAAGTTGCTGGGCTGGCAACTTAGAACGAGAAGCACGAACAGCCGAACGCGCCCCAGAAGGCATTCTCGTCCGACACCGGGATGCTGGAGCGGCGCGCAATGTCATGCTGATGCGCGTGTACGCCGCACGGGCCGCAGCATTGGTGCGCCTGGCTCACTACCCCGACGCGGGCCGCCGCCGACGGCGGCGCGGAGCGGTAGTGGCCCGGCACTTGAGTGACCGGTGACCACTCCGGCAGCACCGGCAGCGGCGGTGGCGCCAGCGGCGAGAAGCTGCCAGCGGCGTAGACCACTTTGCCATCCACCACCGTCATCACCGACTCGATGCCTTTGATCTGCTCTTCCGGCACGCTGAAATAGTCCTGCGACAGCACCGCCATATCCGCCAACTGACCGACCTTGATCTGGCCTTTCTTGCCCTGTTCGGTGGAGAACCAGGCGCTCCCTTGCGTCCACAGCATCAGCGCCGTTTCGCGATCCAGCCGGGCGCTGTCGTCGTACATCGCCATGCCGCCGACGGTGCGGCCGGAGACCAGCCAGTACAGCGCCGTCCACGGGTTGTAGCTGGCGACGCGGGTGGCGTCGGTGCCCAGCCCGACCGGCAGCTCAGCCGCCAGCATTTTCGCTACCGGCGGCGTATGTTTGGTGGCTTCGATGCCGTAGCGATCGGCGAAATATTCGCCCTGGAACGCCATGCGATGCTGCACCGCAATGCCGCCGCCCAGCGCCTTGACGCGCTCAATATTGCGTTCGGTAATGGTTTCGGCGTGGTCGAACAGCCAGTGCAGGCCGTTGAATGGAATATCGCGGTTCACCTTCTCGAACACGTCCAGCATGCGGCTGATGGATTCGTCATAGGTGGCGTGCAGGCGGAACGGCCAGCGGTGCTCGACCAGATGGCGCACCACTCGCTCCAGCTCGTCTTCGGTGCCCGGCGGCAGATCCGGGCGCGGCTGCAGGAAGTCTTCGAAGTCGGCGGCGGAAAACACCAGCATCTCGCCGGCGCCGTTGTGGCGATAGAAGTCGGTGCCCTGGCCCGGCTTGAGCATGTCGGTCCACAGCTCGAAGTCTTCCAGTTCCTGCTTCGGCCGCTGGGTGAACAGGTTATAGGCGATGCGGATGGTCAGCTGCTTTTTCTCGTGCAGCTCGGCGATCACCTGATAATCCTCCGGGTAGTTCTGGAAACCGCCGCCGGCGTCGATGGCGCTGGTGAGGCCGAGGCGGTTCAGCTCACTCATGAACTGGCGGGTGGAGTTGACCTGCTGTTCCAGCGGCAGCTTCGGCCCTTTCGCCAGCGTGGCGTACAGGATCATGGCGTTGGGTTTGGCGATCAGCATGCCGGTCGGGTTGCCGTTGGCGTCGCGCTGGATCTCGCCGCCCGGTGGGTTCGGCGTGTCTTTGGTGTAGCCGACCACCTTCAGCGCCGCGCGGTTGAGCAGCGCGCGATCGTAGAGATGCAGAATAAATACCGGCGTGTCCGGCGCCGCCTGGTTGATTTCGTCCAGCGTTGGCATGCGGCGTTCGGCAAACTGGAATTCGGTCCAGCCGCCGACCACCCGCACCCATTGCGGGCTCGGCGTGCGCAGCGCCTGCTCTTTCAACATGCGCAGCGCGTCGGCCAGCGAAGGCACGCCTTCCCAGCGCAGCTCCAGGTTGTAGTTCAGGCCGCCGCGGATCAGGTGCAGGTGCGAGTCGTTCAGGCCCGGAATGGCGGTGTGGCCGTGCAGATCGATCACCTGGGTTTCCGGCCCGGCGTGTTGCATGACTTCGGCTTCGCTGCCGACCGCCAGAAACTTGCCGTCGCGGATGGCGACCGCCTGTGCGGTAGGATTTTGGCGATCGACGGTGTGAAACTTGCCGTTGGTGATGATCAATGAAGCGTGGTGGTTCATAACATTCTCCCGGCGAACCGCCTAGCGGCGGATCAGCCATTGATGAAAGACGCGAGTCACGATGGGCATCCACAGGTACACCACCAGGGCGACCACGGTGGCGTCATTGAGAAAATGGCCGAGCAGCGTGCCGTCCAGCTGCGGCAGCGCCAGCCCCCAAAACCAGGGCACCAGATTGGTGGAAGGGAAGATCACCAGCAGGGTGATGATGAACTGCTTCCACTGGGGCGGCTGGCGCACGTTGGGGTTGGGTGGGGTAAACCAGAACTCCGCGCCGGGGCGGATCTCGATATGGTCGTTCTCCAGCAACAACGGAGTGACTTCTTCGATGTATTGCTTGCGCAGCGGCGAGTTGAGCCAGCGGTAGAGATTGTCGACATTGTCGAAGCGGACCAGCACCGTATAGGCCTGTTCGCTGTCGGATGGGCGGATGACGTTGACGCCCAGATGGCCGGTGAAGCCCGCGGCGTCCGGCATGATGCGGTTCAGCCAGGCCTCATAGGCCTGCTCGTTCCCCGGCGCCAAACGGTGGGTGATCACCAGCGTGACATGCTGCGGATGGGCCATAAAACCGACTCCTGAAAATACCCCGGCGCGGGGCCGGGGCAGGGGGAATTATTTCACCGTGCGGGCCGGTGCGTGGTGCACCATGGTGTAAGCGTAGTCGACGCCCATGCCGTACGCGCCGCTGTGTTCGCGCACCAGCGCCATCACCGCGTCGTAGGTGTCTTTGCGTGCCCAGTCGCGTTGGTACTCCAGCAGCACCTGTTGCCAGGTCACCGGTACGGCGCCGGCCTGCACCATGCGATCGATCGAGCGTTCGTGCGCATCGACGGAGGTGCCGCCGGAGGTGTCGGTCACCACGTACACTTCATAGCCGGCTTCCAGCGCCATCAGCGCCGGGAAGGTCAAACAAACTTCGGTCCATAGCGCGGAGATCACCAGCTTTTTGCGGCCGGTGGCTTCCACGGCTTTAACGAAGGCCGCGTCTTCCCAGGAGTTCATCGAGGTACGTTCAATCGGGGTGATTTCAGGGTGTACCGCCAGCAGTTCCGGCCAGATATAGCCGCTGAAGCTTTCGGTTTCGACCGAGGTGAAAAGGGTGGGGACGTTGAAAATCTTGCCTGCCTTCGCCAAACCAACAACGTTGTTTTTCAGTTGCTGACGATCAATATTAGCCACGCCGAAGGCCATTTGTGGTTGATGATCGATAAAAATCAGTGCGGAATTGTCTTTATCAAGCAGTTGAAACTTGGACATAATTTACCTTCCCAGTGATATTTCGGTTGAACATCTGATGAGTGTAACGCCGATAAAACCCATGGTAGGCAGAGGGCGATTTCAAAGATACCGCAGAATTTTTGCCGACTTGTTGAGTTTTTTTATACACGGGAGAAAGCATGAGATTAAACCTGGAAGCGCTGCTGATTTTGGACGCGCTGGACCGGCACGGATCTTTCGCCGCCGCGGCCGCCGCACTGTTTAAAACCCCTTCGGCACTGAGCTATATGGTGCAAAAGCTCGAGAACGATCTCGACATCACCCTGCTGGACCGCTCCGGCCATCGGGCGAAGTTCACCGATACCGGCAAGCTGATGCTGGAAAAAGGGCGGGTGCTGCTGCGCGCGGCGCAGGATCTGGAACAGCAGGCGCGCTACGTGGAGAACGGCTGGGAAAGCGAGATCACGCTTGGGATCGACGCCTCCTTCCCGTTTGCCCGCCTGTTGCCGCTGATCGACGAGTTCTATCGGCAGCATCACCATACCCGGCTGCGTTTCAGCCACGAGGTGCTGGCCGGTTCCTGGGAGTCGCTGGTTTACGGCTGCGCCGACATTATCATCGGCGCCATTTGCGAGCCGCCGTCGCGGGTGGGCTATGCGTTCAGCCGCCTGGGGCAGCTGGATTACGTGTTCGCCGTCGCGCCGCAGCATCCGCTGGCGGCGCTGCCGGAACCGTTGCCGAAGGATGAGATCCGTCAGCACCGGGCGGTGGTGGTGCGCGATACCTCGCGCGTCAACGCGCCGCAGAGCCTGAACCTGCTGGAAGAACAGGATACGCTGACGGTCTTCGGCTTTGACGCCAAACTGCAGGCGCAGTTGGCCGGGCTGGGCTGTGGCTATCTGCCGCGCTCTCTGGCGGAACCTTACCTGAACAGCGGCGAACTGGTGGCGAAACGCGTTGAATCTGAGCGCTGCAGCGACGCTGCCTATTTCGGCTGGCGTGAAAGCGCCAGCGGCCTGGCGGCCAAGTGGTGGCGCGAGCGCCTGCAGCGTTACGCGGATGACGGTGAGGCTTACCCAGCGGCGCAGTAAGGGCGCTCGATAAAGATTAATCCCCAATAAGGACATCGGGAATGAAAAAGACACTAGGCCTGTTGGCGCTGTTACTGTTGAGCGGCTGCGGCGCGGGCGCCGGGCGTCAGGCCGGCACCCCCTTGCCGGGGCCGCAGGCCGAGGCGCAGACTGCGATGCCGCTCAGCTATCCGGTGCGGGTGCATAACGCGGTGAGCCGCGAGCTGCGTTTGCCGGAACACGCGCGCGGCCAACGCTGCACCATCAGCATACGGCTGCGGCCGGACGGCAAGCTGGTGAGCAGCAAGATCGTGAGGGGCGATGCGCCCCTGTGTGCGGCGGCCAGCGCGGCGGTGCAGCACGCGCAGTTTCCGCCGATGGCCAACGCCACCGAGTACGCGCTGTTCAACGCCGTGGTGCTCGATTTCGTTCCCTGAAGGGATGTGACCGACGGGCCGCCTGCGCGGCCCGTTTTTTGTTGTTTCGCCGTTTGCGTATTCACGCTTTTCCGCCAATAGTGTTCTCCGGGCATGCACCCAGACAATTTTTCATTGGCCGGCCAACGGGAGCAAAAGACATGAAAGGCGAGCATCATTATCAGGTCTCGGTGACCTGGCAGGGGAATCTGGGCGCAGGCACGGAAGATTATCGCGCTTATGGACGCGATCACCTGATCGGCGCCGTGGGCAAGGCAGATATCGCCGGCTCAGCCGATCCGGCCTTCCGCGGTGACGCGACGCGCTGGAATCCGGAGGATTTGCTGGTGGCATCGCTCAGCGCTTGCCACAAATTATGGTACCTGCATCTGTGCGCCACCTCGGGGATTTCGGTGCTGGCCTATCAGGACGATGCCGTGGGCGTGATGCGCGAAGACGCCGCGCGCGGCGGCTTTTTCACCTCGGTGACGCTGCGGCCGCAGGTCACGGTGCGCGATGGCGACGATCTGCAGCTGGCGCAACAGCTTCACGAGAAGGCGCATCACCTGTGCTTTATCGCCAACTCGGTGAATTTCCCGGTGGCGTGTGAGCCGCATGCCGCGTACGCAACCCGCTGAATTTTCACTTAGCTTTGCCATTTTCGTTATTTTGAACGCCGCAACGGCTCACGGATACTGAGAGAAAATCTCTTACCGCGAGCCGCAGCATGTCCCACGCCCACTATTTGCACCCCGAACAGCGCGAACGAATCAGGCAGCTTTATCGGCGCCGGCATTGGCGGCTGGAGCTGCCCACCTGGGGGATCATGGCGGCGGTGTACGGCGGCTGGTTCGGCGTGGCGTATTCTTGGCAGGCGCTGGGCCCGTGGCTTGGCGCACCGCTGCTGATCCTCCTGACCACCTGGTACCTGTCGTTGCAACACGAGCTGATCCACGGCCACCCGACGCGCTGGCCGCGCGTCAATCAGCTGTTCGGCCTGTTGCCGCTGGCGGTGTGGTATCCCTATGGGCTGTATCGCGATTCGCATCTGCGCCACCACCGCAACGACCACCTGACCGATCCGCACGAAGATCCCGAAAGCTATTACTTCAGCGCCGCGCAGTGGCGGCGTTATCCCCGCCTGTTGCCGCTGTTGGCCGCCGTGCGCAATACGCTGATCGGCCGGGTGCTCCTCGGCCCGGCGCTGGATATTGCCGCGACCCTGGCCGGGGCGGTGAAAGCGCTCGCCGGAGGGGAGTGGCGCGCCTGGGCGAGGTGGTTAGCGCACCTGTCGCTGTTGGCGGTACTGCTGCACTGGTTGCAGATGCAGGGTATCGGCACGGCGTTTTACCTGTTGGCCATCAGCTATCCGGCGTTGGCGCTGACCAAGGTGAGATCGTTTTTTGAGCATCGCGCCGTGGACGCACCGCAGGCACGTTCTATTATTAATGAGGCGGGCTGGCCGTGGCGGCTGTTGTTTCTCAATTTGAACTACCATTTAGTGCATCACGATCTGCCCGGCCTGCCCTGGTATGGTTTGCGCGAAGTCTATCTGGCGGAGCGCGAGGCGTATCAGCGGCGCAGTCAGGGATTTGTCGCGCAAGGCTACGGCGAGTGGCTGCGCGATTACGCCCTGACGCCGATCGACGTCGGCGTGCATCCGTTGCGCGCCGGTGAACCGCAGGGGGGAGGCGATGCCCTGCCGACGGAAAAATTTATTGCGCGCTGGAAGCGCGTTTCTCAGGATTTTCCAACCTAACTGGCCCATGAGCCGGAAAACGTACAACCAGAGGAAAAGTATGGCAATCACCTTATCACGCGGACGTTCCTTTGCCGTCGCGCTGGCTCTGCTGGCCACCGGCGGCCTGGCGCAGGCGGCCGACTCGGTGCGCGTCGGCTCCAAGATCGATACCGAAGGTTCGCTGCTCGGCAACCTCATCGTGCAGGTGCTGGAAGCCAACGGCATCAAGACCACCAACAAGCTGCAGCTCGGTACCACCAAGGTGCTGCGCGGCGCCATCACCTCCGGTGAGATCGACATCTACCCGGAGTACACCGGCAACGGCGCGTTTTTCTTCTCCGATGAGAAAGATCCGGCGTGGAAGAACGCCCAGGCCGGCTTCGAGAAAGTGAAACAGCTCGACTACGACAAAAACAAAATCGTCTGGCTGGACGCGGCGCCGGCCAACAACACCTGGACCATCGCTATTCGCCAGGACGTGGCGGAGGCCAATCATCTGAAAACGCTGTCGGATCTCGGCAAGTGGATCAACGGTGGCGGCAAGTTCAAGCTGGCGGCCTCGGCGGAATTTATCGAACGGCCGGATGCGCTGCCGGCGTTCCAGAGTGCCTACGGTTTCAAACTGAATCAGGATCAGCTGCTGTCCCTGGCCGGCGGTGATACGGCGGTGACCATCAAGGCGGCGGCGGAGCAGACCTCCGGCGTCAACGCGGCGATGGCCTACGGCACCGATGGCCCGGTAGCGGCGCTGGGGTTGCAGACCTTGGCGGACCCGAAAGGCGTACAGCCGATCTACGCGCCGGCGCCGATCGTGCGCGAAGCGGCGCTGAAAGCGCACGCCAATCTACCTGAGCTGCTGAAGCCGGTGTTCGCCTCGCTGGACGGGCCCACGCTGCAAAAACTCAACGCGCAGATCGCCGTGGAAGGCCAGGACGCCAAACAGGTGGCGGCCGCTTACCTGAAAGAGAAAGGGTTTGTTAAGGGATAATGCCGAGGTGCCCCCTCTGCCGTCGGGAGAGGGGGTTAACCGAGAGAGCCGGAGCGTTTCTTTGACTATCGCCGTAAAACATCGCGTCTTGTTGACGCTGTTCATGCTGTTGCTGCTGGCCGCGTTCGGCCTGCCGTTCCTCAGTTATGCCCCCAATCGCCTGTTGTCGGGCAAAAGCCTCTCCTTGTTCTCCCTGCTGCACGGCCCGGCGCTGTGGCTGCTGTTGCCGCTGGCGGCATTGGCGAGCCTCAGCCTGTTGCCGCCGACGCGGGGACGGGCGCTGCTGGCGGCGCTGGCCGCCTGCGGGGTGTTGACGCTGGCCTTCTGGATCAGTGGGCAGGCCGCCGAACGCCTGGCGCAGGAGGGGTCGCGCCTGGCGCGCACCTCTTGGGGCAGCGGCTGCTGGCTGACGATGGCGCTGAGCCTGCTGATCGCGGCCGACGCCATGGCGCGCCTCACCGCGTCGCACCTGTGGCGCATGCTGGGCAACGCGCTGGTGCTGGTGCCGCCGGCGCTGCTGCTGTTCGGGCATCAGCTCGATCAGCTGTCGCTGCTGAAGGAGTACCACAATCGTCAGGAGGTGTTTGACGCCGCGCTGTTGCAGCACCTGACCATTCTGCTGGCGACGATGGCCCCGGCGCTGGCGATCGGCGTGCCGCTCGGGGTGCTGTGTTTTCGCTCCGAGCGCTGGCAGAGGCCGATTTTTTCCGCGCTGAACATTATCCAGACCGTGCCTTCCATCGCGCTGTTCGGCCTGCTGATTGCGCCGCTGGCGGGGCTGGCGGCGGCGGTGCCCTGGCTGGCGGAGCACGGCGTCAGCGGCATCGGCATGGCGCCGGCGATTGTGGCGCTGGTGCTGTACGCGCTGTTGCCGCTGGTGCGCAGCGTGGTGGCGGGGCTGCAGAGCGTGCCGGCCGGGGTGATCGAATCCGCCACCGGCATGGGGCTGACGCGCGGACAGATCTTCCTGCGCGTGCAGCTGCCGTTGGCGCTGCCGCTGTTCCTGACCGGCGTGCGCATCCTGGCGGTGCAAACCGTCGGCATGGCGGTGGTGGCGGCGTTGATCGGCGCCGGCGGTTTTGGCGCCATCGTGTTTCAGGGGCTGCTCAGCAGCGCGCTGGATCTGGTTCTGCTGGGGGTGATCCCGGTGGTCATGATGGCGGTCATCGTCGATTCGCTGTTTAAATTTTGGGTTTCAATCCTGGACGTATCGCGCCGATGATTCACTTTGAGCAAGTCAGCAAAATTTTTCAGGGCAAGCCGGCGGTCGACGATCTCACGCTACACATCGCCGAGGGCGAATTCACCGTGTTGATCGGCACCTCGGGTTCTGGCAAGTCCACGACGTTAAAAATGATCAATCGCCTGATCGAACACGATCGGGGCAAGATCCTCTTTGCCGGCGAAGAGATCCAGTCGTTCAAGCCGCAGGATCTGCGGCGACGCATGGGCTATGCGATCCAGTCGATCGGCCTGTTCCCGCACTGGACGGTGGAGGAGAACATCGCCACCGTGCCGCAACTGCTGAAATGGCCGCGCGCGCGCATTCGCGATCGGGTTACCGAGTTGCTGGAGCTGTTGCATCTGGAGCCGGATCTGTTTCGCCGCCGCTATCCGCACCAGCTGTCCGGCGGGCAACAGCAGCGGGTGGGGGTGGCGCGCGCGCTGGCCGCCGATCCCGAGGTGTTGCTGATGGACGAACCGTTCGGCGCGCTGGATCCGGTCACCCGCGCGGCGCTGCAGGCGGAGATCGCCCGCATTCATCAGCTCTCCGGCCGCACCATCGTGCTGGTGACGCACGACATCGACGAGGCGCTGGGCCTGGCGGATCGCCTGGTGCTGCTCGATCAGGGGCGCGTGGTGCAACAGGGCACGCCGCTGGCGCTGTTGACCGCCCCGGCCAACGACTTCGTGCGCGATTTCTTCGGGCGCAGCGATCGCGGCATCAAGCTGCTGTCGCTGGGTACGGTGGCGGAGCGGGTGCGGCCCGGCGTCGCTGGGGGCGAGCCGATCGCCGCCGCCATGAGCCTGCGCGAGGCGCTGTCGGTGTTTGTGGCGCGCGGCAGCGACTGCCTGCCGGTGGTGGATGAACGGGGCGAAGCGTTGGGGGTTCTGCACTTCCACGATCTGATCGCCGGGCAGGCGCTGTCATGAGCGGGCGCATCGGGCGCCTGCTGCGCGATCCGCTGCCCTGGACGTTGGCGCTGCTGTTGGCGCTGGTGTTCGGCATGGATCATCTGCGCGGCCTGTTCGCCGCCTGGTTCCCTGATTTGGAGCGGCCCATTTATCAGCAGGACAGCTTTATCGCGCTGGTGGGGGCGCACCTGTCGCTGGTGGCGATCTCCAGCCTGATCGCGGTGGTAATCGGCGTGGCGGCGGGCGTCGCTGTGACCCGACGCAGCGGCCGGGAGTTTCGTTCGCTGGTGGAAACGGTAGTGGCGGTGGGGCAGACCTTCCCGCCGGTGGCGGTGCTGGCGGTAGCGGTGCCGGTGATGGGCTTCAGCGAGCAGCCGGCGATCATTGCGTTGGTGCTGTACGGCCTGCTGCCGATCCTGCAGGGCACGCTGGCGGGCATCGAATCGGTACCGCCCGCCACGCGCGAGATCGCCCGCGGCGTGGGGATGAGCGCCTGGCAAATTCTGTGGCGGGTTGAACTGCCGCTGGCGGCGCCGGTGATTGTCGCCGGGATCCGCACGTCGGTGATCATTAACATCGGTACGGCGGCCATCGCTTCCACCGTCGGCACCAAAACGCTCGGTTCGCCGATCATCATCGGCCTGAGCGGGTTTAACACCGCCTATGTGATCCAGGGCGCGGCGGTCGTGGCGTTGTTGGCTATTATCACCGATATGCTGTTCGAACGTTGGGTGCGTTATCTCACCGCCTGGCGCCAGCAGACGCTGGCGGCCACTCCGGCGGGGTAAGGGGGAAATGATGCAGGTGTCTCTACCGATGTACGGCGTTGGCCGGGAGCAGGCCGAATCCTTCTGGCAGGTCTTGCGCGGCAAGCTGCTGCGGCTGGGGTTGCCGGCGGCGCCGGAACGGCTTAGCTGGCCGGACGATCTGGCGCAGCATTGGCGGCGCGAGGATCTCTTGCTCAGCCAAACCTGCGGTTATCCGTTGGTCAGCAGCCTGCCGCAGGTGCAGCTGATCGGAACCTATCATTATCGGGTGGAAGGGTGCGACGGGCCAAATTACCGCAGCTGGCTGGTGGTGCGCGCGGGCGACCCCGGCGAACGGCTGGCGGATTTTCGCGGCCGAACGGCGGCGTATAACAGCACCGATTCCCAGTCCGGCTACAACGGCTTGCGCGCGCTGATCGCGCCGCTGGCGCAGGACGGGAAATTCTTCGGTGCGGCTATCGCCTCCGGGGCGCATTACCAGTCGCTGAAGCTGATCCGCAGCGGGCAGGCGGATATCGCCGCCATCGATTCCATCAGCATGGAACTGCTGCGCCGCGCGCAGCCACAGGCGCTGGAGGGGCTGAAAATCATCGGCCGCACGGCGGCGGTGCCCGGTTTGCCGCTGATCACCGCAGCCGGCACGCCACCGGAACAGGTGGACATCCTGCGCGCCGGCGCCCGAGCGATGCTGGATGAGGCGGTCAGCGACCGCCTGCTGATCGGCGATTTCAGCCTGGTGCCGCGCTCGGCTTACCAGATTATCACCGTGCTGGAGCAGCAGGCCGCCGCACAGGGCGTGACGGCGCTCTAGCCGCCGTTACAGCAGGCCGCCGCCGTCGATGTCGATCACGCTGCCGGTGACGAAACCGTTCTCCATCGCCAGCAGGTAACCCGCCGCGACGTCGGCCGCCTGGCCGATCCGGCCGACCGGCAGGCTGCCGCTTACGCGCTCGAACAGCGCCTGACGCTGCGCGGCGCTCATGCCGTCGTAGGCTTCGGTGGCGGTGATGCCGGGGCTGACCACGTTCACCCGCCGCGGCGCCAGCTCCTTCGCCAACTGTTTGCCGACCGCTTCCAGCGCGGCGTTGATGCCGGTTTTGATCAACTGACCGCCAAGGTATTTACGCGACAGCTGGCCGGAGGTCAGGGTGATGGAGCCCTGCGGCGCCAGCGTCGGCAGCGCCGCCTGCACCGCGCGCAAACTGCCCCAGAATTTGACGTTGAAGTCGGCCTGCGCCTGCTCAAAGGCAGTCTCCGCCAGCGGTTTCGCGTCCACCAACGGCCCGGCGGTGATCACCAGATGGTCGAAAGCGCCGACGGCGGCAAACAGCGCATGCAGTGATGCTTCATCGGTCAGATCGGCCTGCATCAGATGCAGCGCGTCGTTTTTCTCCCCGGCGTGGGGAAGGCGACGCGAAGCCAGCACCACTTCAGCGCCGCGCGCCGCCGCCGCGTAGGCCACCGCGGCGCCAATGCCGCTGGTGCCGCCCAGGATCACCAGCTTTTGTCGTTTCAGGGGGGAGTCGGGAATCGTCATGTTAAGGCCTCTTTTTAGGTAAGTTTCAACGGGATCTATCTTTCCTGATTGAAAATGAGGAAAAAAGCCCGCCTAATAGCAAACACTTGTAAATTAATATTAATAATTGATTGGGCTAAAAAGAGGGGAAATACATGACCTCATTTGTCGATCTCGAGGTGTTTGTCCGCACGGTGGACGGCGGCAGTTTTTCCGCCGCGGCGCGCTCGCTGGACATGACGCCGGCGGCGGCCAGCATCGCGGTGAAAAGGCTGGAGCAGCAGCTGGGCGCGCGGCTGCTGGTGCGTTCCACCCGCAGCCTGAGGTTGACGGAGGAGGGCGCCCGCTATCTCGACAGCGCGCGCCTGGCGCTGGGCGCGTTGGCCGAAGGAGAGCAGGCGATCCGCGAGAAGCATCAGGGGCTGTCCGGGGTACTGCAGATTTCCGCGCCGTCGGATTTTGGCCGCAATTTGCTGCTCTGCTGGCTGGATGAGTTCCGCCTGCAGCACCCGCATATTCAGCTGCAGCTCCTGATCAACGATCGGCAGGCCGATCTGTTTCGCGAACCGGTGGATGTGGCGCTCCGTTTCGGGCCGTTGGCCGACTCTTCGCTGGTGGCGCTGCCCATTTTGCCGCAGCACCGGCGGCTGATCTGCGCCAGCCCCGATTACCTGCGGCGGCATGGCGCGCCGCAAACGCCGGCCGATCTGGTTCGGCACAGCATTCTGGTGTATCAGCCCAGCGGCAAACGACAGGTGGAATGGCGGCTATGGCGCGGTGAGGAACTGATCGAAGTGCCGTTGAACGGCAGCTATTTTACCGATGATGGCGAGGTGGCGCGGCGCTGGGCGCTGGCTGGCCACGGGGTGGTGCGCAAGTCGGCGATCGACGTGGTGGCCGACATTCGCGCCGGGCGGCTGGTGCAGCTGTTGCCGGAATGGCGCAGCGACGCGGTGCCGATCAATCTGGTCTGCCCGCATCGCTCGCAGGTGTCGGAACGCGTCAGGCAGCTGCAGCGCTTTTTACAGCAGCGCTGTCAGCGTTGGATGGACGATCACTTGGCCTGAAGGGTTTCGGTTTGCGCCGGCGTGGCGGCGGTATCCCCGGCAGGCGCGCTTTCTTCATGCGGGGTGGTGGAACGGGTGTAGATGTTCAGCCCGGCGAGGAATACGCCGCCCAGAGAACCGAAGGCGCACAGGGCGATGACGATGAGGAACGCTTTTTTCAGCATAGGAATAATTTCGCAGGTTGCTTGGAACAGCGGGAATTATAGCCCCTTCGCCGGGTGAAACAAGAATCGTTTTTAACGGCGGCCCGCAGACCGCCCTTTGTGATCACCGCCGTTCGCAGTCGATGGCCTGTACGTTGGCCGGGCGGGCGAACAGGTATTTTCCCAGCGTCACCAGCACCACCGCCGCCACGATGATCACCAGCGCCAGCCACTCGCGCGGCGCCAGCGATTCGCCGGCAAAGCCGATGCCGAGCAGCACCGCCACCACCGGGTTGACGTAGGCATAGCTGGTGGCGACCGCCGGGCGCACATTCTTCAACAAGAACATATAGGCGCTGATCGCCAGCATCGAGCCGAAGACAATCAAGTACCCGAGCGCCAGAAAGCCGCCGGTGCTCGGCATCTGAGCCAGGTGCTCGCCGCTCAGCCGGCTGGCGACCAATAACACCACGCCGGCGACCAGCATCTCCGCCGCGCCGGCCATCGGCCCGGCCGGCAGCGAGATGCGCGATCCCAATACCGAGCCAAAGGCCCAACTGGCCGACGCCAGCAAGATCAACAGCGCGCCGGTCGGGTTGCCCACCAGGTTGTTGCCGGTGTTGAGCAGCACGATGCCCACTAACCCGAGCGCAATACCGGCCCATTCCAGTTTGGTGTTACGCATGCCCCACAGCAGGCTGAAGCAGAGGGTGAACAGCGGCACCGTCGCCACCATCACCGCGGCGATGCCGGACGGCACATGTTGGTGTTCCGCCACCGTCACCAGGCCGTTGCCTACCGCCAGCAACAGAATGCCAATGGCGCCGGCGGCCAGCCACTGCTTCGGCGTCGGCAGCGCGTGGCCGCGCCAGGCCAGGAAACTGAACAGCACGATGCCGGCAATCAGAAAGCGAATCCCGGCCATCATCAGCGGCGGCCACTGCGCGACGCCGAGGCGAATGACGAAATAGGTGGAACCCCAAACGATATATAACGTGAACAACGCCCCGATCAACGGCAGGACGCTACGGCTTTGTTGGCTAAGCATAGGGATGTGTTTTTGCAGGGATGATTATTATTAGAACGCTCAGTAAACCCGATTGGGCAACCGATAAGCAATGGCTTTCGGCATTATTTTTCCCGACTGCCGCAAGCCGTTCAGCTGTTCCGCCGCTTCCACTGCAGCCAACTGACGGCCGGCAGGTAAATCGACCAGCCGACGGCCAGCAACAGCAGCATGAACTCCGGCGGCACGCCGGGCAGTAACACGCCCAGCTTCCAGGAGACGGCGTAGGCGAAAGGACCGACGGCGGCGCCCAGCACCGCCAGCGGCCAGGGCGCCGCTCTGACCACGTCCAGCAGCCAATACCACCAGCAGCCGAAGCCGATCCACAGCGCGAGGGTCCAGAGCGGCAGGCCGTGTTGCCCGCTGTAGTGCAGCACGCCGCTGTAGCTCCATAGCCCATCCATGCCGATACCGCCCAGGGCAGCCAGAGCCGCGCCCTTACGGCGGGTGGCAGGGGTAAAGATCAGCGCCAGCGCCGCGCCGGCCAGCAGTAGGCCGTTGAGCCGATCGCGAGTCAGCAGCGCCAGCAGCCAGCAAACGCCCAGTCCCAGCGTCGCCAGCCAGAATCCGGCATGCGGCTTCTTCATCGTTCAACTCCCGTGGGGTTACTCTGCCGCTGCGCGCTTAGCGCCGACGGATTTGCCAAGCGGGCGCGAGGCCCGCTGTTTGCCTGAATGTTCGTTAATTCAACCTTAGAAGGGAAGGTGTGGGGTGCACAAGCAGAATAATCTGTACCGGTTGAAAACGTGGGCAAAAACCGGTGTTACAGGAGCGAAATCCGGTAGGCGCAGCGGCGCGAGCCGGCCAGAATGTGTTCGGCGCGCTCCACCTGCGCCTGCAGCACTTCGGTGAAGATACTCAGCTCCGCCCGGCAGAAGCCCTGGCAGACGGTGGCAGCGGCGCAGATCGGGCAGTGGTTTTCCACCAGCAGATAGGCACCGTCCTCCTCCTGGCGCCATTCGGCCATATACCCTTCGCGACAGCGGATCTCGGTCAGGCGCGCCACGCGCTCCTGCAGATCGGCGGCGCCAATCATCGCCTGCTTGTAGTTGATGCGGTTTTCCTGCTCGCGGGTTTCGATCAGCACGTCGAGCGCCTGTTCGCCCAGCTTGTCGCGCACGGTGCGCAGCAGCTGAACCGTCAGGTCCGCATGGGTATCGGGAAAGCGTGCATTGCCGGCCGAGGTCAAATGCCACAGCTGTACCGGGCGGCCTACGCCGCGCGTTTCCGCCACCGCTTCGACCAGCCCCTCTTTCGCCAGCTTGACGAACTGCTGGCGGGCCGCCTCACCGGTGGTGCCGAGCACCTTTCCTGCGTCAGAAGCTTGCTGCGGGCCGCGGGTTTTCAATAGCGTCAGCAAGCGGTCACTGACCGATTGTGCGGTCTTTCCGCTATTTTCCAAGTTTATTCTTGACATATTTCTCCGCCTCGCCCTAACTTATTCCAAGATAACTCTTGTTAAATTTAACGCAATCTTATGATCAACTCAATGCCATTCCTCTGAAAACAGGACGACAACCGTGATAACCCATGACGATAGCCGCTGGAGCGACCTTTTCTCTGGCAAAAATGCGGCCAGTGCGATCGCGCTCTCGCTCGGCGTGGCGCTGCATGCCATCAATATTCTGGTCGCCACCACCATCTTGCCCTCGGTGGTGCAGGATATCGGCGGGCTGGATCTCTATGCCTGGAACACCACGCTGTTCGTGGTGGCGTCTATCCTCGGCTCCGCGCTGTCGGCCCGCTTGCTCAGCGGCTACGGTGCGCGCAGCGCCTATCTGGTGGCTTCGCTGTTCTTCATCGCCGGGGCGGCGCTGTGCGCGCTGGCGCCGAGCATGCCGGTGATGCTGATCGGCCGCACGGTGCAGGGCTTTGGTGGCGGGCTGATCTTTGCGCTCTCCTACGCGATGATCAATCTGGTATTCGAGCAGCGGCTGTGGCCGCGCGCCATGGCGCTCATCTCGGCGATGTGGGGCATCGCCACCCTGGTGGGGCCGGCGGTAGGCGGTATTTTCGCCGAACTGAACGCCTGGCGCTGGGCCTTCGGCATTCTGCTGCCGATCATGGCGCTGTACGCCGCGTTTACCTTCCTGATCCTGCCCAAGGGCAAAGCGCAGCAGGCGGCCGCACCGTTGCCGACCGCACAGCTGCTGTTGCTGACCGTGGCGGTGCTGGTGGTGTCCGCCGGCAGCCTGGCGCACAGTGCCTGGATCAACCTGGCGGGCATCGCGCTCTCGCTGGTGCTGATGGCCTGGTTGCTGAAGCGCGAAGCGCACTCGCGCGCCCGCCTGTTGCCGCACGGCGCACTGCGGCGCGGCTCATCGCTGGCGGCGTTGTACATCACGACCGCGTTGCTGGTGATCGGCATGACCAGCGAAATCTTCGTGCCTTATTTCCTGCAGCTGCTGCACGGCCAGTCGCCGCTGATCTCCGGCTATATCGCCGCCGCTATGGCCGCCGGTTGGACGTTGTCCGAGATCCTCAGCTCCGGTTGGCGCGGAGCGGGCATTCGCCGGGCGATCGTCAGCGGGCCGCTGTTCGTGCTGGTGGGCTTGCTGGCGCTGGCGATCCTGATGCCGATGCCGTCCGGCGGCCACTGGCAGGCGTTGGCGCCGATCGTCATTGCGCTGTTGCTGGTGGGATTCGGCATCGGCTTCGGTTGGCCGCACCTGCTGACGCGCATTTTGCAGGTGGCACCTGAAGCGGACAAAGATATCGCCGGCGCTTCAATTACCACGGTGCAGCTGTTCGCCACCGCATTCGGTGCGGCGCTGGCCGGGATGATCGCCAACCTGGCGGGGCTGAACGATCCGGGTGGCGCGACGGGCGCGGCATCGGCGGCGCGTTGGCTGTTCCTGGCGTTCGCGCTGGCGCCGCTGCTGGCGGTATTCAGCGCCTGGCGCTGCGCGGCGATCGCGCCGCCGGGGGCCGAGACGGGCAATTTTGTACAAAACCCGCCCTCGCGCGAGTGCTAGAATGCCTCTCATTCAGCGGAGGTAGGCAAGATGAAGGCGGAAGGCATAGCGCGCAAAGCATCCCGGGAGCAGGCTCATTTTATGCACGTCGACGATCTTGGCGGGCTGGAAGTGCTGCAGGCCACCTACCGCCGCCAAACCTTCTCGCGCCACAGCCATGAAGGCTTCTGCGTGGGCGTCATCGACGATGGCGCCCAGCGCTTCTACCGCACCGGCGGCGAACACGTGGCGCCGCTGGGCAGCATCATTCTGGTCAACGCCGACGATATTCATACTGGCAGTTCCGCCACCGAAGAGGGCTGGTCGTATCAGGCGATGTACCCGACGCCGGAGCTACTGGCCTTTTTATCGCGCGATCTGAAAACCGGCGCCGGCGCGACGCCTTATTTTCCCAACCCGGTGGTGCACGACGTCGGCCTGGCTGGCCAGTTGCGCATGGCGTTCAGCCTGCTGCGCAGCGATGAGAACCGGCTGATGAAGGAGACCATGGTGTTCTCGGCGCTGACCTGGCTGATGCTGCGGCACGGCAAAAGCCGTATCGATCCTGCGCCGCAGAGCCGGGCGCAAAGCCAAGTGGCGCGGGTGAAAGCCTTTCTCGACGATTTCCCCGAGGCGGACATTTCGCTGCTGGAGCTGGCGGATCGCGTGGCGCTCAGTCCTTATTACCTGCTGCGGCAGTTTCAGCAGGCCACCGGCCTGCCGCCGCACGCCTATCAAATTCAGGCGCGGCTGCGCAAGGCGCGCGGCATGCTGAAGGCCGGCAACAGCGTGCTGGACAGTGCGTTGAGCTGCGGCTTTCACGATCAAAGCCATTTCCACCGCCATTTTCGCAAGTCGATGGGCGTCACGCCGGGCGACTACGTCAAATCGCTGAAATAGCCGGGCAATCGGGTGCAATACCCGTGTACGCCTGCGCCGTAAGCTGGCTTCTTCAACTCAAGGAGAAGCCCATGACTGATTCAATCCCCCTCATCACGCCGCCCTCCGCCCGCCTGCGCCCCGCGCTGCAGGGCGGGGTGGCTATCTTGCCGCTGTGCCTGGCGGTGGTGCCGTGGGGAGTACTGGCGGGCTCGATGGCCCTGCAAAGCGGCCTGACGCCGGCGCAGGGGCTGGGCATGTCGGCCATCGTGTTCGCCGGAGCGTCGCAGCTGGTGGCGATGGGCATGATCAAGGGCAGCGCCGGGCTGCTGGCGATCCTGCTGTCGACCTTTTTCGTCACCGCCCAGCATTTTCTTTACGCGCTGCGGCTGCGGGAGCGTATCGCGCCGCTGCCGTTGCGCTGGCGGCTGGCGCTGGGATTCTTGCTCACCGATGAACTGTTCGCGCTGACCGGCGAACAGACGCCGGCGCGTTTCAACCGCTGGTATGCGCTGGGCGCCGGGCTGACCTTTTACCTGTGCTGGTTTCTCTCCACGCTGCTTGGCATCGTGGCCGCCGGCAGCGCCGGCGATCTGGACGGTTACGGGTTGGATTTCTCCATCGCCGCCACCTTTATCGCCATCGTGGTGCCGCTGGTGCGCAGCCTGCCGGTGTTGGCCTGCGTGCTGACCGCGCTGCTGCTTTCCATCGTGTTGCACCATTTCCAGACGCCGGGCGCATTGGTGATCGCCACCGTGGCGGCGATGCTGGTCGGGCTGCTGTGCAGCGGGGGGCGCCGATGATCTGGCTGACGATCGTTTTGATGGGGCTGGTGGTGTTTTTCAACCGCTACTGTTTTCTGGCGCCCGGGTTGCCGCTGCGTCTGTCGCCGCGCGTTAAAACCCTGCTGAGCTTTTCCGTGCCGGCGGTGCTGACGGCGATCTGCGGGCCGATTGTCGCCTTCAGCGGCGACCAGCTGCGCGCCGCGCCGGATAACCCTTACCTGTGGGGGGCGGTGTTTGCGGTGATACTGGCGTTCTTTCTACGCAATATGCTGGCGGTGGTGTTGCTGAGCATGCTGATTTTCATCGCGCTGCGCGGCATTTTTTAAAATTCGCTTGCCATATCTCTAATTTGAGATTATTTCTCTTTTATGAGATTTTTTAGGCGAGGTATGAGCGGTGGATAATGGTTTGGAGACGGCCGACCTGAGGTTGGCGCAGCGGCTGGCGGATTTGCGCCAGCAGCGGGCGTGGTCGCTGGAGGAGTTGGCGCAGCGCACCGGCCTTAGCCGGGCGACGCTCTCGCGGGTGGAGCGCGCCGAAACCAGCCCGACGGCGTCGCTGCTGAACCGGCTGTGCGCCGCCTACGGGTTGACCATGTCGCGCCTGCTGAGCGAAATCGAAGACGAACCGCCGGAGCTGCTGCGGCCGCCGCAACAGCCGGTGTGGGTCGATCGGGCCAGCGGTTTTCACCGTCGCTCCGTTTCCCCGCCCGGCGCATTGTATAAGGCCGAGTTTATCGAAGCCCGGCTGGATGCCGGCGCGCAGATCGATTACGACCTGCCGTCGATTCCAGCGCTGGAGCATCACCTCTGGCTGTTGTCCGGGCAGCTGGAATTGACCCTGGAAGGGCGCGTTTTCCGGCTGTCGCCCGGCGACTGCCTGCGCTACCGCCTGTTCGGCGCCTCCCGTTTCCATGTCCCCGGCGATGAGCCGGCCCATTACACGCTCGTTATCTGCAGGCCATAGCCATGATTGAATTGCAACAGTGGGACGCCGATGCGGCGCAAAGTGCCATGGCCGAGTTGGCCGAGATGCTGCACGCCAGCGTGGCGCACGGCGCCAGCATCGGTTTTGTCATGCCCTTTACGTTGGAACAGGCGCAGGCGTTTTGGCTGGGGCTGCTGCCGGCCCTGGTGCGGGGAGAGCGTGCGATGCTGGTGGCGCTCGAGAACGGTCGGCCGGTCGGCACCGTGCAACTGCTGTTGGCGATGCCGGACAACGGCCGTCACCGGGCGGAAGTGGTCAAGCTGATGGTGCATCCGCAGGCGCGGCGGCAGGGCATCGCCCGGCTGTTGATGCAGGAAGTGCAGGCGCTGGCGGCGCGTCATCGGCGCAGCCTGTTGGTGCTGGACACCCTGAGCGGCAGCGCGGCGCAGGGATTGTACCGTCAATTGGGGTTCGAGGCGGCGGGCGATATCCCGCAATACGCCCGCGCCAGCGATGGCGGGGCGTTGGAGGCCACCTGCTATATGTACAAACTGCTGTGAGGCTTCGGATACTATTAAGTGAAGTCGATAGCCCAGACGCATTGGCACTGATGGCGGAATTGTCGGTGCAACTGGCTGAGATCACCGGCGATAGCGGTACATCCTCGTTTGATCCTGCTTCTATAGAAGCGGATGGAGGTTGTTTTATGTTGGTACGCAATGCTGCCGATGAAGCCGTAGCTTGTGGAGCGCTGCGTCGATTAACGTCGGGCGTTGCAGAGTTAAAACGAATGTATGTACGTGAGCCTGGCAATGGTATTGGTCGTAAATTATTGCATGCTCTGGAACAGCAGGCTCGATGGTTGGGGTATCGACAACTGTGGCTGGAAACCCGAAGAGTCAACCTGCGTGCCATCAAATTTTATCTGGCTCAGGGGTATCGGGTACGCGAGAACTATGGCCGTTATCGAGGTAACGCGCAGGCGGTCTGTTTCGAAAAAGTTCTGTAATGATGTTGCAAATCCCTATAGCCATTTGACATTGAAGAGCCGTGCTTTGCTGCTTAGGTTACGGCCAGATTAAATCAAAAAGCGGATGCCGCTACGGTTTTCGGGCGGTTAAAATCGAGAGAGTTAAGGGACGAACTTCTCTGATATTGCTGAAAGGAGAGTGAAAGAACTCGTTTCACCGGGAAGCGTTGTTGGATTGGCTCACAGGGCGGTGCCGATACCGATTTCTCACATTTCTGATACCCACAACCCAAAATTTGAGCATACGCATTTCTTCATGTTCATGCCGCCGAACTAACGTCCCCATTGGTTCGGCGGCATGCGCCGTTAATCCTTTTTTGACAAAATATTAGGTTTATGGAGCATTCCTCCCTATTCCTGAATCAGCGCCCGTGCCAGGCTTTGATTGCCTGTTGGCGCACCTGCAGCTTCTGCTGTCGCACCTGCAGCTTCTGCTGTGGCGTCAGCTTGTTGTAGTCGCGGGCCAGGCCGCTTTCCCAATCGCCGTACAGCGGGTTGGGCAGCACGATGAATTCGGTGCCGAACTTGCCCTGATTCTCGCTGACGAACGCCCGGCGCTGCGCATTGTCCTGGTGGTAAGTCGCGGCGCCGAAGTCGTTCAGGTTGTCGCCTGCGTACACCACGATGTCATAGCCGGCTTGTTTGATGGCGTCGAAGCGCGCCTGCTTATTGGAGGTATCAGTGCTGAGCAGCACGGTTTTTTCCGACATGCCGGTGAATCCGAGCTTCTGCATGTTGGCCACCGTGGCGGCGTATTCGCTCTGCTTGCGGTTCGAGACGTAGAACATTGTTCCCTGATGAGCGTTAACGTAGCGGGCGAACGACACGGCACCCGGCACCGCGCCGGCCTGTTCGGCCTGCGTCCACTGGGCCCAGGTGGTGCCGTCGTACGGCTGGCCCTGCTGCGCCTGCCAGCCGGAGTAGGCGCTGTTGTCCAGCAGGGTTTCATCCAGATCGACCACCACCGCCTTTTTGCGGCCCGGTGCGGCCTTGGCCTGATCGAAGGCGCGCTGCGCGCTGTTGAACGCCTGATGCGCCAGCGCCTGGTATTCACCGGACTGTTGGAACCAGTTCACCGCCAGCACCGACTGATCCGCCAGCCGCTGCTGGGCCTGAGCGTCGGTATGCGGCGGCTGCGCGCAACCGGCCAGCGTCAGCAGCGCGACGCCAACTGCCGCGCCAAGGGTGAGTTTCCTTGCCTGTTTTCCTGCCATCGTTCTCTCTCTCGGTTTTAGTCTTGTGGGCTGTCCAGCAGCATATCCATCTCGAACTGGCGCAGGGGCTCCTGACGCCAGCCAAGATGCGTAAAGAAGGGGGCGGCCACCTCGGGCACAAAGACGTTGGCGGTCAGCGGCAAAGGGGCGAACTGCGCTTGCAGGGCGGCTAGCAAGGCGCGGGCATGCCCCTGACCGCGGTGCTGCGGGGGCACGTAGATCAGGCGCAGCCAGCAGTGCTCGGCGCCGGGCATCACCACGGCGTAGGCCTGACGATTGAGCGTATAGGCTCGCGGTGTGCCCGGCAGCTTGAACAGCGATTCGGGGGCAATCAGCCAGGGCAGGTCGGTGGCGCCTTCCGCCGTCAGGCGATGGCTGACGGTCAACGGATCGACCGCCTGCAGCACCGCCGTGCCTGGCGGCACTTCCGCCGGCGCCTGGTGGCCGGTCAGGGTGCGCACGATGCGCAGCCCGGCGCGATGGTACAGCGCCAGCGCGGCTTCGTTGCCTTCGATCACTTCCAGCGACAGCCGATGGTCGCCGCGCTGACGGGCATCCGCCACCACCCGCTGCATCAGCGCCTTACCCAGCCCCTGACCGCGCATCTCGGGGCGTATGGAAAAGGCCGCGACCCGGCTGTGTCGGCCGCGACGGGCGATCAGCGCCACCGCCACCGGTTCCTGGCGATGGGTGACGATCAGGCTGTCGTTCAGGCTGAGGTCTTCGGCGCCGAAGCGGGCGGCGAAGGCCGGCCCGTCGAGCACGAAGCGTACAATGTAGTTTTCAAAACAGTGGGTGAGGATATTGGCCAGCTCGTCGCTGCTGTAGCGCACGGCGTTGTGGAAGTCGAAGCGTCCGTCGTTGTGCATGGCTGATTCCGCTCGGGGGAAAGCTATACATGTAGACCCGTTTGTTTTGCAAGGCAAGCGGGGGGATTCGTTGGCGGGGAAAATAAAAACAAAAAAGCCGGACGCAGCCGCCCGGCGAAATAAAACTCTGGGTATCAAGTGACGCTAAAGTTTGCAGTGGTGGTTATTCATTCATCACATCAGAACTGGTAGGTCAGGGCGAGAACAACGACGTCGTCGTTTTTCAGGCCCAGCTTGTTGTCGTCATCGAGCTGGTTGATTTTATATTCGACATAAGTGGACATGTTTTTGTTGAAGTAATAGGTCGCCGCCACGTCGAAATATTTAACCAGATCGACATCGCCGATGCCTTCAATATCTTTGCCTTTCTGCTGAACGTAACCCAGCGATGGGCGCAGACCGAAGTCGAACTGATATTGCGCGACCAATTCAATCCCTTCCGCTTTATTGGCGAAGCCGCTAACGGAAGTCGAATTGTTATTGATGGTGGCGGTGCCGGAAATAGGCGCAATATTGCGGCTCTGCGAATAAGTCGCGGCCAGGTAGACGTTGTTGTTGTCGTATTTCAGACCACCGGCCCAGATATCGGCCTTGTCGCCTTTACCGAAGGTGCCCGCTTTTTGCGTGGCGGTGCGGTTGGAAGAGGCATAGGCGGCACCCACGCTCAGGCCGTCGATGATTTCGTAGCTGGAGGAGAGGCCCCAACCGTCGCCGTTCGCCTTGCTGGCGGAGCGGCCGTCGTTTTCGTTCTTGCCCTGGTACTGCACGGCAAATTTCAGGCCGTCAACCAGACCGAAGAAGTTGTTATTACGGTAGGTGGCGACGCCGTTGGTGCGGCCGTTCATGAAGTTGTCGGTCTTGATATAAGCATCGTCGCCGAATTCAGGGATCATATCCGTCCAGGCGCCGACGTCGTAAATGATGCCGTAGTTGCGGCCGTAGTCGAAGGAGCCGAGATCCTTATATTTCAGACCGGCGAAGCCCAGACGCGTTTTGGTGTCTTTAGTGCCGTCGGATTCAGTATGGTTGGCGGCGATCTGATATTCCCACTGGCCGTAGCCGGTCAGCATATCGTTAATCTGAGTCGCGCCTTTAAAGCCGATACGGACGTAAGTTTTATCACCGTCGTTGCCGGCATCATCGGAGAAATAATGCAGGGCTTTTACACGGCCGTAAAAATCGAGCTTGTTGCCGTCTTTATTGTAGATTTCTGCTGCCTGTGCCGCTTGCGCAAGTAAAAGTGCCGGAATAATAACGGCCAGAAGATTACGTTTCATGGGTTACCCTGCTTTATTCGATTGAAAGACGCTTATCATCAGTTGCATTGCTGTTTCACTGTGCCGCCTGATTGTTGGCGGCGGAGAATTTTTACCGTAGTAATGTGATCCATTTATGACAAAAAATTCATTTTCATGTCGAACGATTAAAAAAGTCGCGCAAAGGGTGAATTTTTTCTTCAGCCGACGGTCGGCGGCTGGTCTACAGTTATCGATACCTTGTTCCGCTGCGGGAGGAATCATGCACGATACTTATACTTTGTTCGGCACGCAGGGTTGCGGTTCGACGATCGTGGCCGCCGCGTTGGCGTTGACCGCGTTCCCCTGGGGCTATGAGGAGGTGGACTACACGCAGGACGGCCCGGAGCGCGATCGCCTGCTGGCGCTAAACCCGCTGGGCCAGGTGCCTACCTTGGTGTTGCCCAATGACGAAGTGATGACGGAGAGCGCGGCGATTATCCTGCTGCTGCACGATCGCGCACCGCATGCTGAACTGGCGCCGCCCGGCGGCTCGCCGCTGTTGCCGCGTTTTCTGCGCTGGCTGCTGTTCATTAACGCGGAGATTTACCCCACCTTCACCTATGCCGACCATCCGCAGCGCTGGCAGCCGCAGGCGGCGGGGGCGGAGCAGCTGAAAAATGCGGTGATGGATTATCGCGAGCGTTTATTGCAGCAGCTGAACGCCGCCGCCGGCGCAGCGGGCCCGTGGTTTCTCGGCAAGAGCTTCAGCGCGTTGGATCTGTACGTGGCGGTGATGTGCAACTGGCGGCCGGGCCGCGCATGGTTCCGGCAGCACTGCCCGCGGCTGTACGCCATCGCCGAACGGGTAGAGCAGCGGCCGGAGCTGAATGCGTTGCTGAGCGCCCATTTCGACGGCGTTGCCCCACTGGAATCGTGAAACCTCCCCGCCGCCCGGCGGGGAACCCTCCCGTTTTTCTGAATCGATACTGCCGAAAATCCCGATTTTCACTCGCTGCGGCGGCGGGTAGCGTAAGGCTATCCGCAACTGACAGGAGAGTGTGATGCCATCAGAATCCCAGGCCGGGCAACAGGCGTTCGGCGATATTGCCCCCAAGCTGGCGCAGCTCAGCGACAACATATTGTTTGACGATGTCTGGCAGCGGCCAGAGCTGAGCCCGCGCGAGCGCAGCCTGATCACCGTCGCCGCGCTGGTGGCGCTCAACCGCGTGGAACAGCTGCCGTTTCACCTGCAGCTGGCGCAGCGCAACGGCGTGGCGCGTCAGCAACTGGCCGAGCTCATCACCCATCTGGCGTTCTACGCCGGCTGGCCTGCAGCGGCATCGGCCGTGGCGCGCCTGCGCGAGCTGGAACCGGAGGCGCCCCATGCCGTTTAGCCGCATCGCCCTGCATCAGGGCAAATCCGCCGACTACCTGCAAACCTTGTCCGACAGCCTGCATCAGGCGCTGGTGGAGGCGTTCGAGGTGCCGCCGGCGGACAAATTTCAGGTGTTCGATCAATACCGCCCCGGTGAGCTTATCTACGATCGCGACTATCTCGGCGGGCCGCGCAGCGCGGATTTCGTGCTGTTTTACATCACCGCCGGGCGGCCGCGCGACAGCGACACCAAGCGGCGTTTCTACCGACGGCTGGCGGCGTTGCTGATGGAAAAGCTGCGGCTGAACCCCGAGGATGTGATGGTGGTGATCGCCACCACCCAGTTGGACGAGTGGTCGTTCGGCGGTGGTCGCGCCTCGATGATCGATCCGCAGGCGTAACTCGGGCTGACGTCGCCGGCGGTCTGTGGGACAATAGCGCCATCATTTCGTTTAGATAAGAGTTGAATGGCGCTCTCCTCCGCAGTTAAAGATCAGATTGGCCAGTGGTACAAAGCCCTGCAGCAGCAAATACCGGATTTCATTTCCCGCGCGCCCCAGCGTCAGATGATCGCCGAGGTGGCGAAGACGTTGGCCGGTGACTACCCGCGCCATCTGGCGATCGAGGCGCCGACCGGCGTCGGTAAAACGCTGTCTTATCTGATCCCGGGCATCGCCGTCGGGCGGGCGGAGAGCAAGCCGCTGGTGGTGAGCACCGCCAACGTGGCGCTACAGGACCAGATCTACAGCAAAGATTTGCCGCTGCTGAAGAAGATTATCCCCGATCTGAAATTTACCGGTGCCTTTGGCCGCGGGCGTTACGTCTGCCCGCGTAACCTGGCGGCGATGAGCACCGACGTCAGTCAACAGGGCGATCTGACGCTGTTCCTCGACGACGAACTGGCGCCGTCCAGCGGCGAAGAGCAGGCGCTGTGCCAGAAACTGACCAAGGCGTTGGCTCGCTTCGAGTGGGACGGGCTGCGCGATCACTATCAGCAGAGCATCGACGATCCGCTGTGGGCCAAGCTGAGCACCGACAAGGCCAACTGCCTGGGGCGCAACTGCCACTACATTCGCGAATGCCCGTTCTATATTGCCCGCAAAGAGATCGAGAGCGCCGACGTGGTGGTGGCCAACCACGCGCTGGTGATGGCGGCGCTGGAGACGGAATCGGTGCTGCCGAACCCGAAAGAATTGCTGCTGGTGCTGGACGAAGGCCATCATTTGCCTGAGGTGGCGCGCGACGCGCTGGAGATCGACGGGGAAATCACCGCGCTGTCGACCAACCTGCAGCTGGATATGATCGTGCGTCAGGTCGAGCAGTGCATGACGCAGTACCGGCCGAAAAATCCGCCGGGGCTGGCCAACAGCGAACGGCTGAAAAATCATTGCGAAGAGCTGCGCGAGCTGGTGCAGATCTTCGAGCATCAGGTCAGCGCCTACCTGCCCGGCGATAGCGTGGCGGCCGAGCACCGTTTTGAAATGGGCGAGCTGCCCGCGGAGATGGTGGAGAGCTGCGCGCGGCTGTTTAAACTGACCGATGCATTACGGGGGCTGGCGGAGTTCGTGCTTAACGATCTTACCGAGCAGACCGGCAAGCACGACATCGTGCGTCTGCATCGCGCGATCATTCAGATGAGCCGCACGCTGGGCTATCTGGAGGCGATGAGCAAGCTGTGGCGGCTGGCGGCGCTCGACAAGTCGTCCAACGCGCCGATCTCCAAATGGGTCACGCGCGAGCTGCGCGATAACGTTACCCATCTGTATTTGCACTGCGTCGGCATCCGCGTCAGCGACCAGCTGGAGAAGCTGCTGTGGCGCAAGGTGCCGCACGTGGTGGTCACCTCGGCCACGCTGCGTTCACTGAACAGCTTCGCGCGTTTGCAGGAGATGAGCGGGCTGAGCGAGAAGGCCGGCGATCGCTTCGAAACGCTCTCTTCGCCGTTCAATCACGTCGAACAGGGCAAGATTGTCATTCCGCAGATGCGCTATGAACCGGCGATCGCCAACGAGGCGGAGCACCTCGAGGAGATGGCGCGGTTTTTCCGCGCCGAGCAGGCGAGCGGCAAGCACAAAGGCATGCTGATCCTGTTCAGCAGCCACCGGGCGATGCAGACTTTCCTCAGCTACGTGACCGATCTGCGGCTGATGCTGCTGGTGCAGGGCGACCAGCCGCGCTACCGGCTGGTGGAAGAGCACCGCAAGCGGGTGGAGAAGGGCGTCGCCAGCGTGCTGGTGGGGCTGCAATCGTTCGCCGAAGGGCTGGATCTGAAAGGCGAACTGCTGACCCAGGTGCATATTCACAAAATCGCGTTCCCGCCGATCGACAGCCCGGTGATCATCACCGAAGGCGAGTGGCTGAAATCACTGAAGCGCTATCCGTTCGAAGTGCAGAGCCTGCCGAGCGCCTCGTTCAACCTGATCCAGCAGGTCGGCCGACTGATCCGCAGTAACCAATGCTACGGCGAGATCGTGATCTACGATCGCCGGCTGTTGACCAAAAACTACGGTTCGCGGCTGTTGGCGTCGCTGCCGGTGTTCCCGATTGAGCAGCGCGCGGTGCCGGAGGCCGACAAGGCGCATCTGGCGGCGCTGAAATCCGCCGCCGACGCGGCCAAAAAAGAGAAGAAGCGCGGCAACCCGTTCGCCCGCAAACGGCGGCGTTGATCAGAGCAGCGGCGGCAGGCGGCGCTTGACCGGCGTGGTTTTCACGATCGAGGTGTTGCTCTGCGCATGCTCGGCCAGCCGATCGAGGGTATGGTCGAGCTGTTCCATCGAGTGCGCCACCAGCCGCACGATAAAGCAGTCTTCGCCGGTCACCTTATCGCATTCGACCACTTCCGGGATCGCCTGAATCAGCTGCTCGACCTTCTTCAGCATGCCCGGCAGCGGCTTGATGCGCACCAGCGACTCGAAGGCATAGCCTACCGCCTGCAGATTGACGTTCAGGGTATAACCCTGGATCACGCCGCTTTCTTCCAGCCGCCGCAGTCTTTCCGACGTGCTCGGCGACGACAGCCCCACCTGCGCGCTCAGCGTCTTCAACGATGCACGCGCATCTTCCGCCAGAATGGTCAGGATTTGGCGATCGATATCATCCATAACGCCTCCGTTAGGTGTTTTCTTTATTATAGCTGCGAGAAAAAGGCAGTTAAGCATATCTGCCTTTTTTATGCTATGGAAAGCCGCCCCGCGAAGCCGCAAGCTATGTCTCTGGGCAAGCTTCGAGGAACGCAGAATGAATGCAGAGATAAAACGCGGATCGCTGGAGATGGCGGCGGCGATGTTGATTTCCGGCTCTATCGGCTGGTTTGTGTTGATGTCCGGCCAGCCGGTTATCAACGTGGTGTTTTGGCGCTGCGCGGTAGGCGCGCTGGTGCTGCTGGCGGTGTGCGGCGCGCTGGGCCAGCTGCGCCGCGATGCGCTGACGCGCGCCACGCTGCTGCTGGCGATCGCCGGCGGCGTCGCGCTGGTGATCAACTGGCTGCTGCTGTTCGCCGCCTATTCCTATGCCTCTATCTCCATCGCCACCGCGGTGTACAACACCCAGCCGTTTATGCTGGTGGGGCTGGGGGCGCTGTTTTTGGGGGAACGGCTGACCGCCCGCAAGCTGCTGTGGCTGGGGCTGGCGTTCGGCGGCATGATGCTGGTGGTGCTGGCGCAGCCGCGGCAGGCGGGGGAGCAGAGCCATTATCTGGCTGGCATCGCGCTGGCGCTCGGCGCGGCGTTTTTCTACGCCCTGATGGCGCTGGCGGCCAAGCGGCTGAAGGGCACGCCGCCGCATCTCATTGCGCTGATCCAGGTGACGGTAGGGGCGGTGATGCTGTTGCCGCTGGTGGATTTCCATGTTTCGGCCAGCGTTGGGCAGTGGGGGATGCTGGCGACGCTCGGCGTGTTGCACACCGGCCTGATGTACGTGTTGATGTACGGTGCGCTGCAGAAGCTGCCCACCAACCTGATCGGCTCGCTGTCGTTTATCTACCCGATCGCCGCCATGTTGGTGGATCGCCTGGCGTTTGGCCACCGGCTGTCGGCATGGCAGCTGCTGGGCGCGGCGATCATCCTGCTGGCGGCGGCGGGCATGAACCTGCTGGGCGAGCGGCGAGCGCGACTGCTGCCGGCCTCGGACGGCCGGCGCGCCGGCTGATGCTCAGTTCGGTTTTTTCAGCCGGCGCCATAAGGTGGTGCGGCTGATCCCGAGCAACCGGGCGGCGGCGGCGTGGTCGCCCCCGCACCGCGCCAGGGCTTCGTGGGCGGAGATGGGCGCCGCCTGCGTCTCGGGCGGCGTGACCGCCGCCAGCTCCGGCAACAGCCACTGCAGCGTTTCACCGCTCGGCGCTGCGCCGGTGCTCAGCATCAGCGCTACCCGTTCCATCATGTTGCGCAGTTCGCGCAGGTTGCCGGGCCAGGCGTAATGGCTTAGCGCGGCGTAACAGCCGGCCAGGGCGGTGCGCAGCGGCTCCGTCAGCGGCACATCGAGCGCCGCCAGCGACTGTTTCAGAAAGTGTTCCGCCAGCATCGCAATATCGTCGCCGCGCGCCCGCAATGGCGGCAGCTGCAGCCGCAGGGCGCTCAGGCGATAAAACAGATCGGCGCGAAAACCGCCCCGTTGAATCGCCTGCTCCAGGCGGGTGTGGGTGGCGCTGATGACGCGAAAGTCGACCGTTACCGGCTGTTGCCCGCCCACCCGGGTGATAGTTTTCTCTTCCAGCGCGCGCAGCAGTCGCGTTTGCAGGTGCAGCGGCATTTCGCCGATCTCATCCAGAAACAGAGTGCCGCCGTTGGCGGTTTCCAGCAGCCCGCGCCGGCCGCCGCGCCGTGATCCGGTGAAGGCGCCTTCCTCATAGCCGAACAGTTCCGCCTCCAGCAGCGATTCGGCGATGGCGCCGCAGTTGATGGCGACGAACGGCGGCGTCGCCCCCCTGGACGGTGCGCCGCGCCGGGAAAAGTATTCGCGGTGGATTGCCTGCGCCGCCAGCTCTTTGCCAGTGCCGGTTTCTCCTTCAATTAATACCGCCGCCGGCGAGCGGGCGTACAGCATGATGGTGCGCCGGGTCTGCTCCATCTGCGGGGAGTCGCCCTGCAAATCGCCCAGCCCATAGCGTGGCTGCAGGGTATCGCGTGCGGCGTAATCGCCGCCGCGTTTGCCGCCGCTCAGCATCAGGCGCGTTACGTCCAGCGCATCGCTGAAGGCGGCGCGCAGGGTGGCGGCGGAATAGAGAAAAATGGCGGTGAGCCCGGCCTCTTCCGCCAGATCGCTGATGAGGCCGGCGCCGACCACCGCCTGAATACCGGCGGCTTTCAGCTCGGCGATCTGGCCGCGCGCGTCCTCTTCGGTGACGTAACTGCGCTGCTCCAGCGGCAGATCGAAGGTTTGCTGGAACTCCATCAGCGCGGGCAGGGGCGTTTTATAGGTGATGACACCGATCCGATCGGCGGTTCTGCGCGCCTTGCTCAGCGCCTGCAGCAGGTCGAAGCCGCCGGGCTTGACCAAAATGACCGGCACCGACAGGCGGCTTTTCAGGTAGGCGCCGTTGGAGCCGGCGGCGATGATGGCGTCGCAAGGCTCGGTAGCCAGGCGTGCGCGGATGTGCTGCACCGCCTCCTCGAAGCCGAGACGGATCGGGGTGATGGTCGCCAGATGGTCGAACTCGAGGCTGATGTCCCGGAACAGATCGAACAGGCGGGTGATGGAGACAGTCCAGATCACCGGTTTGTCCGGCGCGCGGGATGGCGTGATGTGATCGCTCATGGTGGGTTACCGAATGGAAGTGGCTGCATTAGGTGTAGCCTTGTTTCAGTCATGTTTCAAATATGCCGATTGAAACCGCGATTGAAACGTTAACTGAAACGTTTTTTATCCCTTTGCCAGGCCAATGGCGCTGAATATGTTGTAATTCACTTATTTTTATCGTTTTTAATTTTTCCCCTCACCGAAGTGAAACCTGGCCCGCTCCTTGCTCTGTCTGTTTCATCTGGCTAATCGGAGAAAACGTCATGACGCTGCGCTCACCCGGGCTCGCCTTTCGTCAGGCCCTGAATAAAGAGAAACCCCTGCAAATCGCCGGCGCGATCAACGCCAACCATGCGCTGCTGGCCCAGCGGGCCGGGTTCCAGGCCATCTATCTTTCCGGCGGCGGCGTGGCGGCGGGTTCGCTGGGGCTGCCGGACCTGGGCATTTCGACGCTGGACGATGTGTTGACCGATATTCGCCGCATCACCGACGTCTGCCCGCTGCCGCTGCTGGTGGATGTCGACAGCGGTTTCGGCGCATCGGCGTTTAACGTTGCCCGCACGGTGCGCTCGGTGAGCAAGGCCGGGGCGGCGGCGCTGCATATCGAAGATCAGGTCGGCGCCAAGCGCTGCGGCCATCGGCCCAATAAGGCCATCGTCTCCACCGAAGAGATGGTGGATCGCATCAAGGCGGCGGTAGATGCGCGCAGCGATCCGGACTTCGTGATCATGGCGCGCACCGACGCGCTGGCGGTGGAGGGGCTGGAGGCGGCCATCGAGCGCGCTCAGGCTTACGTGGCGGCCGGGGCCGACATGCTGTTCCCGGAAGCGATCACCGAACTGGGCATGTACCGCCGTTTCGCCGAAGCGACGCAGGTGCCGATCCTCGCCAACATCACCGAATTCGGCGCGACGCCGCTGTTCACCACCGACGAGCTGCGCAGCGCTCGGGTGGATATGGCGCTGTATCCGCTGTCGGCCTTTCGGGCGATGAACCGGGCGGCGGAGCGGGTGTACCGCGCCCTGCGCGAGGAGGGCACGCAGAAAAGCGTCATCGACACCATGCAGACCCGCAACGAGCTGTACGAAAGCATCAACTACTATTTGTTCGAAGAGAAACTCGACGCTCTGTTCGCTCGCCAACGCGACGAATAGGCGCCATTCACGCAGAAGCCAAATGAGGACAGTATGAGCCAAGCGATCCCCCCGCAAAGCCCGACTGGCGTTAAGCCGAAAAAATCCGTGGCGTTATCCGGCGTGCCCGCCGGAAATACTGCGCTGTGTTCCGTAGGGCGCAGCGGCAACGATCTGCACTACCGCGGTTACGACATCCTCGATCTCGCGCGCCACTGCGAGTTTGAAGAGGTCGCCCATCTGCTGATCCACGGCAAGTTGCCCAACCGCGACGAGCTGCAGGCCTATAAACACCGTCTCAAAGCGCTGCGCGGCCTGCCCGCCAGCGTGCGCACGGTGCTGGAGGCGCTGCCGGCGGCTTCGCATCCGATGGACGTGATGCGCACCGGCGTTTCGGCCCTTGGCTGCACGCTGCCGGAAAAAGAGCAGCACGGCGCGGCCGGCGCGCGCGACATTGCCGATCGGCTGCTGGCGTCGTTGGGATCGATGCTGCTCTACTGGTATCACTACAGCCACAACGGCGAACGTATTCAGCCGGAGACCGACGACGATTCCATTGGTGGCCACTTCCTGCACCTGCTGCACGGCGAGGCGCCTTCCGCCAGCTGGGAACAGGCGATGCACGCGTCATTGATCCTGTACGCCGAGCATGAGTTCAACGCCTCGACCTTCGCCGGCCGGGTGATCGCCGGCACCGGATCCGACGTCTATTCGGCGATCGTCGGCGCCATTGGCGCGCTGCGCGGGCCGAAGCACGGCGGCGCCAACGAGGTGTCGCTGGAGATCCAGCAACGCTATGAAACGCCGGACGAAGCGGAAGCCGACATTCGCCGCCGCATCGACAACAAAGAGGTGGTGATTGGCTTTGGGCACCCGGTGTACACCGTCTCCGATCCGCGCCATCAGGTGATCAAAGAGATCGCACTGCGCCTGTCGCAGGAAGCGGGCGCGATGAAGCTGTATGACATCGCCGATCGGCTGGAAAGCGTGATGCACGACACCAAAAACATGTTCCCCAACCTCGACTGGTTCTCGGCGGTGTCTTACCACCAGCTGGGGGTGCCCACCGAAATGTTCACGCCGCTGTTCGTCATGGCGCGCGTCAGCGGCTGGTCGGCGCACATCATCGAGCAACGGCAGGACAACAAAATCATTCGCCCGTCCGCCAACTATACCGGGCCGGAAGCGCGAGCCTTCGTACCGCTGGATCAGCGCTGAGCGCCGGTCGTTATCGTGTCGTTTTCACTCTGGAGCCTTTGGGAATCATGATGCTTGAGTCTGCCAATACCCGCCGTCCGCCGTTCGATCGCGAAATGGTCGATATCGTCGATTATGTGATGAAAGAGGCCGTCGATACCCCGGCGGCGTACCGCACCGCTCACTATTGCCTGCTCGACACCCTCGGCTGCGGGCTGGAGGCGCTGAGCTACCCGGCCTGCAAGAAACTGATGGGGCCGGTGGTGCCGGGCGCCGAGGTGCTGAACGGCAGCCGGGTGCCGGGCACCCGTTTCCAGCTGGATCCGGTGCAGGCGGCGTTCAATATCGGCGCCATGATCCGCTGGCTCGACTTCAACGACACCTGGCTGGCGGCGGAGTGGGGCCACCCGTCGGATAACCTGGGCGGGATCCTGGCGGTGGCCGATTGGCTCTCTCGCCAGGCGGTGGCGGCAGGCAAAGCGCCGCTGACCATGCGGCAGGTGCTGATCGCCATGATCAAGGCGCATGAGATCCAGGGCTGCCTGGCGCTGGAAAACGCCTTCAACCGGGTAGGGTTGGATCACGTGCTGCTGGTGAAGGTGGCGTCCACCGCGGTGGTGGCGCAGCTGCTCGGCCTGAGCCGCGAGGCGATCCTGAACGCGGTGTCGCTGGCGTGGGTGGACGGGCAGTCGCTGCGTACCTATCGCCACGCGCCGAACGCCGGCACCCGCAAATCCTGGGCAGCGGGAGATGCGACCGCCCGCGCGGTGCGGTTGGCGCTGATGGCCGCCACCGGCGAAATGGGCTACCCCTCGGCGCTGACGGCACCGACCTGGGGATTCTACGACGTCTCGTTCAACGGCAAACCTTTCCGCTTCCAGCGGCCGTACGGCGCATATGTGATGGAGAACGTGCTGTTTAAAATTTCGTTCCCGGCGGAGTTCCATGCCCAGACCGCCGTGGAGGCGGCCATGACGCTGCACCGCCAGATGCAGGCCGCCGGCAAAACCGCCGCCGACATCGCCAGGGTGAGCATCCGCACCCACGAGGCTTGCCTGCGCATTATCGACAAGCAGGGGCCGCTGGATAACCCGGCGGATCGCGATCACTGCATTCAGTATATGGTGGCGATCCCATTGCTGTTCGGCCGGCTGACGGCGGCGGATTACGAAGACCGGGTGGCCGAAGATCCGCGTATCGACGCATTGCGTAGCAAGATCCACTGCCATGAAGATCCCGCTTTCACGCGCGATTATCACGATCCGGAAAAGCGCTCGATCGCCAATGCGCTGACGGTGGAGTTCGCCGACGGCAGCCGTCTGGATGAGGTGGCGGTGGAGTATCCTATCGGCCATGCGCGGCGGCGCGAAGAGGGCATCCCGCTGCTGATCGAGAAGTTCAAAACCAACCTGGCGCGCCAGTTCCCAGCCCTGCAGCAGCAGCGCATTCTCGAGGTGTCGCTGGACCGCCAGCGGCTGGCGCAGATGCCGGTCAACGAGTATCTCGATTTGTGGGTGATCTGAGGTGAGCGGCGCTGACAAGCCACGTCGGCGTCGCTATGATGGACGTTCCATCCCCGTCCGTCTTCTTATCAGGTGATTCATGATTGATGCCGCAACGTTGTTGTTGTTTTCCGGTGCCTGCGTGGCGCTGGCGCTGACCCCCGGCCCGGATATGCTGCTGATCGCTTCGCGCAGCGTCAGCCAGGGGCGGCGCGCCGGTTTCGCTTCGCTGGCGGGCATTCAGCTCGGCACATACTGCCACGCGCTGGCGGCGGCGCTGGGGTTGTCGCAACTGTTCGTCGCGGTGCCGCTGGCTTACGACGCGGTGAGAATGTTGGGCGCCGCCTATCTGCTCTACCTGGCGTGGAAAACGCTGCGATCCGGCAGCAGTCTGCAGGCTTCTGCCGGGTTGCAGGCCGTGCCGACGGCGCGAATTTTCCGGCAGGGACTGTTCACCAACATCCTCAACCCGAAAATGGCACTGTTCGTGCTGGCGCTGTTCCCCCAGTTTATCGATCCGCGTGCCGGCTCGGTGGTGGTACAGATGCTGGCGCTGGCGACGGTGCTGAATCTGGTGGGGTTGCTGATTAACGGCGGGGTGATCCTGGCGGTCAGCCGCATGAAAAGCCGCTTCGCCGGCCGCCGCTTCAGCGCCCGCTGGCCGAACTACCTGCTGAGCGGCGTATTTGCCGGGCTGGCCTGCAAGCTCATTTTCGACAGCCGCCGCTAACCCTCGCGCAGCAGCGCTTCAAACGCCGCGCTGGCCGGTTCGTCCGGCAGCGCGCTGTACATCACCAGCCGCAGGTGGTTCTCTTCGTCGACGATGAAAGAGGCGTGGTCAAAGGTGACCGGGCCGATTGCCGGGACGATGAAGCTGCGCCGCCCCTGGCAACGTCCGTGAATGTCATGCTGCCGCCAGAGCTGGCGGAATTGCGGCGATACCTGCTCCAGCGCCTGTACCCGTTGGCGCATCACCTCATCCTCCGGCGCACGGGCGTAGTCGCGGCGGAAGCTGGCCAGGATTTGCGGCGCCTGCGCCCGCCACTCCAGCAGGCGCGCATTGAGCTGCGGATCGGCAAACAGCATCCACAACATGTTGCGTTCTTGCGCCGGGCGATCGCCGATGGCGAACAGCCGCTGCGCCGCCGGATTCCAGGCGATGATGTCCCAACTCAGGTTCATGACGTAGGCCGGCCGCAGCGTCAAATCGTCCAGCAGGCGCCGCACCAACGGCGAAACCTGGCACCACTGATGCCCAACCGGCACCGGCGGGCGCTGATGCGCCAATAAGAACAGGTGGTAGCGGCCGGCGGCGTCGAGCTGCAGCACCCGCGCCAGATTTTCCAAAAACGTCACCGACGCATTGATTTCCCTGCCTTGCTCCAGCCAGGTGTACCAGGTGAGGCCGACGCCGGCCAGCGCCGCCACCTCCTCGCGCCGCAATCCCGGCGTGCGGCGGCGGCTGCCGCTTGGCAAGCCGACTGACTCTGGTGACAGTTGTTCTCGCTTTTGCCGCAGAAAATCCCCCAGTTCGTGGCGGGTGCGTTCGAGGGTGCGTGGGGGCATGTCGGCCGTCCTGTTGCTGTCAGTAATAGTATAAATGGCTATATAGTAACAGTTTAAACCCTGTTCCATACTGCGGCCATCATAATCTCTGGAGGTGGTATGGAACATTCATTATCTCGTGAGCGGCGAGGGCTGCCTGGCCTGCCGGTGCTGCTGTTGGGCGGGTTCGTCACGGTGTTCGATCTGTTCGTGGTCAACGTGGCGGCGCCGGTGATCCAGCGGCAGTTCGCCGCCGATTTCGCCGGGATCGGTTTGATCGTCGCCGGTTATGAGCTGGCGTTTGGGGTGCTGTTGATCGCCGGTGGGCGTTTGGGCGATCGCTTCGGGCGTCGGCGCTTGTTCAGCCTCGGCATGCTGGGATTCACGCTGAGTTCTCTGCTGTGCGGGTTGGCGGGATCGCTCAGCCTGTTGATCGCCGCGCGTATTCTGCAGGGGGCGACGGCGGCGTTGCTGTTTCCGCAAATTTACGCCTTGATGCGGGTGCTGTACGCGCCGCAACAGCGGCGGCGCGCTTTCGCCTGGCTGGGCATGACGCTGGGGTTGGCGGCGATCTTTGGCCAGATCCTCGGCGGATTTATCATCGAGGCTAACCTGTTCGGCAGCGGCTGGCGCATGATCTTTTTGATCAATTTGCCGATCGGCGCACTGGCGCTGTGGGCGGCGCGGTGCATTCCCGAATCGCGGGTGGCGCAGGCGCAGCGGTTGGACGGCGTTGGCCTGTGGCTGGCGGCGACCGGCCTGTCGCTGTTGCTGCTGCCGCTGCTGGAGGGGCCGGCGCGCGGCTGGCCGTGGTGGATAGCGCCGATGTTGGCGTTAGCGATGCTGACGCTGTGGGGCTTCCTGCGTTGGGAGCGCCGTCTGGCGCAGCGCGGTGATGATGCGGTGCTCGATCCGGCGCTGTTCCATCAGGCGGGCTTCGCACCGGGTATGGCGGTGGTGCTGGCGATTTATGCCACCGCCTCCTCGTTTTTCTTGTGTTTCGCACTGCTGCTGCAGGCGGGGGCGGGGCTGACGCCTTTTCAGGCGGGCAGCCTGTTCGCCCCGGCCAGCGCGGCCTTCATGCTGGCCTCGATGCTGGCGCCCCGGTTAGCGCTGCGTTGGGGTAATGGCGTACTGAGCGTGGGCGTGGCGATTTACGCCGCCGGGTTGGCGCTATTGATGGCGCAGGCGCTGTGGGGTGAGGCGCTGGCGCACCCTCTGCGGCTGCTGCCGGGGTTAGTGGTGCTGGGGTTCGGTCAGGCGCTGAGCATGACGCCGCTGCTGAATCTGGTGCTCGGTTTGGCGCCGGAGCGGCAGGCGGGCATGGCGGCGGGTCTGGTTGCCACGGTGCAGCAGGTGGGGGGCGCGCTGGGCATCGTGGTCAGCGGCGTCGGTTTTGTGCCGCTGTTGGCGAGCGGCGGCGCAGCGGAGCGCTATGCCCAGGCCTTTGCCGGCGCGATGCTCTGTAATTTGGTGGCGATGGGCATTGCCCTGCTGTTGTTAAACCGGATCACTCGAAATACTCAGAAAGCGGATCTTAAGTAGGCCGCCGGCAGGTGCTTTACTGTCGTCATCATGAGAGAGCGTAAGGAGCCACACTGATGTTTCAACCCGCCGCATTTCGCGAAGACGATCTGGATGCCCAACTGGCGCTGGTGCGCGCCCACCCGTTGGGGCTATTGGTCAGCCACGGCGAACAGGGATTGACGGCCGATCCGCTGCCGTTTCTGGCCGATGTCGAACAGGGGCAAATCCGGCTGCGGGCGCACCTGTCGCGTGCCAACGCGCACTGGCGGCGGCTGCAGCATGCGGCGGAATGCCTGGTAATTTTTCAGGGCGTGGAAGGTTATGTGTCGCCCGGCTGGTACCCGAGCAAGCGCCAGACCGGCAAGGTGGTGCCGACCTGGAATTACAGCGTGGTGCAGCTGTATGGCGTACCGACGGTGATGGACGACCCGGCCTGGCTGCGCCGCCAACTGATCGATCTGACCGCGCAGCAGGAAGGGCGCCGCCCGGCGCCCTGGCGGCTCGATGATGCGCCGGCCAACTACATCGCCGCGCAGCTTAAAGGCATCGTCGGTATCGAGATCGCCGTCACCCGGCGCGAAGGCAAATGCAAGATGAGCCAAAACCGCAGCGCCGACGATGCCGGCGGGGTGATCGCCGGGCTGTGCGAGGGCGATGACGCGCAGCGGCGGTTGGCGGCGGAGGTTGAGCGGCGGCGCGGATAGGGTATGCTAACCGAAGAGTGAGCTGAGGGAACCTTCGGATGGATTACACCAAAATTATCAAAGAAATAGGCCGCGGCAAAAATCATGCGCGCGATCTGGATCGGCAGACCGCCTTTGAGCTGTATCAGACGATGCTGGCTGGAGAGGTCCCCGAGCTGGAGCTGGGCGGCATTCTGATCGCGCTGCGCATCAAGGGTGAAGCCGAAGAGGAGATGCTGGGCTTCTACCAGGCGATGCAACAGCAGGTCTTGCCGCTGCAGGCGCCGCAGGGGCGGCCGCTGCCGGTGGTGTTGCCGAGCTACAACGGCGCGCGCAAGCAGGCCAACCTGACGCCGTTGCTGGCGCTGCTGCTGGCGAAAGTGGGCCTGCCGGTGGTGGTGCACGGTATTCTGGACGACAGCACCCGCGTGACCAGCGCCGAGATTTTCCATGCCCTGGGGCTGCCGTGGTCGGAACAGGCCGCTCATGCCCAGCAGCGCCTCGATAACGGCGAGGCGGTATTCATGCCGATTTCCGCGCTGTCGGCGCCGCTGGCGCGGCAGCTCGGATTGCGTTGGCGCATGGGGGTGCGCAACAGCGCCCATACGCTGGCCAAGCTGGCGACGCCGTTCGGCGAACAGGATGCGCTGCGCCTCGCCAGCGTCTCTCACCCGGAGTATGTTGGCCGGGTGGCGTCGTTTTTCCGCCAGATCGGCGCCCGCGGGCTGTTGATGCACGGCACCGAAGGCGAAGCCTACGCCAACCCGCTGCGCTGCCCGCAGATTCATTATATTGCCGGCGGCGAACAGCGCGTATTGCTGGAGCGCACCTTGCAGGATGAAACGCCGGCATTGCCGGCGGCGAAAGACGCGGAAACCACCGCGCGCTGGACCGAGCGCTGCCTGGCGGGCGAGGTGGCGATCCCGCAGGCCATCCAGCGGCAGGTCGCCTGTTGCCTGGTGGCCGCCGGCGAGAGCGAGACGCTCGAGCAGGGGCTGCAGCGGCTGCGTCAGGCCTAAGCGCGACTATACTGGGATATTTCCTCATCGGCTGAGAAGGACGGTTATGCAACAGGCTCTCGATTACTTCAATCAATTGAACCAGGATTACCTCGACGTTCACCGCGCCAAAGAAGAGCTGTTCTGGCAAAACTACATGGGCACCGGCGGTGAAGACGTGTCGGCGCGCTTTTCCGCCGCGGAAAGCGCCTATAAGCGCTTTATCGCCGAACCGCGCCGGCTGGCCGAGATCCGCAATCTGCTGGCCGGATTGGAAGCGCTGCCGCAGGAGGCGCAGCGCGATGCGCTGATCCACGGCCTGCAAGGTTGGCTGCGTTTCTTCGACTGTAACGCCATTGAAGATCCGCAGGCGCAGGCGTTGTTGGATCAGATCATCCACGCCGAATCCGATCTCTACTCGCGCCGCAAGGGCTATCAGGTCACGCACCTGAACGCCGACGGCCAGCGGGTGGCGGCCTCGCTCGGCGAGCTGCTGACCAACCAGGCGACCAACCCGAATGAAGACTACCGCCGCAGCTCGCAGCAGGCGCTGCGCGACCTGGAGCAATGGCTGCTGCATAACGGCCTGCCGGAGCTGATTGGCCTGCGCAACCGCTTTGCGCGCCAGATGGGTTATCGCAACTATTTCGACTACAAGGTGAACAAAACCGAGCGCATGACGCCGGAGCAGCTGTTCGCCATTCTGGATCGCTTCGAGCGGGAAACCCGCGAGGCCAACGCGCGCAGCCTGCAACAGCTGGCGGCCGACAAGGGCAGCCAGGCGCTGGAGCCGTGGAACGTGCGCTTCGCCAGCGCCGGCGACGTCACCCGTCAACTGGATCCTTACTTCCCGTTTTCTCGTTCGCTGGAACGCTGGGTCGACAGCTTCAAACGCCTGCACATCGGCTTTGGCGGCGCCGAGATGAACCTCGATCTGCTGGTGCGCAAAGGCAAGTATGAGAACGGCTTTATGCACGGCCCGGTGCCGCCGTTTGTGCGCCAGGGGGAATGGGTGCCGGCGCGCATCAACTTCACCAGCCTGGCGCAGCCGGGGCAGGTGGGCAGCGGCGCTTACGGGCTCAACACCCTGTTCCACGAGGGCGGCCACGCGGCGCACTTCGCCAACATTCGCCAGAATGCGCCGTGCTTCTCGCAGGAGTTCCCACCGACCTCGATGGCCTATGCCGAAACCCAGTCGATGTTCTGCGACAGCCTGCTGGACGACGCCGACTGGCTGAAACGCTATGCGAAAAACGCCGCCGGCGAAGCGGTGCCTGATGCGCTGATCGAGGCCGGCATCGCGGCGCGCCAGCCGATGCGTGCGTTCAACGAACGCCACATCCTGCTGGTGCCGTACTTCGAGTGGGCGCTGTACCAGTGGGATGACGAGCAGCGCACGCCGGAAGCCATTACCGCGCTGGCGCGCGAGGTCGAGCAAAAGATCCTCGGCATCAGCGGCAGCCCGCGTCCGACGTTGGCGATCCCGCACCTGCTGTCGCTAGAATCCGCCTGTTCCTACCAGGGCTATCTGCTGGCGATGATGGCGGTAGAGCAAACCCGTCACTTCTTCCTGCAGCGCGACGGTTACCTGACGGACAACCCGGCCATTGGCCCGGATCTGGCGCAACACTACTGGTTGCCGGGCAACAGCGTCAGCCATGACGACACGCTGCACAGCCTGACCGGCGAAGGGTTTAATCCTGACTATCTGGCGCAGGCCTGCAACCAGACGGTGGCACAGGCGTGGCATGAGGCGCAGCAGACGATGGCCGCCGCGGCCAAGCGCCCGCAGCCGCCGGCAGATTTCGATTTGCAGGCGCACATCCGGGTGGTGGATGGCGAGACGGTATTGGCGGACAACGCCGAGGGTGACGAGCGGATGTGCCGCGACTTCGCTGCGGCGATAGAGGCGCGCTTGCCTTAAGGCTGACAATAAAATCCACGCCGCGGCGTGGATTTTATTTAATGATAAAAACCGGGCGTTATTTTATTCGAAATAGACGTCGGGATTATCGGCCAGAGACACGAAGCTCTTGGTGTTTCTATCCAGCGTGCGAATTTCGCCGCTTTCGATGTCGTATACCCAGCCGTGTAGGCGCAGCCCACTGTTGCGCAGACCCACCGCCACAGAAGGGTGGGTTTTGATATTATTTAGCTGGGCTATGACGTTTTCTTCCACCATAGCGTTCACTTTGTCTGTTTCGCTATCCCAGGTTTTCTTCTCGACCACCGCTTTGGCCGCATCCGCGTAGTGCAGCCAGTGGGCAACGGCAGGCATGGGATCGAGGCACTGACAGGATGCGATAGCCTTCATGGCGCCACAGTTCGAGTGGCCACAAATCACGATATCAGTCACGCCCAGCGCCACCACCGCGTATTCGATAGTCGCAGAAACCCCACCCGGCTCCGGGCCAAAGGAAGGGACGATGTTACCGGCGTTACGGATAACGAAAAGCTGCCCAGGCTCTTGCTGCGTCACCAGCTCGGGCACCAGACGGCTGTCAGAACAGGAGATGAAAAGCGCTTTAGGATTTTGGCTGGAGGCCAGGCTGCGAAAGAGTTCCTTACGCTGCGGGAAAATCTCTTTCTGGAAACTGAGGAAACCTTCAATGATATGTTGCATACAACGCTCTCTGCATCTGTAGTCTGCGTAACATGATAATCATCCTCTCCCGTTAGTCCAGCAATGGGGTGGTAAAAAAATGTGTGCTTAACTGCCTGCAAACCCCATAAAATAAAGGGTTTCTGCCTGTTGGCGACGGTATTTTCCGGGTCGTTGACGCGTGGGTTGCTGACAAAGCGGACGATAGGAAAATTGCTGTCGTACCCATTCAGCGCTGACGTACGCGAACATAAAAAAAGCCCGCCGGGATGATATCCGGCGGGCTTTTTGACGTCTGGGGCGGCGATTATTTGTAGATAACCGCGGTGGCGTGCATCAGGTTATTGCCGCTGGTAGAGGTGATGGTGAAAGCTTTGGCACCCGCCGCATCGGCTTTGGCGGCCAGCTGAGAGGTCAGGCTACTCAGGTCGGTGGCACCGCTGGCGACGATCACGCCGGCTTTTTCGAATTGGGCGGCATCCTGGGCGCTGACGTGTTCAGCGGCGAAAGTAGTGAAAGAAACGGTGGCCAGGGCGATAGCGGCAGCAAAAGTTTTGATGGTTTTCATGTTCGTCATTCCTGTCAAAGTCAATTAGGGAGAAAGGGGTTTGCCTTTCGATGGGAGGATTATTGCGCAGTGACAGGCGGGATGAAATCGGAGAGTGTTGATAGTTTTATTCAATTTTTTTGATTATTAATTCCCCCGTTTATCTTCTGCCTAAACGGGGGAAACGATCAGCGTGTCGGGCGCGTCAGATCGAAACGGTGCTGTTCGGAAATGCCGTAGTAGGCGGTCGGGCCGCCGGCGCGCAGGATAGGTTCGGCGGCGGCGGTCTGGTAGACGCCGTGTTCATCCAGCAGCGCCGGATCGAGATGCACCGCCACCACCTCGCCCAACACCAGCCAGGTCTCCACCTGTTCCCCGGCGGCGGTTTGCAGTTGGATGCATTGGGTCAGCCGGCATTCGAAGTTCACCGGGCTTTCGGCCACGCGCTCGGCTTTGACCCGGCGCCCGGGCAGCGGCGTGACGCCGGCGAAGGCGAATTCGTCCTCACCGCGCGGCAGGGTGATGGAACTGTTGTTCATCGCTTCCGCTAACGGGCGCGTCGCCAGGTTCCAAACGAACTCGCCGGTTTCCACGATATTCGCCACGCTGTCTTTCCAGCCGGTGCTGGCGAAACCGATGATCGGTGGGCGGTAGTTGAAGCAGTTGAAAAAGCTGTAGGGCGCCAGATTACGCAAGCCAGCGGCGCTGCGGGAAGAGATCCAGCCGATGGGGCGCGGGCCGACGATGGCGTTCAGCGGATCGTGCGGCAGGCCGTGGCCGGCGGCGGGTTCATAATAATAGCGAGATTCACGGCTCATGGGGGACCCTGTGGCAATCGATGAAGCTTTCATTGTGCCGGGTTTCCCGCCGCTGCGCCATTGCGGGCCGGATGTGTTATCTTACGCGCCGGAAATCCCTTCAAGAGAGCCCGTCACGGTGGAAAAAAAGAAAACCTTCCCGCAGCAGAAAAGCGGCCTGCACCCGCGCAACCGTCATCGTTCGCGCTACGACTTCCCGGCGCTGATCGCCAGCTGCCCGGCGCTGGCGCCGTTCGTGAAACCGAACGCCTGGGGCGATGTCTCGGTGGATTTCGCCGATCCGGCGGCGGTGAAAATGCTCAACCGTGCGTTGCTGCAACACTTTTACGGCATCGAACACTGGGATATTCCGGCGGACTACCTGTGCCCGCCGATCCCCGGCCGCGCCGACTATCTGCACCACCTGGCGGATCTGCTGGCGACCAGCAACGGCGGCGAGATCCCGCGCGGCAAGGGCGTGGCGATCCTCGACGTCGGCGTCGGCGCCAACTGCATCTACCCGATCGTCGGCCTGCGCGAATACGGCTGGCGTTTCACCGGGTCTGAAATCGATCCGGTGTCGCTCAACGCGGCCAAGATGATCGTCGAGATGAACCCGACACTGCGCAATAGCGTGCGTCTGCGGCTGCAAAAACAGCCTGAGCTGATTTTTAGCGGCATCATCGGCGCGGCCGAGAAATTCGACGCCACCCTGTGCAACCCGCCGTTCCACGCGTCCGAGCAGGAAGCGCGCGCCAGCACCCGCCGCAAGCTGCATAAATTGGGCAAAGGGGAAGTGGCCGACAAGCCGGTGCAAAACTTCGGCGGCAAGAACAACGAGCTGTGGTGCGAAGGCGGCGAAGAAGCCTTTGTGCGCAAGATGGTGGAAGAGAGCGTCAGCAAGGCCAACAACTGCCTGTGGTTCACTTCGCTCATCTCGAAAAACACCACGCTGCCGGCCATTTATCATGCGCTGAAGGTGGCGGGCGCGGCCGAGGTGCGCACCATCGAGATGGCGCAAGGGCAGAAGATCAGCCGCTTCGTCGCCTGGACCTTCCACGACGCCGAGCAACAGGCCACCTGGGCAGCCGAACGCTGGCGTTAATCCTTCCGGCGCCGGTTATCCTGCCGGCGCCGACAAAAAACCGCATTTTACCTTTCAATTTTCATCACTTACGTTATTCTCAATACAGTTTTGATAATAAAAATCTTAGGTTGTTGGTTTATTTAAATTCGAATAATTACTTTACTGAATAAATAAATTTAATCCGGTTAAGAGCAATAACCAGAAGGATCGGCGCTGCCCGTTCCTTCCGCGATGGCACGTCTGCGTGTGGGCGCGGCATGTGGCCAGAAAAAATAAGAAAAGCGCCATCATCTGCCACAAGGACTACACCTTATGCTGTTACGATTCAGTCAGTTAACTACCCACAAAGGCGCCGAACTGAGCGCGATAGAACACGCCGTTCCGATGATCGTATTCTCGCCTGACGGCACGGTCTTGCGCGCCAACGATCTCTTCCTCAGCACGCTGGGATTTCAACGCGATGACGTGATAGGTCAGCATCACCGTATTTTCTGCGATCCGAACTATGTCGCCAGCCCGTTATATCGTAAGCATTGGGAGACGCTGAATAAAGGCCAGCCCATCACGGACACCATAAAGCGCATCGCGAAAAACGGCGAGGCGGTATGGCTGCAGGGCACCTATGCGCCGGTGCTGAATAAACAGGGTAAGGTAGTGGAAATCGTCAAGATCGCCAGCGAAGTGACCGAGCGAGTGACTCAGGCGCAGGAGCACCGCAGCCTGCTGGCGGCGCTGAATCGATCGATGGCGATGATCGCTTTCACGCCGCAGGGCACCATTGTCAGCGCCAACGACAATATGTTGGCGCTGATGGGCTATCGGCTTGAAGAGGCGTGTGGGCAGTCGCATGCGGTGCTGTGCCCGCCGGAGTTCGCCGCTTCCGACGATTATCGGCGGCATTGGCAGCGCCTGGCGCGCGGCGAGTTCATCACCGGGCGTTTTGAGCGCGTCAACCGGCGCGGTGAACGGGTATGGCTGGAGGCCAGCTATAACCCGATCCTCGACAACGACGGCCAGGTGGTGAAAGTGGTGAAGATCGCCCAGGACATCACCCGGCTGATGCAACAGCAGCAGCACGAAGAAGAGATGGTGCGTAACGCGCATCATCTGTCGCTTGACACCGATCGGCAGGCGGCGCAGGGTGCGGTCATCGTACAGCAGGCGGTGAAGGGCATGCAGCAGGTCGAAGCGGCGGCGCGCGAAACGTCGGACGTGGTCACCGAGCTCGGTAAGTGCTCTCAGCAGATCGGCACCATCGTCGAAGCCATTCGTAAAATCGCCTCCCAAACCAACCTGCTGGCGATTAACGCCTCCATCGAAGCCGCCCACGCCGGTGAGCACGGGCGCGGTTTTGCCGTGGTGGCCAACGAAGTGCGCACGCTGGCGGAGCAGTCGCGCAAGGCGGCGACCGAGATCGAACGCATGACCAAGTCTATCCAGCAGGGCGTAGCGGCGGCGATCGCCGGCATGGCGACCTGTGTGGAACAGGCTGGCGGCGGCGTGGCATTGACCCATGACGCCGGAGAAGTGATCAACCAGGTCAACATCGGCATGCACGACGTCGTGAAGCTGATGCAAGCATTTACGTCAGTGAAGCAGGGCGACGCGCTGCACTGAGTGTGCCGGGCGCCGCCCCTAAAAGCGGGGCGGCGTTTGCCTCTTCCTACCGATTCCTGCGCCGTTGAGCTGCGGTTCAATTTTATCGGTCTATGCTAGACTTGAAAATGAACGAACGTTCGTTCATTTGTTGATGTCAATTTGTGGCGCCAGGCGCCCCTTCACCGTTTCGGGAGCTGACGATGGGAAATCGAGAAAAGATTGTCGAGGCCGCGCTGCACAGCTTTACCCATAAGGGATTTCACCAGACCAGCATGCGAGATATCGCGCAGGCAGCGGGCGTCAGCGTCGGCAACCTCTATAACCATTTTTCCGGCAAGGAGGCGTTGATCGGCGAAATTGCGCTGCTGGAAAACGGCATATTCGCCGAGTTCGCCGCCGGATTGCGGGCCGACAGAACGCGGCCGAAACAGGCGCTGTCGGCCTTTTTCACCGCCTATCACGCCTTTGTCGCCGAGCCGGCCAATGTGCAACTGTCGGCGGAGATCGTGGCGGAGGTGGCACGCAACCCGGCGTTGGCCGAGCCGTTCAGCGCCAACCAGCGGCAACTGATTGAGGCGCTGGCGACGACGATCGCCGACGCTCAGCAAACCGGTGAGATCGCGGCGGCGATAGCGCCGTTACCGCTCGCGCAGCTGGTGCTGGACGTGATCGAAAGCCAGGCCTGGCGGCAGGCGATCTTTGCGTCGCCTGCGCCGGAGGAGACCGCGCCGGTGCGGCTGTTGGAGCAGTTGCTCTACCGCCAACCCTAGACGAGGTTGATATGTTGCATATTGATCCTTATCACGACGCTGATCGCCTGCAAACGGCGGCGCTGATCTACGCCGCGTTCAGCGACAAGTTTCAGCGCGCGCGCCGTCTCAGCGCCCGCCTTCAGTGGCGTCTGTTCTATCGGCTGTGGAGTTGGCAGCAAAGCGGCAGCCGGGAGCGCAGCTTCGTGGTGAAGCAAGATGAACAGGTGGTGGCGGCCTTTGCGCTCCATGCGGCCGCTGGCGAGAACAACGTCGGGCTGCGTCCGCGCACCTTGCCGATTTGGCGGCTGTGCCGCCGCTATGGCTGGCTGAACGTTTGGCGCATGTATCTGCAAATTGCGGTGCTGCAGCACACTCCGGCGGCCGGTGAGCTGTATCTCTCTTACCTGGCGGTGGCCGAGAACCAGCGCGGTAAAGGGGTGGGCAGGCGGCTGCTGCAGTGGATGAACGACTACGCCGCCGAACAAGGCACAGGCCGGCGTCTGAGCCTGCACGTCAGCCGGCGCAACGTGGATGCGCAGCGTCTGTACCGGCGCTGCGGCTTTCAGGTGCGGCGCGAAGAGCATTACGCCTCGCTGGGCTTACTGTTCGGCCAGGCCGATTGGATATTGATGGAGAAACGCAACGGGGAGGCGACGTGCGCAAAATAGGACTGTGCAGCGTGGCGCTGCTTCTGTTGGCGCTCGGCTGGGTCATTTTCGTCAACGACTTTCGCTTCGTCACCGAACCGGTCACGGTGACCGCCGGCGGCAACCGGCTGACCGGCACGCTGGTGTTGCCGCAGCATGCGCCGGTCAAGCCCGGCGTCGTGGTGTTCGTGCACGGCGATGGGCCGGCTAACGCCAGCCGCGACGAAGGCTATTACGGCATTTGGGAGGCGATGGCGCAGCAGGGCTACGCGGTTTTATCCTTCGACAAGCCGGGCGTTGGCGGCTCCGGCGGCAACTGGCTGCATCAGACCATGGCGGATCGCGCCCGGGAAACCGCCGATATCATCGACTGGGCCCGGCGGGACGGGCGCTTCGATGCGCGCTGCGTGGGGCTGTGGGGCACCAGCCAGGCGGGGTGGGTGATGCCGGAGGTGGCGCGTTTGCGCCCCGACATCGCCTTCACGCTGGCGCTGGCGCCGGCGATCAACTGGCTGCGACAGGGGCGCTATAACACCCGGGCGGCGATGGTGGCGGCGGGGGATGATGAAACGCAGATCCAGGCGCGCGAGGCGTATTGGCGCCATATCCAAACGCTGCTCGAACAACCGGACGGCTATGCGCAGTACCGCCGCGAGTCTGGCGCCGCCGCCGCATTGAGCGCCGACCGCTGGCGCTTTATTCGCGTCAACATGGCCAGCGACGCGACGGCGGGATTGCGAAATTTCACCACGCCGGTGCACCTGATCCTGGGTGGGCGCGACGTCAACGTGGACGTGGACGAAACCGAACGTGTGTATCGGCAAACGATCCCGGCCTCGCTGTTGACCGTGACGCGCATCGACGAAGCCGACCACGTGATGATTAAACCGCTGTTCGCCCGCCATCCGTGGCTGATCAACGTGGTGGGGCTGTTTGCCCCGCGCTCGGTGCAATACGATACCTACCGGCAGGATGTGGCGGGCTTCCTGGCCGCCCAGCCCTGCGGCAGGGGGCGCTAACCGCCGGGAGCCGCGGGCGGTGCCTGTTCTTCGTGCGGCTGCGGCGCGCGGGAGATTTGCATCGCCTGCTGCGGCATGCCGATGCCGGCCCGATCGAAATGGATTTTCACCAGCCGATCGAGGGCGTATTGCACCACCCACTGTTTCAGCGCCAGCGTGCGCACCGTCACGCGGGTGGTGAACGAGTGGTCACCCAGCGCCACCACGCCATTGAAGACCGGCTCGCCAATCAGGAAATGCTTCACCTGTTCATCCTGCTTCAGCGCCGCGATGGCCTGATGCAGCACCTCATTGACCCGATCGATGTCCTCGTCGCGGCTGACGGTGTAGTTGGCGCGATACACCCCGAACTCACGCGCATAGTTGGCCAGCGTGGTGATCGAAGAGTACGGCACGATGTGATAGACGCCGTAGTCGTCGCGCAGGCCGATCGAGCGGATGGTCATGCGCTCCACGGTGCCGGTGATGCCGCTGACGGTGACGTATTCGCCGGTGTTCATGCCGTTTTCGAACTGGATGAACACGCCGGTGATCACGTCTTTCACCAGCGTCTGGGCGCCGAAGCTGATGGCCAGCCCCAGCGCACCGGCGCCCGCCAGCAGCGGCGCGATGTTCAGCCCGACCTGCGACAGTACGATCATCACGGTAATGGTGCTGATAACGATAGCCAGCACGTTGCGAAACAGCGTCAGCAGCGTGCGTTCACGCGCGCTCGGCCGCACGCCGTTGCTCAGTTCCAGCGCCAGGCGGTGTTCGATGATGCTGGCCATCAGCGTCCAACTGAAGACGGCGATCAGCAGGATCAGCAGGATATGCACCAGCCCGCCGAGCGTCCGCTGGCCATTTTCGCTGCCCGCCCACTGGTACAGGTTGATCAGGTGCCAGGCGTCGAGCAGAAACAGCGTCACCGCCAGCACCACCATCACCCGCAGTATCTTCAACCCGTTGGGGATGTAGGAGTTGATGCGCCGCTCGAGCATCGGATAGCGCAGATTGACGTCGGTCGGCAGCGAAATGCGGCGGAAAATCCAGCGGGTCAGCATGCCGGACAGCAGGGCGCCGACGCCGACCACCAGCAGGCTTTTCACCGTGGCGCTCATCATAAAGCGCAGGCTGTTGCCGATGTCGAACTGGGACAGCACGAACAACACCAGAAAATAGGCGATCGCCAGCAGGTGCCAGATATGCCCCAGGCCGCGCAGGATCACGCTGAAAAACGCCATCGACCGTTCGGCCAGCAGGTTGATCTGTTGCTGTATCGGTTTGCGGTTGTGCAGGATCAGCCAAATGGCGTACAGCGTCAGCGCCAGCATCACCACCAGGTTGACGGCGGCGGCGGCCGGGTAGCTTATTTGTACCGCCACCACCGGCACCACCACCATCAGACCGTAGCCGATCAGCCCGCTGAGCCAGGCGAGGCGCGTGTTCCAGTAGCGTGCGCTCCGGTCGCTGAAGGGGAAGGGACGCAGGTAGTCGAAGTTAGGGGCGAAAATCAGCCGCAGCACCGCCTTGAAAAATTCAATCACCGCGAAGGCGCTGAGAAACAGGGTCTGCAGCCGCAGAATGGTGGCGCTGTCGGCGTGGACGTGGTGGGCGAACAGATTGCCCGCCGCCAGCGCCAGCAGCAGCACCAGCAGATCGACGGCGAAAGCGCCGAGAATGGCGGCGGGGCGCTTATACCACGGGCCGCGCTGCAGCCGCGCATTGTGCCCCCAACTGCCCATGCGTTTGTACAGCGGCGCGATCAACCGCCGGATCAGGTGGAACAGCGCAAAGGTGACCGCCACCGTCAGCAGAAAGTAGCCCAGCGCGCGGAAAAAGCCGGCGGGATTGAAAACGCGCTTCGGGCCGGAGTCGATCAGCTTTTGCAGCGCGCCGAGCTTCTGGTTAAAGGTGCCGATGCCTTCCTGCGCCAGCGAGTTCAGGCTGTCGCTCAGCGTGGCTGGCGTCGATTCCTCCGACGTTGCCGGCGCTGCGGCGGGGGCGTCGCCGGCGGTCTGTTTCAGGTGATTGATGAGTTCCGCGCGCGCTTTGTCGTCTTGCAGCAGATCGGCCAGCGCGGCGTAGGCGGCCTTCTGCTGCTCGCTCTTGTCGGCGGGCGCAGGCGGCGCGTTTTGCGCCAGCGCCGGTGGTGCGAAGACGCTCAAGGTCAGCAACAGCAGCAGGAAAAGCAGGTGTTCTCGCAGATGAGAACCTCGTCGGGAGTATGCGTTTGGCGGCATTGTTCCTCTCTTTGGCGTTCTGTGATCGGCGGATGTCAGAGCAATACGATGAAAACAATGAATATAGTAGGAAAGGAAACGCGATGGGGCGTGGGAACGCGTGCGGAATGAAAGCGGCGGGCGCGTGGCGCGCCCGCCGTTAAACCGCCAGGATCAGGAAACGTGCTGCAGGAACTCCTGCAGACGCGGGCTTGGCGGATGGTTGATCAGGTCGTGCGGGTTGCCGTCTTCGGCAATCCGGCCCTTATCGATAAAGATCAGGCGCGACGCCACTTTTTCGGCAAAGCCGACTTCGTGGGTGACGATGACCATCGTCATGCCTTCCTCGGCCAGATCCTGCATCACCTTCAGCACTTCGTGGCGCAGCTCCGGATCGAGCGCAGAGGTCGGCTCGTCGAACAGCATCATTTTCGGCTTCACCGCCAGCGCGCGCGCAATGGCCACGCGCTGCTGCTGGCCGCCCGACAGTTCGGACGGGTAGTGGTGGGCGCGCTCCGCCAAACCGACCTTAGCCAGCAGCTCGCGCGCCAGCTTTTCCGCATCGGACTTCTTCGCGCCGCGCACGCGGATCGGGCCAAAGGCGACGTTTTCCAGCGCCGTCAGGTGCGGGAATAGGTAGAACTGCTGGAATACCATGCCGGCTTCCTGGCGGATCAACCGATCGTCCACTTTCGGATCGTTGGCTTTTAGGCCATCGACGATCAGATCGCCGCTGGTCACCTCTTCCAGCTTGTTGATGCAGCGCAGCAGGGTGGATTTGCCAGAGCCGGATGGCCCGATGATCACCACCACTTCGCCTTTGTCGATCTTCAAATCGATGTTGTGCAGCACCTGGGTTTGGCCAAAATGCTTGGAGACGTTTTTAAATTCAATCACAGGATTTTCATCCTTCTTTCCAGACGACGCAGCACGAAGCTCAGCACCAGGGTAATAATCAGGTAGATAACCGCCACGGCGCTCCAGATTTCCAGCGCGCGGAAGTTACCGGCAATAATTTCCTGACCCTGACGGGTCAGCTCCGCCACGCCGATCACGATGAACAGCGAGGTGTCTTTGATGCTGATGATCCACTGGTTGCCCAGCGGCGGCAGCATGCGACGCAGCGCCAGCGGCATAATGACGTAGCGGATGGTTTCGCGGCGCGACAGGCCGAGCGCCAGGCCGGCTTCGCGGAAACCGTTATGAATCGACAGCACCGCGCCGCGGGTGATTTCCGCGATGTAAGCGCCGGAGTTGATCATGATGGTCACCACTGCCGCGGTGAACGGATCGATACGCAAGTCGCTAAATGCCATCGGCAGGGCGAAGTAGATGAACATCACCTGTACCACGATCGGCGTGCCGCGGATCACTTCGATAAACACCAACGCGATGTGGTTGGCGATCCATCCGCCGTAGGTGCGGGCAAAGCCGGCGACGAGGCCGATGATCAGGCCGCCAATCAGACCGAGGACCGAAATCCACAGGGTCATTTTGGCGCCCTCTAACAAGATAGGAATGGCGGGCCAGATGGCGCTCCAGTCGAACTGCATGATATTTCTCCCGGTGATCCCAAACGTGGGTATCAGATACAACGAAGCGCAGGGGGTTAAGCGACCCCCTGTGCTTAAGTTAATAGCTTGCCAAATTCACAGCTTACTTAGGTTCGGTACCGAACCACTTCTTGTAGATTTCGTTATAGGTGCCGTTCTCGCGCAGGGTTTTCAGCGCGCCGTTCACCTTCTCGCGCAGCTCGTCGCTGCCTTTAGGGAAGGCGATGCCATACTGCTGCGCTTCCAGCGAATCGCCGACGGTTTTGAACTTGCCGGCGCCGGCCGTCTTGATGAAGTATAGGATGTTTGGCGTGTCGTGCAGCACCGCATCGGCGCGCTTGGTGCCCAGCTCCATGTAGGCGTTGTCGATGTTAGGGAACTGACGCAGATCCTTGGTTTTGATGTGCTGCTTGGCGTAATCCACCGAACCGGTGCCGCTCTTCACCGCCACCACTTTACCATTTAGATCGTCGATGCTTTTCACGCTGTTGTTGTCGGCGTTGACCATTACCAGCAGGCCGCTCTTGTAGTAGCCATCGGAGAAGTCGATAGCTTTCTTGCGCTCATCGGTGATGGTGATGCCGGCCAGCGCCAGATCGACGTTTTTGGTCTGCAGCGCCGGAATGATGCCGCCGAAGTCCATCGGTTTCAGGGTGTAGTCCAGCTTCAGCTCTTTGGCGACAGCCGCCCACAGATCGATGTCGAAGCCGACGTATTTGTCGCCTTGTTTGAACTCAAAAGGAACGAAAGCGGTGTCGGTGGCAACCACCAGTTTGTCTGCTGCGTGGGAACTTACGGCAAAGGCCAGAGAGAGTGCGGCCAGGGAGACTTTAAAAATCGACTTCATGAGAGGAATTCCTGTACAGGTTGCGGATTACCCATTTTTTATATTGCAGTTGGTGCCATGAAAAAATCGTGCCATGTTTTCAACTACTATAAAAACAAAGAGTTACTTCGTGATGTTGTGCCGAAAAGGCGAATTGTTATGGTTGTGCACCACAATGAGGCACCGAAATGGTGCGTAAGAATTATCTTGGTGCACGGGGCTATCATTAACCAAATTTTGGCTGTGAAACAACCGTTCTTTAACGTTTTTGCTTCAATATTGATAACTAACTCTAACTTTCATGATGCACCGACGGTGCAAGCGGGGGCCGCGAGAGGAGAAAAAGGGGAGCAGATAATGCTAACGCAACTGGCTGTCTTTGCTGCCGCGCCGGTTGTACAGGCTATTGGCCGCGTGTTTTTTGTCTTGTTCTGCCTGGCAGGCGAGACAAAAACGCACGCCTGTTAACGCCTTGCGGCGCGCCTCGGGGATCGGTTCTCCGCATTCCTGGCAATAGCGTTCGCTCTCGCCATGCCCGAGCGCATCACGCGCACGCTGCACCGCATCGTCGACGGTGGAGTCAATCTGATCTTGTACGGCGCCGTCTGCCGCCCAGCCGCTGGCCATCATCACCTCCTAACAAGGGAACTCTACCGTTTAATATGGGCCGTTTTTTGCACAATTCAACGACCGCGCAAAAGAAAACAGGCCGGGCGAAGCCCAGCCTGTTCTGCCCGGCACGACGGGCGGTCTGCAACGCGTTGCGGCGTTATTCGATATTGGATTCGATGAACCACAGGAACTTGTCCAGATCGCGCGATGCGGCGGTGAACATGTCGGCGGTGTCTTCATCTTCCACTTCGGTAATGGCCTTACGGATGTCATTCGCCACCGCGCCGTAGCGATCGGCCAGCGCTTTCAGGTGTTCTTGCACGCTGTGGATATTGGTCGGATAGCTTTTCAGCGGCGTCTGATCGTTAACGACCTGTACGGTGCCCAGCGCCACGCCGCCCAGTTGCACTACGCGCTCGGCGAAGGTGTCCTGATGCTCGATGATGGCGGTGCGGAAGCCGTCCAGCATTTCATGAACCGCGATGAAGTTCGCACCGCGCATGTTCCAGTGCGCCTGTTTGGTGATCAACGAAAGATCGATAAATTGCACGACCTGATGGTTCAGCGCCTTGATGGCGGCCAGTTTGACTTTTTCGTCCAGATCGTTACGGGTATACAGCAGATCAGAAGATTTCGTTTTCACCAGTTTAGCGGTACTCATATCAGATATCCTCTTGATTAGTCGTTGTCCTATTTCGTTACGGGATCAATTATAGCAGGGGTATTTATTTTTGCCGTACGAAAATGGCTATTGCACAAATAGGCTTGGTCTAATGTCAATATTTTAATTTGGTTTGTGTTTCTATGTAATGCAATGAATTTAATTGCTATTTTTATTTTTTTGTTATTGTTTTGGTTAGTGACGATTTATCCCTGTTATCTTATTTTCTGCGGATAGGCTGATTCGACTAAATATCCATATTGTTATCGTGCTGTTAATTGTAAGCCTATTCAGATTGATAGCCGTAATTGATGCGGTTAAAGTAAGGGAATTATCCCAGTTTTTATTGGCGAGTGATGAAAATTAACGTCGTCGGCACCAGCGGCAGCGGTAAAAGCACCCTGGCGCGTCAATTGGCGGAACGGCTTGACGTTCCCTATATCGAGATGGACAGCCTGTATTGGCGGCCCGAGTGGCAGGGTACGCCCGATGACGCGTTCCTGGCGCGGTTAGAGCAGACGCTGGCCGAAGCGGGAGGAGGCTGGGTGCTGGACGGCAACTACAGCCGCACGCAACCGATTAAGTGGCGCGAAGTCGATTATATCCTGTGGTTGGACTACGGCTTCTGCCGCACGCTGTGGCAGGCCGTGCGCCGGGCGTGCCGACGCGCGGCCAGCAAACGTGAGCTGTGGCCGGGCACCGGCAATCGTGAAAGTTTCCGCCGTTCTTTCTTCAGCCGTGAGTCGATCGTGTTGTGGACGATCCGCACTTACTCGAAGAACCGGCGAAAATACCTGGCGGAGATGGCCCGTACCGATGTAGGGCGCCATTTCAAGCGCTTGCGCTCTCCCCGCCAGGCCGCCGATTTTCTACGGGCGCTGCCGCAGGGTCACAGCAGTAGGCGGTGATGGATCCTCACCACCGCTTTCTTGATGTGCTGCGGGCGCTGCCACAGGCAGCCGGTCTTGTGCGGTTCCATCTGGAAAAAGATCGCGAACATACCGTGCGTCATGTGCAGCGTTTGCGGGTGGCGTTTGATGTCCAGCAGCAGCAGATCGCTATTTTCCGCGTGGGGGTGTTCACGATGCCCGTTGCCCGCCAGGCCGTATTCGATTCGCTCTTCACCGCTGATCAGCAGATGCAGCGCGATGTATTCCTGATGCATTTCGGCGCGCTTTTCCGCCGCCGGCGCGGTGGTCAGCGTCATCACGTCCATAAAGATGTTGTCGCCGTCTATCGGGTGATGCCCCAGCGCCAGTTCGGGCAGGTCGCATCGGCGCAACTCGGTCAGGGTTGAAACCAGCGCCGGCGCGAGTCCGCGGCCGAAGCGTGGGTTGAACAGGCTGTTGTGAATCACTGTTATTCTCCATGTGAGCGAAAGTCCAAAGAGCCTGCGATACAGGCTAAGGGGAAGTATGCCGACTTGTCACGAGGAAAACAGTTAACCCGCCTGCATTCCGACGTTGCGGTCTGCAGGCGGGTCGGGCGATCAGGAAAGGCTTTCGAGGCGAGGTTTGGGGCGAATGGTGAGGGCGGAGCCCATGGAGGCGGCGATGATCGCCGCCAGCGCCAGCCATTGCACGCCGCTCAGGTGTTCGCCGAGGAACAGCATGCCGGATAACGCCGCCATCGCCGGTTCCAGGCTCATCAAGGTGCCGAAGGTGCGCGCCGGAATTTTGGGCAGCGCGATGATCTCCAGCGAATAAGGCAGCGCGGTGGAGAGGATGGCTACCGCCAGGGCTATCGGCAGAATCTCAACGTTGAACAGCACGCTGCCGGTTTGCCAGGCGCCGATCGGGCAGAACACCAACGCGGCGATCAGCGAGCCGAGCGCTACCGTGCCGGGGCCGTGATCGCCGCCGGCCTTCTGGCCGAAGATGATATAGACCGCCCAGCAGGCGCCGGCGCCGAGCGCGCAGGCGGCACCGAAGGGGTCTATCCCGCCCACGCCGTGGCCGAGCGGCAGCAGGAACCATAATCCGGCGATCGCCAATGCCACCCAGAGGAAGTCGATCGGCCGCCGCGAGGAGAACATGGCCACCGCGAGCGGGCCAGTAAACTCCAGCGCCACGGCGATGCCGAGCGGCACGGTGCGCAGCGACAGGTAGAACAGGTAATTCATCGCGCCGAGCGACAGGCCGTAAATCAGCAGCGGCAAGCGGCTGCCGGCGGCGATGCGCATACGCCATGGGCGGAAGATAATGAACAGAATCAGGGTGCCGATGAAAAGACGCAGCGTCGTAATGCCTTCCGCACCCACGATCGGGAACAGGCTTTTGGCCAACGAGGCACCGCTCTGGATAGACACCATGGCGATGATTAACAGACAGATAGGCAGCAGCGCGGAGGGCGCTCTGCCGGAAGTAGATAACGACATCCTTAACGGGCCTTTTATGCGCCGTTCCTCAGCCTTGAGAAAACGGTCGAAACGGGGATGCGAGCAGTGTAAATGAAATGGCGAAAATCTGTCTGAGAAAAGCGCGCATCGCGGTGAAATCCACCGATCCTCGGATGAGATGGGGTGGATTTGGTCAAAAAGTGCGCTTTTTCTTAAGAATTATCTGGATATTAAATTGGTGATTTTTGTCACAGAAAGCCGTAGAATATGGCCGAAAATAGAGCGAAAATAAGCAGATACACTGTTCTTGAAATCTTCTGTTACACGATATAAAGCATTAGACACTCATTTCAAGGCAGAGTTTCACGCTAATTTTTGTTATATTTTCAAAGCATGAACAAATGGATGTACTTAATAATAAAACGCGTTTGAGGTGGTTATGAAAAAAATTGCATGTCTTTCCGCAGTAGCAGCTTGCGTATTAGCAGTTAGCGCAGGTACCGCATTCGCTGGTCAGAGCACCGTATCCGCTGGCTATGCGCAGGGTGATTTCCAAGGCGTTGCTAACAAGGCCGACGGTTTCAACCTGAAATACCGTTACGAGTTCGACAACAACCCACTGGGCGTAATCGGTTCCTTTACCCACCTGGAAAAGGACGGTTCTCAGGACGGTTTCTACAACAAAGCTCAGTACAACTCTATCTCTGCCGGTCCAGCATACCGCATCAATGACTGGGCGAGCATCTACGGTCTGGTTGGCCTGGGTTACGGTAAATTCACTACCAACGCTCAGAACGGTACTTCTCGTCACGATACCGCTGACTACGGCTTCACCTACGGTGCCGGTCTGCAGTTCAACCCAATCGAGAACGTTGCCCTGGATGTCGGTTACGAGCAGAACCGCATTCGTAGCGTTGACGTTGGCACCTGGAACGTTGGCGTAGGCTACCGCTTCTAAGTGTGTTCGTGCCTGAGGGCATGAACCTGCGGCAGCTTTTGTCGCACCGATAAAAAATCCGCCTCCGGGCGGATTTTTTTTATCTGTTATCGGCTGCCGCGCCCCGTCGGCTGTGTCGAAAAGCGCGCGCTGCGGGCATCGCGTTCATAGCCTTGCGGTTCGGTCAACAACCCGTACAGCTCGGGGCGGCGTCCGTAAATCCAGCGGCGGCCGGTGCTGAGCGGGATCAGCGTCAGATCGAGATCGGCGCTGACCAGCCGGTCTTCCGCCGCCCAGGTCTCCGCTACGATGCGGCCGTAAGGATCGAGGATCATCGCGTTGCCGGTGCGTATTTCATCGTCATCGCGGCCCACGCCGTTGCTGAACAGCAAGAACAGCCCGTTGTCGTGAGCGCGCGACGGCAGCCAGCGCATTAGCCAGCCGCGGCCGTGTTCGCCGCGAAAGGCGGCTTCTATCGCCTGCGGATCTTCCACCCGCCGCTGCCACAGCGCCTGCGGGATTGGCTTCATGCCGTGCGGGCTGCGCGAATGGGTGCCGCCGGTCTGGTGCGGGGCCATCAGCACGTCCGCGCCCAGCAGCGCCGTTGCGCGCACATTCTCCACCAGATTGTTGTCCCAGCAGATCAATACGCCCACGCGTACGCCCCAGGGGGTATCGAACACCGTATAGCGGTCGCCGCTGGCGATAGCCGGGTGCTCGAAGGCGTGCAGTTTGCGGTGCACATGCAGTTCGCCGTCCGGCAGACAAACGGCATAGGCGTTGTAACACCGGCCATCATCGCCCAGCTCGATCAGCCCGACGCCAATCGCCATGTTGTAACGCTCAGCCAGCGGGCGAATGCGCGCCAGCGAAGGGCTGCTCACGATCGGCTCCGCCAGCGCCCGCACTTCGGCGTCGGACAGATGGCGCACGTGCCAATAGCCGGTGACGCACATTTCCGGGAAGGCCAGCAGCTGTACCTGCTGCTCGGCCGCCTGAGCGATAAAGCGCTCCATGGTCGACAGGTTGTAATTTTTATCGTTGGCGCGATGCTGGAATTGCACCGTGGCGGCGCGTAATGAGATGGTCATGGTGTCTCTCCGGTTAGGGTCTGCGTTGATTACAGCAGGCGAATTGATTACTGTATAATCAATTAAATTCCCTATTTGATAACTTAATGGAATGGATATAAAACAACTGCGCGCCCTGGTGGCGCTGGCCGAACAGGGCAACTATCGTCAGGCGGCGAGCCGGCTATGCATCAGCCAACCGGCGCTGAGCAAGCAAATTCAGGCGCTGGAAACCCAGCTCGGCGTTCGATTGTTCGAGCGTGGCCGACAGGGGGCGGTGCTCACCGCCGGCGGGCAGCGGCTCTACCCGGAGGCGCAGGTGCTGGTGGCGCAGTACCAGCAGTTTCAGCAGCGCGCTCGGCGGGTGGCGCTCGGGGAAGCGGGGCGGCTGTCGCTGGGATTTGGCCTTTCCAGCTTTCATCTGGCGCCGCAGCTGGTGGCCGCCTTTCGCCAACGGTTTCCCGAGGTGGCGATCGGCCTGGAAGACTTGCCGTCCGAACGGCAGTATCAGCTGTTGCTGCAGGGAGAGTTGCAGGCGGGGTTCGTGCGCTTGCCGGTCAATACGCCACTGTGCGGCGTCGCGTTGTTGAGCGATCGGTTGGTGCTGGCTGCGCCGGGTGCGCTGGCGCTACGTGCCGACGACCTGATGGCGCGTTTCAATCAGCTGCCGCTGTTGCAGTTGACGCCGAAACGCGGGCGCGGGCTGAGCGATCAGTCGCTGCGGTTTATCGCCGCTCACCGGTTGACGCCGAACGTGGTGCAGCAGGCCGGTGATATCCAAACGTTGTTGGCGCTGGTCGCCGCCGGCGTCGGCGTCGCGCTGCTGCCGCACAGCATCACGCATATCGCGCCGGCCGGCATCGACATTTTACCGCTGAGCGGCGAGGAGACGGAGTGGCAGGTCGGTATCGCCTGGGATCCGCAGCGCACCGACGCGCTGCGGGACAACTTCATTCAGACGGCGTTGGCGGTACAACGCGCTTAGGCATTCAAAGCGGGCAATGCATCACCACGATCGGGCTCTGGTGATACTCGCTGCGGTGGCTTTCGCTGAAGCCGACCTTTTTCGCCAACGCCAGCGAAGCCTGGTTTTCAGGCGAGATGATGCAGACGGTTTGCTCGCCCGGCAGGTGCGTCTTACCCCAGGCCAGCGCCGCTCGCAGCGCCTCGGTGGCATAGCCTTTGCCGTGCGCCGAACTCACCAGCGTCCAGCCCATCTCCGGCGCATCGAGCGCCGGGGTGATGTCGCGCAGGAAGTTGGAGAAGCCGATGCTGCCGAGATACTCGCCGCTCTGTTTGTCACGCACCGCCCAATACCCGTACCCCAACAGCGCCCAGTGGCCGACGTAGCGCATCAGGCGCCCCCAGGAGTCTTCCCGGTCGCGCGGGGTGCCGCCGATATAGCGTACCACCAGCGGATCGGCCCACAGAGCGGCCAGCGAGTCGAAGTCGTCCAGCGTGTGTGCGTCCAGCCGCAGGCGTTCGGTGACAAGCGTTGGCGCGGTGTTGATTACGGTCATGTTGCTGCTCCTGCACAGGGTGAAAGGCGATGAAAAACAACGGCGTTCAGTATGCCAGAGAAATCACACCGCCAGCCACAATAGCCAGGTGAACAGAAAGCCGCTCAGACCGAGCAGGGTGGTCAGCACCGTCCAGGTCTTCAGGCCATCGGCCACCGACAGCCCCAAATAGCGCGTGACGATCCAAAAACCGGAGTCGTTGACGTGGGAAAGCCCCAGCCCGCCAAAACAGGTCGCCAACGTCACCAGCACCAGCTGCAGCTGATTCAGCCCGCTGACCGCTTCCGACAACAGACCACCGGTGGTCAGGATCGCCACGGTGGCGGAACCCTGTGAAGCGCGCAGCGCCAGCGAAATGATAAAGGCGGCGGGTACCAGCGGCAGGCCGATGGCCGTCAGTACTTCGGCCAGCGCCTTGCCGACGCCGGATTCCACCAGCACCTTGCCGAACACGCCGCCCGCGCCAGTCACCAGGATCACCACCGCGGCGGTCGGCAGCGCGGCGCCCATCACGTCGCTGGCGTGTTGCAGGCTCCAGCCGCGGCGCAGCGCCAGGAAATAGAAGGCCAGCAGCAGGGCTATCATCAGCGCCACCGCCGGCGAGCCCAGCAGAGACAGCGCATCGCGCAGCGCCGAACCTGCCGGCAACAGCGTGGCGGAGACGGTGCCGAGCATGATGATGGCGATCGGGATGACGATCAGCGCCGCCACCAGGCCGGCGCCAGGCGGGTTGATGCGATCGCTGAGGGGCGCTTGCCCTTCCGGACGCGGCTCCGGCGCCGCCAGCTGCAGCTGTTCCAGCACCTCTATCGATAATGGATAGGTTTTGCGGTTGAGGTAGTTGGCGGCGAAATAGCCGATCACGCCGACCGGGATACAGATCGCGAGGCCGATGATGGTCAGCCAACCGATGTCGGCGTTGAGCAAGCCGGCGGCGGCGACCGGGCCGGGGTGTGGCGGTAGCGCGACGTGTACCGTCAACATCACGCCGGCCATCGGCAGGCCGAACTTCAGCGGTGACACTTTGGCGACCTTGGCGAAGCCGTAAATAATCGGCGCCAGAATGATAAAGCCGACGTCGAAGAACACCGGAATGCCGAGGATAAATGCAGCGAGGGTCAGCGCGGCGACGGTATGTTTCGGCCCCAGCCCCTGGCTGAAGCTCTGCGCCAGCGACTCGGCGCCGCCTGAGTGTTCGATCATGCGCCCGAGCATCGCCCCCAGACCGATGATGATGGTCACCGAGCCGAGCACGCCGCCCATCCCGGCGGTCATTACTTTCATCACTTCACCGGTCGGAATGCCGCTGGCCAACGCCACCAGCAGACTGACCACCAACAGCGCGACAAAGGGCTGCACCTTCGCCTTAATCACCATCAATAACAGCAGCACCACGCCGAGTACGGCAATCAGCAACAGCAGAGAGGTAGACATGAAAAAGCCTTTCGTTGGGTAAGCGTTGGCACCGCGATCGCCGCGTGGCGATACGGGTGCGTTTCATTGTTATAAAATCGATTTCCTGGTGTCGGCGTGCGGCTTTAGCGGTAAGGCTTCAGCCAGCCGAGCCCGGCGGCGGTGTCGCCGCGCGGGCGGTATTCGCAACCGATCCAGCCCTGATAGCCGAGCGCATCCAGCTTGTCGAACAGCCACGGGTAATTCAGTTCGCCCTCGTCAGGCTCATGGCGATCCGGCACCGAGGCTATCTGGATATGCGCGTAGCGCCCGGCCAGCGTCTCCAGCAGCCCGCTGATATTGCCGTCCACCAACTGCGCGTGGAAAAAGTCGAACTGAATGAACACGTTCGGTCTTTCGATCGCCGCCACCGCTTCCGCCGCCTGATGTTGACTGGCGAACAGGTAGTCGGGCTTGACCGGCGGGCTGAGCGCTTCGATCAGCACCTTGACGCCGTGCGGGGCGAAGGCGTCGGCGGCATAGCGCGCATTGGCGATAAAGGTGTCGAGATAACGCTGTCGATCAGCGCCCGCGGGCACTACGCCGGCCATCAGGTGCACGCAGGGGCAGGAAAGGGCGATGGCGTAGGCCAGCGCGCGATCGATATCGGCGCGCGCATCCCGCTCGCGGCCCGGCAGCGCCGCCAGCCCCCACTCACCGGTGGCGGCATCACCGGGCGCGGTGTTGAACAGCACTTGTTGCAGGCCGTGTTCGCGCAGCTTCTCGGCCAACAGCTCCGCGGGATGCTCGTAAGGGAACAGGAATTCCACCGCGTTGAAGCCCTGTGCGGCAGCGGCGGCGAAGCGATCGAGGAATGGCACCTCAGTAAACATCATCGACAAATTGGCGGCAAATTTAGGCATGGTTCAGCTCCGTAATTCGGCAATTTCATCATCGGTCAAATAGCGGATCGGACGATCGCCGAGGGTGAAGATCAGTCGCGCCGCATCTTCCATCTCTTCGGCATTGTCCGCCGCCGCTCGCAGGTCTTTACCGGTCACCACCGGCCCGTGGTTGGCCAGCAAAAAGGCACGGTGGGTCGGCGCCAGGCGGGCCAGATCCTGTGCCAGCCTTTCGTCGCCGGGCCGGTAGTAAGGCACCACCGGCACCTTGCCGACGCGCATCACCACATAGGGGGTGAACGGTTTGATGGCGTTGTCGGCGTCCAGCCCCTGCAGGCAAGAGAGCGCCGTGAGGTAGGTGCAATGCAAGTGCACGACCGCTTTGCATTCCGGGTTGTTCAGATAGAGCGCCCGATGAAAGCTGATCTCTTTCGACGGTTTGTCGCCGGAGAGCCAGTCGCCGTTCAGGCTCACTTTAGACAGGCGGTCGGCCTGCAGCTCGCCGAGACAGGAGCCGGTCGGCGTCGCCAGCAGCGCGCCGTCCGGCAGCAACAGCGAGAGGTTGCCGGCGGAGCCGGTGGCGTAGCCGCGTTGGAAAAACGAGGCGCCCAGGCGCACCATCTCTTCACGCGCCTGCTGTTCAATCGTCATGCTCATACCGGGAACTCCGTTTGCGCGCGTGAGAAGAAGGCTTCATCGCCAAAATTGCCTGATTTCAACGCCAGGGAAATGGCCCGATCGCTGGCGCGCACCCAGGGAACGCCGGGGGAAATGCTGGGGCCGATATGGAAGCCGCGAATGCCCAGCGCCTGCGTGACCACGCCGGAGGTTTCGCCGCCGGCGACGATAAAGCGGCTGAACCCCAACTGATGCAGTTGCACCACCAGTTCGGCGAACAAGGCTTCTACCGCTTCGCTGGCGGCGGCGCCATGCCGTTGTTGCGTTTGCTGCAGCGACTCCGGCGATGCAGTGGCGTAGATCAGCGGGGCAAGCGCTTCCCCGGTATGGCGCTGCGCCCAATGCGCCAACTCGGCGGCGTAGGCCGCTCGCGCCTGCGGATCGAGACAGCGGCCGATATCGATGGCCTGCGCCGCCGCGCGTTCACGGTAGTGCGCCACCTGCCGGTTGGTCATCACAGAACACGAGCCCGACAGCACCGCCGCTTTTTCCCCCTGCGGCGCACCGGCCGCCTCTGCCGAACGTTCGCCATTCTGCGCCCATTGACGCGCCAGGCCGATCGCCAGGCCCGAACCGCCGGTCACCAGCTTCATCGTTTTCAACGCTTCACCCTGGGTGAGCAGATGCCGTTCGTTGAGCGTATCCAGCACTGCGTAGCGCACGCCGTCCTGCGCCAATTGCTGCAGCTTCTCGCTGACCGCCTCGGCGCCGCGATCCATTTCTGCCGCCGTCACCAACCCACAGCGTCCGGTGGCCTGGGATTCCATCAGGCGAAGCAGGTTGCTGTCGGTCATTGGTGTGACAGGGTGATGACGCATGCCGGATTCAGACAACAGCTGTTCCCCGACAAACAGGTGGCCCTGATAGACCGTGCGGCCGTTTACCGGCAACGCCGGTGAGACAACCGTGAAATTTTCTCCCAGCGCGGCGAGCAGAGCATCGGTCACCGGGCCGATATTGCCCTGTGCGGTGCTGTCGAAGGTGGAGCAGTACTTGAAGTAGAACTGACGGCAGCCCTGTTCTTGCAGCCAGGCCAGCGCCTGCAACGACTGTTCGACCGCCTGCTCTGCCGGGCAGGAACGCGATTTCAGGCTAATGACCGCCGCCTGTGCGTTTATTTGCGTTTCGTCTTGCGGCACGCCATTCAGCTGCACCGTCGGCAGGCCATTTTGCACCAGAAAACTGGCGATGTCGGTCGCGCCGGTAAAGTCATCCGCGATTACGCCAAGCAGCATCAGAGCGCCTCCTTTTTTTGCGGCAAATCAATGCCGGCAAAGATTTTGATTACCGCACTGTCGTCTTCTTTACCGTAGCCGGCGTTGCTGGCGGCGGTAAACATGGTGAAGGCGGTGGAGGCCAGCGGCAGCGGGAAATGCAGCGCCTTGGCGGTATCCGCCACCAGCCCCAGATCCTTGACGAAGATATCCACCGCCGATTTGGGCGTATAGTCGCCGTCGACCACGTGGCGCATGCGATTTTCGAACATCCAGGAGTTGCCGGCGGCGTGGGTGACCACGTCGTACATCACGTCCAGCGGGATGCCGGCGCGGGCGGCCAGCGCCATGGCTTCCGCGCCGGCGGCGATGTGTACGCCAGCCAACAGCTGGTGGATGATTTTTACCGTCGCGCCCAGGCCGATCGTTTCGCCGATGTGGTAAACCTTGCCGGCGATGGCGTCCAGCACGGGTTGCAGGCGCTCGAAGGTGGCGTCTGCGCCGGCGGCCATCACCGTCATCTGGCCTTCCTCTGCCTTGGCCGCTCCGCCGGAAACCGGCGCATCCAGCATCGGCAGCCCGTAGTCCAGCAGCCGTTGCTCGATCTGTTTGGCGTCATCGGCGGAAATGGTCGAACAGACCATCACCGCGGTGCCCGGCTTGAGCTTTGGCGCCAGGCCTTGTTCGCCGAACAGGATCTGCTTCACCTGGGCGGCGTTCACCACCAGCAGCAGCACGGCGTCCAACTCGGCGGCGAAGTCGCACGCGCTGGAGGACGTTTGCTTAGCGCCGGCCTGTTGCAGCGCCGACAGTGCCTGCGGATTCAGGTCCGCCCCGTAGGTGGTCAATCCGGCGCGGAGGCACGAGCGCGCCGCGCCCATGCCCATCGCCCCCAGCCCGATGACGCAAACGGCATAATTCCCTGGGTGTGTCATACTGCACTCCTGTTAATTTTAGTGATAATTTGTTTTGTTGTGTTAAATGTAAGCGCTTAGTGGCCGTTTATCCGCGATCGATATCACAATAATTAACAATGTGTGAAACGAATTTTTCGGGTGATTTCTGGTCCGTATCAACATTACTATTATGTTTTTAAATAAGATTATGTTTACCTGACCTAACTGCGCTCGCCGTCACGCCGCGAAAAATTAGGGCTATCGGCGAACGAAAATTGACGTAAAATCACAATTATTATCACCGCAGCAACGAGAGGGAACCGTGATACCTGTAGAACGCCACCAACAAATTCTTGCGCTGGTATCCGAACGCGGCGTCGTCAGCATTGCCGAGCTGACCGAACGGCTGGGGGTGTCGCACATGACGATCCGTCGCGATTTGCAAAAGCTGGAGGAACAGGGCGCGGTGCAGTCGGTCTCGGGCGGCGTGCAGGCGCCTGAGCGAGTGGCAAGCGAACCTTCGCACCAGGCCAAAGAAGGGATGTTCAGCCGGCAGAAAATCGCCATTGGCCGGCTGGCGGCGCGGCAAATTCCCGCCAACAGCTGTATTTATCTGGATGCCGGTACCACCACGCTGGCGCTGGCGAAACAGATCGGTGAACGTGAAGATTTGACGGTGGTGACCAACGACTTTGTCATCGCCGGGTTCCTGATAGAGCATAGCCAGTGCCGAATCATCCACACCGGCGGCACGGTGTGCCGGGAAAACCGTTCCTGCGTTGGCGAAGCGGCGGCGCAGGCGCTGCGCGGTCTGTTTATCGATCTGGCGTTTATCTCCGCCTCTTCGTGGAGCATGCGCGGCCTGTCGACGCCGAACGAAGACAAGGTGATGGTGAAGAAGGCCATCGTCGAGGCCAGCCGCCGCCGCATTCTGCTCAGCGATACGTCCAAATACGGCAAGGTCGCGACCTACCTGGCGCTGCCGATTGCTGCCTTTGACGCTGTCATTACCGACGAGGGGTTGCCCGCCGCCGCGCGGGAGGCCATTGAGCAAGCGGGGATTGCATTGCTGACGGCGGGAGAAGAAGAATAAGGACGAACCGGAATCAGGATGAAAGTTCGGTATCGATGCTACGTGCGGGCGGTTCACTGGCTTCAACGCCGCCGCGTTCACGCCATTCGCGGCGCCTTTGTTCAGCCCATTCTTCGTGGAAGGCTTGCATCTCTTTTTGGTGCCGTTCCTTCATGCTCATAGGGATTGGGTGGGATTCTGCCGTTAACAGGCGGGATTTCGATGACATATAATCCGTCCTCAATAAGCGCTTGGCTGTACAAATAATGTACGCGATGCGCGTGTTTTTTCAAGAGCGAGTCGTAAATTCTGGCTAATGCTGGCCTGAGCGGTACGCTGAAAACCAATCTTGCTTGGTATTGCGCCACAAAAGTGACGATCGCCAGGCCGATGCCATTAATGAAGAGTTGTTCTCGTTCATCTCGGGTGTACGCCATCCTGGTATAGGTATCAAATAAGGATCTGGTTACTTCGGCGCGGGTTTCCAATGCTCTTACATCGTACAGTTCCATGACGTAAGCATTGTCCAATACTTCCGGGGCAGGATACGCCCCAATAAGCCATTGACGCATCCTTAACGTCGCTTTTTTAAAATCAAGGTAATACGCAGCAACGCTGCTGGCTTTTTTATAAACCGTTATTCGGTACCTATACTCCGTGACAGGTCGCGCATTGATCTCCCTCACATCAATATCCATGATAAAATCCTTTTTACTATTATTTTTCCTATAGTTATCCCCTTTGTGACGAACAGATTATTAACCGCGGCGGAGAAGATCCTCCAGCCGCCGATGAGGGTTGTGCGCAGCGCCGCGCAAAACTAAATGCCGCTGAACCAGTTGTAGCCCTGATCTTCCCAATACCCGCCTGGATTGACGTCGCTGACGAAGATCGCGGCGATATGTTTGGCGTTTTTGAACCCCAGTTTGGTCGGCACGCGCAGCCGCAACGGGTAGCCATAGTCAGCCGGCAGCGCCTTGCCGCCGAAATCCAGCGCCAAGATGGTCTGCGGGTGCAGCGCGGTGGCCATGTCGAGGCTGGCGTAGTAACGATCGGCGCATTTGAAGCCGACGTAACCGGCATTCAGATCCGCGCCGACGTGCTGCAGAAAGGTGCGCAGCGGCACGCCTCCCCATTGACCAATGGCGCTCCAGCCCTCAATGCAGATCAGACGCGTGATCTGGCTTTGCTGCGGCAACCGCTGCAGCTGTTCCAGCGTCCAGGGGGCTTTTTTCTCCACCTTCCCCGCGACCTCAAGCCGGTAGCCGGCGAGATCGATCTCGGGGACGTTGTATTCCGGGTAAAACGCGTTGAAGGGGAAAGGGTGGGTGATCTGGTCCGGCCGGTAAGTTTGCGCCAGCCGCTGGCCGCTGAACAGCCAGGCCTGCACCCGGTCGTTCCAGCGTGACATGGCCCACAGCACCTTATCCACCCGATCGCCGTCTTGCAGGTTGCAACCGGTGAGCATGGCGATGCCGCCCAGTGTCAGCCCGGAGCGCAACATCAGGCGGCGCTGCAGATTGACCAGCTGCTTTTTTTGGTCCGGTTCCAGTTTTGGCGCGGCTGCCCGCGGTTTTTTCTCATTCATGTTTGCCACCCGTTATCATCGCCCACAGGGTTTTGGGCACGACAGCCACCATAAAGACGTGGATCGCCACAAACAGGCCAATGCCGGCCATGGCGAAGAAATGCACGTAGCGCGCGAAATCGAAGCCGCCAAACAGGGCGACCAATCCCTGCAGCTGAACCGGCTTCCAAATCGCCAGGCCGGACAGCACCAGTAATAGCCCCAGCGCCAGTACGCCGAGGTACATCAGTTTCTGAATGGCGTTATAGCGGCCATGCCGGTGGCGCAGGCGCAGCGTCAACGCCAGCCAGATATCCTGCCGCAGCGCGCCGAGGCGAAGCGGCAACAGATCGCGGCGAAAATGGCCGCTGAACAGGCTCCACAACAGATAGCAGACGGCGTTGAGCGCCAATAGCCACATCACCGCCAAATGCCAACCAATCGCGCCGCCCAGCCAACCGCCCAGCGTCATCTGCGGCGGAAAGCGGAAATCGAACAGCGGCGAGGCGTTGTAGATTTCCCAACCGCTCATGAACATGCACACCATGGCGAACAGGTTGATCCAATGAGTTATTCGAACCGGCCAGCGATGCACCGGCGGCGACGCGTTGGTCTTCATGGCTTTCCTCCGGTTACATCGGCGGCACAGTGCCGTCTTTGCCGGCGGAAATGCGGGTGGCGATGCGTTCGCCCTTATCGTCGGCGGCGGAGAACAGCACGATGTGCACGCCCGGTTTCAGCAGGCTCAGATCGCCCGGATCCAGCGTCACGATCGGCACGTCTTCCGGCACGACGACGGTTTTCTGCTGGTTGCCGTAGGTGACGGTCAGGGTGCGGCCGTTGGATTTCACCAGTTTACCGACGGTGCCGTTGGTCATGGTGTCCACTTTGCCGTCGGCGGATTCCCAGGCCGAGTGCCCTTCGCCGGTGCCGCGCAGGCTGGCGGCGAACACGTGCACTTCCAGCGCTTTGAGCGTGCCGTCCGGCTGCGGCACGGCGGCGGTGCCGATAAAGCTGTCCGGTTTGATATCGTCCAGCGTGGCTTTGGAAACGCTGAGCACTTTGGTCTGATCGTTCAGCTTGACGCTGAGTGTCTCGCCCTTGCGGTCGGTCAGCTGCAGATTGCCGTCGGCAACCTGCGTGATGGTGCCGCGCAGCGGCGCAATCACCTTGCCCGGCGGTTGGGCGGCGGCGGCCAATCCGCTGGAAAGCAGTAACGTGGACAACAGTAAACCGGCTATACGATGACGGGTAATCATAACGTTCTCCTGAAATGAGTTTGCCGGTTAAGCATGGTTGACCTACTGGGTCAGCGCCATGGCCGTTTGATGACATTAATGTCATCAAGTTTGTCCGCCGAAGCTGCTAGTATTTTTGCAGACGTAACGAGGTGGTGAGCATGCGAATACTGGTAGTTGAAGACGATATCGGCACAGGGGATTACCTGAAGAAAGGGCTGGGGGAAGCGGGCTACGGCGTCGATTTGGCGCGCACCGGCACCGACGGGCTGTTTCGCGCGTTGGAGCAGGACTACGATGCGATCGTGCTCGATGTGATGCTGCCGGGGCTGGACGGTTGGCAGATCATCGAGGTATTGCGCAAGAAAAGCGACGTGCCGATCCTGTTTCTCACCGCCCGTGATGGCGTGCAGGATCGCATCCACGGCCTGGAGCTGGGCGCGGACGACTATCTTATCAAGCCGTTTTCCTTTACCGAGTTGGTGCTGCGTTTACGCACCTTGCTGCGCCGCGGGCCGGCGCGCGAAGCCGATCATTACGCTATCGCCGATCTGCAGCTGGACGTGCTGCGCCGCCGGGCGGTGCGCCAGGATCAGGTGATCCCGTTGACCAACAAGGAATTCATGCTGCTGCACCTGCTGGTGCGGCGCGAGGGCGAAGTGCTGTCGCGTACGCAGATCGCCTCTCAGGTGTGGGACATGAATTTTGACAGCGACACCAATGTGGTTGACGTGGCGATCAAACGCCTGCGCGCCAAAATCGACCGGCCGTTCGACGTCAAGCTGATCCACAGCGTGCGCGGCATCGGCTATGTCTGCGAGCCACGCTCGTGAGCGGGCGCACGTCACGTCGGCCGGTGTCGCTGACGCTGCGCACCGCTACGCTGTTCGCGCTGGTGGCCGCGTTGGTGGTGAGCGGGACAGGCGGGTATCTGTTTAGCGCCATGCGCCAGGAAATGACGCTGCGCAGCGATCTGCAGGTGACCGGGCGCGTAGAGTATTTCCGCCATTTACTGGGGCAGCGCTTTCCTTTGGCGCGCCTGACCGCCAATAACGGCCTGTTTGAAAACATGCTGGGCAATGAACAGGACGTGCTGATTTTCCAAATCCCGGGGCAAAAACCGCTCATCAACGTGAACCCCGCCAGGGTGGCCCTGCCGCCGATCGCGCCGACGCCGCCTGAACAGGCGCAGACGTTGGCCGCCATACGCGGCGGAGAAACGGCGCAGGGGGTGCCGCTGCGCGCCGCTTCGGCGATGGTGCGTCTGGAAGACGGCAGCCTGTTGCAGATCTCCGCCGCGCATGTGATGGCCAACGAGCAGAAGATGCTGGCGCGTTACCTGTGGCGCATCGTCGCGGCGGTCGCGGTGGCTTTCCTGCTGATTGCGCTGCTGGGCTATGGGGTCATGCGGCGGGGATTGAAGCCGTTATGGCGCATGGCGGCGCAGGCGTCGCAGATTGCGCCCAATACGCTGTCGACACGCCTCAGCGAGCAGGGGGCGCCGAAGGAGTTGCAGCAGTTGACCCGTTCGTTCAATGCGATGCTCGATCGGTTGAATGAAGGCTATCAGCGGCTGACGCAATTTTCCGCCGATCTGGCCCATGAGATCCGCACGCCGGTAGGGGCGTTGATGGGCCAGTGCCAGGTGGCGCTTTACCAGCCCCGCAGCGTGGAGGAGTACGAAACCCTGCTGTCGAACAATATGGATGAGCTGGAGCGCATTTCCCGCATGGTGGAAAATATCCTGTTTCTGGCGCGCGCCGGCGAAGCGCAGTCTGCGCTGAACTACAGCCGCCTGGAGGTGGCGACCGAGCTGCGGCGGGTGGCGGATTACTTCGAAGGGCTGGCGGAAGAGCGCGGCATTGCGTTGAGCTGCGAAGGGGAAGGCGCGCTGGAGGCGGACGCGATATTGTTCCAGCGGGCTCTGAGCAACCTGGTGGCCAACGCGGTACGTTATGCCGACGAAAACAGCCTGATCGTCCTGCGGGCTGAACGGCGCGCCGATGCCTGGTGGGTGCAGGTCATCAATCAGGGGCAGCCGATCGCGCCGGCACAGTTGGAAAAATTGTTCGATCGTTTCTATCGCGCCGATCCCGCACGCAGCGCCGGCAATCATGCCAGTGGGCTGGGGCTGTCTATCGTGCGCGCCATCATGACGCTGCACGGCGGTGAGGTGCGCGCCGAATGTATCGGGCGCGCGCCTGTCGCCAGCATCCTCTTCAGCCTGCGGTTCCCGATCGCACAATAACCGTTGTGCCGTGTTAACGCGGCGGAATGGCGAAGCGGAAGCAGGCGCCGCTTTGCGCTTGTTCGATCAGCTGAATATCGCTGTCGTGCAGCTGCAGAATACGCCGCACGATCATCAACCCCAGTCCGCCGGAAGGGCGCCGGGCGCCGCTCAGAACAGACGGGCGCACGAACAGATCGGCGCGCAGCGTCTGCGGAATGCCGGGGCCGCTGTCGCTGACCTGGACCATGACCCGATCGTCCTGCCGCCACAGCCGCACGCCGATGTCGCCGCCGGGCGGCGTATGGCGAATGGCGTTGTCCAACAGGTTGGTCAGCACCCGCTCAATCATGCTGAGATCGGCGAACACCGGCGGAATGCCGGGAGCGATGTCGGCGTGCAGCCGCTGGTTGCGCGCCTCTGCCGCCAGCTCGAACTTCTGGAACACGTCCTGCAACAGCTCGCTGAGGGAGAAGGGCTCTTTCTGCGGCTTCACCACGCCATACTCTAATCGAGCCAGCTCGAACAGCTCCTGCGCCAGCTTGCCCACCTTGCGGCTCTGCGCCAGCGCGATCTCCAGATAGCGCCGCCGATCGGCTTCGCTCAAGGTGGCGGCCTTGACCGACAGCGTCTCCAGATAGCCGTGCAGCGAAGTGAGCGGGGTGCGCAGATCGTGCGAGACGTTGGCGATGAATTCACGCCGCAGCCGATCCTGCTGCGCCAGCGTTTGCCACTGTTCGGCCAGGCGCTGCGCCATGCGGTGGAAGGCCTGTTGCAGCTGGCTGACTTCGTCGCGCCCGGCCCGTACCGCCGGCAGCGCCGCGTAGGCCTGCACCGCTTCGATGCCTCCGCTGTCCAGCGCGCTGACCTGCCGGGTCAGGCGACGGATCGGGCGCGTTACCCAATAAAACGCGAAACCGCCGGCCAGCAGGCTGAACAGCACCATCAACCCAGAAGTCCACAGCGCCATCCTGACCGCCGAGTTGAACTGGGCGTTGCTGGCCAGCGCCGTGTACTCTTCGCCGAGCAAGACCACGTACAGATAGCCTTCGACCCGGCCGTCGACCTTCAGCGGCGCGACGCTGAACACCTTGCGCCCGTCCGCGCTGCGCGGATCGTCGCCATACACCGGCATCTGCGCGCCATCGAGCAGCGCCTGCAGCGGCGCCAGCGCGACCCGCTGCCGCTTCAGATGCCCGGCCGGCGCGGCGTTGCCGATAATCGCGCCCTGTTTGTCGAGCAGGTAAACCTCCACGCTGGGGTTCACCGCCATCAGCTGGTCGAACAGGGTATGCACCGCCTGAGGATCCGGCCCGTTCACCCCCAGCAGCGGATTGCTGTCGGCGATATGCTGCGCCAGGTTGCCGGACAGGCGCTGGATCACCGCCTGGCTGTACTGGGTGCTGCTGCGTACCTGCATCCAGCCGGAAAAGGCGCAGCCGATGACGATCAGCAGCGTGAAGATCAGCGTGAGGCGTTGCGCTAACGTCAGGTTTTTCATGGCTCACTCATGCGGCGTGGCCGCGAATTTATAGCCCATGCCCCACACCGTGAGGATGCGCTCGGGTTCTGCCGGGTTGCGCTCGATCTTGATGCGCAGCCGGTTGATATGGGTGTTGACGGTGTGCTCATACCCTTCGTGCTGATAGCCCCAAACCTGATTCAACAGGCTGAGGCGCGAGAACACCTGGCCCGGATGGCGGGCGAAAAAATACAGCAGGTCGAATTCGCGCGGCGTCAGCTCGACCGGTTGTTGGTGCAGGTGCACCTCGCGGGCGATGGGGTCGATGGTCAGATCGTTGAAGCTGAGCACGCCGGCGTCCATGCGCAGGTTACGGCTCATGGCCTCCTGGCGGCGAAACAGCGCCTTGACTCGTGCCACCAGCTCCAGCATGGAGAAGGGTTTGGCCAGATAGTCATCGGCGCCCAGCTCCAGCCCCAACACGCGATGCACCTCGCTGGAGCGCGCGCTGGTGATGATGATCGGCGTGTAGCGCGTCATGGTGCGCGCCCGGCGGCAAATCTCCAATCCGTCCACGCCCGGCAGCATCAGATCGAGGATGAGGGCATCCCAGCCGCCCTGTTCCAGCATCGCCATGCCTCGGTTACCGTCGGCGGCGTGGCTGATGGCGTAACCCTCGTCACGCAGATGCAGCTGCAGCAGCTCGGCGATGTCGCCGTCGTCCTCGACGATCAAAATTCGTTTTGGCTTTTCCATTCTCATTACCGCTGATTGCCCGATCCTCTCTGAAGTCTACACAACCCCCACCGGTGGAGTTATCACATTTTATTTAACTTTGCGTGAGGTCTTGGGGAACAAATCCGGGGAATACTCGACTCATCGCATCGTTAGCTGGCAGGAATCGTTATGAGCCTCACTCTCACTCCGGAACAACGACAGACCGTGCATCCGCTGTGGCTGCGGTTGACGCATTGGCTGAATGCGCTGGCGATGCTGATCATGGTCACCAGCGGCTGGCGCATCTACAACGCTTCACCGCTGTTCAATTTCAGCTTTTTCAACGAGCTGACGCTCGGGGGCTGGTTGGGCGGCGCGCTGCAGTGGCATTTTGCCGGCATGTGGCTGTTTGGCATCAACGGGCTGTGCTACCTGCTGCTGAACCTCGCCAGCGGGCGCTTCAAACGTAAGTATTGGCCGCTCAGCCCGAAGCAGTTTCTCGCCGATGTCGGCGCGGCGCTACGCGGCAGGCTGCAGCACGCCGATCTGCGCCACTACAACATGGTGCAGCGCGTGGCCTATCTGTCGGTGATGATCCTCGGCGTGCTGAGCGCATTGTCCGGACTGGTGCTGTGGAAGTCGGTGCAGTTTCCGCTGCTGCGCGCGCTGCTCGGCGGCTATGAGGCGGCGCGCTATATCCACTTTTTCGCCATGTCGGCGCTGGTGGCCTTCGTCGCGATCCACCTGGTGATGGTGGCGCTGGTGCCGCGGACGCTGCTGGCCATGCTGCGCGGACGTTAAGGAGTTCACGATGAAAAAGGATAAACCGATCATGACGATTGGCGAAGGGCAGACGATCGTCAAAGAAGCGCAGCGCTTGCTGAGCGCGTCTTCGCGCCGCCGCTTTCTGCGCAATGGCCTGACGCTGGGCGGCATCGCCATGCTCACCGGCTGCGATCTCAGCGATAACGCCAACGTTGAACAGGCGCTGAGCCGCATCTCGCGCTTCAATGATCGAGTACAGGGCTGGCTGTTCAACGGCGATCGCCTGGCGCCGGTCTACCCGGAATCGATGATCACCCGGCCGTTCCCGTTCAACGCTTTCTACGCCGAGGAGGACGCGCCGGACATCAACGGCGACGACTACCGGCTGGAAGTGGCGGGGTTGGTGCAGGACAAGCGCGCCTGGAGCCTGCCGCAGCTGCATCGGATGGCGCAGGTCAGCCAGGTGACGCGCCATATTTGCGTTGAGGGTTGGAGCGCCATCGGCAAGTGGGGCGGTGTGCCGTTCGCCACCTTTCTCAAGGCGATCGGCGCGGATCTGAGCGCCCGCTACGTCAGCTTCAAATGCGCCGATGACTACTACACCAGCATCGACATGGCCACCGCGCTGCATCCGCAGACGATTATCGCGCTGACCTACGACGGCCAGATCTTGCCGCGCAAGTACGGCTATCCGATGAAGCTGCGCATGCCGACCAAGCTGGGCTACAAGAATCCGAAGCACATTCAGGTGATCGAGGTCACCAACCACTTCCCGGGCGGTTACTGGGAAGATCAGGGTTACAACTGGTTTGGCGGCAGCTGAGGCGGCCGCCGGCCATTCTCCGGCACTCCGGTGCCTTTGACATGACGGAAGGAAATACCATGAAAAAGTTATTCGCAATCATGATGTGCAGCGCGCTGATGCTGGGTGTGGCCGGCGCCAACGCCGCGGACGGCATGAGCAAAGACGCGATGAAAAAGGACGGCATGAGCCAGATGTCGCACGACGGCATGGCGAAAGATGGGATGAAGAAAGAGTGCATGGGCAAGGCGTGCATGAAGAAAGACAAGATGGGGAAAGACGCCATGAAAAAAGAGGGTATGGCGAAAGACGGTATGGCCAAAGACGGCATGAAGAAAGACGAGATGAAAAAGGACGCGATGGGGCACTAAGCCGCCGCACCCCGCGGTCGCAAGCGGCAAACCGTGGCGGCCGCGGGCAACATAAGGAGAGAGGATGATGCTGGCGACATGGCTGCGGCGCTTTCGGCGCTCGAACGGGGACGTTATCTTTATGCGTGCGGCGTTGGTGGTGATCTTCGCCGCCTTCGGCTACGCCAAATGGTTTGATTACGAAGCGCAGGGGTTAGTGCCTCTGATCGGCAACAGCCCGCTGCTGAGCTGGATGCATCAGGCGTTCGGCATTCGCGGCGCCAGTTATGCATTGGGCGTCGCCGAATGGAGCTTCGGTTTACTGTTGCTGGCGGGGTTCTGGTCGCGGCGGCTGGGTTTGCTGGGGGCGATCGGATCGACGGTGACCTACCTGACCACGCTGACGCTGATCTTTTCCACGCCGGGTGCCTGGGAGCCCTCCGCCGGCGGGTTTCCCGCCATGGCCGGGGCCACCAGTTTTTTAATTAAGGATCTGGTGTTGCTGGCCGGTTCCCTGGTGCTGCTGAAGGCCGATTTACCGGCCGAGCAGGCATAAAAAAGGGCGTAGCCTGGCTACGCCCTGTGGTTATTTCTCGGCCATCACATATCCGGGAAGGTCAGGGTGCCCCCCGGCGCCTCGCGATGAATGTGCAGGAAGTTCAGGTGCTTCTCGTACTGGTCGAGAATGTCACCAATCACCTGTTCCTTGCTGTAGTCCATCAGGTCGTTGCCCTGGGTGCCTTCCATCAGGAAGGTTTCCAGCCGGTAGTAGTGCGATTTACCGGAGCGGGCGCGGTAGGTGAAGCCCGGCACCGAGTAGCGCATCGGCCAGATCTGATAGATGAAGTTCTGTTCCTCGCCCAGGTGCACCAGCAGTTCCAGGTGGTTCAGGCGCTCGTCTTCGGTCGGCGGCACTTCGCTGAACTCCACTTTCGCGCCGCGCAACTCCAGCTCGCGCGCCACGTCCTGCATCGCCGGGCGGCAAACCTTATCCAGCATTTTCTGCGTGTACTGCGTGCCCGGGTAGTTCATCACCCGCGACAGACGCTGTTTCCAATTGAGCACATCGTGGCTGGAGACCGGCACCGGCGCCAGGGTGCTGAGCGCGCTGGCCTTGCGGTAGTCTTCCACCCGCAGCGATTTATACAGCCCGGCCATCACGAAGAAGATCACGAAGCTGAACGGCAGGCCCATGATCACCGTGGTTTTCTGCAGCGCCGGTACGCCGTCGGTCATCAGCATGCCGATGGTCAGCAGGCCGATGGCCACCGACCAGAAAATCCGCAGCCAGTTCGGTGCATCATTATTGATATCGGCCAGGCGCGAGGTGAAGTTACCCAGCACCAGCGAGCCAGAGTCCGCCGAGGTGACGTAGAACAGCAGGCCGGTGATGGTGGCCACCGAGGCGCTGAAGGTGAAGCCGGGGTATTGCGCCAGCAGGCTGTAGAAGCCGCGCTCCGGGAACTGCATCACTTCCTGAGCAAACTCGGCGTTGCCGTGGATGATCTGGTACAGCGCGCTGTTGCCGAAGATAGACAGCCACAGCAGGGTAAACACGAACGGTATGATCAGCGTGCCGACCACGAACTGACGAATGGTGCGCCCGCGCGAGATGCGCGCCAGGAACAGGCCGACGAACGGCGACCACGCCACCCACCAGGCCCAGAAGAACAGCGTCCAGTTGTTCATCCACTCCACCGGCCGATCGAAGGCGAAGCTGTTGAGCGTCATGCCCATAAAGCGGTTGACGTAATCGCCGACGTTGAGCACCAGCGCGTTGAGCAGGAACTCGGTGTCGCCGAAGAACAGCACGAACAGGATCAGGCCCAGCGCCAGCAGCACGTTTAGCTCGGACAGGATGCGGATGCCCTTGTTGACGCCGGAAGTCACCGAGATGGTGGCCATAATCACCGACAGCAGGATCAGCGAGCCCTGCACCGTCAGGTTTTCTGGGATCTCGAACAGCACCTTAAGGCCGTAGTTGAGCTGCACCACGCCGATGCCCAGCGTGGTGGCGATGCCGAAGATGGTGCCGAGCACCGCGGCGATGTCCACGCTGTGGCCGATCGGGCCGTTGATGCGCTTACCGAAGATCGGGTACAGCGCCGAGCGGATGGTCAGCGGCAGATTGTAGCGATAGCTGAAGTAGCCGAGGGCGATGCCCATCAGCGCATACATCGACCAGCCGGTCAGGCCGTAGTGGAACAGCGTCCAGACCATCGCCTGGCGCGCGGCCTCCAGCGTTTGCGCGTCGCCTTCCGGCGGCATCATGTACTGGGTCACCGGCTCGGCGACCGAGAAGAACATCAGGTCGATGCCGATGCCGGCGGCGAACAGCATCGCCGCCCAACTCATCAGGCTGAACTCCGGTTTGGACTGTTCCGGCCCGAGCTTGATGGAACCGAAGCGCGAGGCGGCGATAAACACCACGAACACGATGTACAGCGTCGCCGCCAGCAGGTAGTACCAACCGAAGGTGGTCGACACCCAATTCAGCGTGCGGGTGATCCACTGCCCTGAGAAGTCGGTGAAAAAGATGGTCATCAGCGAGAAGGCCAGGATCAGCCCCGCCGAGGTGAAGAAAACCACAGGGTTGAGGCGGTCCTGCTGCGGTTTGGAGGAGGTTTCGCGTGTTGTCATCGTCATCCTCTGAACTGAGTAAAATCGTGCCGCTCCGCATTTCGGGGCGCGTTGGCGCCGCCGGAAAACGGGCGAATGAAGGCGGCGACCATCCCCATGGGAATGGCCTGAAAAACGCCGCTTTCGCCTGTTGCTGAAGCACCGGAGCGCTTCGTGGCGGGAACCGCTTACAGCCACTGATTTTGGTCAGATTCGTTAATTACCTCACAAAAATCAGCCAGTTCCACAACCAGATAGTACAAATTTTTAACCAGGCGGCAATAAAATATATGCAATTTTTATTGAACGTTCAATCAAAAAAAAGTTTAATAGTCCTCATGATGACCTGAATCACGGGCGAAACGGCAGTGAAATTTGCCCGCTGAGATAAGGCCGAAGTCGGTTTTGTGAGAGTCGAAATATGCCAAAGGTAGGAATGCAGCCAATCAGAAGGCAGCAGTTGATTGATGCCACGCTCGCCGCGGTAAACGAAGTGGGAATGCATGACGCCACCATCGCGCAGATCGCGCGGCGGGCCGGCGTTTCCAACGGCATCATCAGCCATTATTTCAAGGACAAGAACGGCCTGCTGGAAGCCACGATGCGCTATCTGATCAGCCATCTGGGCGAGGCGGTGAAGCTGCGGTTGCAGGCGCTGACCGATAACAGCCCGGCGGCGCGGCTGCAGGCGATCGTCGCCGGCAACTTCGACGACAGCCAGATCAACAGCGCGGCGATGAAGACCTGGCTGGCCTTTTGGGCCAGCAGCCTGCACCAGCCGCAGCTCAACCGGCTGCAACAGGTGAACGGCCGCCGGCTTTATTCCAACCTGTGCGCCGAGTTTCGCCGCGTTATGCCGCAGCCGCAGGCGCGGTTGGCGGCCAAGGGGCTGGCGGCACTGATCGATGGGCTGTGGCTGCGCAGCGCGCTGCGCGGCTCGGCGTTCAATCAGTCGCAGGCGTTGACGCTCACGACCGAATACATCACGTTCCAACTCCGGGGGCAAACGCCGCCCGGAGGCTAACTCAAGGAGATCCTATGTCCCGTTTTGGCTTGCAGAAGCTCTATATTCATGGCGCCTATGTAGACAGCACCGCTGGAAAAACCTTCAACGCCATTAACCCGGCGAACGGCGAAGTTCTGGCTGAAGTCCAGTCCGCCGGCGCTGAAGACGTCGATCGTGCGGTGGCCAGCGCGGCCAGCGGGCAGAAGGTGTGGGCGGCGATGACGGCGATGGCGCGTTCGCGCATCCTGCGTCGCGCGGTGGATATTCTGCGCGAGCGCAACGATGAACTGGCGGCGCTGGAAACGCTGGATACCGGCAAAGCGATGTCGGAAACCACCGCGGTGGACATCGTCACCGGCGCCGACGTGCTGGAGTACTACGCCGGCCTGATCCCGGCCATTGAAGGCGAGCAGATCCCGCTGCGCGACACTTCGTTCGTTTACACCCGCCGCGAACCGCTGGGCGTGGTGGCCGGCATCGGCGCCTGGAACTACCCGATTCAAATCGCGCTGTGGAAGTCCGCGCCGGCGCTGGCGGCGGGTAACGCGATGATCTTCAAGCCGAGTGAAGTTACGTCGTTGACGGCGTTGAAGCTGGCGGAAATCTACACCGAAGCCGGCCTGCCGGACGGCGTGTTCAACGTGGTGACCGGCAGCGGTGCGGAGGTGGGGCAGTACCTGACCGACCATCCGGGCATCGCCAAAGTCTCTTTCACCGGCGGGGTGAAAACCGGCAAGAAGGTGATGGCCAACGCGTCGGGTTCGACGCTGAAGGAAGTCACCATGGAGCTGGGCGGCAAGTCGCCGCTGATTATCTTCGACGACGCCGATCTGGATCGCGCCGCCGATATCGCCATGATGGCCAACTTCTACAGCTCCGGCCAGGTGTGCACCAACGGCACCCGCGTCTTTGTGCCGGCGGCGCTGCAGGCGCAGTTTGAGGCGAAGATCCTCGAACGCGTGAAGCGCATTCGCCTCGGCGATCCGACCGATCCGCAGACCAACTTCGGGCCGCTGGTCAGCTTCGCGCACATGGAGTCGGTGCTGCGCTTTATCGAAAGCGGCAAGAACAGCGGCGCGCGCCTGCTGTGCGGCGGCGAACGCGTCACCCATGGCGAATTCGGCAAGGGCGCTTATGTGGCGCCGACGGTATTCAGCGACTGCCGCGACGAGATGGAAATCGTGCGCGAGGAGATCTTCGGGCCGGTGATGAGCATTCTCAGCTACCAGAGTGAAGAGGAAGTGGTGCGCCGCGCCAACGACACCACCTTCGGCCTGGCCGCGGGCGTGGTGACCCACGATCTGGCCCGCGCACACCGCGTGATTCATCAGTTGGAAGCCGGCATTTGCTGGATCAACACCTGGGGCGAGTCGGCGGCGGAAATGCCGGTCGGCGGTTATAAGCAGTCCGGCGTCGGCCGCGAAAACGGCCTGACCACGCTGGAGCACTACACCCAGATCAAATCGGTGCAGGTCGAGCTGGGCGAATACGCCTCGGTATTCTGATCTTCCCGTCGCCTTTCGAGCCGCAGCCGCGTTGGCTGCGGCCGACACTCCTCGAGAGCCAAATACACCGCCTGCTGCGGATCAGCGCTTCGCGTTTTCGCATCGTGCAGGCCTATAAAGTAAGGAGATAATGAATGGAATTTGACTACATCATTATCGGTGCCGGTTCCGCCGGCAACGTGTTAGCCACCCGATTGACCGAGGACGCCGACGTCAGCGTGCTGCTGCTGGAAGCCGGCGGTCCGGATTACCGGATGGATTTCCGTACTCAGATGCCGGCCGCGCTGGCGTTTCCGCTGCAGGGCCGCCGCTATAACTGGGCGTATGAAACCGATCCTGAGCCGCACATGAACAACCGCCGGATGGAATGCGGCCGCGGCAAAGGGCTGGGCGGTTCGTCCCTGATCAACGGCATGTGTTATATTCGCGGCAACGCGATGGATTTCGACAACTGGGCCAAGGCGCCGGGTCTGGAAGACTGGACCTATCTGGACTGCCTGCCGTATTTCCGCAAGGCGGAAACGCGCGATATCGGCCCGAACGATTACCACGGCGGCGATGGCCCGGTGAGCGTCACCACGCCGAAGGCCGGTAACAACGAACTGTTCCACGCCATGGTGGAAGCCGGCGTGCAGGCGGGCTATCCGCGCACCGACGATCTGAACGGTTACCAGCAGGAAGGCTTCGGCCCGATGGATCGCACCGTGACCCCGAAAGGGCGCCGCGCTAGCACCGCCCGCGGTTATCTGGATCAGGCGCGTTCGCGGCCGAACCTGAAAATCGTCACCCATGCGCTTACCGACCATATCGTGTTCGACGGCAAGCGTGCGGTGGGCGTCAAGTATTTGCAGGGCGACAGCAATCAGCTGACTCACGCCACAGCGCGCCGCGAAGTGCTGCTGTGCGCCGGCGCCATCGCCTCGCCGCAAATTCTGCAGCGTTCGGGCGTCGGCCCGGCGGCGCTGCTGAAAAGCCTGGACATCAACGTGGTGCACGATCTGCCGGGCGTCGGAGAAAACCTGCAGGACCACCTGGAGATGTACCTGCAATACGCCTGCAAGAAACCGGTGTCGCTGTACCCGGCGTTGCAATGGTTTAACCAGCCGAAGATCGGTGCGGAGTGGCTGTTCAACGGCACAGGCGTCGGCGCCAGCAACCAGTTCGAGGCCGGCGGCTTCATCCGCAGCCGCGCAGAGTTCGCCTGGCCGAACATTCAGTATCACTTCCTGCCGGTGGCGATTAACTATAACGGCAGCAACGCGGTGAAAGAGCACGGCTTCCAGGCGCACGTCGGCTCGATGCGTTCGCCGAGCCGCGGCCGGGTGCAGGTGAAATCGAAAGATCCGCGTCAGCACCCGAGCATTCTGTTCAACTACATGGCGACTGAACAGGATTGGCAGGAGTTCCGCGACGCTATCCGCATCACGCGCGAAATCATGGCGCAGCCGGCCCTGGACGAATACCGCGGCCGCGAGATAAGCCCAGGGCCGGACGTGCAGACCGACGAACAGCTGGACGCCTTTGTGCGCGAGCACGCCGAAACCGCCTTCCACCCGTCCTGCTCGTGCAAGATGGGCGAGGATGAGATGGCGGTGGTCGACGGCCAGGGCCGGGTGCACGGCATGGAAGGATTGCGGGTGGTGGATGCGTCGATTATGCCGCTGATCATCACCGGCAACCTGAACGCCACCACCATCATGATCGCCGAGAAGATCGCCGATCGCATTCGCCAGCGTGCGCCGCTGCCGCGTAGCACCGCCGACTACTACGTCGCCGGCGATGCGCCGGTGCGCAAGCAGTAACCGACACGCCCTCTCGCCGTTGAGGGGGAGGGCCGCCGTAGCAAGCAACCCCTCTCCATATGCTCTTCCCCAAGGCGAGGGGGCAACTCTCTTTTTATCCCTTATCCCATCATGCCGCCGGCAGCGAGATCGCCTGATCGAAACTGTTGGGCGTCGCCATGCGCCACATGCGGGCGTAGAACTCGCTTTTGATCTCCGGCTGCAGCAGCGCGCCCGGCTCCAGGTAGTAATAGATATCGGCATACACCTTGATCTCGGTCGGCGTGATGCGGCGCAGCATATGGTGCGAGGTCAGCTGCTCCGGGCGGCTGACGCCGGCCGCCGCCAGCATGTCCGCCAGCGCTTTCACCGTATTTTGATGGAAGTGATAGACGCGCTCCGCCTTGTTCGGCACCACCAACGCCTTCTGACGCAGCGGATCTTGCGTCGCGACGCCGGTCGGGCAGTGGTTGGTGTGGCAGCTTTGCGACTGGATGCAGCCGACGGCGAACATAAAGCCGCGCGCCGAATTCACCCAGTCGGCGCCGAGCACCAGCACGCTGGCGATGTCAAAGGCGCTGATGATCTTGCCGCTGGCGCCAATCTTGATTTGGTCGCGCAGGCCGCAGCCCACCAGCGTGTTATGCACGAACAGCAGCCCTTCGCGCAGCGGCATGCCCATATAGTTGGAGAGTTCGAGCGGCGCGGCGCCGGTGCCGCCTTCCTTGCCGTCCACCACGATAAAGTCCGGCAGAATGCGGGTGTGCAGCATCGCCTTGACGATGGCGACGAACTCCCACGGGTGGCCGATGCACAGCTTGAAACCGACCGGTTTGCCACCTGACAGCTCGCGCAGCTGTTGGATGAACTGCATCATTTCCAGCGGGGTGGTGAAGGCGCTGTGCGAGGCCGGCGAGATGCAATCCATGCCTTCCGGCACGCCGCGGGTGGCGGCGATTTCCGCATCCACCTTCTTCGCCGGCAGAATGCCGCCGTGGCCGGGTTTAGCGCCCTGGCTGAGCTTGATTTCAATCATTTTCACCTGCGGGCTTTGCGCCTGTTCGGCAAAGCGGCGCGGATCGAAATGGCCGTCGGCGGTGCGGCAGCCGAAATAGCCGCTGCCCAGCTCCCACACCAGATCGCCGTTGTTTTCGCGGTGATAGCGGCTGATGCTGCCCTCGCCGGTGTCGTGGTAGAAGTTGCCTTTGGCCGCGCCGAGGTTGAGCGCGCGGATGGCGTTGGCGGAGAGCGCGCCGAAGCTCATCGCCGAAATGTTGAAGATTGACGCGGAGTAGGGCTGGCGGCAGTCGGCGCCGCCGATGGTGACGCGAAAACTGGTCGGATCGGCGGCTTCCACCGGCCGCATGGAATGGCCGATGCACTCATAGCCGGTTTGGTACACATCTAGCAGGGTGCCGAACGGCTTGTCGCCCATCTCGTTTTTCGCCCGGCGATACACCAGCGTGCGCTGGGTGCGCGAAAACGGGATTTCTTCATTGTCCTGCTCGAGGAAATACTGGCGCAGTTCCGGGCGGATGAACTCGAAGAAGAAGCGCAAGCGGCCGATGATCGGGTAGTTGCGGCAAATGGCGTGGCGTTGCTGCGTGAGATCGTAGATACCCAGCACCATCAGGCAACCGCAGGCCAGGGCCGGCAGCCAGAACCACGGATGATTGTGCATCATGATCAAGAAAACCAGGGTGAGCAAGATGCTCAGCACAAAGCAGGTATAGCGGCTGAATAAGGACGACTTCATAACATCTCCTGATGTTTATTTTAATCCACACGACATGACTCACGGATAATCCGTGTGCAAATCGTAACCAACAGGAGGGGATGTTGTGTGTCTGTTGCTGCTTTGTCGCCAGTTGTTACATTAATTTAACGTGACGGAAGGGGGGGCGGGTTGCCGCGCGGCGAACCGCGCAACAAGCCTGGGTATTTATTTGCCGGCGACGAAGATGGTGCTCATGCTGCGCAGCCGCAGTTTTTTCATCGCGCTGTATTTCTGCGAGAAGATGGTTTTCGGGTGCGTGCCGCGCTTTTCCGCAATGTGCAGCAGGCTGTCGCCACGCAGCAGGTTGAAGATCACGTCGCTTTCCGCCGGACTGAGCTCGCGGGTTTTCTGCACCCGGATACCGCCCGGTTCCTTGCTTTCCAGCAGCCGCTGGATTTTTTCCTGCAGCGAATAAAGCGGAATGCGGGTGGAGACCAACTCGACGGAAATCCCCAGGATCGACAACAGTTTCACTACCCGCTCGTCGTCATAAAACACCAGCAGGCGCGTCTTGCTGTTGTACTGCTGATGCAGGGACACCAGGCTTTCGATCACGTTGACGCTCTGTTCCAGGTTTTGCGAGGTGAAAATCAGCGCAATATCGTGCTTGGTGATCTTCTCTGCTTTGGCGCCGCCGTGCATGAAATCGGAAAACAGGCGGATATCGTACGCGCCGTAGTGTTTCTTTAGCAGCACCGACAGGCCAACATAGCTGTACTTACACTCACTAATCACAAGAACGTTGTTTTTAGACATAGGGCAAACACCAATACCGAGTTAAAAGTATTCAGCTGTAAGAAGCGAGTTCAAATCCTTGATGCTGGATTCCTTCCACAGCTTTCCCTGCAGTGCGTAATATGGCATTTCATCCAGCCATTTCTTGTGTTCGGGAGTTTCAACTCCTTCGATAATTACCTTGTAATGATTAAGGTAAAAAAAGCGCAGTAACGCGCGCATCAAGCCCTCGCCGCCGGACTTTTTCATGAAGTCCCAAAGCAGAAAACGGTCGAGCTTAACGAAGCGGAACTGGCTGTTGTACAACGCGGAAAAACCCGCATAGCCAGAACCAAAATCATCGAGCCAAAATGAATAACTATTCAATGACGGATCGCCGTGCACGCGATCTTTCACCAGCCGGGTTGAATTCTCGCTGATCTCAAAATGAATACAGCGCAGGGCATTAATTCTTTCGGCAAAGTGAGTATTCGCCAGCGATTGCAGGGAATAATCGTCAACATTCAAAGTGGCTATCACTTGGTTTTCATGAAACCAGTGTTTGTATTTATCGATCAGATTGATCTGATCCATCAAAATCTCAATCCGGGTTGCGCTGTCGGCGTGACGAAAGAACTGTTCAGGAGAAAAATGGGCGTATTCGCTATTAAACGTAAAGCGAGACAGACATTCAACGGCCAGCAATTGTCCCGATTTCGCGAACATTGGCTGAAAAACATAATTAATGCCGTTATTTTTCTCTCTGAAAGAACCGCTCATTTCCCAATCCTTGGATTGATATTTAACTTGTTGATTTTAAATGCTTAAAAAGAAAGTTACTCCAGGTTTATTGGTAAATTTCTTATTTAAAACGTCAGAATGACCGAAGCGTGTCGACAGACCATTTAACGCGTAATTCGTGCCAAATTCCAAACGTCGCAATCTGTTACTAAATGTAAATATTCGGGATAATATTCTGATTTTCAGGCCTTAATGCAAAATCTTGAACTCTGCAGCTTTCCCAAACACAGATTATTCCTATTCATATGAATCGTCAACATCGATCGATAGGTATCCGCCGATAGTTTATTCCTATCAAGAGGGGCCTTATGAATGTTTTAAACGATTTAACATTAAGAATATGCTTAGTCTATATTTCGTCCGGCAATGGATTCATCGGGCTTCATTCCTGACAAGGAGTAGCATCGCTGAATGTACTTTATAAGCGTATTAATTCATCGAGAGTCTAAATATGAAAATCTCTAAACTGTCTGCTGTATTGGCATTGGCTGTAAGCACTGCTGCTATTTCTTCTTTCTCTGCTCAAGCTGCTGACGGGACTATTACTTTCAACGGTAAAGTGACTGACCAAACTTGTACTATCAGCACCCCAGGTGGTAAAGATTTCACCGTAACTCTGCCAACTGTTTCTGCTTCTACTCTGGCAACTCAGAGCGCAACTGCTGGCCGTACCCCGTTCGCGATCAACCTGACCAAATGCTCTAAAGGCCAGGTAGCTACTTATTTCGAACCGGGCGCTACTGTTGATTTCAATACTGGCCGTCTGAACAACCAGGCGCAGACTGATGCTGCAACTAACGTGCAGATCCAGCTTCTGGGCAGCAACAACCAATTCCTGCCTATCCTGGCTGCTGGTGCTAATGGTGCGCAGAATAACTCCCAGTGGGTTACCGTTGCTAACGAAGGCGACTCTGCTGACCTGAACTACTACGCTGAATATTACGCTACCAACGCTGCCGGCGCTGGTGATGTGACTTCTAGCGTTCAGTACACCATCATTTACCAGTAAGTAATATTTCTTTAAGTAATATTCTTATTCGGGTGGGGGAGTTATGCCCCCACCGTTTTCCCTTACCGTAGCGATAAGATAATGAAGAACTCATTTAAAAAATACAGCATATTGCTGAGCGCCATGCTTTTCAGTAGCAGCGTTTTTTCCAGTGTCATTATTAACGGTACTCGTATTATTTATCCGGGAAAGCAACGGGAAGTTACCGTCCAATTATCAAATAATGGTGCTTCACCGGCACTTATTCAGTCTTGGATTGATGAAGGCGACGCAAAAACCACACCAGAAAACAGCAAAGCGCCATTTATCGTTTCACCGCCAATCAGCCGTGTTGAACCGGCTACCGGCCAAGCGCTGCGCGTTTCATTGACCACGGCGAGTTTGCCGCAAGACAAAGAATCCTTGTTTTGGTTGAACGTACTGGAGATCCCGCCAGCACCAACCGGGGCAAACAATGGCGCACCTGAAAACTTTTTACAGGTGGCATTCCGTACCCGCGTAAAACTGCTGTATCGGCCGACCGGTCTGGCGGGAGAAGCGAATGATGCGCCGGAAAAACTGCAGTGGCGCTTCAGCGCTGGGGGCGTCAGCGTGAAAAACCCAACGCCGTACTATGTGTCATTTACCGAGATTAATGCTGTCGTGAACCAAAAACGTGTGCCGTTGGCCCCGCACGGCGACATGCTGGCACCCGGACAGGAAAAGACATTGTCGTTCTCCGGCGACAGCGCGCGCATTGCTGACATTGCCTACACCACTATTAATGATTTTGGCGGACGCGTGTCCCGTACTAAGAATAAGCAAAAGTAACTCTTGGAACAGAGCCTCAGGCCCAGAGCAATTTATTTCAGAGGGCGAGCTTAATTTGGTAAAGGAATGCTTTATATGAAAGAGTTACCTATCTCTGCAGCTGTTAAAATGGCGCTGTCCAATTATAAATCGATTCTGCTGTTAACCGGTAGCGCGCTCTGTCTGGCGGCCCCTGCGACGTCTTGGGCGGAGGGGGTTGCCGATAGCAAAAAGCCGGCAGCACCGGTTGAAGCGACTTTTAACAGCAGCTTCCTGATTGGGGAAGCGCAGGGCGTGGATCTTTCACGCTTCCGTGATGGTAACCCGATCTTGGCGGGAAAATATTCGCTCGACGTGTATGTGAACGGCGAGTGGAAAGGCAAAAAAAGTATCGACTTTAAAAACGTGCCGGGGAAAAACAGCGCCGATACCTGTTTTAGCTTACTGTCGTTGGATGAGTTCGGTGTGGATACCGCCACAATGAGCGGGGATCCTGCCGTTAATACCGAGACGTGCAAAACGCTGACTCAATGGGTACCGGAAGCCTATTACCGCTTGGACACCAGTACGTTGCGCATGGATATCAGCATCCCTCAGGCGGCGCTGCGCCGCAGCGCTCGCGGTTATGTCGATCCGCGCTTCTGGGATCGCGGTATTACCGCCGGCAGCCTGTCGTATAATTTCAATGCGTTCAATACCCACAGCTCTGCCAACGGCAGCAACTCCGATTCAACTAATGCATATTTAACGTTGAATGCCGGGTTAAACGTGGCGGGTTGGCAGCTGCGTCACGATTCCAACGTGAACTGGCGTTCTAACGACAGCACCCATTGGCAAAACACCGCGACTTACGCGCAGCGGGCAATGCCGTCTATCCGCGGCATGCTGACGTTGGGCGACAGTTACACCAGCGGTGATTTCTTCAACTCCATCGGTTTTCGCGGCGTGCAGATCGCCACGGACGATCGCATGCTGCCTGATTCATTGAACGGGTATGCGCCGGTTGTGCGTGGGGTCGCGCAAAGCAACGCCCTGGTGGAAGTACGTCAGAATAACCAGCTGATCTACCAAACTACCGTCGCTCCGGGCGAGTTCATCATCAACGATCTCTACCCTACGGGTTACGGCGGCGATCTGAATGTCACCATTAACGAGGCCGACGGCAGCAAACGCCAGTTCAGCGTTCCCTATGCTTCGGTAGCGCAGATGCTTCGTCCAGGTATTCAGCGTTATGCCATCACTGCGGGTCGAGTACGCGATGATAATTTAAGCAAGGAACCCGACATGTTCCAGGCGACTTATCAGCGCGGTTTTACCAACATTCTTACGGGATACACAGGCGGGATCGTCAGCGATGGCTATGGTGCAGTGCTGGTGGGCAGCGCGGTCGCGACACCGGTTGGCGCATTTGCGCTGGACGTCACGCAGTCCAATACCCGCTTGAAGCAGGGCGACCAATCAGGCCAGAGCTATAAGCTCAGCTATAGCAAGTTGATGACCGAAACCAACACCAACTTCACGATCGCTGCTTATCGCTATTCGACTTCCGGCTACCTCTCTTTGCAGGATGCCGTCTACTCCCGTGACAATGAGCGCAAGGGTTTAAGCGCAGATGCGGTTAACCGCCAGCGTAGCGAATACCAGCTGACGCTGAACCAAGGGCTGGGCGACAATTACGGTTCCTTGTACATCACCGGTTCGGTACGCGACTACTGGAACCGTGGCGGGAGCACCAAGCAGTACCAGGTGGGCTATAACAACTATTATGGTCGCGTGACCTATGGCCTTTCCGCCATGCGCACCTCGGATATGTATAACCGAGATGAGACTCGTTATTACCTGACACTGTCGATTCCATTCAGCGTCGGTTCGCAAACCCTGAGCCTGAACAGTTCACTGGGCTACACCGACAACGGTTACGACAGCAGCCGTGTGGGCATGAATGGTTCAACCGGCGAAGACAACAACATCAGCTATAGCGCTACGTTAGCCAACGATCGTTCAGGCGGCACCAACAGCAGCGTGAGCGGTGAATACCGTAGCCGTTTCGCCACGATGAACGGGTCCTACAGCTATGGTAAAGATTACCGTCAGTCGTCGATCGGTGCATCGGGCAGCGTGGTTGCCCATAGCGGCGGCGTCACGCTGACACCGCAACGCGGACAGACCATGGTGCTGGTGGAAGCGCCAGACGCCGCTGGCGCGATTGTGACCAACTCGCCAGGCGTTCGTATCGATGACAACGGTTATGCTGTGGTTCCTTATGTTGCACCATATCGCATGACGAGCGTAACGCTCGATCCGAGCGGCATGTCACGCGATGTTGAATTGGAAAGCAGCAGCCAACAGGTTGCGCCATATGCCGGCGCGGTTGCCCGGTTGGAATTCAAAACAACGAAAGGCCAGGCATTGATCATTCATGCGCTCGGCCCTGATGGCAACGCGCTGCCGTTTGGCGCTGAAGTGCTGGATACCCGTAATCAGGTGGTCGGCATTGTTGGGCAGGGCAGTCGCATCTACTTGCGTACCGAAGCTAAGAAAGGTTTGTTGCAGATTAAGTGGGGCACACAGCCAACGCAGCAGTGCTCTGTCAGCTATAGCGCCAAGGCGCAAAGCAATAATCCTGACTACGAAATTATTGAAGCGAGTTGCAAATGATAAAGTTTACGCGTGTTCCACCGCTGAATAAAGCGCCAGCGAAATGCCTGATGCTGCTCGGACTGCTGATGGCGGGCGGCCAGAGCGCTTACGCCGCCTGTTACGTTAATAATGGTTACAAGGCGCAGGTGATCAACATGAAGCTTGGGCGCGTGCTGGTTACGCCAAGCAGCCAGGTTGGAGACACCTTGGTCACCGGTCAGTTCGCGATTAACCCGGTCTCCGGTTATGGTCGTTGTTATAACGGCGGTAGCGCGATTGGGCAGATCCTCCAGGGCAGCCGGACGAGCTTCAGCAATGTATGGAGCACCAATATTCCAGGTATCGGGATTCGTTTATACCGTGAAGCGGGGACAATAAGTACTTATTATCCCCACACGTTGGCATTACGGGGTAATACAACCGTCAACCTGAATGGCGGTTACTTTAAGATCGACATTGTGAAAACCGCCGCGCAAACCGGCACCGGCCAACTGGTCCCAGGCAAGTACACGACTTACTATATGGATGGTTCCGGTCAGGGGTTGCCGATGCTGGAATCGATCGTCGATGCCAACAGCCTGACGATCGTGACGTCGACTTGCAACGTGGACAGCGGTTCCAAGAACAAGGTGGTTAATCTGGATACTGTCACTGCAGCCTCGTTTGGCGGCGTAGGTTCAACGCAGGGTGAAAAAGCATTTGATATCAATATCAATTGCGTTGGCGGCGTTGGTGAGGATCTGTTGCCAGGCAGTGCGGGACAAGGGATCGTCAATGTGCGTTTTGACTATACGCAGGATGCTTCCAATGCACCTGGGGTGATCAAATCCGAGCCTGGCGCCAACACAGCATCCGGTGTTGCCGTCCAGCTGTTGACCGGCAATACGACCCAGCCGATCAAAAATGGCGATGCGGTCAATGCCGGACGTACCATTCCCAACCAGGCCAATACCTTAACGCTGCCGCTGAAGGCACGCTACTATCGCACCGGTTCGACGATTAAAGGCGGCAATATCAAGTCGACCGCCACCTTTACCATCGAGTACAACTAAGTCGCGTTCCGACGAAAAAGCCAATGGGTTTTATCCATTGGCTTTTTTGCGTTATCGATTAACGCAGCCCCATCCAGCTGGTGCAAACGCCTTCCGGCGGTTTGCCGGCGTACCAGCGTGGCAGCGTGGGGGCATCATGGTGCGATTCAGCCTGCGTCTCTATCGGCTGTGCCGGCCACTCCGCAACATCCCAGCGGGTGGTACGGCGATACACCGCCGGGGTTTTACCGAACTGTTTCTTGAAGGCGCGTGAGAACGAAGGCTGAGAATCGAAATGGTATTGCAGGGCGATATCCAGGATCGGACGCGGGGTGGAGCGCAGCGCCTGCGCCGCCTGCGACAGGCGCCGCTCGCGGATATAGCTGCCGAGTGCGTGGCCGGTGGTGCTGCGGAACATGCGCTGCAGGTGCCATTTGGAGTAGCCCGACTTGGCGGCGACGTTATCCAGCAGCAGCGGTTGGTCCAGATGAGTTTCAATCCAGTCTAGTAAATCGTGAATGATATTGACGCGATCCATGGTTTTAGTTCTCCCGCAAAAACGACATTCAGGTCACAGTGACTTAGCTTAATTATCCAAGAATATACTTTGATAATAGGCGTGAGTGCGCCGTTACGCAAGGGTAAACCGGGGGTAAAAAGGTGGCCAAAAATGCTCTTTGAACGGCAGGGGGATAAAAGAAAGGCCGCATAAAGCGGCCTTATCAGTAGGAAGCGATGGAAAATCAGTTAGTTTCCGGTTTCACTTCAATGTAGTTCAGACCCAGCACGCTGCTGGTGTAACCGCGGATCTTGTTGGTCATCTCGATATCGCCGTTCAGCTTGTGGCCGTAAGACGGAATGATCTCTTTCAGCTTGCTCTGCCATTCCGGCGTCGCCACTTTGTCTTTGAACACGGTTTCCATCAGATGCAGCATGATCGGCGCAGCGGTAGAAGCGCCCGGCGAAGCACCCAGCAGAGCGGCGATGCTGCCGTCTTCAGAGCTGACGACTTCGGTGCCGAACTGCAGCACGCCGCCTTTATCCGCGTCTTTCTTGATGATCTGTACGCGCTGGCCTGCGGTCCACAGCTTCCAGTCTGCCTGCTTGGCGTCCGGGAAGTACTCTTTCAACGCGGCGAAGCGATCGTCGTCGTTCATCATCAGCTGGCCGACCAGGTATTTCACCAGATCGAAGTTATCCAGACCGACGTGGGTCATCGGCATCAGGTTCGAGGTGCTCAGCGAGTGCATCAGATCGAACAGCGAACCGTTCTTCAGGAACTTGCTGGAGAAGGTGGCGAACGGCCCGAACAGCAGCACGCGCTTGCCGTCCAGCATGCGGGTATCCAGGTGCGGCACGGACATCGGCGGCGAACCTACGCTGGCCAGGCCATACACTTTGGCCAGGTGCTGGTTGGCGATCTCCGGATTGGTGGTGACCAGGAACTGGCCGCCGACCGGGAAGCCGCCGTAGCCGTCGGCTTCTGGGATGCCGGATTTCTGCAGCAGGGTCAGGGACGCGCCGCCTGCGCCGATGAACACGAACTTGGCGTTAACGGTGGTTTCTTTACCGTCGCGGTTCAGATCGGCAACGGTCACGCTCCAGGTTTGGTCGGCGTTGCGCTTAATGTCGCGCACTTCGTGGCTCAGGTTCAGCTTGAACTTGTCGCTGGCGCTCAGCGCGTCAACCAACTGGTGGGTGATCACGCCGAAGTTGACGTCGGTACCCAGCGGCATGCGGGTCGCGGCGATTTTCTGCGCCGGATCGCGGCCGTTCATCACCAGCGGCGCCCACTGCTTGATTTGCGCAGGGTCTTCGGAATATTCCATGCCGCGGAACAGGGTGCTGTGCTGCAGCGCCGCGTAGCGTTTACGCAGGAAGTTGACGTTGTCGTCACCCCACACGAAGCTCATGTGCGGCACGCTGTTAATGAAGGATTTCGGATCTTTCAGGACAGCGTTTTTCACCTGATAAGACCAGAATTGGCGAGAGATTTCGAAAGACTCGTTGACCTTCACCGCCTTGCTGATGTCGATGGTGCCATCGGCTTTTTCCGGCGTGTAGTTCATTTCGCTAAAGGCGGAGTGGCCGGTACCGGCGTTGTTCCAGCCGTTGGAGCTCTCTTCCGCCACGCCGTTCATGCGCTCGTACATGTCGATGGTCCAGGTCGGCTCCAGCTCATGCAGATAGGTACCCAAAGTGGCGCTCATGATGCCGCCGCCGATCAACACCACGTCGACGGTTTTATTCTTCTCTTCAGCCGCCGCCTGCTGCGTAACGCTAAACAGGCTGAGACTGAAAATCAGGACGAGTAATTTTCTCATTGAATTAAATCTCTTGTGTGTAAATTCTACTCATTGCAGGTGAAAGAATTTAGCGGGAGTTACCCTGGAAAATAATGAAGCCGACCGCCCGGCGTGAGCCGATAGGCAGCGATAATGCCTTTTTGTTAATAGGGTATTTAACGAAAAGTGAACTATTGCAGGCCGTCCGGATGCAAATTGATCGGTTCACGTTACTGGCGGGGTATTATTGTTTGCGAGAATGTTAAAAACTACTTTTGTAACTAAAAAAAATGAATATAAGCAAAAATAGGGCGGTTGCTGTCGCAGGAATAAACAGAGAGGGAAGAAAGGCCGTATAACCGCGTTATTTTAAGGGGTTAATTGTCACGCAATTAAACGTTATTTCGTTATCACACAATAATTGCGGTTAAATTGCAAATACCTATCGGTAACCAATCATAAATGGCCGCCGTTGCGAGCGGCCATCGTTCAGCTGGCGGTTACTTGATGCCCATCGCATCGCGCATGGTGAAGAACAGATCGGTCTGATCGGTCAATCCCACCACGTTGGCGGCGTGCGGGCCGTAGGCCGCGACGCGCAACTGAGTGCCGGTATGCCCCTGCGACTCTTCTTCCGAGTTGCCGTAGCTGAGGGTCATCGGTGCGCCGTCTTTGGTGGTCAGTATCTGGGTCAGGCCCGGCGCTTTGGCGTTGGCGGCGACGATCTGGCTGGAGTGCGCGTGGTCGGCGGTGACGATCACCAGCGTGTTGCCGTCGGCGCGGGCGAAGGCCAGCGCTTTTTGCACCGCTTCGTCCAGATCGACGGTTTCGCCAATCTGCCCGCACGGATTGGCGGCGTGATCCTGCTTATCGATCGACGCCCCCTCGACCTGCAGGAAGAAGCCGTTCGGGTTGTCTTTCAGCAGCGCGATCGCTTTGTCGGTCATCGCCGCCAGCGTTGGCGTGGCCGCGGTGCGCGCCGGGTTGTTTTCGCAGGTTACCGCCGGCTTGTCGAGGTTGCCGTGATAGCTGGCTTTCGGCCCCAGCCAGCGCACCGGCATGTTGCCGTCGGCGAACAGGCCCAGCAGCGGTTTTTGCTGATTGGCCAGGGTAACGGCCTGCAGTTCATCTGCGTTGCTCACCCACTGATAACCCTGTGCCGCCGCCTGGTCCTTCAGCGATTTTCCTTGCCATTCGCCGCTTTTCGCCAGCTGGTTGAAGGACTTCGCACCGCCTCCCAGCGTGACGTCGGCACGGGTTTTCAGCAGTTGCTCGGTGATCGAGCCGCGGCCGCCGTTTTCCAGCGCGTTAGCGGCACATTTCTCGCTGGTTTCTTCCGGGCCGTAGCATTTGCGCGAGGTGACGTGCGACACCAGCGCCGCCGGCGTGGCGTCCTGCAGTTCGGCGGTGGAGACGTTGCCGGTGGCCTTGCCGGCCGCCTTGGCGATCTCCAGCAGCGTTGGCTGGTCTTTGCCGTTCACGTCCACGCCGAGCGCACCGTTATAGGTTTTCACCCCGGTGGCCCAGGCGGTGGCCGAGGCGGCGGAGTCGGTCACGTAATCCGGCTTGTGGGTTTTCTTGTCCAGCGAGTAGTGGGTGTATTGCCCGGTCAGCGGCAGGGCGTCGATGCCCTTGAAGTAACCGCCTGCGCCTTCAGCGTAGTTACGCGCGGCGGTGATCTCGGAATCCCCCATGCCGTCGCCGATCAGCAGGATCACGTTTTTCACCGTTTTGTCCGACAGCGACGCCTTCAGCGCGGCGGTCTGATCGCCGGCCAGGCGACGGGCGCCGCCCGGCTCGGTTAGGGTGCCGCGCGCGGCGCGCTCGGTCAGGCCATCGGCATTGGCCGAGGTTTCCGCCGCGATGGCGGAGGAACAGAGCAGGGCGGACAGCACGGCGCCGGCGATCAGGGATACAGCAGGTTGCATGGGTAAGCTCCTTGTCGTAATACAACAATGTAAATAACATCAAATTGTTACGAAAGGAGAGTAGAGCAGGGGGATGACAATTTTATGACAATGAAAGACGGGACGGCCCGGCGGCCATCCCGTGTGACGATCAGGCCGCGCGCGCCGGGATAGCGAGCCCACGCTGCACCGCCGGCCGCGCTAAACCGCGCTCCAGCCACTGCGCGACGCGCGGGAAGCTGTCGAACTCCACCAGATCGCGCGCCTCATAGAAGCCGATCAGGTTGCGCACCCAGCCCAGCAGCGAGATATCGGCGATGGTGTAGTCTGCGCCCATGATCCAGTCACGGCCCTCCAGGCGCGTTTCCAACACACCAAGCAGGCGTTTCGATTCGTTTTTGTAACGCTCCAGCGGCCGCTTGTCTTCATATTCGCGCCCGGCGAATTTATGGAAGAAACCGAGCTGGCCGAACATCGGGCCGACGGCGGCCATCTGGAAGAACACCCACTGAATGGTTTCATAACGTTGGGCTGGATCCTGCGGCAGGAAGCGGCCGCTCTTTTCCGCCAGGTAGAGCAGAATGGCGCCGGATTCGAACAGCGGCAGCGGCCGGCCGCCGGGGCCGTCGGGATCGATGATCGCCGGGATCTTGCCGTTCGGATTCAGCGCCAGGAATTCCGGCGTCCAGGTTTCGTTGTTGCCGATGTCGATTAGGTGCGCTTCATAAGGCAGGCCGATCTCTTCCAGCATGATGGAGACTTTGACGCCGTTCGGCGTCGGCAGAGAGTAGAGCTGCAGCCATTCCGGATGCTGAGCCGGCCAGCGTTTGACGATCGGGAATTGGGTGGAATCGAGCATGGAAACTCCTCGGGTTGGCGGGGTCGCTTAAGCGTACCCCTAGAGTATTGCAGTAAAACTACCCTGTCGCCGGGTTACACCGTGAGGTCAAAATGTGCGGCCAGCGCTTTTTTACCGGCGGGGGTCAGCTGCAGCTCGCGGCTGTCGAGCCGGCGAAGGAGCCAGCCGCGTTGGATAAAGGCGGCCAACAGCGCGGCGCCCAGCGCGCCGCCGAGGTGAGATCGGCGCTCGCTCCAGTCCAGACAGCCGCAGGCGAAACGGCGGCGAGTGGGCGCGGGGGAGCAATCGACGCCCAGCCGCGTCAGCGCGGCCTGACCGGCGTCGCTTAATCGGTAGTCTTCTTCACCGGTCAGCCAGTTCAGCGCATGCAGCCGATCGTGCAGCTTCACCGCCACCTCGCCCGCCATATGGTCGTAGCAGGTGCGGGCATATTGCAGCGTGGTGGGCGTGCTGCTTTTCACCGACGGGCGCGGTACGCCCGCCAGCGCCATCAAGCCTTCCAGCGCGTCGGCCACCGGCTGACCGGCCAGCCGGAAATAGCGGTAGCGCCCCTGTTTGACGCAGGCGATCAGCCGCTGCTCCAGCAGTTTCGCCAGATGCGCGCTGGCGGTGGACGGGGCGACCTCGACCGCCGCGCTGAGCTCGGTGGCGGTGTAGGCGCGCCCGTCCATCAACAGGCACAGCATGCGCGCCCGGGTGCGGTCGGCGATGGCGGCGCTCAGCGCCGCTAAACGATCTTCAATGTCGATGTTATGCATACTTCGAGGTTAGACGAAGTATGGCTGCGCGTCCATCGTTAGTCTGTGGTTATCGCACTCTGGTGCTGTGCGTCCGTGTCCGCTTGATATTGATGAGCGGGCGTTGGAATCGGTGCGGTGGCGCCATTCTTACCATGCGTGCGTACCGGAATTTTACCGTGAGAGGAGACGATAATGATCGCCGTGATTTTTGAACTGCAGGCTGCCGACGGGCAGCGCGATACCTATCTGGCGCTGGCGGCGGAGCTGAAGCCGCTGTTGGCGCAGATCGACGGATTCATTTCCATCGAGCGCTTTCAAAGCCTGGCCGATCCCGCGCGCCTGCTGTCGCTCTCTTTCTGGCGCGACGAGGCGGCGGTGCAGCAGTGGCGCAATCTCGAGCAGCATCGCGCGGCACAGGCGCGCGGCCGTGGCGAGGTGCTGGCGCAGTATCGGCTGCGGGTGGCGGAGGTGGTGCGGGATTACGGGCTGGAGAGACGCGACCAGGCGCCGCAGGATAGCCGTTGCTATCACCGCACCTGAAAAAAGCCCGCTGACGGCGGGCTTTCACCCGCTTATTTCGCTTCGCTGCCCACCTTCATCGCCCCGGCGTAGCGGGCGCCCATTCCCCAGGCGGCGCCGTGGTCGCGGGCGATCTGCAATACGCCCCCCGCCGTGGCCTTGCGGCTCCAGTCCTGCTGCCATTCCAGCATCAACGCCACCCAGTTGATAGGGGTGGCGCCTGCCTGTATCAGGCGCTGCATGGCGTTGTTTTGACTATCTGGCGTAATGTCGCCGGTGACGTCCGACAATATGTAGACCTCATACCCCTCGCCCAGAGCGGACAGCGCCGGCAGCATCACGCAGCTGGCGGTCCACAGCCCGCCGATGATGATTTTCTTGCGGCCGGATTGTTTGATCAGATCCACCACGCGCCGATCCTGCCAGACGTTGATGGCGGTGCGATCGTACACCTGCAGATCCGGGCGTGCCTGCGTCACCTGCTGGAATACCGGCCCGGCGAAGCTTTTGGCGTTGGCCGAGGCCAGAATGGTCGGCACGTTGAACACCTTGGCGGCCTTGGCGATGCCGGCGGCATTATTCACCAGGTTGGTTTGATCGATAGAGGAAATGGTCATGCCGAACATGTCCTGCAGATCGACCAGCAGCAACAGGCTGTTGTCGGCGGTCAGCGGTTGCACATAACCCGCCTGGCGGCTATCGGCGGCGGGGGACTGCGCCAGCGCGGCGACGGGAGCGGTGGCGGCGCTCAGGCCGAGCATCAGGGCGATTAGGGTCTTTTTCATTATTAACTCCATGATTATCAGTAGATTAAATTCACGTCCCACTCAGGGAAGCGGTTGAATGAAGTCTACTGATATTTATTTGGTTAATAATCTATGGTTTATTGAATTAATAATTAACCTGAAGGATATAATATGGACGTGCTACTGACGATGCGCGCCTTTCGCCGCGTGGTTGAGCGCAACAGTTTCTATAAGGCGGCGGAGGATCTGGCGATCACGCCGGCGGCATTGAGCAAGCAGATTAAGCAGTTGGAAAGTCGGTTGGGGACGCTGTTGCTGGTGCGCACCACCCGCAGCATGAGCCTGACCGAAGCCGGGCAGCTCTATTACCAGGAAGCCTGCCGGTTGCTTGGCGAGTTCGACGCGCTGGAGCAGACAGTTGCCGCCAGCGCGCAGCAGGTCTCCGGCACGCTGCGGGTCAATGCGCCGCTCTCGTTCGGCCTGACGGTGCTGTCGCCGCTGCTGCCGCCGTTTATGCAACGTTACCCGCAGCTGCAGGTGGAACTGACGCTGGACGACAGGGTATTGGACGTAGTGGCGGCCGGTTTCGATATTTCCTTGCGCATTCGCCGACGGCTGCCGGATTCTTCCCTCAGCGCCCGGGCGCTGGGTGACGTGCACCAGCGAATTTGCGCCGCGCCCGGCTATTTGGCGCAGCACGGCGTGCCGCAAACGCCTAATGAATTGCCGCGGCACAGCTGTCTGGCCTATTCCCTGGCAGAAAAGCCGGGGCAGTGGCAGTTCACCGCCGGCGAGGAGAGCCTGAGCGTGACGTTCACTCCCCGGCTGATCGCCAACAACAGCCTGATGCTGCGGGATATGCTGGTGGCGGGACTGGGCATCGGTTCGCTGCCGTCGTTTGTGGCGGATCCCGAGATCGCCGCCGGCAGACTGGTGCGGCTGTTCCCTGAACAAATTGCCGACGTGCATCAGGTCTTCGCGGTTTACCCGACGCGCCGGCATGTGCAGCAGAAAGTGAGTTTATTCACCGAGTTTGTGCGAGAACAGGGATTGATGACGGCGAATTGACAACGGTGCACGGTTGTCATATTCATTAGCTATGAAAAAATCCTACCGCCCATTCGCGCAAATTATTATCACCCTTCTCCAGAGGGTGGGATAGCGCGTGTGTCGCCAATAAAAACCCGCCGGCAGGCGGGTTTTTTTATCCCCTTCCGGCAACGACCGGAGAACGTCATGCAAACCTACCCTGCAGTTTTACACCTGATGTGCGGCAAGGCCGGCGCAGGCAAATCGACGCTGGCGCAGAGTTTGGCGCAGCAACCGCAAACGCTGTTGCTGAGCGAAGATGCGTGGCTGGCGACGCTGTATGAACAGGAGATGGCCAGTCTGCAAGACTACGCGCGCTGTTCCGACCGGTTGCGGCGGGCGCTGGGCGGGCACCTCGTTCAGCTGCTGCGCGGCGGTTGGTCCGTGGCGCTCGATTTTCCGATGAATACGCCGGACAGGCGGCGCTGGGCCAAAGCCTTGGCGGAGGAGGCCGGCGTCGCACACTGCCTGCACTTTCTCGATGTCAGCCATGCGCAGTGCCTGAGCCGGATAACGCTGAGAAATGCGCGCGGCGAGCACCCGTTTGCCCTGAGCGAAGCGGAGTTTGAGCGCCTGGCGCAGTACTTTGTTCCCCCGGCGGAAGAGGAAGGGATGACCGTCTTGCGTTATGGCGAACGGGACTGAAAACCGGCGCCATGACGGCGCCGGCAACAGGGTTAGGCCTCGGCGTTAAACGCGTTGTGGAAGGTGACCTCCGCGCACGGCAGCGCGCCCTGGAAGGCGATGGCGCGGAAGTAGTCTTGCGGCACGCCCGGCAGGGTCAGCGCGGTCTGTGCCTGAAAGCCGAAACGGCCGTAATAGTTCGGATCGCCCAGCACCACGCAGCCTGCGGCGTGCCGTTCTTGCAGTTCGGCCAATAGCTGGCGGATCAGCCGGCTGCCGATCCCCTGGCTCTGACAGGCCGGCAGCACCGACACCGGCGCCAGCCCGTACCACCCGGCGGCGCCATTGCTGAGTACGACCGGCGAGACGGACGCGTGCCCGATCGTTGTGCCATTGTACTCGGCGACCAGCGACAGGGTAAGGGCTCCCGCCGCGCGCAGCGCGTTGACGATAAACTGCTCGGTGTGGCTGCTGTGTTCGGCATGCAGGAACGCAGCGGCGGTCAGGGTGGCGATGGCGCCGACGTCGGTCGGCGTTTCGTGGCGTAACGTGATGTTCATGGTTGTATCCTGATTAAATAAGGCTGTGCCGACCGGGCTGCCCGGCCGGTATCGATGATTAACGGTTATCCAGCTGCGCACGCACGGCCTTGAGCCCGGCAAAGGTGACGCGATAAGGGCGCCCCTGGCGAGAGAGGATCAGGCGTTTGGTTTTGAGCTTGGTGAAGACGGCCAGCGAGCAGTCGGCCAGGCCGAGCCCTTCGCGGGTGTAGCATTCGACGTGGGTGACGCGACCGGCGTCGTTGCGGGTGAAGGCGATATAGCCGCCTTTGGCCAACACGTGCAGCACGCGTTGTTCCGCTTTGGAAATGTTCATGTTGGGAGATCCTGTAATAACCCCAGATACGCGCATCCCCGCGCAAACGCGCGTCGGATACGTCAGAGTCCCTCGCCATACGGCAAGGAAGCGACTATCGGGTGGTTACAATCTCCAACATACAGGCCTCGGGCAGTGAAAAACGCCAGGGCGGCGTTTAAGCGCAGTTAATGTAGCCAATGGCCGGTTGGCTGTCAATTTGCCGGCAGCGCGGGCCGCCGGCGAAAGGCCAATTAGAAAGGCTTGGTTGGCAGGTATTTGCCGTCCAGGGTGATCACCGCGCGTTCGCCGCCGTCCGGATCGGCGACCTTCTTGATATCCAGCTTGAAGTTGATGGCGCTGATGATGCCGTCGCCAAACTGCTCGTGCACCAGCGCTTTCAGCGTGGAACCGTAAACCTGCAGCATTTCATAGAAGCGATAAATGGTCGGATCGGTTGGCACGCCGCCGGGAATGCTGCCGCGCAGCGGGATGGTTTGCAGCAGCAGCACCGCTTCTTCGTCCAGCCCCAGCTTGGCCGCTACCGTGCGCGCCGCCGGTTCCGGCAGCGCATGCTGCCCCAGCAGGGCGGCGGTGACAAACGCCAGGCTGAGACCGGTGCCCTCGGCCAGCGCTTCGAACGTCAGATTATGGCGGATCTTGGCGGCCATGATGGTGTCGGTGAGCGCTTCGCGCGGGGCGGTGTTGTGCAGAGAGTGTGTCATGTTGACTCCTTTTGTGGGCTTAAAAACGGGCGATCGCCGGGGTGGCGGTCACCTCGGGATGGGTGGCGAGCGGCACGAAGCGGCGGGTTTCGCCGTCCAGCGCCTCGATAGCGCCGCTGGCGATGTCATAGACCCAGCCGTGCAGCGCCAGGCGGCCCTGATCCAGCGCCAGGGCGACGGAAGGGTGCGTTTTGATGTTGTTGAGCTGGGCGATGACGTTTTCGCGCACCATCGATGCGACCCGGGCTGCGTCGGAGGCGTGCGGATAAGCCTGGTTGACCGCCTTGGCGGAATCGGCGTAACGCAGCCAGCCGGCGACCGTCGGCAGGTGATCCAGACACTGGCAGGTGGCGATGGCGGTCATCGCGCCGCAGTCGGAATGGCCGCAGATCACGATGTCTTCTACGCCCAGCGCAGCGACGGCGTACTCGACCGAGGCGGTCACCCCGCCGGGTTCGGGGCCAAAAGAAGGCACGATGTTACCGGCGTTGCGGATCACGAACAGATCGCCCGGCTCGCGCTGGGTGACCAGCTCCGGCACCAGGCGGCTGTCGGAACATGAGATAAACAGGGTGCGCGGGTTTTGGCGGGTCGCCAACTGCTGAAACAGCGCCGTGCGTTCAACAAAGGCTTCGCGCTGGAACTTCAGGAAGCCTTCAATCACCTCTTTCATCCGTTTCTCCATTGGGTGTCGTTATGCGATGGCGGCATGATGAACGCTTCTGGCTATAGGGTCTAAGACCCATTTATAATGCTGGCTATAGGTTTTACTAATAGCTGGGGCGCTATGCTGCTGCGACACATCCGTTATTTTCTGGCCGTTGCCGAACAGGGCAACTTCACCCGCGCCGCCGAAGCGTTGCACGTCTCGCAACCGACGTTGTCCCAGCAGATCAAGCAGTTGGAAGACGCACTGGGAGCGCCGTTGTTCGATCGCAGTGGCAGAGCCGTGCGCCTGACCGACGCCGGTGAGGCGTGGATGCGCTATGCGCGGCTGGCGCTGCAGGATTTGGACGCCGGCGCGCGGGCGATCCATGACGTGGCGACGCTGGCGCGCGGCCATTTGCGGCTGGCGATGACGCCAACCTTCACCGCCTATCTGGTGGGGCCGACGATCGATGCGTTCTACCGCCGCTACCCGGGGATTACCCTGAGCATTGAGGAGATGGCGCAAGAGCGGATCGAGGCGCTGCTGGCGCAGGATCGGCTGGACCTGGGGATCGCCTTCGAGATGGCGCAGTCGGCGGAGGTAGAAGCCACGCCGTTGTTCAGCGAGACGCTGGAGCTGATGGTCGGCGCCGATCATCCCCTGGCGGCGCATCGCCGTCCGCTGAGGCTGGCGGAGTGGCAACATCTGCCGCTGGCTTTGCTGAGTGGCGACTTCGCCACGCGGCAGTTTATCGATCGTTACTGCACACAGTTGGGATTTCGGCCGCAGGTGGCGGTGGAGGCCAATGCGCTGGGCGCTATCGTCGAGATCGTGCGGCGCGGGCAGCTCGCCACGCTGCTGCCGGCCGCCATTGCGCGCGAGAACCGGCAGTTGAAAAAAGTGGCGTTGGCCAACGCCATGCCGATGCGGCAGGCGGTATGGCTGCAGCGCAAAGGCGCTTACCGCAGCGCCGCCGCGCAGGCGTTTATCGCCGTTTTGCAGCAACAGGGCGTTACGCCAACGCACTCCAGCGCTGCGTCATCCCCAGCAGATGGACCAGTCCGAAGCCGAGGCAAATCAGCGAGCTGACGACGATGAAGCGTTGGCTGCGGCCGGTATCGCGCAGGGCGAAGGGGCCGGCGACGCCGCGCAACAGGTAGATGAAGGTAATGATAAACAGCGCGGGCCGCAGCAGTGGCAGCGGCGCGATCAGGCCCGCGCCGGAAAGCGCATACAGCGCCCAAATAAACAGCATCAGCGCGATACCGGCGGTGACGACGGCCGGGAACTTTTTACCCGCTTCCGCCGCCTTAATGAAGCGATCGCCGGCGCCGCACAGCCGATAGCCGCGCGGCCCGGCGGCGATCACCCCAATATGCAACAGGGCGGCGATGGTGCTCAGCGCGGCGCCGATCAGCAGCGCGGTGTTATAGAGGTGTGGCATGGTAAGGCTTCCCTGTCAGAAACGTGATTGGCATGAAGCGTAGACCAGAAAAGACGAATTAACCGAACGCAACAGGGAAGAGGAGCAAGTGATGAGAGTGGCGACAGGCATGCTGAGCGTATTGGCGCTGTGGAGCGGGTTGGCGATGGCGCAATCTGCAGCGCTGACGCTGCCGCGGGAGGATGGTTCGAGTATTCATTACTATCTGGACGCTGCGGTGCCCGGGCAATCGTCGGCGGCGCTGTTGGTGATCCTGCAAGGTTCGGATTGCAACAGCGTGCGGCATATCCGCCTGGTCACGCCGATGCGGCAGGTGTTACCCGCCGCAGACCTGCTGACGGTGGAGAAATACGGCATCGACGACACCTTGCCGTACCGCGAAGAGGTGCCGCGGCAGGATTGCCCGGACGCTTTCGTGCAGCATGATACGCCGCAGCGGCGGGTGAGCGATGTCACCCAGGTGCTGCAGGCGGTGAGTGCGCGCAACGGCTATCAAAAGGTCGCGGTGCTGGGGGGCAGCGAAGGGGCGGTGATCGCCAATCTGGTGACGGCCTCCTCGGGCCTGGTTGACGCCACCCTGGCGTTCAGCGGCGGCGGACGCTGGTTTATTGATGATGTGCGCCACAGCGTGGCCGACGCGCCAAAAGAAGAGAAAGCCGGGCTGAACGCATTTTTACAGCAGGTGCTGACGGCGCCGCCGTTCCCCCTGAACGCCAGCGATCATGGCTATGCCTGGTGGCATGGCATGCTGAACATCGATCAGCTTGCCACCCTACGCAGCATCAAGACGCCGGTGCTGATCGTGCAGGGTGACCAGGATCGCGCCGTTTCGCCGGGGGCGGTCGGGAAAATGATCGCCGAGCTGCGGGCCGACGGCAAAACGAATATCACTTACCTGAATTATCCGGCTTTAGACCATGTGATGCGGCGCGAAAATGGCGAGAGTGAAATGACGCGGGTGGTGGCGGATATGCGCGCGTGGCTGGAGAAGCAACTGCGCTGAGCGTCGGTATTAGGACAAACTATGTAATAATTGACGCGAGTTTCTTTGGACTGAGTGATCTGCTGCTCAATTGAACACAATGTTATTTAATCAGGGCTTCCGTCGTGTATTTTTTTAACCGCAAACCTGAAAATGAAATACCCTAAGAAAATTCCAGCTATGGAGGTCGCAACCCACAGATACTTAAAACTATCGTCGGAATAAAACATGAACCAGACAATGGCTAACAGCGAGAGGGCCACAACGCCGCACCCAATGCCCTGAATAATTCTGGATAAAGCCGCCAGCATAAAGTTCTTCATACGTTAACCTTTGCAAAAAAGTACTGACAAATTTGGTTGAATTTCTTTCGATCTCTTTCCCAAACCGAGACGGCATCCTCGAATGGTCGGACTTTGTTTTCTAACAGAAAGTACAGCAGATCGAGGTTTCCCAGGCGTCTGAGTTGATCATACATCCGTGAGTTTCTTGCCCTCAAGTCGCGTGATGTATAGACAGAGCGCGATATGCTTGCCCCAGCGGTGAGAATTGAGCCAACGGCAACACCGGAGACAAGCCGTGGGATGATTTGTTTAGAGAATATATATCCCATGTTTGCGGTGGCTAACTGATTAAAGGCGAATTTGCCGATGAGTTTGCCTGATGTTCTTATGGTCATGTCCTTAACATCTTCAAACTTGACCTTACTGGCGAAGTTTTCGATGAAGATATGAGCCACTTTCTCGATGCTTGCTTTATTGGCCAGGCCTGACTTGATGAGTCTGATAAATCGCTCTTTATCTTGCGAGTTTAACCATCTGTTTTCAGTATTAATATAATCGTAGCCCAGGTAGTAGAAATCGACCGGTACGCTGATAAAACCTTGTGCAAACCCGCGCACTAAATTGCTGTCAATGTTTACGGCATCCGCCATGTCGTTGGCTATCTGCTTTGCGCTTTTCATAGAAATCCTTTTCAATATGAACCGCCGAATCTAGCAGACTTTTTGTACGCAAGCCAATGCCCACCGGCAAACGGCACCAGCCTGACGCTCAAAATGTCACCGAAACTTCCCGCGATCTCTGCACCCCGTTGTGGCATAATGCGCGCCAAATCACATTCCCTATGTATAAAGAGCGAGCGCTGTGTTAAGCACTAACAACATCACCATGCAGTTCGGCAGTAAGCCGTTGTTTGAAAACATCTCTGTTAAATTCGGCGGCGGCAACCGTTACGGCCTGATCGGCGCCAACGGCTGCGGCAAGTCCACCTTTATGAAAATCCTCGGCGGCGATCTGGTGCCGAGCGGCGGCAACGTGTTCCTCGATCCGAACGAGCGCCTGGGTAAACTGCGTCAGGATCAGTTCGCCTTCGAGCAGTACAGCGTGCTGGACACCGTGATCATGGGTCACACCGAACTGTGGGCGGTGAAGGAAGAGCGCGACCGCATCTACGCATTGGCGGAGATGAGCGAAGAAGACGGCTATAAAGTAGCCGACCTGGAAGTGGCCTACGGCGAAATGGACGGTTATACCGCCGAAGCGCGTGCCGGCGAACTGCTGCTTGGCGTGGGCATTCCGGTGGAACAGCACTATGGCCCGATGAGCGAAATCGCGCCGGGCTTCAAGCTGCGCGTGTTGCTGGCGCAGGCGCTGTTCTCCGATCCGGAAATCCTGTTGCTCGACGAACCAACCAACAACCTGGACATCGACACCATTCGTTGGCTGGAGCAGGTGCTGAACGAACGCAACAGCACCATGATCATCATCTCGCACGACCGTCACTTCCTGAACATGGTCTGCACCCACATGGCGGATCTGGACTACGGCGAGCTGCGCGTCTACCCGGGCAACTACGACGAATACATGACCGCCGCCACCCAGGCGCGTGAGCGTCTGATGGCGGACAACGCCAAGAAGAAAGCGCAGATCAGCGAGCTGCAATCGTTCGTCAGCCGCTTTAGCGCCAACGCCTCCAAATCCAAGCAGGCCACGTCGCGCGCCCGCCAGATTGACAAGATCCAGCTGGAAGAGGTGAAAGCCTCCAGCCGCCAGAACCCGTTCATCCGTTTCGAGCAGGACAAAAAGCTGTTCCGTAACGCATTGGAAGTGGAAGCGCTCACCAAGGGCTTCGACGAAGGCCCGCTGTTCAACAAGCTGAACCTGATGGTGGAAGTGGGCGAGAAGGTCGCGGTGCTGGGTGCCAACGGCATCGGTAAAACCACCCTGCTGAAAACGCTGGTGGGCGACGCGCAGCCGGACAGCGGCACCGTGAAGTGGTCGGAAAATGCCCGTATCGGTTATTACGCGCAGGATCACGAATACGAGTTCGACGACACCCTGACCGTGTTCGACTGGATGAGCCAGTGGAAGCAGGAAAAAGACGACGAGCAGGCGGTGCGCAGTGTGCTGGGCCGTTTGCTGTTCAGCCAGGACGACATCAAGAAGCGCGTGAAGGTGCTATCCGGTGGTGAGAAGGGCCGCATGCTGTTCGGCAAGCTGATGATGCAGCGCCCGAATATTCTGGTGATGGACGAACCGACCAACCACCTGGATATGGAATCCATCGAATCGCTGAACATGGCGCTGGAGATGTACGAAGGCACGCTGATCTTCGTCTCCCACGACCGTGAGTTCGTCAGCTCGCTGGCGACCCGGATTCTGGAAATCACCCCGAACAAGGTGATCGACTTTACCGGCAACTACGAAGACTATCTGCGCAGCCAGGGCATCGTGTAACCCTCGCGGTAACGCATCAGGGCGGGAATTATCCCGCCCTTTTTTTATCCGTCACGCCCCGCCGCACACCTCGCAGTGCGGATCCTTCGGCAGCTTCATCTCGCGGAACTGCATGCTCATCGCATCGAACATCAACAGCTTGCCGCGCAGCGGCTGACCATAGTCGGCCAACAGCTTGATGGCTTCCATCGCCTGCAGAGTGCCGATGGTGCCGACCAGCGGCGCCATCACGCCTGCTTCGACGCAGGTGAGGGCGCTGTCGCCGAACAGCCGGCTCAGGCAGCGGTAGCAGGGCTCGCCCGGCTGATAGGTGAACACGCTGAGCTGGCCCTCCATGCGGATCGCCGCACCGGAAACCAGCGGCTTGCGCTGCGCGTGGCACAGGCGGTTCAGGGCATCGCGCGCCGCCACGTTGTCGGTGCAGTCCAGCACCAGATCGCAGGCGGCGATCTCTGCCGCAACCGCGTCATCTTCCAGACGGCCGTCGATGGCATCGATGCGGATATGCGGATTGATGGCGCTCAGTTCCCGCCCGGCGGAGGCGACTTTGCTCTGGCCGATGCGATCGTCGCGGTGCAGGATCTGGCGCTGCAGGTTGGAGAGCGAGACGGTGTCGAAATCCACCAGCACCAGATGGCCGACGCCGGCCGCCGCCAGATATGGCGCAGCGGCGCAGCCCAGCCCGCCCAGTCCGGCGATCAGCACGCGGGCGGCCTTCAGCTTCTCCTGGCCGTCGAAGTCAAAGCCGCGCAGCACGATCTGGCGGTTGTAGCGCAGCGCTTCGGCGTCGGTCAATTCCGGCAGCATGTTTAGCTCCTCAGCAGGGAATTGAACGGCTCGATCTCCACCGTTTCGCCTACCGCCACCGAACCGCGTTCGCGCTCCAGCACGATGAAACAGTTGCCCTGGCTGTAGGAGCTGAAGACGTGCGAGCCCTGGTGGCCGGTAGTGCTGACCTCCAGTTCACCCGCGGCGTTGCTGCTGAATACCCCGCGCTGGAAATCGAGGCGGCCCGGCGATTTCTTCAGCGGGGTTAGCGCGCGCGCGCGCAGGCGCGGCGGCAGGCGCCAATCGCTGTGGCCGGCCAGTTTCGCCAGCAGCGGTTGCACCAGTTGGTAGAAGGTCAGGGCGGCGGAAACCGGGTTGCCCGGCAGGCCGCAGAACCAGGCGTGGCCCAGTTTGCCGAAGGCGAACGGTTTGCCGGGTTTGATCGCCAGCTTCCAGAAGCTGACCTGGCCCAGTTCGTCGAGCATCTGTTTGGTGTAGTCGGCCTCGCCGACCGAGACGCCGCCGCTGCTGATCACTACGTCGGCCTGGCTGTCCGCCTGTGTGAAGGCGGCGCGCAGCGCATCGCGATCGTCGCGGATAATGCCGAGATCGAGCACTTCACAGCCCATCTGCTCCAGCATCAGGCGCACCGCGAAGCGGTTGGTATCATAGATTTGGCCCGCCTGCAGCGGCTGGCCGACCGGCTGCAGTTCGTCGCCGGTGGAGAACACCGCGACCTTCAGCTTACGCATTACCTGCACTTCGGCGACGCCGAGCGAAGCCAGCAGCGGCAGCTGCGCGGCGCCCAGCTTCACGCCGGCTGGCAACACGCTCGCGCCTTGGCGAATGTCTTCACCCGCCAAACGGATATTCTGGCCGGCTTCAACCGGTGCGGTAAAACGCACGCCCTGGTCGCTCACTTCGGCCTGCTCCTGCATGACCACCGCGTCCGCTCCGGCCGGGATCGGAGCGCCGGTCATGATGCGCACGCAGCTGTTGGCCGGCCATTGGCCGTCGAACGGCGCGCCGGCGAAGGCTTTCCCGGCGACCGGCAGCGGCGCATTGGCCGCCAGATCGGCGAGGCGCACCGCATAGCCGTCCATCGCCGAGTTGGCGAACGGCGGCACGTCGAGCGGCGAGACCACCGGGGCGGCGGTGATGCGGCCGGCGGCGGCGGTCAGGGCGACGGATTCGGTTTGCTGCAGCGGGGCGATCTGCCCGAGCATTTTTTCCAGCGCTTGCTCCAGGGAGATGAGATCGGAAGTATGGCAATGATCCATAAAGGGAACTCCGTAATCAGGGTGCGCTAAAATAGCGACAAAGTGCGGGTATTATGGCAGAGAACGCCGGGGGGGAGAACGGGTTATGCTTGCCATCTTTCGTACTGTGGCGCCGGGGCGAACGGGTATAAACTGCGCAAAACAGAGGAGAATCATGATGCATAAACAGGTGATCGAGTTCTGGTTCGACGAAATCGAACCGGTGATGTGGTTTAAAAAGGACGACGATTTCGATCGTCTGTTGCACAGCCGTTTCGGCGAAATCTGGCGGGCGGCGGCGGCGGGGGAGCTGGCGCACTGGCGCGACACCATCGAGGGGCGCTTGGCGGAGGTGATCGTGCTCGATCAGTTCAGCCGCAATCTGTTCCGCGGCACGCCGCAGTCCTTCGCCTGCGACGGCATGGCGCTGATCCTGGCGCAGGAGGCGATCCGCAGCGGCGAGTGCGAACGGCTGAGCCGCGAGCAGCGCGGCTTCCTTTATCTGCCGTTCATGCATTCGGAATCGCCGTTGATCCACCAACAGGCGCTGGTGCTGTATACCGAGCTCAATAACGGCGATCAGCTGGAATTCGAGCTGCGGCATAAGGCGATCATCGATCGTTTCGGCCGCTACCCGCATCGCAATGCGATATTGGGGCGCACCAGCACGCCGGAAGAAGAGGCCTTTTTGCAGCAACCGGGGTCTGGGTTCTGACAATTTACCCCAGCGTGCAGTCGGCGGCGAATAGCCGACTGCGCGATATTATGCCAGGCGCGTTAACACCGTATGGAAATATAAGGCCATACGCTCTCTCTGCATATAAGGCCCCTTCATTCCGGTTTCTGGCCTTTTATGACCGAAGAAACATTTACGGAGAAAAGATTAGACGCGCCAGGCTCAATGGTGAATGTTTTGACATCTGGATCGGTCTGGTTGACGGGGGTAAAAAATACGATGGAGCCTTCGCGGCCGGGCGTTGTATCAGTAAAAAAACTTTCGTCATTTGGCAAAACTATCTTAAGTTTGGTTACAAAAATTTCGCTGCCATCATCAGCATTAAAAAAACGGATGCGTGATGGTTTTTCATTTTTTTTCATTTAATTACCCTCAGTTATCATAGATCTCGTCGGCTGGCTGAAGGTCAGGTTTTGCAAAGCCTTGCCGAATGCAATACGCCTCGATTTTTCCTTCAGCTTATATAAAACCGGCCAAGGGGGAAAGCGTTGACGAAGGGATATTAAAAATTGCATGGCCCTGTATAGGTCCGGCGAATTACCCAAAATCGCAGCGCCTTTCCGGCGAAAAGATGAATTTATAACCTGCTGTTTTTATTCCAATAAGCTATTTCAAGGTGCGAAATGGTCTAAGCGGACTACGCTAAAAGCGGGGCGTGGACGTTATGCTGTACTTCCACTGTAGGACTAAATAGAGTCGAAAAAGACTGAATAATAATGATACCGCGCTCAGCTTATTCGCTGCGCAACGGCGGGATTAACACAGGGTGTCAGGCAAATGAGCAAACCAGTGATTGCCATTCATGGCGGCGCGGGCGCAATTACCCGGGCGGCGCTGAGTGCGGAAAAAGAACGGCAGTATATCCAGGCGCTGTCCGAGATCGTGGCCGCCGGGCAGGCGATATTGGCACAGGGAGGCAGCGCGCTGGACGCGGTGACCGAAGCGGTGCGACTACTCGAAGAGTGCCCGCTGTTCAACGCCGGCAAAGGCTCGGTGTTCACCCATCAGGGCACCCACGAACTGGATGCCTGCGTGATGGACGGCCGCACCTGCGATGCCGGTGCCGTCGCCGGCGTCAGCCATATCCGCAACCCGGTGCTGGCGGCGCGCGCGGTGCTGGAAAACAGCGAACACGTGCTGTTTGCCGCCGAAGGCGCCGAGAAGTTTGCCGCCGCCCACGGCCTGGAAATGGTTACCCCCGACTTCTTCTTTACCCAAGAACGCTTTGATCAGCTGCACCGCGCCCAGGCGGAGCAGGGCCGGGTATTGCTCGATCACGACGGCGCGGCACAGGCCGGCGATCCGCTCGATCCCGATCGCAAATTCGGCACCGTCGGCGCGGTGGCGCTGGATGCGCTGGGCAACCTTGCCGCCGCCACCTCCACCGGCGGCATGACCAACAAGCAGGCAGGGCGAGTGGGCGACACGCCGATTATCGGCGCCGGTTGCTATGCCAACAACGCCACCGTGGCGGTCTCCAGCACCGGCACCGGCGAGATTTTCATGCGCGGCGTGGCGGCCTATGACGTCTCCGCCCTGATCGAATACGGCGGCCTCAGTCTGCAGGCGGCCAGCGATCGGGTGGTGATGGAGAAACTGCCTGCACTGGGCGGCAGCGGCGGCATGATCGCCGTCGATCGCCACGGCAATATCGCGCTGCCGTTTAACTGCGAGGGGATGTATCGCGGTTTTGGTTATGTCGGCGATGCGCCGTCCGTCGGGATTTATCGCTAAGCGTTCACCGGGAGGGTGTATGACCGACGTTTCATTCCGGCCCGCCGGCGACGAATTGTCATTGCCGCCGCAGCGGGTGCTGACGGTGCGCGATCTGAGCATCAGTTTTCCTCAAGCGGACGGCGCCGTGGAAGCGGTGCGCAACCTGTCGTTCGATCTCGATCGCGGCGAGACGCTGGCGATCGTCGGTGAGTCCGGCTCTGGCAAATCGGTGACTTCGCTGGGGCTGATGCGGTTGGTGGAGCAGGGCGGCGGGCGCATCGTCAGCGGCGCCATGACGCTGCGCCGGCGCGACGGCGCGTTGCTCGATCTGGCGCGCGCCTCGCAGCGCACGCTGCGCACGGTGCGCGGCGCCGACATGGCGATGATCTTCCAGGAGCCGATGACCTCGCTCAACCCGGTATTTCCGGTCGGCGAGCAGATCGCCGAATCGCTGCGCCTGCATCAGGGCATGGACCACCGCAGCGCGCGTCAGGAGGCGCTGCGCATGCTCGATCTGGTGCGCATTCCGGAGGCCAAAGAGGTGCTGGGGCGCTACCCGCATCAGCTTTCCGGCGGCATGCGCCAGCGGGTGATGATCGCTATGGCGCTCTCTTGCAAGCCGGCGTTGCTGATTGCCGATGAACCCACTACCGCCCTCGACGTCACCATTCAGGCGCAGATCCTGCAGCTGATCCGCGTGCTGCAACAGGAGATGCAGATGGGGGTGATCTTCATCACTCACGACATGGGCGTGGTGGCAGAGATAGCCGACCGGGTGCTGGTGATGCGCCGCGGCGAGCAGGTGGAACAGAATCGAGTGCGTGAATTATTCGCCGCGCCGCAACAGGCCTATACCCGGGCGCTGCTGGCGGCGGTGCCGAAGCTGGGGGAGATGGCCGATCGGCCGCTGCCGGCGAAGTTTCCGCTGGCGGATGGCGAGGGGGATACGGCGCCGCAGGATACCGTGCCGCCAGACGCTGCGCCGATCCTGCGGGTGGAGCATCTGGTCACGCGTTTTGATCTGCGCGGCGGGTTGTTCAATCGGGTCACTCGCCGGGTGCACGCGGTAGAAAACGTCAGTTTCGATCTTTACCCTGGCGAGACGCTGGGGCTGGTGGGCGAGTCCGGCTGCGGTAAGTCCACCACCGGGCGCGCTTTGCTGAAGCTGGTGGACAGCCAGAGCGGCACCATCAACTTCGCCGGGCGGCGGATAGACCAATTGAAGGGGGCGGCGCTGCAGCATCTGCGGCGCGATATTCAGTTCATCTTTCAAGATCCTTACGCCTCGCTCGATCCGCGCCTGACGGTCGGTTTCTCCATCATGGAGCCGCTGTTAGTGCACAACGTGATGCGCGGCCGTGAGGCGGAACGGCGGGTGGCCTGGCTGCTGGAACGCGTCGGTCTGCAGCCGGAGCATGCGCGCCGCTATCCGCACGAATTTTCCGGCGGCCAGCGCCAACGCATCTGCATCGCGCGCGCGCTGGCGCTGAACCCGAAAGTGGTGATCGCCGATGAAGCGGTCTCGGCGCTGGACGTGTCGATTCAGGCGCAGATCGTCAATCTGCTGCTCGATCTGCAGCGTGAGTTCGGCATCGCTTTTCTGTTCATTTCACACGACATGGCGGTGGTGGAGCGTATCAGCCACCGGGTGGCGGTGATGTACCTCGGGCAAATTGTCGAGATCGGCCCGCGGCAGGCGGTATTCGACAATCCGCAGCACCCCTATACCCGCAAGTTGATGGCGGCGGTGCCGGTAGCCGATCCCGATCATGCCCACAAACGGCAGCCGCTGCCGGCCGATGAGATCCCGAGCCCAGTGCGCGCACTGGGCGATGAACCCGTTACCGCACCGCTGGTGCAGGTTGGCGCCGGGCACTTTGTCGCCCGCCACCCGATCGCCGGTGCTTTTTAAAGACCTCAGGAGAGACAAGCGACATGAAGCACACATTCAAACGCAATGCGCTGTTGGCCGCCATACTGCTGGCGGCGGGAACCGGCCCGGTTTGGGCGGCGAAGGACGCGGTGATTGCCGTGGCGTCCAATTTCACCACTCTTGATCCTTACGACGCCAACGACACGCTGTCGCAGGCGGTGGCCAAGTCTTTCTATCAGGGGTTGTTCGGCTTCGACAAGGACATGAAGCTGGTGAACGTGCTGGCGGACAGCTATGAGGTCAGCAAAGACGGCCTGACCTATACCGTCAAACTGCGTCAGGGCATTAAATTCCACGACGGCACCGCGTTCAACGCCGAGGCGGTGAAGGCCAACCTCGATCGCGCCAGTAACCCGGACAGCCACCTCAAGCGCTACAACCTGTTCAAGATGATCGACAAAACCGAGGCGGTGGACGCCAATACGGTGAAGATCGTGCTGAAGGCGCCGTTCTCGGCGTTCGTCAACAATCTGGCGCACCCGGCGGCGGCGATCATCTCCCCGGCGGCGCTGAAGCAATACGGCAAAGAGATCGGTTTCCACCCGGTCGGCACCGGGCCGTATCAGTTCGTGACCTGGAACCAGACCGATTTCGTCAAGGTGAAGAAGTTCGACGGCTACTGGCAGCCGGGGCTGCCGAAGCTCGACAGCATCACCTGGCGCCCGGTGGTGGATAACAACACCCGCGCGGCGATGCTGCAGACCGGCGAGGCGACCTTCGCCTTCCCGATCCCTTACGAGCAGGCCAAGGTGCTGGAGGGCAACGCCAAGCTGGACGTGGTGGCTGCGCCGTCGATCCTGCAGCGTTACATCAGCATGAACGTCACTCAAAAGCCGTTCGACAACCCGAAGGTGCGCCAGGCGCTCAACTACGCGATTAACAAGGACGCGCTGATCAAGGTGGCGTTCGCCGGTTATGCGGTGCCGGCGGAAGGGCCGGTGCCCCCGGCCATCGATTTCGCCGCCCGCTACAAGCCGTGGCCGTACGATCCGGCCAAGGCGCGCGAGCTGTTGAAAGAGGCCGGCTACCCGAACGGCTTCACCACCACGCTGTGGTCGTCCCACAACCACAGCACCGCGCAGAAAGTGCTGCAGTTCACCCAACAGCAGCTGGCGCAGGTGGGGGTGAAAGTGACGGTGACGGCGATGGATGCCGGGCAGCGCGCGGCGCAGGTGGAGAGCGTCGGGGTGAAAGACACCGGCGTGCGGCTGTTCTACACCGGCTGGTCGGCCTCGACCGGGGAAGCGGACTGGGCGCTGTCGCCGCTGTTCTCCACCCAGGCGGCGCCGCCGAAGCAGTTCAACACCGCGTTCTACAGCAACCCGCAGGTGGACAAGGATCTGACCGACGCGCTGGCGACCACCGATCGCGCCGAGAAGCAGAAACTGTATCAGGATGCACAGGATCGCATCTGGGCCGACGCGCCCTGGATCTTCCTGGCAACCGAACGTCTGTTGTCGGCCAACAGCAAACAGCTGAGCGGCTTCTACGTGATGCCGGATACCTCGTTCAACTTTGATAACGCCGATCTGAAATAAGGCGCCCATCCCCGCCTGCGGCCAGACGGCGGCAGGTGGGGGAAGGAATGAGATGCTCAATTATTTTCTGAAACGACTGCTGGGCCTGATCCCGACGCTGCTGATCGTGGCGGTGCTGGTGTTCCTGTTCGTCCACCTGCTGCCGGGTGATCCGGCGCGGCTGGCGGCGGGGCCGGAGGCCGACGAGGCGGTGGTGCAGCTGGTGCGCAAGGATCTGGGGTTGGATAAGCCGCTGCCGCAGCAGTTCGCGCACTTTTTCGTCAACGCGCTGCGGGGCGACTTCGGCATCTCGATGGTGTCCAAGCGCCCGGTGAGCGAAGAGATCGCCTCGCGCTTTATGCCGACCTTCTGGCTGACCGTCGCCAGCATGCTGTGGGCGGTAGCGTTCGGCCTGGCGATCGGCGTGGTGTCGGCGGTGTGGCGTAACCGTTGGCCGGATCGTCTCGGCATGACGCTGGCGGTATCGGGGATCTCGTTCCCGGCCTTTGCGCTCGGCATGCTGCTGATGCAGGTGTTCTCGGTCGAGCTGGGGTGGCTGCCGACGGTGGGCGCCGACAGCTGGCGGCACTACATTCTGCCTTCTATCACCTTGGGGGCGGCGGTGGCGGCGGTGATGGCGCGTTTTACCCGCGCTTCGTTCGTCGAGGTGTTGCAGGAGGACTACATGCGCACCGCGCGCGCCAAGGGCGTGCGGGAAAGCGTGGTGGTGATGAAGCACGGCCTGCGCAACGCGATGATCCCGGTAGTGACCATGATGGGGCTGCAGTTCGGCTTCCTGCTCGGCGGTTCGATCGTGGTGGAGAAGGTGTTCAACTGGCCGGGGCTGGGGCGCTTGCTGGTGGACTCGGTGGAGATGCGCGATTACCCGGTGATCCAGGCCGAGGTGCTGCTGTTCTCGCTGGAGTTCATCCTGATCAACCTGCTGGTGGATATGTTGTACGCGGCGATCAACCCGGCGATTCGTTACCAATGAGGAGGCGGCATGATTAAGCATTGGCGGCGCAACGCCGCACTGAAGGCGATGCCGCTTATCGACCCCAACGCGGTACGCACGCCGTGGGGCGAGTTTTGGCGGCGTTTTCGCCGCCAGCGGGCGGCGCTGGTCGCCGGCCTGTTGGTGCTGCTGCTGATTGCGGCGGCGCTGCTGGCGCCTTATCTGGCGCCGTTCGATGCGGAAAACTATTTCGATTACGACCGGCTGAACGAAGGGCCTTCGCTGATGCACTGGCTGGGGGTGGATTCCCTCGGACGCGATATTTTCAGCCGCATCCTGATGGGCGCGCGCATTTCGCTGGCGGCCGGGGTGTTCTCGGTGCTGGCGGGCGGGGCGATCGGCACCCTGCTGGGGCTGCTGGCCGGTTACTATGAAGGCTGGTGGGATCGCCTCACCATGCGCGTCTGCGACGTGCTGTTCGCGTTTCCCGGCATTTTGCTGGCGATCGGCGTGGTGGCGATCATGGGCAGCGGCATGGCCAACGTGATCGTCGCGGTGGCGATCTTTAGCATTCCGGCCTTCGCCCGCCTGGTGCGCGGCAATACGCTGGTGCTGAAGCACCTGACCTATATCGAGTCGGCGCGCAGCATCGGCGCCTCGGACTGGACCATCATCCTGCGGCACATCCTGCCAGGCACCCTGTCTTCGATCGTGGTCTATTTCACCCTGCGCATCGGCACCTCGATCATCACCGCCGCCAGCCTGTCGTTTTTGGGCCTGGGCGCCCAGCCGCCGACGCCGGAGTGGGGGGCGATGCTCAACGAAGCGCGCGCCGATATGGTGATCGCGCCGCACGTGGCGATCTTCCCCAGCCTGGCGATATTCATCACCGTGCTGGCGTTCAACCTGTTGGGTGACGGATTGCGCGACGCGCTCGATCCCAAATTGAAGGGGTGAGGGCATCGCTGAATTGGCATACCCCTGTTTTACGAGTATAATTGATGAAAATTTGACCCGTGTATATTACAGGGATGAGGTATGGATATGGCAAATAGCAATGTGACGAAAAAGACAGTCAACGTAACCATCGATCGCGATCTTTTCCAGCGCGCAAAATCCCTGGGCGTCAATGTGTCATCCGTATTGACGGACGCATTGAGCGTCCGCGTCAGGGATATTGAGATTCAACAGTGGCGCGAGCAAAATCGCGCGGCGTTAGAAGAACTTAATCGTATCACTGAAGAAAATGGTTTGTTGTCTGATGAATATCGGACATTTTAAATATGCAATTTACCGTATATGACAATACGTATCCGGCATCAGCCTATCCCTACTTACTGGACGTTCAAAGCGATCTTATTGATGTCCTCTCGACCCGGTTAATGATCCCCCTTTATGCTTTGGATAACGTCAGGGTTAAAATTTCTGCACGTTTATGCCCGGAGATTGAGGTCAACGGCGAAAAGTTTCTTGTTATGACGCATGAGATGGCTGCCGTACGTATTTCGCAGATTGGGAAGGCCGTTGGTAATGTCAATGAGCACAGGAATCAAATTAAAGCCGCTATCGATTTTCTGATTGATGGCTTTTGAATAAATCCGGGCGGTTAAACCGCCCGGATTTTTATCAGCGGAACAGGTGCTCGGCGTGGAAGCGCAGGTGATCTTCCACGAAGGTGGCGATGGTGAAGTAGCTGTGATCGTACCCCGGCTGAATGCGCAGCGTCAGCGGCCAGTCGCGCTGGCGCGCCAGTTCGGCCAGCCGCGCCGGCTGCAGCTGATCGGCCAGGAACTGGTCGTCATCGCCCTGATCGATAAGGACCGGCATTTTCTCCGCGCCGCTGGCCAGCAGATGGCAGCTGTCGTACTGCAGCCACTGGCTCTCGTCGCTGCCCAGATAGGCGGTGAATGCCTTGCGGCCCCACGGCACCTGGCACGGGTTGACGATCGGCGCGAACGCCGATACCGAGCGGAAGCGCTGCGGATTGCGAAACGCCATCATCAGCGCGCCGTGGCCGCCCATCGAGTGGCCGAAGATCGACTGACGATCGCTGACGCTGAAGTGCTGTTCGATCAGCGCCGGCAGTTCGGCGCTGATGTAGTCGTACATGCGGAAGTGGCGATCCCACGGTGCCTGGGTGGCGTTCAGGTAGAACCCGGCGCCCTGGCCCAGATCGTAACCTTCGTCGTTCGGCACCTCGTCACCGCGCGGGCTGGTGTCCGGCATCACCAGCACCAGGCCCAGCTCGGCGGCGATGCGCTGCGCGCCGGCTTTCAACGTGAAGTTCTCGTCGTTGCAGGTCAGCCCCGACAGCCAGTACAGCACCGGCGGCGGGTTGTCATCGCGCGGCGGCGGCAGGTAGATGCTGAATGTCATGTTGCAATTCAGGCTCTGCGCCGCGTGGCGATAACGCTGTTGCCAGCCGCCGAACATGCGGTGCTCTTCGAGAAGTTCCAATGACAGTGTCATCTCTGCCTCCTGGCTTATTTGTCGAAGTGGATGACGGAACGGATCGATTTGCCTTCGTGCATCAAATCGAACGCTTCGTTGATCTGCTCCAGCCCCATGGTGTGGGTGATAAAGTCGTTCAGCGCGAATTCGCCGTCCAGATAGCGCTCGACGATGCCCGGCAGCTGCGAACGGCCCTTGACGCCGCCGAATGCCGAGCCGCGCCAGACGCGGCCGGTGACCAGCTGGAACGGCCGGGTCGAGATTTCTTCGCCGGCGCCCGCGACGCCGATGATCACCGATTCACCCCAGCCCTTGTGGCAGCACTCCAACGCGGAACGCATCACGTTGACGTTGCCGATGCACTCGAAGGAGAAGTCGACGCCGCCGTCGGTCAGCTCGACGATCACCTCCTGAATCGGTTTGTCATAGTCTTTCGGGTTGATCAGATCGGTAGCGCCCAGCTTGCGCGCCAGATCGAACTTGCTGGTGTTGATGTCGATGCCGATGATGCGGCCCGCGCCGGCCATCTGCGCGCCGATGATCGCCGACAGGCCGATGCCGCCCAGGCCGAAGATCGCCACGGTGTCGCCCGGCTGCACTTTGGCGGTGTTCATCACCGCGCCCATGCCGGTGGTGACGCCACAGCCCAGCAGGCACACTTCTTCCAGCGGCGCTTCCTTGTTGATTTTCGCCAGTGAAATCTCCGGCACCACGGTGTATTCGGAGAAGGTGGAAGTGCCCATGTAGTGGAAGATCGGCTTGCCGTCCTTGAAGAAGCGGGTGGTGCCGTCCGGCATCAGGCCTTTACCCTGGGTGGCGCGGATCGCCTGGCACAGGTTGGTCTTGCCGGATTTACAGAATTTGCACTCGCCGCACTCCGGGGTGTAAAGCGGGATCACGTGGTCGCCGACTGCCACGCTGGTCACGCCTTCACCGACCGCTTCCACCACGCCGCCGCCCTCGTGGCCGAGGATCGCCGGGAACACGCCTTCCGGATCTTTGCCGGACAGGGTGTAGGCGTCGGTGTGACAAACGCCGGTGGCGACGATCCGCACCAGCACTTCGCCTTTTTGTGGTGGCATCAGCTCGACTTCTTCGATCTTCAGCGGCTGGTTCGGGCCCCAGGCAACGGCGGCGCGGGTTTTGATCATCTCCATCATAGTCTCCTCAGTGGTTTTCTTTTTAAATCAGGCGATATCGACAACGTCTGATAAATCGTTGGGGGTGCTTTCATCAACAGCGGCGGTTTCCGTCTGTTCAATAATCAACTCTTTCAGCGCGCGCACGTTCGGCCCGAACGCGTCGCGGCGCCACAGCAGCCAGGTGGCGGTGTCGGCCACGTCCGGCGGCAGGGTGTGAACTCGAACCCGCTCATGGCCCGGCAGCAGGCTGAGCACCGAATGCGGGATCATCGCCAGCCCGGCGCCGCTGGCGACGCAGGCCAGCATGGCGTGATAGGACTGGATCTCCATAATTTGCCCTGGCCGCGCGCCTTCGCGCTTGAACCAGGCCTCCAGCCGCAGGCGGTAGGAGCAGCTGGCGCGAAAGGCGAACAGCGTTTCGCCATTGGCGTCTTTGGCGCTGTGGATCGGCGCGTGATCGAGACAGGAGATCACTACCATATGTTCAGGATAGGCGATGCAGCCGTTCAGCTCGTCATAGGGCACCGGGCCGTCGACCAGCGCCGCCGCCAGCGTGCCGGCGCGCACCCGATCGGCGATTTCGCCGGAGGTGCCGGTGGTCAGCGACAGCGAAACCTGCGAGAAACGCTGGTGGTAAGCCGCCAGCAGCGAGGGCAGGCGGGTGGCGGCGGTGCTTTCCATCGAGCCGAGGGCGAAGTTGCCCGCCGGTTCACCGGCGTGGGTGATGCTCATCGCCTCGTCGCTCAGCGCCAGGATGCGGTTGGCGTAGCACAGAAAGTTATGGCCCATCGGCGACAGGCGCAGGCGCTGTTTTTCGCGGATAAACAGATCGGCGCCCAGCTCCTGCTCAAGCTGGCGCAGCCGGGTGGTCAGGTTCGACGGCACGCGGTGCAGCTGCTCGGCGGCGCGGGCGACCGAGCCGGTTTCCGCTACGCAGCAGAACATGCGAAGCTGGGTCAGATCCATAATATTCTCGTTTCGTGATGAACTTGATTAGTATTATTCAGTTTTTGTGAGTTTAATACTGCGGCATGATACTGGCAACTTTCTTTTAACCTTTTGGATGCCGATATGGCTTTACGTATTGCCTTGAGCGGGTTTGCCGCGCTGATCGTCGCGATGGGCATTGGCCGCTTCGCTTTCACCCCGCAGGTGCCGCTGATGATCGCGGAACATCAGTTCAGCCTCACCGGCGCCGGGCTGGTGGCGGCGATCAACTATTTGGGCTACCTGTGCGGCGCCTACGACGCGATGCGCGCCACGCGCCACGTCGAGCGGCGCCTGTGGCTGGGCGTATGGGGCGCGATGGCGCTGACGCTGCTGTCGGCGCTGGCGCAGGATGAATGGACGCACGGCGCGCTGCGCTTCGTCATCGGCTGGGCCAGCGGCTGGGCGATGGTGCTGGTGGCGGCCTGGACCAACGAGCGGTTGGCGCACTACGGCCGGCCGGCGCTGAGCGCGGCGGTATTCGCCGGGCCGGGCGCCGGCATCTTCCTTAGCGGCATGCTGGCGGTGGGCATCAACGCGCTGGGGCTGACGGCGGCGCAGGCCTGGCTGGTGTATGGCGGGCTGGCGCTGGTGCTGGTCGGGGGGATTAGCGCCTTTCTGCCGCGCAGCGGCGAGCTGCATCGCCCGGACGTGGCCCCGGAGCCGCTGCTGCTGACGCCGGCGCTCAAACGCCTGGTGTGGAGCTACAGCCTGGCCGGCTTCGGCTACATCCTGCCGGCGACCTTTTTGTCGCAGATGGCGGCGGCGCGCTTTCCCGCCAGCCTGTTCGCGCAGTTTGTCTGGCCGGTGTTCGGCGGTGCGGCGGTGCTGGGGATTGTCATCGGCATTCTGACCCGCCATCGGCTAACTACCCAGACCCGGTTGGCGATCACGCTGTGGATACAGGCGTTGGGCGTGCTGAGCGCCGAAGCGGTGCCGGGCGTAGCCGGCCTGGCGCTCGGGGCGGTGCTGACCGGCGGCGGCTTCCTCTGCGTGGTGCAGCTCGCCCTTCAGCACGGCCGTGAACTGGCGCCGCGCCATGCGCGCTACATGGCTGGATTGCTGACCACCGGTTATGCGATCGGCCAACTGGTCGGGCCGATGCTGTCGGCGCTGTCGACCGCCATGACTCATCGGCTGGAGCCGGCGCTGTACGTGGCGGTGGCGGCGCTGTTGGTGGCCGGTGCGCTGGTAGTGAATACCCCGGCGCGGCGATTGGCGCAAAAAACGGCGATGCGCTGATTAAAATCCATACAAAAAAAGCGGGATCCCGCAGCCGGCCTGATTGTGCTAAATGCGAATATTTCACCTGCGGATGAAGCACAATCACTGGATAATCGCCGCGCTCTCATCTACAGTGGGGCAAAATCTTGACCGGGTTCACGTTATCCATCACGAAAACTCTGCCGTCACGAGAGCAAGCAATTCGCCGGCCGCACGCCCTACCAGGCCGCCGGCGGGTTCCGTCCGCAGGAGAACAAATACATGACATCATTAAGTAAAGAAGCCGCGCTGGTGCATGCGGCACTGGAAGAGCGTGGTCTGGAGACACCGCTGCGCGGGGAAGTGCTGGATCGCGAAACGCGCAAGCGTCGCATCAAAGAGCACATGACTGAAATCATGCAGCTGCTGAATCTCGATCTGTCTGACGACAGCCTGGCGGAAACGCCGCATCGCATCGCCAAAATGTATGTCGACGAGATCTTCTCCGGGCTGGACTACGCCAACTTCCCGAAAATCACCGTCATCGAGAACAAGATGAAAGTGGATGAGATGGTGACGGTGCGCGATATCACGCTGACCAGCACCTGCGAGCACCACTTCGTCACCATCGACGGCAAGGCTACCGTGGCCTATATCCCGAAAGACTCGGTGATCGGTCTGTCGAAGATCAACCGCATCGTGCAGTTCTTCTCCCAGCGTCCGCAGGTGCAAGAGCGTCTGACCCAGCAGATCCTGGTCGCGCTGCAGACCCTGCTCGGTACCAATAACGTGGCGGTATCGATCGACGCGGTCCATTATTGTGTCAAGGCGCGCGGCATTCGCGACGCGACCAGCGCCACCACCACCACCTCGTTGGGGGGGCTGTTCAAGTCCAGCCAGAATACCCGCCAGGAGTTCCTGCGCGCGGTGCGTCATCACCAGGGGTGATGGCGTTGCGGGGCGACTCGCAATAGCATAACAGGCGCCTGCGGGCGCCTTTTTCATGAGCGGAAGACAGCGATAAAAAATGAACAGTCATCCTCTGCCGCGTATCGCTACGCTGGACTGCGTGCGCGGCATCGCCATCCTCGGCATCTTATTGCTGAACATCAGCGCCTTCGGCTTGCCGAAGGCCGCCTATCTCAACCCGGCCTATTTGGGGATGCCGTCGTCGCGCGATGCCTGGACCTGGGCGCTGCTGGATCTCTTCGCCCAGGCCAAGTTCCTGGCGATGTTCGCGCTGTTGTTCGGCGCCGGGTTGCACATGCTGCTGCGGCGCGGCAAAAGTTGGATCCGCGCGCGGCTGTCGTGGTTGGTGCTGTTCGGCCTCGCGCACGCCATCTTCCTGTGGGACGGCGATATTCTGCTGGCCTACGGGCTGATCGGCCTGGTGTGCTGGCGCATGATCCGCGAGGCCAAAGAAACTTTCCAGCTGCTGAAAACCGGCGTGGTGCTCTACCTGATCGGCGTGGCGGTGCTGCTGCTGCTCGGTTTTATCTCGCACGGTGAGCCGGGCAGCTTCTGGCAGCCGGGCGTGGCGGAGTTGCAGTACGAGAAGTTCTGGAAGCTGCAGGGCGGTTTCGAAGCCTGGCGCAGCCGCGCCGATCTGCTCTCGTCCAGCCTGCTAGCCATCGGCGCGCAGTATGGCTGGGAGCTGGCGGGGCTGATGCTGTTCGGCGCCGGGCTGATGCGCAGCGGCTGGCTGCGCGGCAGCTACTCATCCGGCTATTACCTGAGGCAGGCGGCGTGGCTGCTGCCGCTTTCGGTGCTGATCCAGCTGCCGGCGGTGGCGCTGCAATGGCAGGTGCAGTGGGACTATCGCTGGAGCGGTTTCCTGCTGCAGGTGCCGCGTGAGCTGGGCGCCCCGCTGCAGGCGATGGGCTATCTGGCGCTGTGTTACGGTTTCTGGCCCGCACTGTCGCGCCTGCGCATCGCCCACTGGCTGAGCCAGGTGGGGCGCATGGCGCTGAGCAACTACCTGCTGCAAACGCTGATCTGCACCACGTTGTTTTATCGCTTCGGTCTCTATGAGCAGTTCGACCGGCTGCAGCTGTTGGCGTTCGTGCCGCTGGTCTGGCTGGCCAACCTGGCGTTTTCCGTACTGTGGCTGCGTTATTTCGCTCAGGGGCCGATGGAGTGGCTGTGGCGCAAGCTGACGCAGCTGGCCGCCGGCGAAGCGGAGCCCAAAACGCTGAAATGAGTGCCCATCGGCAGGTTAAAAAAATGTATGTAAACGTTTTCTTTCCTGTGACGTAATTCACGCGAGCAGCGGGCCAATCGGGGTAGGATAGCGCCACCGGCCACTACCCCGATTTCAGGATCCCGCATGCCTCCAGTTCATCCGATCACCATTCGCGACGTGGCGAAACGCGCCGGGGTCTCCGTGGCGACCGTCTCACGCGTGTTGAACCACAGCGCGCTGACCAGCAAGGAGACGCGCGAGCAGGTGCTGCAGGCGGTGGCGGATCTGGGCTATCGCCCCAACGCGAACGCGCAGGCGCTGGCGACCCAAAGCAGCGATACCCTGGGCGTGGTGGTGATGGACGTCTCCGATCCGTTCTTCGGCGCGCTGGTGAAAGCGGTTGACACGGTGGCGCAGAAACACCACAAATACCTGCTGATCGGCAACAGCTATCATCAGGCGGACAAAGAGCGCCATGCGATCGAAGTGCTGATCCGTCAGCGCTGTAATGCCCTGATTGTTCACGCCAAAGCCCTGAGCGACGCCGAGCTGATCGGCTTTCTGGAGCAGGTGCCGGGCATGGTGCTGATCAATCGGATTATCCCCGGCTATGAGCCACGCTGCGTCGGGCTGGATAACGTCTGCGGCGCGGAAATGGCAATGCGTCTTTTGCTGTCGCAGGGCCATCGGCGCATCGGCTACCTGGGCTCCAATCACCCGATCGAAGACGGGCCGCTACGCCAGCGGGGCTATGCGCAGGCGATGGCCGCCGCCGGGCTGGCCACGCCGGACAACTGGCGCGCGTACGGTTCGCCGGATCTGCAGGGCGGCGAGGCGGCGATGGTGGAACTGCTGGGGCGTAATCTACAGCTGAGCGCGGTGTTCGCTTACAACGACGCCATGGCCGCCGGCGCCATGGCGGTGCTGAAAGAAAACGGTATCACGGTACCGCAGCATTTCTCGCTGATCGGCTTCGACGACATTCCCATCGCGCGTTACACCAGCCCCAAACTCACCACGGTGCGTTACCCGATCGTTTCGATGGCCACGCTGGCCACCGAGCTAGCATTGCAGGGCGCAGCAGGCCTGGCGGAGCCGCAGGCCGCTCATCTGTTCATGCCGACGCTGGTGCGGCGCCATTCTGTCGCCCCCTGGCAAAGTGAGGCGACGGTCACTCTCTGACGATTTAATCCTGTGTAACCGTTTTCAATCTGTGAGAAAATTCACAGAATATTAACATCACGCCGTCTATGCTCTAGGCGTTTTCCGGCGCAAAGGCCCTTGCCGCTGCAACCTTTATCTCGCGCTGACACAGCATTTCTCGGAAATAACAAGATCCACGGACGACAGGTGTTGAGTGGAAATCGCCTGGCCTGGGGTGTGCGCACTGCCGGTGACCATTGGCTCAAAGACGAGTAATACCCTACACAGAACCGGAGACTGACAATGAATAAGAAGGTTTTCACCCTGGCCGCCATGGCCGCAGCCATGATGTTTGGCGCCGCAGCCCATGCTGATACCCGTATTGGCGTCACGATTTACAAATACGACGACAACTTCATGTCGGTGGTGCGCAAGGCGATCGAGAAAGATGCCAAGGCTTCGCCGGACGTCACTCTGCTGATGAATGACTCGCAGAACGACCAGTCCAAACAGAACGATCAGATCGACGTGCTGCTGGCCAAGGGCGTGAAAGCGCTGGCGATCAACCTGGTCGACCCGGCCGCGGCACCGGTGGTTATCGATAAGGCGCGCGCAAACGATATCCCGGTGGTGTTCTACAACAAAGAACCTTCCCGCAAGGCGTTGGACAGCTATGACAAGGCATATTACGTCGGCACCGACTCCAAAGAGTCCGGCGTGATCCAGGGCGAGCTGATCGCCAAACACTGGCAAGCCAACCCGGCCTGGGATCTGAACAAAGACGGCCAGATCCAGTTCGTGCTGCTGAAGGGCGAACCGGGCCACCCGGATGCCGAAGCGCGCACTACCTACGTGGTGAAGACGCTGAACGAAAAAGGCATCAAGACCCAGCAGCTGCAGATGGATACCGCGATGTGGGATACCGCGCAGGCGAAAGACAAGATGGACGCCTGGCTCTCCGGCCCGAATGCCAACAAGATTGAAGTGGTGATCGCCAACAACGACGCCATGGCGATGGGCGCGGTGGAAGCGCTGAAAGCGCACAACAAGACCAGTATCCCGGTGTTCGGCGTCGATGCGCTGCCTGAAGCGCTGGCGCTGGTGAAATCCGGCGCGATGGCGGGCACGGTGCTGAACGACGCCGACAACCAGGCGAAAGCCACCTTCGAGCTGGCGAAAAACCTGGCGGCAGGCAAACCAGCCACCGAAGGCACCCAATATAAAGTCGAAAATAAAGTCGTGCGTATCCCTTACGTCGGTGTAGATAAAGACAACCTGTCTCAGTTCGTTAAATAAGAATTGAGATCCCGCTAAGACCCCGCCTGCGGCGCCAACACCAGGGATACCGCCGGCGGGGATGTTTACGACTGCAAGATCGTTAAGCCAGGTGTATTTATGGCCGATAGCTCACGCGAATTTTTGCTGGAAATGACGGATATCTGTAAGTCATTTCCCGGCGTCAAAGCTTTGGACAATGTCAATTTACGCGTCCGTCCGCACTCGATTCACGCCCTGATGGGGGAGAACGGGGCGGGGAAATCGACGTTGCTGAAATGCCTGTTCGGCATTTATAAAAAAGACAGCGGCAGCATTGTGTTTCAGGGCAGGGAAATCGATTTCAAGAGCTCGAAGGAAGCGTTGGAACACGGCGTTTCGATGGTGCATCAGGAGCTGAACCTGGTGCTGCAACGCACCGTGATGGACAACATGTGGCTGGGGCGCTATCCGACCAAAGGCCTGTTCGTCGATCAGGACAAGATGTTCAAAGAAACCCAGGCGATCTTTGACGAGCTGGATATCGACATCAACCCGCGCGAAAAGGTGGGCAACCTGTCGGTGTCGCAGATGCAGATGATCGAGATCGCCAAGGCGTTTTCCTACGACGCCAAGATCGTCATCATGGATGAACCGACCTCTTCGCTGACGGAGAAAGAGGTCAATCATCTGTTCACCATCATCCGCAAGCTGAAAGAACGCGGCTGCGGCATCGTCTATATCTCGCACAAGATGGAAGAGATCTTCCAGCTGTGCGACGAGATAACGGTGCTGCGCGACGGCCAGTGGATCGCCACCCAGCCGCTGGAAGGGCTGGATATGGACAAGATCATCGCCATGATGGTCGGCCGCTCGCTGAGCCAGCGCTTCCCGGACAGGCAAAACACGCCGGGTGAGGTGATCCTTGAGGTGAAGAACCTGACATCGCTGCGCCAGCCTTCGATCCGCGATGTTTCCTTCGATCTGCACCAGGGCGAGATCCTCGGCATCGCCGGGCTGGTGGGCGCCAAGCGCACCGACATCGTAGAGACGCTGTTCGGCATTCGTGAAAAGGTGGCGGGCACTATAAAGCTGCACGGCAAGGCGATCGACAACCACAGTGCCAACGAAGCGATCAACCACGGGTTTGCGTTGGTGACCGAAGAGCGCCGATCCACCGGGATTTACGCTTACCTCGATGTGGGTTTCAACTCGTTGATCTCCAATATCCGCAATTATAAAAACAAGCTCGGCCTGCTGGATAACGCGCGGATGAAGAGCGACACCCAGTGGGTGATCGACGCCATGCGGGTGAAAACGCCGGGGCATCACACCCATATCGGCTCGCTGTCCGGCGGCAACCAGCAGAAGGTGATCATCGGCCGCTGGCTGCTGACGCAGCCGGAGATCCTGATGCTGGATGAACCGACGCGCGGCATCGACGTGGGCGCCAAGTTCGAGATTTATCAGCTGATGACCGAACTGGCGAAGAAGGGCAAGGGGATCATTATCGTCTCGTCCGAAATGCCGGAGCTTTTGGGGATCACCGACCGTATTTTGGTGATGAGCAATGGTCAGGTTGCGGGCATCGTTAACACCAAACAGACCTCGCAAAATGAAATCTTACGTCTCGCCTCCCTGCACCTTTAAGGATCGGAATTATGAACGCGCTAAATAAAAAAACCTTATTTACCTATTTCAAGGAAGGCGGCATTTACGTGGTGTTGCTGGTGCTGTTGGCCATCATCATCATTCAGGATCCTACCTTCCTTAGCCTGATGAACCTGAGCAACATCCTGACGCAGTCTTCGGTGCGCATCATCATCGCGCTGGGCGTGGCGGGATTGATCGTGACTCAGGGCACCGACCTGTCCGCCGGGCGGCAGGTGGGGCTGGCGGCGGTGGTGGCGGCCACGCTGCTGCAGTCGATGGATAACGTCAACAAGGTATTCCCGCACATGGAAACCTGGTCGATTCCCCTGGTCATCTTGCTGGTGTGTGCGGTCGGCGCGGTGATCGGCCTGGTTAACGGCCTGATTATCGCCTATCTCAACGTGACGCCGTTCATCACCACCTTGGGCACCATGATCATCGTCTACGGCATCAACTCGCTGTATTACGATTCGGTCGGCGCGTCGCCGGTCGCGGGTTTCGATCCGAAGTTTTCCACCTTTGCCCAGGGCTTCTTGCGCTTCGGCGACTTTAAGCTGTCGTACATTACCTTCTATGCGCTGATCGCCATCATATTCGTCTGGATCCTGTGGACCAAGACCCGCTTCGGCAAGAACATCTTCGCCATCGGCGGCAACCCGGAAGCGGCCAAGGTCTCCGGCGTCAACGTGCCGCTGAACCTGATCATGATCTATGCGCTGTCCGGCGTGTTCTACGCCTTCGGCGGCTTGCTGGAAGCGGGGCGCATCGGCAGCGCCACCAACAACCTTGGCTTTATGTATGAGCTGGACGCCATCGCCGCCTGCGTGGTGGGGGGCGTCTCCTTCGCCGGCGGGGTGGGTACGGTGTGGGGCGTGGTGACCGGGGTGATCATCTTTACCGTCATCAACTACGGCCTGACCTATATCGGCATCAACCCGTACTGGCAGTACATCATCAAGGGCAGCATCATCATCTTCGCCGTGGCGTTGGACTCGTTGAAATACGCCAAGAAGAAGTAGATTTCCCGCAGCACAGACAACAAGGCCGGCCTATTTTGCCGGCCTTTCTTTTTGGGCGTTTTCTGCGTCAGGGCTGTTTGGCTTTCTGTTTCTCTTCTTTCAGCTTGTGCTCCAGCTCCACCAGCTGTTCCGGTGACACGGCGGGATAACCCTGGGCGTCTTCCGGCACGGTGTGCATGGCTGAGATCGGGATCAGCGGGCCAAGGAAGCGCGGCTCGCGCTTGAGGATGTACAGATCGGTCAGCGCGCCCAGACGGGCGAAAATCTCGCGGACCCGCACCGTCATCATGTCCTTCGGCGACGGCACCGCATAGCACTGCGCCTGAATGCCCATGTGCAGGGCGATGAACAGCGCCCGTTCGCAGTGGAAGCGCTGGGTGATGATGATGAAGTCGTTGGTGTCGAACACCTTGCGGGTGCGCACGATGGAATCCAGGGTGCGGAAGCCGGCGTAGTCCAGCACGATATCGCTCGGCGCCACGCCGGCGGCGATCAGATCGCGACGCATGGTCATCGGTTCGTTGTAGCTTTGCTGGGCATTGTCGCCGCTCAGCAGCAGGTATTTCACCTTGCCGCTGTTATAGGCGTTGATCGCCCCTTGAATGCGGTAACGGTAGTACTGGTTGATCACCCCGGTGCGGTAATACTTGGCCGTGCCGAGCACCACGCCAACCTGGCGGTGCGGCAGCTCCTGCAGTTCGTCGTAGACGTAAGGCGCGGTTTTCCAGCTGATCCAGCGATCGAGCGCAATAGCCGAACCCATCAACACCGCAATGATGATGAACAGGCTGATGATCAGGCGTTTCCACATGTTGTTGCCTTACGCGCGCCGGGCTGAAAAAGATGGATCAAGGCTACTTTACCTGACCGATCGACGCAAGACGCGAACCGCCTGAAGCACGCGCAACGCCGCATTTTTAGGCGGTTTTGCCGCACAAAAAAGCCCGGCGGAGCCGGGCTGGGTCATTTCAGCGCGTCAATCAGAACGAGGTGCGCTTGTAGCTGCGGTACTGCGGCCGCCAGAAGTTGTGCTCGATGGCTTTCGACAGCGCGTCTTCGGAGGTGACGATCGCCACACCCTGTAGCTGCGCCGCTTTACCCACTTCCATGGCGATGCACTTCGACACGCCCTGAATATCGTCGATATTCGGCAGCAGTGCGCCGTGGCCGTCGGTGGCCAGCGGCGAACAGTCCGCCAGCGCGCGGCTGGCGGCCATCAGCATAGCGTCGGTGACGCGGGTGGCGCCGGAGGCCAGCACGCCGAGGCCAATCCCTGGGAAGATGTAGGAGTTGTTGCACTGGGCGATCGGGTACAGCTGCTCTTTATAGCTCACCGGTGCGAACGGGCTGCCGGTCGCGACCAGGGCGGCGCCGTCGGTCCAGTTGATGATGTCTTCTGGGCGGGCTTCCACGCGCGAGGTCGGGTTGGATAGCGGCATCACGATAGGGCGTTCGCAGTGCTTGTGCATTTCGCGGATCAGCTCTTCGGTAAACAGCCCCGGCTGGCCGGAAACGCCGATCAGAATGGTCGGCTTGGCGTTGCGCACCACGTCCAGCAGCGAGATGGCGTCGCTGGCGGTTTCCCAACCGGTCAGGTTGTCGCTCTTCTGTACCAGCTTGCTCTGGAAATCGAGCAGGTTCGGCAGTTTGTCGGTCAGCAGGCCGAAGCGGTCGACCATGAATACGCGGGCGCGCGCTTCGTCTTCGCTCAACCCTTCGGACTTCATCTGCGCGATGATCTGCTCGGCGATGCCACAGCCGGCGGAACCGGCACCGAGGAAGGTGACGGTCTGATCGCGCAGCTGGCTGCCGGCGGCGCGGCTGGCGGCGATCAGGCTGCCGAGGGTCACCGCGGCAGTGCCCTGAATGTCATCGTTGAAGCAGCAGATCTCGTCGCGATAGCGGTTCAACAACGGGGTGGCGTTGTTCTGTGCGAAGTCTTCGAACTGCAGCAGAACGTTCGGCCAGCGGCGTTTGACCGCCTGAATAAACTCTTCGACGAAGGCGTGGTACTCCTCGCCGGAGATGCGCGGATGGCGCCAGCCCATGTACAGCGGATCGTTGAGGCGCTGCGGGTTGTTGGTGCCGACGTCCAGCACCACCGGCAGGGTATAGGCCGGGCTGATGCCGCCGCAGGCGGTGTACAGCGACAGCTTGCCGATGGGAATGCCCATGCCGCCGATGCCCTGGTCGCCCAGGCCGAGGATACGCTCGCCGTCGGTGACCACGATCACCTTGACGTTCTGCTTGGTGGCGTTTTGCAGCATGTCATCGATGCGATCGCGGTTCGGGTAGGAGATGAACAGCCCGCGCGCGCGGCGATAGATATCGGAGAAGTGTTCGCAGGCCTCGCCGACGGTCGGGGTGTAAATGATCGGCATCATCTCGCTCAGGTGCGAGTCCAGCAGGCGGTAGAACAGGGTTTCGTTGGTGTCCTGGATGTTGCGCAGGTAGATGTGCTTGTCGTTATCGTTCTTGAAATCCTGATACTGACGGTAGGCGCGTTCCACCTGTTCTTCGATGGTTTCCACCGCCTCCGGCAGCAGGCCGTGCAGGTTGAAGTGGCTACGTTCTTCCTCGGTGAAAGCGCTGCCTTTGTTCAGCAGCGGAAATTCCAGCAGAATCGGGCCGGCGTAAGGGATATAGAGCGGGCGTTTGCTTTCGTATTCTAGTTCCATCAGTTTTACTCTTCACGTATCAGATAACTTTATTGCCGACGATCCTAAGAGATAAAGAGAAGATGTACAGCATTTGTTGCCAGATGATGAACCAGGTTGGCGTAATTATCGACAATCAAATGATTTTTTAACTAAAGAAAGTGTTTCTTGCGGCGTCGGGGCATTGTATTTGGCGGGCGGGGCTGTTAACGGCGGAACCGGATGGCCCCGCCGTGGTGCGCTTAGAAAGTGGCGCGGCTGACGTTCTGGCAGCCTAGCGCCGCCAGGGTGGCGCGGGTGGCGTCCCACTGGCTGAGGATCGCCTCCTGCGGCTCGACCAGTACGGCGCGGCGAATGTTCAGGCAATCGCCGCCGGAGAGGTTCAGCAGGATCAGCGCGGCCTGCAGCGGCGGCAGGCTAGGGTTGAAGGCGGCGTTTTCCGCATAACGGCCGGCATAGATAATGCCGTCTGTCGTTTCCAGCGCCACGCCGCTGTGGGCGTTGCTGTACGGTGCGTGACTCTGATTGGCCGCCGCCAGTGCCGCCTGTGTCAGTGCGTCGTCCAGCGCCAGCTGGTGACCGTGATCGACCTTGTCCATCAGCAGCGAAGCGATATCCAGATCTTTCGGGCCGAAGGCGTCCGGCAGATAGTCCGCCAGCGTAGCCGGCGCGCGGCCCGGCAGACGGATCTGCAGTTCGCTGCCGCTGTTCAGCTCATTCATAAACTGGCGGCAATGACCGCACGGCGTGTAATTGACGGTGACCGAGGCCAGCGCCGATTCACCGCGCAGCCAGGCATGGGTAACCGCGCACTGTTCCGCATGCACGGTTTGCTGCAGCGGTGCGCCGCTGAATTCCATATTGGCGCCGAAATAGAGGTTGCCACTTTGCCCGCGCGCGATGGCGCCGACGTGGAAATGTGATATCGGGGTTAACGAGCAGGCCGCCGCCAGCGGCAGCAGCGCGAATGCCAGCGCATCATCGTCCAGCCCGCAACCTGTGCGGATCGCCGCCGCTTGCTCGGTCGTGAACATCGCCGGAAAGTCAGGCGCGTCCAGATAGGGCCGCAGGGCGGATTGCAGTGTCGCGGGCAGTGCGCTGAAAGCGGTGTGAAAACGCGGATGCATAGAAGGTCTCTCTACGAGTTAACGGGGTAACATTCTAGGCAGGCCAGAGACATTAAAGTGTGATTAATGTCTCTTAATTGGTGAAATTAATGCAATGAAATAAATAAATGCGAGATGTATCGCAAGTTTCGCCGTATTCAGCCGAACAGATGCAGCAGCACCGGGAACAGGAACGGCGCCAGCAGTGAGGTGATGATGCCGCAGATCACCAGCGCCAGCGAGCCGAATGCGCCTTCCTGGTAGTCCATCTCCGCGCAGCGTGCGGTGCCCAGCGCGTGGGATGCGGTGCCCATCGCCAGGCCGCGCGCAGAGTGGGTGGTGATTTTCAACAGGTTGAACAGCGTATGGCCGAACACGGCGCCGAGGATACCGACGAAAATGACGCAGACTGCGCTGATCGCCGGAATACCGCCGAGCGAGTCCGCGACGGCCATGGCGATTGGCGTAGTGACCGATTTCGGCAGGATAGAGGCGGCGATTTCCGGCGTGGCGCCCAGCCACAGGGCGATGGCGCCGCCGCTGATCATGGCGGTCAGGCTGCCGATGAAGCACACCGCGATAATCGACTTCCAGCGCGCGCGGATCTGGTGCAGCTGTTCATACAGCGGGAAGGCCAGCGCGACAACCGCCGGCTGCAGCAGATCGTTGAGGATTTTGCTGCCCTGAAAGTAGCGCTCATAGGGGATGCCGGTGAGCAGCAGCAGCGGGATGATCACCGCCATGGAAACCAGCAGCGGATTGAGCAGCGGCATGTTCAGCTTGCGCGCCAGCCAGCGCGCGGCGAAATAGACCGCCAGCGTCAGCGGCAGCGACCACCAGATTTCATGGATCATGGGTTGCCCTCCGTATCGTCGGGCTTACCGGCGATGCGGCGCTCGCGGTGAAAATAGTGTGAGGTATAGCCGACCACCACCAGCACCATCAGCGTGCTGATGAGGCAAGAGATGACCAGCGGGCCCAGATGCGCGACGATCTGGTCATAGTATTTCATCACCCCGACGCCGATCGGCACGAACAGCAGCACCATGTAGCGGATCAGCAAATGGCAGCCGGGTTTAACCCATTTGGCCGGCAGGATCTGGGTAGAGAGCAGGGCGAACAGCAGCAGCATGCCGAGGATGCTGCCGGGAATGGCGAACGGCAGCAGCGCCGCCACTGCATTGCCGACGAACAGACACAGGTAGATGAGGAGCAGGGCTCTCAGGTATTTCCAGCACAGTGTGAGCACGTTGGCCATTGTCTTTCCCCGTTTAATTGCTGCATTCATCATACAATTAAACTGTGAGCCATGCCACAGATCGCACCATGAATTATCGCTATGGGTGCCATACCCGATCGGCGGGTTGACAGCCTGCAATGGCTACCACGCGCGGGTTCAGCGCGTGTCTTCGGCCGCTGCCGCCGCGTGTTCTGCCAGCCGGTGGCCGAGGAAGAAAAACAGCAGGCTGAGCAGCGCGGCGACGATCAGCATCACGAACATCAGCGGCGGCGCGGCATAGCTGAGCAGCACCCCGCACAGTACCGGGTTGATGGCGCCGCCCAGCGCGCTGAGATTCTGTACTCCATAGTAGCTGCCTTTCAGGTGCGGGGGCGCGATAAAGTCGATGAACATGTATTCCACCGGGATCACGATGATTTCGCCGAGGGTAAACACCGCCATCGCCGCCAGCCACAGCCAGACCGCCTGGCCGGCCATCATAAAACCGAGCAGCCCGACGATGAAAAACAGCGTGCCCAGCGCCAGCCAGCGCAGCATGTTTTCCTGACGCATGCCGCGGCTGAGCAGGTATTGCAGAGCGATGACGATGCTGGCGTTGACGATCATCACCAGCCCGATGATTTTGTAGGCGAACTCGGCGCTGGAGACGGTGATCAGGTATTGCGACAGATAGCCGGTGAACTGACCGAACACGACGGCGCCCAGGGTGCTGCCGAGGGTGAAGTAGATAAGCCGCCGATCGCTGCGCAGGATAGTCACCGTCTGGCGGAAGTTGGGGAGCGCTGCGGGGGCGGCGGCTGGCGTTGCGCGCTGTTCCCGACCGCGCAAGCGCAGGCTTAGCGCCGCCACCGTCGCCAGCGCCAACCCGCCCGACAGGTAAAACGGCAGCAGCGGGCTAAGCCCGGCCACCAGAACGCCGAGCGCAGAACCGATCGCCCAGCCGACGTTGACCAGCGTGTAGTTGATTGAGAAAGCCTTGATGCGCTGCTCGACCGGCAACCCGTCGGCGAAGCAGGCCTTAATGGTGATGCTCAGCACCGAATAACAGGTATGCAAGATTGCCAGCACCACGATCACGCCGCCGGGGCGCGGGATCCAGGGAAGGGCGAAGAAGCTCAGCGCAAACAATAAAATCGACAGCAGGATCAGGCGATTTTTGCTGAACTTGTCAACCAGATAGCCGCCGTACAGGCTGGCAAGGATGCCGAGGGTCAGGCTGACGCCCAGGATCACGCCCACGCTCTTCGGCAGCAGATGGAAATGCTCGGTGAGGTAGATGGTAATGAACGGCAGCGTCACGCCGCGGCCGATGGTCAACACCAGCGAACTGGCCAGCAGCACGTTGATCAGCGAGGGGAAACCCTTCATTCGAAGCCTGTTTATGCATACAGTTATTGGGCGATGCAGATAACATAGCGTATTTTGGCGAGGACGGAAGGGGGAAGCCGAAAATTAGTTTAAAAACAGAGGCTGCGTCGGCAGCCTCGTCAAAAACAGCATTATTTACCGTGTTCGGCCTGCAGCGTGGCGAACCACGGTTGCACGAAGTCGCTGCTGCTGCCCCAGCCGGGGATGATCTTCGCCAGCCCGGCGACGTTGACCGGCCCCGGCTGCGCCAGCAGCAGCGCCTGCGGAATGACCGTCGCTTTGAACTGATAGCTGTCCGGCGTGCTTTCCCCGGCGATCTTGTTGGCCACCAGGCGCACGTTGACTGCGCCGATAAGCTTCGGATCCACCGCCACGCTGACCTGCCACGGGCTGCCGGCTTCGCGCATCAGCTGCAAGTCCTGGTTGGAGATATCGATGCTGTACAGCTTGATCTCGGTGCGGCCGTTCTCTTTCAACGCTTTGTAAGCGCCCTGAGTGAAGGCGTCCCAGGTGCCCCAGATGGCGTCGATCTTGCCTTTCGGGTATTTCGCCAGCACCGCGCCCACCTTGTTGGCGGTATCGCCCTGCACGTCGGATGAAACCGCGCCAATCGATTCCAGCTCGTGAATGCCCGGATGCTGTTTCAACAACTGCTGATAGGCGGCCTGGCGGCGTTCCATCGGTGGGAAGCCGGCTACCCAGAGTTTGATGATGTTGGCCTGGCCGTTGAAATCCTTCACTAACTGGCCGAAGGAGGCGTTGGCCAGCGAAGCGTCGTCCTGCTGCGAGACGGTGACGCCGGGAACGCTGCCACTGACGTCGGTATCGAACGCCGCGACGGCGATGCCGGCTGCCGCGATGCGTTTGACCAGCTTGGTGGAATAGGGGGCTCGCCCCTGTGAGAGAATGATGCCGTCATATTTCTGGCTGATAGCCTGGTTGACGAAGTCCTGGAAGCGAGCGTCGTCGCCGTTGCTGAGGAAGGTGTCCACCTTGAAGCCCAGCTTGCGTCCTTCCTGGATGGCACCCGCCAAAAATTGCGTGGTGTTGTCGTCGGAACCGAGGTTGCGGATCACCGCGATGCGCACCGGCCCCTGATGCTGAGCGATGGCAGCTGGCACGGCGGCGTTTTCCGCTGCCTGCAGCGGCAGGGCAGCCAGCAGGCTGAGGGCGAGCAGCGAAGTCTTGACGTTTTTCATTATTATAGGCTCCAAAAAGCAGGGAAACGATCCCGGTGAAGGTCCGTTATAGCAGTCTTTCTGTCTGGACGTCTATTTGTTGTTGCGGAGCATCATAGCGAGATGCGGCAGGCGAGGGAATCAGAGCGGTTATGACTTTTTCTTACTGCTTATAACGTCGGGTTTGAGACATTAAAAAAGGGCCGAGCAAGCTCGACCCTCGATGTGACACGCCGGCGCAGTTATTTGACCTGCATACCAGGCTGCGCGCCGCTGTCCGGGCTCAGCAGGAAGATCTCTTTCCCGCCAGGGCCCGCCGCCATCACCATGCCTTCCGAAACGCCGAAACGCATTTTGCGCGGCGCCAGGTTGGCGACCATGATGGTCAGACGGCCTTCCAGCGCTTTCGGATCCGGGTAAGCGGAGCGAATGCCGGAGAAGATCTGGCGCAGTTCGCCGCCCAGATCCAGCTGTAGTTTCAGCAGCTTGTCGGAGCCTTCGACAAAGTCGGCGCTCTTGATCAGAGCGATGCGCATGTCTACCTTGGCAAAGTCGTCGAAGGTGATGGTTTCCTGAATAGGATCATCGGCCAATGGACCGGTCACCGGTTTGGCGGCGGCCATGTCTTCCTTCGAGGCGTTGACCATCTCGCTGACCTTATCCAGATCGATACGGTTGAACAGCGCTTTGAATGCGTTCACCTGGTGGCCCAGCAGCGGTTGCGGGATTGCGTCCCAGCTCAGCTCGGCGTTGAGGAACGCTTCGGCGCGTTCGGTCAGCGAAGGCAGCACCGGCTTCAGGTAAGTCATCAGCACGCGGAACAGGTTGATGCCCATCGAGCAGATGGCCTGCAGATCGGCATCGCGGCCTTCTTCCTTCGCCACCACCCAAGGTGCCTGCTCATCCACGTAACGGTTGGCCAGATCGGCCAGCGCCATGATTTCGCGGATCGCGCGGCTGAACTCGCGGCTGGCGTAAGCTTCGGCGATGCTCTGCGCCGCGTCGACGAAGGTCTGGTACAGCGCCGGATCGGCGAGGCTGTCGGCCAGCTTGCCGCCGAAGCGCTTGTTGATAAAGCCGGCGTTGCGCGAAGCGAGGTTCACCACCTTGTTGACAATGTCGGCGTTCACGCGCTGCACGAAGTCTTCCAGATTGAGATCGATGTCATCAATGCGTGAAGAGAGCTTGGCGGCGTAGTAATAGCGCAGGCAGTCGGCATCCAGATGCTGCAGGTAGGTGCCGGCCTTGATGAAGGTGCCGCGCGACTTGGACATCTTGGCGCCGTTCACCGTTACGTAACCGTGCACGAACAGGTTGGTCGGTTTGCGGAAGTTGCTGCCTTCCAGCATCGCCGGCCAGAACAGGCTGTGGAAGTAGACGATGTCCTTGCCGATGAAGTGATAGAGCTCGGTGGTGGCGTCTTTGCGCCAGAACTCGTCGAAGTCCAGATCGCCGCGTTTGTCGCACAGGTTCTTGAAGGAACCCATGTAGCCGATCGGTGCGTCCAGCCAGACGTAGAAGTATTTGCCCGGCGCATCCGGGATTTCGAAGCCGAAGTAAGGCGCATCGCGGGAGATGTCCCACTGCTGCAGGCCGGATTCGAACCACTCCTGCATCTTGTTCGCCACTTGCTCTTGCAGCGCGCCGGAGCGCGTCCACGCCTGCAGCATTTCGCTGAAGGCCGGCAGATCGAAGAAGAAGTGCTCGGAGTCGCGCATTACCGGCGTCGCGCCGGAAACCACGGACTTCGGATCGATCAGTTCCGTCGGGCTGTAGGTGGCACCACACACTTCGCAGTTGTCGCCGTATTGGTCCGGCGATTTGCATTTCGGGCAGGTGCCCTTCACGAAACGGTCCGGCAGGAACATGCCTTTCTCCGGATCGTACAGCTGAGAAATGGTGCGGTTCTTGATAAAACCGTTTTCTTTCAGGCGGCTGTAAATCAGGGTGGACAGCTCACGGTTTTCATCGCTATGGGTCGAGTGATAGTTGTCATAGCTGATGCCAAAGCCGGCGAAATCCTGTTGGTGCTCCTGGCTCATCTCCGCGATCATTTCTTCCGGTTTTACGCCCAGCTGCTGCGCCTTCAGCATGATCGGCGTGCCGTGCGCGTCGTCCGCGCAAATGAAATGCACTTCGTGGCCGCGCATTCGTTGGTAACGCACCCAGATATCCGCCTGGATGTGCTCGAGCATGTGGCCGAGATGGATGGAACCATTTGCGTACGGTAGCGCGCACGTCACCAATAATTTTTTCGCGACTTGAGCCATAGTGAGAACTTGCTTTCTGTAATGAATAAAAGGGCCTTCGATGTTAACCGATCGCGCTCTTCGCTGCTAGGGCGGTTTCTTGCAGGTTATACGCGCCAGCCGCCGGGCAGTTCTGATATGCTTAGCCGGAAGCTACCCATTCAAAATCAAGGAGCCGGGATGAACGCAAAATCCCCTGAGCAGACCAACCCCGAAGTTCTGCGCGCCCTGGTGACCGGTGTACTGGCCGCCTTTGAACACCCGACGTTGAAAAACAACCTGACCGCATTGAAGGCTATCCATCACTGCGCGTTGCTGGACGATGTGCTGCATATCGAACTGACGATGCCGTTTGCCTGGCTGAGCGGCTTTGAAGCGCTGCAGGCAAGCGTTGGCCCCGAGCTGCTGCGCGTGACCGGCGCCAGCGCCATCGATTGGAAGCTGAAACACGATATCACGACGCTGAAGCGTGCCAACGGCCAGGCCGGTATCAAAGGCGTGCGCAATATCATCGCCGTCAGCTCCGGTAAAGGCGGGGTGGGGAAATCCACCACCGCCGTCAACCTGGCGCTGGCGCTGGTCGCCGAAGGGGCCAAGGTCGGCATTCTGGACGCCGACATATACGGCCCGTCGATCCCCAATATGCTGGGCACCGAACACGAGCGGCCGACTTCGCCGGACGGTCAACATATGGCACCAATCATGGCGCACGGCCTGGCGACCAACTCTATCGGCTATCTGGTGACCGACGACAATGCTATGGTGTGGCGCGGACCGATGGCCAGTAAGGCGCTGATGCAGCTGTTGCAGGATACGCTGTGGCCGGATCTGGATTATCTGGTGCTGGACATGCCGCCGGGTACCGGCGACATTCAGCTGACGCTGTCGCAGAACATTCCGGTGACCGGCGCACTGGTGGTTACCACCCCGCAGGATATCGCTTTGCTGGATGCCGCCAAGGGCATCGTGATGTTCGAGAAAGTGCATGTGCCGGTGCTGGGCATCGTGGAGAACATGAGCGTGCATATCTGCAGCAACTGCGGTCACCATGAGCCGATTTTCGGCACCGGTGGCGCCGAGAAGCTGGTGCAGAAATACCACAGTCGTCTGCTGGGGCAGATGCCGTTGCATATTTCGCTGCGCGAAGATCTGGATCGCGGTACGCCGACGGTGATCAGCCGACCGGACAGCGAATTCGCCGACATGTATCGTCAATTGGCCGGCCGTGTGGCTGCGCAGATGTATTGGCAGGGCGAGGCGATCCCGACAGAGATTGCGTTCCGCGCGCTGTAATCAGCCTATCGCAATGCAAGAACCCGGCTTAAACGCCGGTTTTTTTTATAGGATGCGGGCAGGGTTGTGCAAATCTGCCCGGGTATAAGGACGTTCGATCTGTGCCAGCGTTTTGGCGATATGCTCCAGCAATCCCTGGGTGGGAGCCGGCTGCCGCTGTCCCATCAGCGCCAATGGCAAGGCCAGCGCGATGGCGAAGTGCGGCCAAGAGAGATGCGGGCGCGTTTTGCTCCGCTGCAACCACAGGAACAGTGCGCTGGCCAGGTAGCCTAAAATCAGCCCGCTGATCACCTCAGATACCGAGTGCACGCGAATTTCCAGCCGCGAAACGCCGATGGCGAAAGGTAATATCCACCCGGTCAGTAAAGCGATGCTACGTATGGGGTGGGAAAAGCGACCGGTCAACGTCCAAAGCAATGGCGGCCAGATGCTTGCCGCGAGGGCTGAATGGCCGCTGAATCCGGTGAAGTCATAACTTGCGCTACCAATGCCCCAGCCCATAAAGGCCAGTTTGGACAGGCAGACCAGCCCGCCGGTGAAACCGAAGATCAGCGCCCATTGCCAGCCTGCCGCGCGAGTGGCGGGATACGCGATCAGCAACAAAAACAGAATCAGCGCGCAGGGCAGCAGCAGCATGCTGTCGCCGAAAAAAGTCAGAAAATACCAATCCAGCACATCAATCTCCGATGAAGGGGCATGGGGGAGCATAAGTCAGCGCAGGAGTGTATCTTGTTAGCGCGCGTTGCCCTAGCCGTGAGATTCTTAAAATACGGCAGTACCGATAAGACGAGATAGCCCGAATTCGCCCGCCGTTGCGCAATATACAGTGGCGCAAACCCCGGCGACTCCCTATAATTGTCGCGTTTTAGTTCCCCCCTTCACACTATGAAATCAGGTCTTTAATTTTATGACTGACAATCCGCATCAGTGCGTCATTATTGGTATAGCTGGCGCATCTGCCTCCGGAAAAAGCCTTATCGCCAGCACGTTGTACCGCGAACTCCGCGAGCAGGTCGGCGATGAGCACATCGGCGTTATTCCAGAAGACAGTTACTATAAAGACCAGACTCACCTGACCATGGAAGAACGGGTCAAAACCAACTACGACCACCCGAGCGCCATGGATCACAACCTGCTGTTCCAGCATCTGCAGATGCTGAAGGCCGGTAAGGCGATCGAGCTGCCGCTGTACAGCTACACCGAACACACGCGCAAGAAAGAAACTGTCCACCTGGAACCTAAAAAAGTCATTATTCTGGAAGGGATCTTGCTGCTGACGGATATCCGCCTGCGCCAGGAAATGAACTTCTCGATCTTTGTCGACACGCCATTGGATATCTGCCTGATGCGCCGCATGAAGCGCGACGTCAACGAGCGCGGCCGCTCGATGGATTCGGTGATGGCGCAATACCAGAAGACCGTGCGCCCGATGTTCCTGCAATTTATCGAACCTTCCAAACAATACGCCGATATCATCGTCCCGCGCGGTGGCAAAAACCGCATCGCGATCGATATTCTGAAAGCCAAAATCAGCCAATTCTTTGAATAATGCCCCTTAATGGCCGGAAATGTGCATTTCCGGCCGGCGGCCAACTATTTGCACCCCGGCGTAGACCTTTCGCCCGTTGTGTGGCAATTTTTGTTTAGTTATGCGTTTTGATGGAGAAGAGAGACATGAGACTGTGTGACCGCGATATAGAAGCCTGGCTGGATAGCGAGAAACTGGTGATTTCCCCGCGCCCGCCGCTCGAACGCATCAACGGGGCCACAGTAGATGTCCGCTTGGGCAATCAGTTCCGCGTGTTCAGTGGCCATACCGCGCCTTTTATCGATCTTAGCGGACCGAAAGACGAAGTCAGCGCCGCGTTGGATCGCGTGATGAGCGACGAGATTGTCCTGCCGGAAGGCGAGGCGTTCTTCCTTCATCCCGGCGAGCTGGCCCTGGCGGTGACGTTCGAATCCGTGACGTTGCCGGACGATCTCGTGGGGTGGCTCGACGGCCGTTCTTCTCTGGCGCGCCTGGGGCTGATGGTACACGTCACTGCGCACCGTATCGATCCGGGCTGGCATGGGCGCATCGTGCTGGAGTTTTACAACTCCGGCAAGCTGCCGCTGGCGCTGCGGCCGGGGATGCTGATTGGCGCCTTGAGCTTTGAGCCGTTGTCCGGCCCGGCGGCCCGGCCTTATAACAGCCGGCAGGACGCAAAATATCGCGATCAGCAGGGCGCAGTAGCCAGTCGAATCGACAAGGACTAACGGCGCGGGATGCACCGTCGGTGTGGCGCTGACAAGAGGGTGGCATGAGAAGATTACTGACGACATTGGCGATTTTATTGGTGGTCGTGGTGGCGGGGATGTCCGCGCTGGTACTGCTGGTCAATCCGAATGATTTTCGCGGTTACATGGTCAAAAAGGTCGAACAGAAGAGCGGCTACCAACTGACGCTCGAAGGCGACCTACGTTGGCATATCTGGCCACAGCTCAGCATTCTGGCCGGGCGCATGACGCTGACCGCGCCGGGTGCCAAGGCGCCGGTAGTGAGCGCGGAAAACATGCGCCTCGATGTCAAACTATTGCCTCTATTGTCGCATCAGCTGTTTGTTAAACAGGTGATGCTGAAAAATGCCGTCATTCGCCTCACGCCCGACAGTGAAGAGCACTCTCAGGTGGACGCCCCGATCGCACCCGCCGGTAGCGGTACTGACGCGGCAGACGCGGCCTGGAAGTTCGATATCGACAACCTACGGGTCGTGGACAGCCTGCTGGTTTGGCAGCGCGCCGACAACGAGCAAATCAATGTCCGGGATATCAATCTCACTCTGCAACAAACGGAGAAACGGCAGGCGCAGCTGGAACTTTCCAGTCGGGTTAACCGCGATCAGCGTGACCTGACCTTCAGCATGGCGGCCGATGTCGATCTACAGCAGTTCCCACGCCAGATCGGCGCCAAAGTGACTCAGTTCAATTACCAACTGGTGGGCGCGGATATTCTTAATGGCGGTATTCAGGGAGAGGGCAATGCACAGGTGGTCTATCAGCAGACGCCAGCGCAGATTGCCATCAGCCAACTGAACGTCAGTGCCAATAACAGCCAATTGGCCGGCGATATCAGCGCCAGCCTCGGGACGGTGCCTGGCTATGTGGTGAATCTGAATTCGGCTAATCTCGATCTCGACGCGCTTTCCGGTTGGCAATCCAGCACTAATACCGCCGAGCAGTCCGCCGTGACCGCCGCGCCGGTGATCGCCAGCCAGGTTGACGATCGGCAGCAGAACCTGGAAGCGCTGCGCAATTTCAATGCACAGTTGAATCTGCAGGCGGCGCAGTTGACCTACCGCGGTATGAACGTTACCCAGTTAGCCGTCGCGGCGGATAATCAACGCGGCCTACTGACGCTGCATAAACTTGTCGGGCAATTGGCCGGCGGTGATTTCTCCTTGCCGGGCTCGCTGGACGCGCGCGGTAATAAACCGGTGATCAGCGTGCAGCCGACGTTGAACCAGGTTGAACTCGGCACGGTGCTCAAAGCCTTCGACATGCCGCAGATGCTGACCGGCAAATTCAGCATGAAAGGGGATCTGACCGGCGATCGTCTTTCTTCACAGTCATTTGAGCACCGCTGGCGCGGTACGGCGCAGCTGGCGATGCAGGATGCGCAGTTGCACGGCCTGAACATTCAGCAACTGATCCAACAGGCGGTGGCGCGCAACGATAACAGCGTGCGCGGGCAAGACAGCTATCAGCGCTATACCGAGGTCAAAAGCGTCTCTGCGCAGGCCAGCCTGAATCAAGGCACGGTCAAGCTCAGCGGTCTGACGGCGGATTCTCCTTTGCTGGCGCTGACCGGCGCCGGCAGCATCGATATGCCGGGCAAGCAGTGCGATATGGCGCTTAACGTGCGCGTCACCGGCGGATGGCAAGGGCGCGGCGAGCTGATCGAACAACTGCAAAAAACGCCGATTCCGCTGCGGGTTTACGGGCCTTGGCAACAGCTGAATTATCAACTGCAAGTCGATAAAGTGCTGCGAAAAACGCTGCAGGATCGGGCCAAGGATGCGTTGAACAAGTGGGCTGAAAAGAACAAGGATTCGCGCGAAGGCCAGGATCTGAAGAAGCTGCTCGACAAACTGTAATCCCTACGACGCGGGCCACATTGTGGCCCGCGTCAATATCGAGATTCCCGCGGTAATTTCTCTCCGTTACCTTGATGAAGGTCATGAAGGCTCGCGCGCAGTTTGTGCAGAGTAAGGGCTGTTCTGCTATGACTATGCGCCTGAGCGCGAAAACATGACGAGTTGAGGAAACATGATAGAGCTTCTTATTGGCGCCGCAGTCGCGGCGGGCGTGGGCCGTTACATCATCAAGGGATATTCCGCTACCGGCGTTTTGTTGGTGGGGGGGCTGCTGCTGCTCGGCATCAGTGCCCTGATGGGGAAAACGCTGTTGCCGTCCGGCGCCACCTCAACCGGCTGGCGCGCGACCGACATGATCGAATACGTCAAGATTTTGCTGATGAGCCGTGGCGGCGATCTGGGCATGATGATCATGATGCTGTGCGGCTTTGCCGCGTACATGACGCATATCGGCGCTAACGACGTGGTGGTCAAGCTGGCCTCGCGCCCGTTGCAGATGATCAACTCGCCTTATCTGCTGATGGTGGCGGCATACTTTGTCGCTTGCCTGATGTCATTGGCGGTCTCTTCCGCCACCGGCCTCGGCGTATTGCTGATGGCGACGCTGTTCCCATTGATGGTGAACGTCGGCATTAGCCGCGGGGCGGCGGCGGCCATTTGCGCTTCGCCGGCGGCGATTATTCTGGCACCAACCTCCGGCGACGTGGTGCTGGCAGCCAAGGCGGCGGAGATGCCGCTGGTGGACTTTGCGTTCAAAACCACGCTGCCTATCTCGATTGCCGCCATCGTCTGTATGGCCGTGGCGCACTTTTTCTGGCAGCGCTACCTCGACAAAAAGAACAATGAACAGCATCACATCATGGACGTCAGCGAAATCAAAACGCATGCGCCGGGGTTCTACGCGATATTGCCGTTTACGCCGATCCTTGGCGTGCTGATCTTCGACGGAAAATGGGGGCCGGAGCTGCACATCATTACCGTGCTGGTAGGGTGCATGCTGCTGGCGGCCGTGATCGAGTTTGCGCGCAGCTTCAGCGCCAAACAAGTGTTCAGCGGCCTGGAGGTAGCCTATCGCGGCATGGCGGATGCTTTTGCCAGCGTGGTGATGTTGCTGGTGGCCGCGGGTGTCTTCGCGCAGGGGCTGAGTACCGTCGGCTTTATCAGCGGGCTGATTGGCCTTGCGCAGTCGTTTGGCACCGGCGGTTTGATCATGATGCTGGTGCTGGTGGTGATCACCATGCTGGCGGCCATGACCACCGGTTCCGGCAATGCGCCGTTCTATGCGTTTGTCGAACTGATCCCGAAACTGGCGGCGCAGATGGGCGTGAATCCGGCCTATCTGGTGATCCCGATGCTGCAGGCGTCTAACCTCGGCCGCACGCTGTCACCGGTCTCCGGTGTGGTGGTAGCGGTTTCCGGCATGGCGAAAATCTCGCCGTTCGACGTGGTAAAACGCACGTCGGTGCCAGTGATTGTCGGGCTGGTGGTGGTGATCGTGGCGACGGAGCTGCTGGTTCCCCAGTAAAAGAAAGGCCGGGGGATGCCCGGCCTCAATGCTAAACCTGACCCGTCCTGAATAGCGTTGACACATTTTACTCATGCACAGAGGAAAATGTGATGAACCAGTATATTAAACGCACACAACGCGATTACTCTCTATCCTTTAAACTGGCTGTCGTCGAACAGGTCGAAAAAGGCGAGATGACATACCGCCAGGCG